>CAVZQE010000018.1:0-292500 GCA_963777325.1 uncultured Alphaproteobacteria bacterium | reverse complement strand
GTCGCGCCGGGTCGAGATAAACAGGACCATGAAATCCTGCACGCAGCCCGCGAACACCGCCCCGAGCAGGATCCAGAGCGTGCCCGGCAGATAGCCCATCTGGGCTGCGAGCACCGGCCCGACCAGCGGCCCCGCCCCGGCGATCGCCGCGAAATGGTGGCCGAACAGCACCCATTTGTTGGTCGGCACGTAGTCCAACCCGTCATTGTGGCGGCTGGCGGGGGTCAGGCGCGTCGGATCGACGCCCGCGACCGAGCGCGCGACGAACAGCGCGTAGAAGCGGTAGCCGAGGAGATAGGTGCAGACGGCGGCGATCACGAGCCAGACCGCGTTGATCGTCTCACCGCGGCTGAGCGCGATGATGCCGAACGCGACGGCTCCGAGCACGGTGACGGCAAGCCAGAGCAGCAGGGAACCGGCTGCGCTGCCGGAGCGGGGGGCGGTCGTGCCCGACATGGTGTCGTTCCTCAATCTTCGTCCTTCAAGGAGATTGAGGCAATTCTAGCCGGCGGCCAAGCGGAGTAAAGCGGCCCGGCAACGCGAGCCGGGCCGGTTCCTCAATCTACTACCGGGCCTCATTCCGCCCGGCCGGCTCGCCAGGCGGGCTTCCGCCTCGCCCCGTGTGAACGGTCCCAACGAGGCGGGGCCGAGGAAGACGACGCCCGGCCCCACACGACCGGGCTATTACGCCGCTTCCGCCAGCCTGCCGTTGATCGTCAGGCCGTTCGCGCGGTCGGCCGAGACATGCACCGTCTCGCCATCGGCGATCGCGCCTTCGAGGATCATGCCCGCGAGCGGATTTTGCAGGCTGCGCTGGATCACGCGCTTCAACGGGCGTGCGCCATAGACCGAGTTGTAGCCCTCCTGCGCCAGCCATTCGAGCGCGCTGGCGTCGAGGTCGAGGTTGATCTTCCGATCGGCCAGCAGCTTGCGGAGATGCCCAAGCTGGATCGCGACGATCGCCGCCATGTCCGACCGCTGCAGGCGGCGGAACAGGATGATCTCGTCCAGCCGGTTCAGGAACTCGGGCCGGAAGTGATCGCGCACCACGCGCATCACCTGACCCTGCACCATCGCGGCCGGCTCGCCTTCGGGCTGCGCCGCCAGGATCTCGCTGCCGAGATTGCTGGTCAGCACGATGATCGTATTGCGGAAATCGACCGTGCGGCCCTGGCCGTCGGTCAGCCTGCCGTCGTCGAGCACCTGCAGCAGCACATTGAAGACGTCCTCGTGCGCCTTCTCGACCTCGTCGAACAGGATCACCTGGTACGGCCGCCGCCGCACCGCCTCGGTCAGCACGCCGCCCTCGTCGTAGCCGACATAGCCGGGAGGCGCGCCGATCAGGCGGGAGACGGAGTGCTTCTCCATGAACTCGCTCATGTCGATCCGCACCATCGCCCGCTCGTCGTCGAACAGGAACTCGGCCAGCGCCTTGGTGAGCTCCGTCTTGCCGACGCCGGTCGGGCCGAGGAACAGGAAGCTGCCGATCGGCCGGTTCGGATCCTGCAAGCCCGCCCGCGCGCGGCGCACCGCGTTCGCGACCGCCTTCAGCGCCTCGTCCTGCCCGACCACGCGACGATGCAGCTCTTCTTCCATGCGCAGCAGCTTGGCGCGCTCGCCCTCCAGCATCTTGTCGACCGGGATGCCGGTCCAGCGGGAGACCACCGAGGCGATGCTCTCTTCCGTGACCGATTCGTTAACGAGCTTGCCGTCTCCGGCCGAGGCGAGCTTGCGCTCGATCTCCGGGATGACGCCGTACATCAACTCCGAGGCGCGCGCGAGGTCGCCCCGCCGCTGCGCGAGCTGCACCTCGTTGCGGGCCTGATCGAGCCGCTCCTTCAGCTTCTGCGTCTCGTTGACCTGCTCCTTCTCGGCTTGCCAGGCCGCGGTCATCGCGTTCGACCGCTCCTCCAGCGCGCCCAGCTCGTGCTCCAGACGTTGCAGCCGGTCGCGCGACGCCGCATCGTCCTCGCGCCGCAACGCCTCGCGCTCGATTTTGAGTTGGATGAGGCGGCGATCGAGTTCGTCCAGCTCCTCGGGCTTGCTGTCCACTTCCATGCGCAGACGGCTGGCCGCCTCGTCCACGAGGTCGATCGCCTTGTCCGGCAGGAAGCGGTCGGTGATGTAGCGGTTCGAGAGCGTGGCCGCCGCGACCAGCGCGCCGTCGGTGATGCGGACGCCGTGATGCGTCTCGTATTTCTCCTTGATGCCTCGGAGAATGCTGATCGTGTCCTCGACCGACGGCTCGCCCACGAACACGGGCTGGAAGCGCCGGGCCAGCGCCGCGTCCTTCTCGACGTGCTTGCGGTATTCGTCGAGCGTGGTCGCGCCGACGCAGTGCAGCGAGCCGCGCGCCAGTTCCGGCTTGATGAGGTTCGACGCATCCATCGCGCCGTCCGCCCGGCCGGCGCCGACCAGCGTGTGCATCTCGTCGATGAACAGGATGATCTGGCCGTTGGCGCCCTCGATCTCCTTGAGCACGGCCTTCAGCCGCTCCTCGAACTCGCCGCGATACTTGGCGCCCGCGACCATGGCGCCGAGATCGAGTGCGAGCAGTTGCTTGCCCTTCAGCGCCTCGGGCACGTCCTCATTGACGATGCGCAGCGCCAGGCCTTCCACGATCGCCGTCTTGCCGACGCCCGGCTCGCCGATCAGCACCGGATTGTTCTTGGTGCGGCGCGCCAGCACCTGGATCGTGCGGCGGATCTCCTCGTCGCGGCCGATCACCGGATCGAGCTTGCCCTCGCGGGCGGCGGCGGTGAGATCGCGCGCGTATTTTTTCAGCGCGTCGAAGCTCGACTCGGCGTTCTGGCTGGTCACCTTGCGGCCCTTGCGGATGTCCGCGACCGCCTTCTCCAGCGCCTGCGCGTTCGCGCCGGCCTGCTTCAGCGCGCGCCCGGCCGGCGTGTCGCTGGCGGCGATCGCGACCAGCAGCCGGTCCTGCGCCACGTATTCGTCGCCAGCCTTCTGCGCCGCCTGTTGCGCCGCATCCAGGATGCGGACCACGTCCGGCGTGAATTGCGGCTGGCCCGCGCCCGAGCCTTGCACCTTCGGCTGGCGGGCAAGATCCATCTCCACGGCGGCAAGCGCCTGCTGCGGATTGCCGCCGGCGGCACGGATAAGCCCGGCGGCCGCGCCCTCCTCGTCGTCCAGGAGCGCCTTCAGCAGATGCTCGGCCGTGATGCGCTGATGGAACTCGCGAATGGCGATGGTCTGCGCGGCCTGCATGAAGCCGCGCGAGCGTTCGGTGAACTTCTCGATGTCCATGATGGTATGCCCCTCTTCCTCAGGCGACACTGGCCGCGCGACCGCCCCTCTCAGGCAGCGGAGCGCGACCTCCGCCGCCGGAGATGGTAAATGGCCCGATCCGCCTCAAGAGGTTAGCCCATGCGCGTCGAGCATCTGTATCGCTATCCCGTGAAGGGGCTGACGGCGGAAGCGCTCGAAGAAGTCGAGGTCGAGGCGGGCGGCTGCATTCCTTGGGACCGCGCCTTCGCCTTGGCGCAGGGCGACGCGCATTTCGATCCGGAGCATCCCCGCCACCTGCCGAAGCGGAACTTCCTCTGTCTCATGGTGAACGAGCGGGCCGCCGCGCTGCGCTCGACCTTCGACCCTCGAACCGGCCTGCTGTCGATCCAGGGGCCGGACGAAAGCTCGGTTACGGCGAATGCCCAGGAGCCCAGCGGGCGGGCGGAGATCGGCGCGTTCCTGACCGCCTTCCTGGGCGGGGAGGCCCGGGGCACGCCGCATTTCCACTACGTGCCGGAACATAGCTTCAGCGACGTCAGCAAGAAGGTCGTCAGCCTCATCAGCCTCGCGAGCCTGCGTGACTTCGAGAGCCGCGTCGGCGAGAGACGGCACCGGCGCCGGTTCCGCGCCAATCTCTGGTTCAGCGGCGGGGTGCCTTGGGACGAACTGGGCTGGATCGGCCGCACCCTCCTTGTGGGCGGGGCGACGCTGCGGGTCAAAGCGCCGATCCCGCGCTGCCCGGCGGTCGAGGTCAATCCGGAAACCGCCGAACGCGATTTAGACCCCGTGCAGGAACTACGGAGGCTCTACGGTCATCCCCATTTCGGGTTCTACGCCGAAGTGACGGAGCCAGGCCGCATCGCCGTCGGCGATCCGATCGAGTTGCTGCCCGACTAAGCCCGCGCGAGCCGGCTCCTGGGTCGGCCTAGATGACGTGAAAAAGGTAGAGAAGAATGATGATCGGGATTGGAATCCCGACCAGCCACAAAAGTATTCCGCGCATCGGCCACTCTCCGCCTCCTGTCCGCGTGCAGCAAAACGCAAACTCCCGAGGCGAGTTGCCAGAAAACGCTCAGTATTGCCCCGTATGGCTCCAAGGTCAGCCCGCCTCGCGCAACGAAGCGGGCGTGACGCGATGCAGCACCGCTTCGGCCCGCGCCCGGAATTTGCCAAGGCGGCCGACGCCCGCAAGCCGGCGGTCGAGGAAGGCCAGCGTCGCCGCATCGTCGTCGCTCGTATCACGGAGCCAGTAGAGCAGGGTGGCGGTATAGATGGAGCCGAGGATTGCCCGCTTGGTGTACCAGCTGAAATCGGCCGACCGGTCGCCGGCCGCGTGCCAGATCGCGTCCACGGTGCGGCCCGTGCAGGCGGCCGCGACCTGAGCGTTGCGGGGCAGGAACAACACCGAGACGGCGCGGCGCACCGCCTCCTTGTGCGGCCGGTTCTGCGCAAGCCGGAGCGCCACCACCGCCCGCACGCGCGCCGGGGTGCGCAGTCCGGTCATGTCAAGAGCGGCCGCGCCTTCCGTCATCCGACGATCGGCGAGATCGCAGAACGCCTCGATCATGTCGGGCGCGCCGCCCGGGAACAGCAGTTCGGCGTCCTCCTCGGCCTGGCCGGAGGCGGCGAGGCCCATCCGCAAGGCCGTGTAGGTCCAGCCGTCGAACGGCACGTTCGGCAAGAGGGCGTCGATCGCGGCGTCGCGCTCCGGGCTGCGTTCGGGGGTCTGCATCATGGCGTCTCCTGCCGGGCGAAGGCGGCCCGCGCGAGTTCCTCGTTGAAGCCGAACAGCGTGAAATCGGTCACGCGCATCGGATAGAGAATGCCGTCCAGGTGATCGAATTCGTGCTGCACGACGTTGGCGTGGAAGCCGGCGGCATCCCGCTCGAACGCCTCGCCATCCGAGTCGAGACCCCGATAACGGATGCGCGGCGATCGCGGCACGGCCGCTCGCAGGCCGGGGATGGAGAGGCACCCCTCCCAGCACGGCACCCGCTCCTCCGTGAGCAGATCGATTTCGGGGTTGATCACGACCGAAACCCCCCGGGGCGCGTCCTCGGGACCGCCCGTGCTGCGCTCGGGACTAACCCGGAACACGAACAGCCGCACCGGCACATGCACCTGCGGCGCCGCGAGGCCCGCGCCCCCGGCATCCTCCATCGTCTCGATCATGTCCCGGACCAGCCGGCGGATCTCGGGCGCCGCCGGGTCCGGGATTTCGGTCGCGCGCTGGAGCAGGACCGGGTGGCCCATCCGGGCAATCTTGAGAATCGACATGGCCTGTCCGAGATGGGAAGGCGTAATCCCTTTGCGAGCCTCAGCCGCCATGCTATAGCGCCACTCCTCGCGTCGGAGCCCGACGACGGGATGTTTTTTCGCGCCCCGAGCGGGCGATCCAGCTGACAGGAGATGGTGGCCAAGTGCAGGTTCTGGTTCGGGACAACAACGTCGATCAGGCGCTGAAGGCGCTCAAGAAGAAAATGCAGCGGGAAGGCGTGTTCCGCGAGATGAAGCTGCGCCGGCATTACGAGAAGCCGTCCGAGCGCCGCGCCCGCGAGGCCGCCGAGGCCGTCCGCCGCGCCCGCAAGCTGGAGCGCAAGCGCCTGGAGCGCGAAGGCTTCTAATTAGCTCTGACCGTTCGCCCGCCCGGCCCGGCGGCCACCACGCCGGGCGACTCCCTGCTTGCGGCTCGGTTTCTGATGCATGATGGTCCCGCGCGGAGCCACTTCCTCGCGCGCACATGAGGGGACTATCACAGCCGTGCAGGATTTGCTGGTCGGCCGCGCCGACACGCCGCAATACCTCCATCTGCCGCTCGCCAACCGGCACGGGCTGATCGCGGGCGCGACCGGCACCGGCAAGACGATCACGTTGCAGGTGCTCGCGGAAGGGTTCTCCCGAGCCGGGGTGCCGGTGTTCTGCGCCGACATCAAGGGCGACCTCGCGGGCATCGCCGAGGCGGGCACGCCAAATCCGAAGCTCGACCAGCGCGCGGTCGAACTCGGCATGCGGGACTACGTCCACGAGGCGTCGCCCGTGATCTTCTGGGACGTGTTCGGCCGCGACGGGCATCCCGTGCGGGCGACGGTCGCCGAGATGGGGCCGATGCTGCTCGGGCGCATCCTCGACCTGAACGAGACCCAGGAAGGCGTGCTGACCATCGCCTTCGCGCTGGCCGACGACCAGGGCCTGCTGCTGCTCGACTTCAAGGATCTGCGCGCCATGCTGGCGCATGTGGCGGATCAGGCCGCCTCCCTCACCACTGCCTACGGCAATGTCAGCCGCGCGACTGTCGGCGCCATCCAGCGCAAGCTGCTGGCGCTGGAACAGGCCGACGGCGCGCGGTTCTTCGGGGAGCCGGCGCTCAGGCTTGCGGACCTGATGCGGCTTGCGCCGGACGGGCGCGGCGCGGTGAGCGTGCTCGCGGCCGACCGGCTGGTGCAGTCGCCCCGCCTCTACGCCACCTTCCTGCTCTGGCTGCTGAGCGAATTGTTCGAGCAGATGCCGGAGGTTGGGGATCTCGACCGGCCGAAGCTCGTGTTCTTCTTCGACGAGGCGCATCTCTTGTTCCGGGACGCGCCGAAAACGCTAGCCGCCAAGGTCGAGCAGGTGGTGCGGCTGATCCGCTCCAAGGGCGTCG
Source organism: uncultured Alphaproteobacteria bacterium (assembly GCA_963777325.1). Taxonomy (GTDB): domain Bacteria; phylum Pseudomonadota; class Alphaproteobacteria; order Acetobacterales; family Acetobacteraceae; genus JAFAXA01. Next base: position 285,611 of record CAVZQE010000018.1, on the reverse strand, counting down.
GCATCTATTTCGTCACGCAGAATCCCGCCGACGTGCCGCCGGGCGTGCTCGGCCAGCTCGGCAACCGGGTGCAGCACGCGCTCCGGGCCTTCACCCCCGTGGACCAGAAGGCGGTGCGGGTCGCCGCCGAGACGTTCCGCCCCAATCCCGCCTTCAGGACCGAGACCGCGATCACGGAGCTGGCGGTGGGCGAGGCGCTGGTCTCGCTGCTCGATCCGTCCGGCGTGCCGGGCATGGTCGAGCGCACGCGCATCTGCCCGCCGCGAGGGCGGATCGGGGCGATCACACCGGAGGAGCGGGCCGCCATCATGCGGGCCAGCCCGGTCGCCGGCCTCTACGATGAGGCGATCGACCGCGAGTTTGCCTACGAACGCCTGCAACACCGCGCCCTGGCGCCCAGCCCGGCCGCCGAGGCGCAACCGACGCCGGTGCGGGGCGGCGATCCATGGCAGCACGGCGACGCTCCAGCCCCGAGTCCCTGGGGCGGAACGGCTCCGGCGCCGATGCCCGCTCCTGCCCGGCTGCCGCCCTCGCGGGCCGGGACCGGCGGCGGGCTGCTGTCCGAGATCCTGACCGGTGGCAGCCGGCGCCAGGGCGTCGCCGAAGCCGCCGCCAAGGCCGTCGTGCGCAGTCTCGGCAGCCAAGTGGGCACGCAACTCGGGCGGGCGGTGCTGCGCGGCGTGTTCGGCTCGCTGTTGCGCTGAACGGGTCGCGTCAGGACTTCTTGGCGCTTTCGTCGATCAGAAGCGCGAGGCGGCGTAGCGCCAGCGTGTAGCCCTGCGTTCCCAGGCCGGCGATGACCCCGTCCGCCCGCAGCGAGACAAAGGATTTGTGCCGGAATTCCTCGCGCTTATGCACGTTCGAGATATGCACCTCGATCACCGGGTAATCGAACGTGTTCAGCGCGTCCAGGATGGCGACGGAGTAGTGGGTGAAGGCGGCCGGGTTGATGATGATGCCGACAGCGGTTTCCCGCGCCTCGTGAATCCAGTCCACGATCTCGTATTCGCGGTTGCTCTGGTGGAAGCGGATGTCGAGATGGAGTTTCCCGGCGAGCGCGCGGACGGATTGCTCGACGTCGGCGAGCGTCTCGTGGCCGTAGATATGGGGCTGGCGCTTTCCGAGCAGGTTCAGGTTGGGGCCGTTCAGGACAAAAACGAGGCGGCTCATCGCTGGTGCTCCTCACTGTCAGACCCCGAGCCTACCGGCTGAGCGATCGCTGAGCCATGCGGCGAGCCCGAATCGTCCTGACCGCAGCCTGACCGCGGCGCCGCCTACACCTCCCCGCGCCCGGCCATCTGCTTGATCCGGTCCGCCGTGCGGCAGGCGATCGCCTGGATCGTCTCCGAGGGATTCACCCCGCCTACCGTGGGGAACACCGAGCCGTCGCAGACCCAGAGGTTGGGAATGTCCCAGCACCGGCAATCCGCGTCGACCACGCTGGTTCGCGGGTCGCTGCCCATCCGGGCGGTGCCGTTCAGATGGTTGGTGTCGTCCTCCTGGCGGAAGATGTCCGTGGCCCCCGCCGCCCGCAAATGCTGCTCCATCTGATCCATGCCGTGCTGGATCAGCCGCCTGTCGTTGTCGCTGTAGCTGTAAGTGACGCGCGGGATCTTGAGGCCGTACTGGTCCTCCTCGTCGGCCAGCGTCACCCGGTTGTTCTCGTAAGGCAGCAACTCCCCGACCATGCGCAGCCCCGCCTGATGGTTGTACTTCTCCATCTCGGTCCGCAGCGCCTCGCCCCAGAGTTTGCGGGCGCCGGTCTGCACCGCGACCCACTCCAGCGGCAGCGGCCCCTGGCTGTAGAACAGGTAGTAGCCGTCGAAATCCTTGGTCGGATGCTTGTCCACGTAGTTCCAGTGTTCGTTGATGGTGAGCGACGGTGGCCCCTTGTAGCAGCGCACCTCCTCGTCCATCAGGCCCCACACCGACTGGTTCGACTGGGTCATCAGATACTTCCCAACCAGGCCGGAGCTATTCGCCAGGCCGTCGGGGAAGCGATTGCCCGCCGATAGCAGCATCAGCCGCGGGGTCTCGATGGCGTAGCCCGCGACAACCACGTGGCGGGCCTTCTGAAAGCGCCACTCGCCTTGGCGCTGATAGTGAACGCCGGTCGCGCGCCCGGCGTCGTTCGTTTCGATCCGCCCGACCATGGCGAGGTCGCGGATTTCCGCCCCGGCCGCGATCGCGCGGGGAATCCAGACGGTCAGCACGCTCTGCTTGGCGTTGGTCGAACAGCCGATCCGGCAAAAGCCGCGATAGACGCAGGGCGGTGACAGGCCGCGCGGGGCGGAAACCGTCGCCAGCGGACAGGCCGCCCAGGCGGTTCCCATCGCCTCCGCGCCCCGCGCCAGCACGAGCCCGGCGGCGTTCACCTCGTGCGGGCGATAGGGATAGCGCTTCCGCTTCGGCCCCCACGGGTAGTCGATCGGCCCCGCGATCGCGAGCGCATCCTCAACGTAGTCGTAGTAGTGCCACATCTCGCGCCAGTCGAGCGGCCAGTCCACGGCGTAGCCGAGCTGGCTCCGCGACTTGAACCATTCGGGGCGGAAGCGCAGCGAGACCATCTGGAAGTGGACGGTGCTGCCGCCCACGGACTTGCCGCTGTTGTTGACCCCCATACGGATTGGCTGCTCGCCGTCGATCAGTCGGTCGTCGGCCCAGAACACCTTGTTCTGCTCGGTCTCGTCGGAAGCGAAATCCTCGAGCGGCCGCCAGAACGGCCCGGCGTCGAAGGCAACGACGGAGAAGCCGTGCTCGGCCAGGCGGCAGGCGAGTGTGCCGCCGCCCGCGCCGGTCCCGACGATGGCGAAATCCACCTCCTCGGTCTCCGGATACTCCCGCATCGGCACCCAGCCGCCGGTGCGGAACACGTCCGGCGCCCGGCCGCCGGTCGCGCGGGGCTTGTCGAACGGATCGCTCGCGGCGGTCACATAGCCGTCGTATCCTCCGCCGCTAGCCGACATGCTTGTTCTCCCGCCGCGCTTTCTCTTCCTGTCCGGGCTTGGCCTCGGCGGCCTCCCAGGGATCGCGCTTGTCGAAGCCCAGCCGCACATAGCCGCGTGGGCTCGCCGGGCCGCCCCACCCGATCTCGTTCCACGCCGTGGGATGCGCGTAATAGGCGTTGCAGACGTCGTGGATGACCCGGTCCGTGAAGAACATCTTGCTCGGCATCCCGCCCCAGGCCGGCCCGCTCAGTTCCCCGGCTTGCGCGTGCCGGAGCAGCGCGTCCTGCTCCGTCGCGGGGATTTCGTGAAAGCGGCGACCTGCGTAGGTCTGCCGCGCCTCCGCGTCGAGCGCGGCGAGGCCGCGTTTCCAGGCCTCGCCCTGTCGCGGCATCGACGCATGGCGGTAGCCCTCCGCGCGTCCCATCAGCATCTTCTCGTCCACGTAGGCGGGAAGCGGAACCGGCGGCCGGTCCTTCGGCTGCGGCACGATCCGCGCACAGACAGCCGTCAGCGTCTGCCACTCCTCGCCGGTGAAGAAGCGCGGCTCGCGGGGCACGGCGAGGCGCTTGTTGATCGCCCGCCGCGTCTGCTCGTTCCAGGACGGCCCGTTCCGCTTGGAAAGCACGTCGTAGCCGGGATAACGGGCGCTACTCATCGGGATGCTGCTCCAGGAGATCGAGCGCGGCGAGTCCGGCCATCGCCAGACCGGTGAAACTGGGCGGGGCCGGAATGGGCGGACCGGCGAGCACGTTCTGGCTCCAGTTGCGCCAGCCGCCCATGCCCCGTCCCACGCCGTAGACGTGAAAACCGACCCCCGCAAAGCCGAGCAGCGCCGTCGCGCGCAGCCACCACCGCAGCGCCCGCCGCATCCAGCGGCTGGCAGGGGCGCCGCGCAGGGCGGCTCCCGTCATCAGCGCCGATGTGACCGGCGGCAGCGTGACGGGCAGATACATGAACGGGTTCTGAAACGAGCCGCGGAAATGCAGCAGCCCGACCTCGCCCACCGTCCCGGCAAGACCCAGGCCGGTCACCCCGGCCACGGTCCGCCCGGCCGGCGCTCCGAAAACCCGCGGCCGGGCGCCCGGCGCGCGGTTGCGGACGCGCTCGGCGGCGTAGCCGAGCATGCCGGACAGCGAGAGCGCCGCCGGCGCGCCGAGCGGAGCCGCGTAGAACAAGCTGAGCCAGGAAAAGCCGCCCTCCCGCTTGCCGATGTTGTAGAGGTGAAAACCCGTGCCGATCAGGCCGACCGCCCCCGCGAGCGCGTAGATCGCATCCCGCGCGGCATGCGCCCGCGGGCGCCGGTCGGCGTTGCCATGCGCGCTCGCGGCCAGGCTCAGCGCGGAGGAGACGAGCGGAACATACATCGCCCGGTTGTGGAACGTACCGCGATAGTGCTCGAGCGCGCTGTCGGCGAGCACGGACAGGGCGAGCGTGCCCGCCGCGCGGTTCAGCCGCCTCGCCGCACGGACTTCGGAGCGCCTTCGGGGCCGGACCGCGAGCGCGGGTAGCGGCGGCGGCTTGAGCGCGACTGCCTGGGACGGAGCCGCATCGCCCCGTCGCCGGGTGAATACGGCGCGGAGCGCCCCCCACCCGGACTGCCCGCTCTCGGTTTTCATGCGTCCTCCCGCTTCTGGATGACCGCCACTCGCCGTCCGGCCCGCCCCAGCGGCCCCCTCGCCCCATCAGGCCGTATTGTGCGCGCTGTCTCCCCCGGTGACGTCGTAGGTGGCGCCGCTGACCATGCGGGCCTCCTCGGAGGCGAGGAACACGACGACCGGGGCCACGTCCTCCGGCTCGATCCAGGGCACGCCGAGCGGCGTCTTCTTCTTCAACGCCTCGGCCGCCGTCTTCTCGTCCTTTGCTTCGTCGCCGCTCGGCTGCTTGCCAGCGACCTCGACCGCCTGCGCGTAGCGGGATTCGTGGCGGGTCAGCGGCGTGTCGATCAGGCCGGGGATCACCGCGTTGACCGTGATCTTGTGCTCGCCAAGCTCTAGCGCCGCCGACTTCATCAGGCCGATGATGCCCCATTTCGACGCCGAGTAGGCCGCGCCGTATTTCGTGCCGTGCCGTCCCTGGGTGGAGGAGGTCACGATGATGCGCCCGCCGCCGCGCTTGACGATGTGCGGCGCGAAGGCGCGGATCGCATTGGCCGTCCCGGTCAGGTTGACATCGATCTGGTCGTTCCAGTCGGCGTTTTCCATTTCGAGGAGCGGCTTGAAGGCCTGGATGCCGGCGTTCGCGAACAGGATGTCTATCCCGCCGAACTCGCGGCCGACCTGCTCCGCCGCCCGCTTGAGCGCGCCGAGATCACGCTGATCGAGCCGGATCGCGAGCCAGCGTCCGCCCGCCTCCTGAACGAGCCGGCCCGTCTCTTCAAGTTCCTTATGCTCCGGCTGCTCGAAATCGGTGGTCGCGCTCGCCGGCTCGGCGAGATCGATGCCCGTCACATGCGCGCCCTCGCGGGCGAAGGCGATGGCGGTCGCCCGGCCGATGCCGCGCGCCGCTCCCGTAACCACGGCGACCTTGCCCGCGAGCCGCCCCTTCCGCTGACCGCTGCCGCTCATCGCACCCCCTGCTCACCCGGCACCACCGGCGTCTTCTGCTTTGGCAGCATGTCCAGCATCCCCCGGCCGAGGCGTAGATGCGCCTGCACCAGCTCGTGCGGCGTGAGCGCCATCCATTGCTTGAGTGACATGTCCATGAACCGCGCGCTCTTGAACATCTCGAGGAAGCGCAACGTCGTGCCACCGGTATTCTCGATGTAGTGGCCCATGGCGAACGGCACGTATCCGACGTCGCCGGCGCGGTAGTCGAAGGTGCGCGCCTTGCCTTCGGAGGCGAACACCGTCATCCGCCCCTGGCCCTCGATGTAGAACTGCCACTCGTCCACGTTCGGATGCCAGTGCAGCTCGCGCATCCCGCCCGGCTCGACCTCGACCAGCGCTGCCGCAATGGACTGGTTCGCCGGAAAGTTTCGGCCGTCAGCGATCCGTACCGCACCGCCCGGCACCCGTTTCGGCGCTTGGGTGTGCAGCCGGTAGCTGAAACTCTCCGGGACGGACTCGGCCGTGTGGCTGGCTTCGAGCGGGCCAGGCAGGTCGGCCGGGAAAATGTAGAGTTCCTTTTCCGGAATGTCGTCGAATGCGCTCTCGGACACGCCGAAATTCTTCGCCAGCACGCTCCTTGGCGTATGCGCGCACCAGTCGGAGATCAGGAACGTGCTGTCCTCGGAGAAGCTGCCGTCGTCGAACACGAGCAGGAACTCGCAACCATCCGGTTCGAGGCCCTGGATGGAATGCGGGATGCCGGGCGGAAAGAACCAGAGATCGCCCTCGCCCACGTCGTCCACGAACTGCCGCCCCTCCGTGTCCACGGCGGTGATGCGGGCACGGCCGTAGAGCATGTACGACCACTCGCCTTCCTTGTGCCAATGCAGCTCGCGCACGCCGCCCGTCTTGAGACGCATGTTCACGCCGGCCAAGGTCGTCGCGATCGGCAGTTCCCGCTGCGTCACCTGCCGCGCCCAGCCGCCCTCCTGCAGCCGGTTGTGCGCATCCGCGAACGAAAACTTGAGGTTCGGAATGGTGCCGTGATCGGTCTCGGGCGGAACCAGCGTATCCGGGTTCTGGCGGTCGCGGACTACATCGCGGGGGCCGGGATCGTCGGCGCCCTTGCTGCCGCGCACCGGCTGCGGTTCGTTCGCCTGAGCCGCGGAAAAAGGTGGCATGGACTTGCCCTTCGGTCTTGCGTCACCGTGAAAACACCCGGCCGGCGGGCGCGGTTGCGGTCCGTCGCGAGGGGTTGACTTGCCGGATTCGAGAGCAAGAGCCGGAGTGCGGCGCAGGCCGGAGGCCGCCAGATTGTCCTTGAACGAGGCGATGACCGAAGGAGCGATGATGGACTCTCTCACGCAAGCCGAGCTCGACCCACGCTGGGCCTCGATCGCGCAGCGGGATCGGGCGGCGGACGGCGCGTTCGTCTATTCCGTCAGAACGACAGGCGTGTACTGCCGTCCGTCCTGCCCCGCGCGGCGAGCCAACCCCGGGAACGTGCGTTTCCACGCGAGCATCGCGGAGGCCGAGCGGGCGGGCTTCCGCCCCTGCAAGCGCTGCACCCCGGACCAGCCCTCCCGCGCCGAACGGCACGCTGCAGCGGTCGCGGCGGCGTGCAGGCTGATCGAGGAAGCGGACGAGTTGCCGGACCTTGACGCGCTGGCCGCCGCCACGGGATTCAGCCCGCATCACTTTCATCGCATGTTCAAAGCCGCGACCGGCATGACGCCGAAGGACTACGCCACGGCGCACCGCGCCCGGAAAATGCGGACGGAACTTGCCCGCGGCACGACGGTGACCGAGGCGCTCTACGAGGCCGGGTTCGGATCGAGCAGCCGCTTCTACGAAACGTCGAACGCTGTGCTGGGCATGACGCCTTCCGCCTTCAGGGCCGGGGGGGCCGGCACGGCAATCCGCTTCGCGGTCGGCGAATGCTCGCTCGGCCCGATCCTGGTCGCGGAAAGCGATCGCGGGGTCTGCGCGATCGCACTCGGCGACGATCCCGAGGCCCTGGTTCGCGAGTTGCAGGACCGCTTTCCCCGCGCGGAACTGATCGGCGGCGACGCGGCGTTCGAGTCACGTGTCGCCGCCGTGGCCGGGTTCGTGGAGAAGCCCGGTCTCGGGCTGAACCTGCCGCTCGACATCAGGGGCACGGCCTTCCAGCAGCGGGTCTGGACCGCGCTGCGAGCCATTCCGGCCGGCAGGACGGCAAGCTACGCCGAGATCGCTCACCGGATCGGCGCGCCGCGCGCCGTCCGCGCCGTCGCCTCCGCTATCGCCGCCAATCCAATCGCGGTCGCAATCCCCTGCCATCGGGTGATCCGGACCGACGGCGCGCTGTCGGGCTATCGCTGGGGCGTCGCGCGCAAGCGCGCGCTGCTCGCCTCCGAGACGGCCGGCGCATGAGCGGCGTCGGCGAGCAGGATTGGAACGAGGCGGCCGCCCGGCTCGACGCCGAGGGATGGGCGACGCTCGGAGGGCTGCTCGACCCGGCGCTGTGCGGCGAGATCGCCGGGCTGTATGAAGGCGGCGGGCAGTTCCGCAGCACGATCGTCATGGCGCGTCATGGTTTCGGCCGGGGCGAGTATAAATACTTCGCCTACCCCCTGCCTGCGCCCGTGCAGGCGCTCCGGGAGGCGCTCTATCCTCGCCTCGTTCCGGTCGCCAATCGCTGGAACGAGGCCATGGGCATCGGCACCCGGTTTCCCGAGACCCATGCCGCATTCCTGGGGCGCTGCCACGCCGCCGGGCAGACGCGGCCCACGCCGCTGCTGCTCCGCTACGGCCAGGGCGACTTTAACTGCTTGCATCAGGATCTGTACGGCGAACACGTGTTTCCGCTCCAGGTCGCGATCCTGCTGTCCGAACCGGGCCAGGACTTCACCGGCGGCGAGTTCGTGCTGACGGAGCAACGCCCGCGCATGCAGTCGCGGCCTTCGGTCGTGCCGCTGCGGCGTGGCGATGGAGTCGTGTTCGCGGTCCACCACAGGCCGGTGCAAGGTGGGCGGGGGTTCTACCGCGTGACCCTGCGTCACGGCGTCAGCAAGCTCGTTTCCGGCCGTCGCCACACGCTCGGCATCATCTTCCACGACGCGGCTTGAGGCAGGGCGCGAACCGGGCCCCGCATGCCCCCGGAGCAAGGGCCCGGGCTTAGGGACGCGACTTGCGAACCTTCTGCTGGCGGGTCTGGCTCGGCAGCCACCATTTCACCGGCTGCGGCTCGCGCGCGGCGGGCTGGGAAGCTATGCGCTTTGCCGCGCGGGGCTTGCGTGCGGTCGTGCCCGACTGCCCGCCTTCGTCGGACGGCGATGCTGCGGGCGCCTTCTTGCTGCCCGTCAAAGCCTCGTCGGACGCTTGCTCGGCCGCCCTCCGGGCCTGCCGCTCGCCTTCGAGTGCAGCTCTGGCAGATTGGGCGGCCTGTTCAGCCGACCGGCACGCGTCCTCGGCCGCGCCGAGCCGCAGGTCACGTTCGAGACCAGCCGCCCGCAGTTCCTCCAGTTCGGCCGCGCGTTTCCGCGCCTCGGCCTGGGCTTCCGCGAGCGCCAGTTCGGCATGGCCGAGCTTAGTCTGAAGCTCGCGCATGATTGCCTGCGCCGCATGCAAGGCGCGCTCCGCGCGCTCTCGCCCGGCGCGCTCGGCCTGACCGGCTGCCTCGGCGGCTTGCAGCCGGTTCGAGCCTTGAGGCAACGCGTCCCCAGTGATCTCCGCACGGCGGCTGACATGGACGACGGGAACCTCGCCGTCCTGCACGAAGCGATGGCGGCGATGGGGACCGCCGGGCTCCGGAACGCGGTTGCGGGGGAGTTGAGACGCTCGGTCCGGCGTCAGCCGCACCGGAGCAGACGGCGCGCCGCCCCGCAAACCCAGCGCGTGGCGCATACGCTCCTCGGCCGTATCCAGGCGGTCGGCGTCGATCGGAGCGCTTCCCGAGGATGCCAGGGAGTTGGGCCCGGGAGAGGGCTGCGCCTTCGTGTGGTCGGCCAAATGTTTCATCCAGGTTAAGTCGGACTGAGTATCGGGTGGAGCGCTGCGCAATGAAAGTCACTGGCCGCGAAGCCGGTCGCGCTGCGCTATGGGACCGGCGGCAATCCGATCGTCATAGGCTGGTGGATCGGTGGGCTCCGATCGCGTCGCGTAGGGCCGCTATACCCGCTGTACGGAGTTCAATGCTGTCCGTCAATGCCCTTCCATTTGTCAAGCACGTCCGCATGGCAAGGCTCCGCCTGTTGTCTCCCTTATGGTTCCCGTCCCGCGCGCTCCGCCTGCCGTCGACAAATCAGGAAGCTTTCATGATTTGATGAAGCCGCCTTCTGCTTGGTCCGGTCACGGCGTCCCGCCAGGCCGGTGGAATGGCCACGTTTGCCGCATGAACAAGTAGAGGCCGGCGCCGAGCGTCAGCGCGGCACACGCCGTCCAGAGCGAGATCGCGAATCCGCGCGCGTGGCTGGAGGTGTGGGCGAGCAAAGAGCCAACGAGTGCAGGCCCGGCGATCTGGCCGATTCCATAGACAGCCGTCAGCAATCCCATGAAGCGGGCCGCCTGATGCGGCCGCAGCCGCCTCACGTCCTGCATCGCGAAGAATGCGGCGGCCGTAAACGGCATGCCGACCAGCACGCTCCCCGCCACAAAGCCCGCCAGGGTCGGCACGAACAGGCCGATGACCACCCCGATCGCCTGCAGGACGTAGCATGCGGCGAGGCTCAGGCGAGGATCGACGGTTCGCGGAACCCGCGCCGACATGCAGGCAGCCAGCCACGGCGGCAAGCCCGAAGATCGGCCAGAACAAGTCGAGCCAGAGCGATCCCGGCAGGGTCTCGCGCGCGATGACCGGAAGAAACGTCGCCGTAATGATATACCCGAACCCGGCCAGGCCGTATGCGGCCGTGAAGGTCGCCATTTCGGCGGCGGTGCCGTGGACCTCCGTGCGGGCCGGGCGCGGCGGCGCAATCCGTCCGGGCGTTGACGAAATCGGATTGGGGCCCCGGAACACGGTCCAGACAGCGGCGCTCAGCAATGCCGCGAGCAGGCCGAAGGCGAGCCAGGCGAAGACGGAGGAGCGATGGGCGGCCACGGTCGCGGTCGCGACGAAACCGGAAATCGCGATGCCCGCACCCGGTCCGGTGTAGATCACGGCGCCCATCTCCGGTGCGTCGAGACGCCCGAGCCGCCGCAGACACCATTCCGACGTGTAAACGAAACACGGCGGCGCTGGCGACGCCCGCCAGGAACCGGAGCGCCGGCCAGAGCGCCGGCACATACCAGCCCATGGCAAGAGTCAGGATCACCGTCGCGGCCAGCCCGAGCTTGACCAGAAGCGAGGCGGCCCAGGCTCGCGGCAGAATCATGCAGGCCATGGCCCCGGCCAAATACCCCGCATAGTTCGCCGTCGCGAGCCAACTGCCGGAGCGAAGGTCGATGACGCCGTCATGCAGCATCATCGGCAGGATAGGCGTGAACGCGAACCGGCCTATGCCCATCCCGACCGATAGCGAGATCGCCCCCGCAATGGCGACGGACAGCACGGCTGCCCGGTTCTGCCGGGTTTCGATCGTCGGCGCGCTGGAAACGGCCATGGACCGCACTCTCCATTTGAACATGCATCCGAATTGTCGCGGATAGTCGCGGCGCTCCGGACTGTCCACGCCCCCCGCATTGGTCCCCTGGCAATGGTCCCCTGGGCAATGGCCCCCTGGGCAATGGTCCCCTGGGCAATGGTCCTCTGCGAGATCCCGGTGGTGCTCCCGTCCGGCGCGGGCCATGATTTCAGCCGGCGCCCGATCGAGCGAGCCGGTCCGGGCACACGGAAGCAGGGGAGAGCGGCGTTATGGCGGTCATCGGCTTTGTCGGTCTCGGCAACATGGGCCTGCCGATGGCCGCCAACCTCGTTCGCGAGGGACACGCGGTGCGCGGCTTCGATCTGTCCCCTTCCTGCCGTGCGGCGGCTTCCGCCTCCGGTGTCGCAGTGGCCGAAAGCTTGTCCGAAACCGGCCGCGAAGCCGAGACGGTCATCACCATGCTGCCGGGCGGTGCGCAGGTGCTCGCTGTTTACCGGGCGCTGGCGCCAGCCCTCGTCCCCCGCACGCTGCTCATCGATTGCTCGACGATCGACGTCGGGTCCGCAAGGGAGGCGCACGCGCTGGCCGACGCGGCCGGGATGCCCTCGATCGACGCTCCCGTTTCCGGCGGAACGGGCGGCGCGGCGGCCGGAATGCTGACCTTCATGGTTGGCGGTCCGGAAGACGCGGTCGCGCGAGCGCATCCGATCCTGCAGACCATGGGGCGGCGGATCGTGCATTGCGGCGGCTCCGGCGCGGGACAGGCGGCGAAGATCTGCAACAACATGATCCTCGGCGTGTCCATGATCGCTGTGTCGGAGGCGTTCGTGTTGGCGGAAAAGCTCGGCCTGTCGGCGCAGGCATTGTTCGACGCCGCATCCGTCTCGTCGGGTCAATGCTGGTCGCTCAATTCCTATTGCCCGGTGCCGGGCCCGGTTCCGGCGAGCCCGGCCAATAACGGCTTCAAGCCCGGCTTCACGGCGGCGCTGATGCTGAAGGATCTGCGTCTGGCGCAGCAGGCCGCCGAAAGCACGGGCGCCGACACCCCGCTCGGCCGGCATGCCGCCGACCTTTATGCCGCGTTCGACGCCGCGGGCGAGGGTGGGACGGATTTTTCCGGCATCATCGAAGCCATCCGAAGGGGAGCCGCGCATGAGCGCCTATGAGACGATCCTGACCGAAACGGATGGGCGGGTCGCGCTCATCACGCTCAACCGGCCACAGGCGCTGAACGCTCTGAACTGGCAGGCAATGCGCGAGATCCTCGCGGCGCTCGAAGGCTTCGACCGCGATCCCGCCATCGGCTGCATCGTCATCACCGGTTCCGAGAAGGCCTTCGCGGCCGGGGCCGACATCAAGGAGATGCAGGGCCGTGAGTATTCCGAAATGTACGCGGCCGACGCCTTCGGCGGTTGGGAGGCGACGACGCGTGTGCGCACGCCGATGATCGCGGCGGTATCCGGCTTCGCGCTCGGCGGCGGCTGCGAACTCGCGATGATGTGCGACGTCATCCTGGCGTCCGACACGGCCAAGTTCGGCCAGCCCGAGATCAAGCTCGGCGTGATGCCCGGAATGGGCGGCACGCAGCGGCTGACACGCGCCATCGGCAAGGCGAAGGCGATGGAGCTGTGCCTGACCGGCCGGATGATGGACGCGGCGGAAGCCGAGCGGGCCGGTCTGGTGGCGCGCGTCGTGCCCGCCGGGAAACTCGTGGAGGACGCAATGGCGACGGCCCGGACGATCGCCGCGATGTCGCTGCCGGCCGCCATGATGGTCAAGGAGGCTGTCAACCGCTCCTTCGAGGTGACGCTGGCCGAGGGACTCCGGTTCGAGCGCCGGGTCTTTCACGCGATGTTCGCGACCAACGACCAGAAGGAAGGCATGGCCGCCTTTGTCGAGAAGCGCGCCCCCCGATTTACGCACGACTAGCCCGTCCTATTCACAAAGGGCGGGATTCCTGGACCGGTTAGCACGGGGCGCAGTTGCCCGCTGCGCCGTTTTGGGCGATTTCCGGTCATATCTGGCAGGCGCTGGGGGTCACTGGGACGGGCTTGGTCGGGGCGGTCGCCCCCGTTGGTCACGGTCCTTCGGGCTGCAGGCTGCGGGCGATGCCGCGGAAGAGCACGGCTTCGGGGCAGCAAGCAGCGAAGGCGATGCGCACGCGGGTGGCCGTCTCGATGATGCGCGCGGCAATCTTGAGCAGGCGAGCCCGCAACGTGGTGAACTCTGCCTGGGCGAGCGACTGGGGATTTGGAATGGCGTCGCGCAGGGTCAGCATCAGCCAGTAGGCTGCGGTGTGCAGCAGGAGGCGCACTTGGTTGGCCAGCGGTGAGCGGCAGCTGGTCCGATCGGATGCCAGCTGGCCCTTGTGGAGCTTGATTAGGTTCTCGGCCTGGCCACGGGCGCAGTAGAGGCTGGCATAGACCCACTCGGCGCTGCCGTGCATCAGGCTGGTCACCACGTAGCGGATGTCGAGACCCTGGGAAGTAGCCTCGATCCGTGCCGCGACGCGCCGCTCTGCACGCCAGGATTTCGCGCCGTAACGCGTCTCGGTGTAGCCGCGCAGCACCGCGGCATGCGCCTCGGCCCGGCGCACGCGCACGTCGTCGGCCGCGGGTTCGACGAGGCGGCGCAGCACGTCGTTGCCGGATAGGCCGAACACGAAGGTGATGCCGGTGGCGTCGCACCAATCCATCACCTCGGGCCGCCCGTAATGGCTGTCGCCGCGAAGGGTGATGCGGGTGTGCGGCCAGTGGCGGCGAATTTCTCGCATCAGGCGCCGCAGATGGCCGCGTATCTCGTATCCCGACGGGGTCTTGCCCGGCCGTAGCAGCACGGCGACCGGGCGTGACGTCGCGGTGTCATAGACATGGATCGGCAGGAAGCAGCGCTCGTCGAATGGACTGTCAGGATTTCCGTGTGCGGGCGGCCATAGTGGACCTGGAGGTTCCCGATGGCACGACGCAAGTCTCCCCGTATTCCTGACGCGATTCTCGACCAGCTTTTGGCCGGCACCGACTCGAAGGCGGCACTCGACGCCAATGGCCTTCTCGACGATCTGAAGCGAGCTCTGGCCGAACGGGCGCTGAACGCCGAGATGGATCACCACCTGGCGGGAGACGAGGGCGGCAACAGCCGCAACGGCTACGGCCGCAAAACGGTAACGACCGAGACGGGCCGGATCGAGCTGGAGATCCCGCGCGATCGGCAGGCGACGTTCGATCCGCAGCTGATCGCCAAGTACCAGCGCCGCTTCCCGGGCTTCGACGACAAGATCGTGTCGATGTACGCCCGCGGCATGAGCGCCCGCGAGATCGTCGGGCACCTACGCGAGCTCTACGGCATCGACGTGTCGCCCGACCTCGTCAGCGTGGTGACGGACGCGGTTCTGGAGGAGATCGCGGCTTGGCAGGCTCGGCCGCTGGAGCCGGTCTATCCGCTCGTCTTCTTCGACGCCCTCAGGGTCAAGGTCCGGGACGAGGGCATCGTCCGCAACAAGGCTGTCCACATCGCGCTCGGCGTCCGAGCCGACGGCGCCAAGGAGATCCTGGGTCTCTGGCTCGAGCAGAACGAAGGCGCGAAGTTCTGGCTCCGGGTCATGAACGAGCTGCGCCATCGCGGCGTCGACGACATCCTGCTCGCCGTCGTCGACGGGCTCAAGGGCTTCCCGGACGCGATCACGGCCGTGTTCCCCGAGACGACCGTGCAGACCTGCATCGTCCACCTCCTGCGCCACAGCCTGGACTTCGTCTCCTACAAGGACAGGAAGCCAGTCGCGGCGGCCCTGAAGGGCATCTACCGGGCGCTCGACGCCGAGGCGGGCCAGGCCGCGCTCACAGCCTTCGAGGAGAGCCTCTGGGGTCAGCGCTATCCGGCAATCGGCCAGAGCTGGCGGCGCGCCTGGAACGAGGTCGTGCCGTTCTACGCCTTCCATGCGGAGTACGCCGGATCCTCTACACCACAAATGCCATCGAGGCCCTGAACGCCAAGCTCCGCCGCGCCGTCCGGGCCAGGGGCCACTTCCCCACCGACGAGGCCGCTATGAAGCTCCTCTTCCTGGTCTTGAACCGCTCCGAGAAGGAGTGGAAGATGCCGCCCCGCGAATGGTGCATGGCCAAGGCGCAGTTCGCCGTCTTGTTCGGCGAGCGATTTACACGGGCCATGGCGGCCTGATGTTCAACCCGCCGCCCGCACACGGAAATCTGACAGTCCCTTCTACATCGACAGCTGCTGATGGCCATGCACCACGTCGAGGGTGTCGTCGATATCGAGCGTCACGGCAGCGGGCGGCCTGTCATAGCTGCTGCAATACAGCGCCACCATCACCCGCATCAGCCTGATCACCTCGCGCAGCGTGGGCGCGTTCTCCCAGCGCGACATCGTCGGCTGCGAGCACAGATCACGTCCGCTGTCCGGCAAATGGCCGCAGGCCAGCTTGAGCGCGGGGTCGCTGCGCAAATGATCGAGGTCGTCGGCATCCTCGTAGCCGCACGCAATGGCGAGGATGCGGGCGCGCAGGATGTCGGCAAGCGAATGCACGACACGGGTCGGGTCGCGCGGATCGGCGATCTCGGCGGCGAGTTTCTCCGCCACACCGATCCGCCGCTCGGCCAGCCCCAGCAGCATCACGCCGCCATCGGAACTGATGCGGCCACCGTCGAAAGCGGCGGTGATTTTCTTGCGCTGCACCGATGGCAGCGCGAACGGCAGCAGGGTATCGTCGGTCATGGCGGGTGTGGCAGCGTCCGACTCGGCAAGAGGTTGGCTTCGACACCCAAATCTCTCTGCCAACTCAGTCCCTTACGCTACATCCGCCAGCGAATCCCTGCCCTGCGGTGAATAAGAGCGGCTAGCCAAGTCGATGGGTCTCCGCGCGGTGTTACCGAAGAGCGAGGCCTGGACGTTCCAGGGCAGATCCTGACGATCTGACGAAAGCCGTCGAAGATCGTCGCTAAACGGGCGCGCCAAGTGGCACGAGGCCGAGCTTCCGGCAGACATGCCGAAGGAGTGACGAGGCAACGCCTGAGACGGTGTCCGCTCCGGTTGTCCTGACGGCCCCCCCATTGCGAAAAGGGCTATTCCTTTACCGCACCGGTCAGGCTCGAGACGTAGTATTCGACGAAGAGCGAGTAGAACAGCGCCACCGGCACCGAGCCGAGCAGCGACCCGGCCATCAGCGCGCCCCACTGGTAGACGTCGCCGGTCACGAGTTCGGTCAGCACCGCGACAGGGACGGTCTTGTTCTCGGTCGATTGGATGAAGGCGAGCGCGTAGATGAATTCGTTCCACGACAGCGTGAAGGCGAAGATCCCGGCCGAGATCAGCCCGGGGACCGCGAGCGGCAACGTGATCTTCCACAGAATTTGCAATCGGCTCGCCCCATCGATCAGCGCGCATTCCTCAAGCTCGTAGGGGATCGACTTGAAGTAGCCGATCAGCAGCCAGGTGCAGAACGGGATCAGGAAAGTCGGGTAGGTCAGGATCAGCGCGAGCGGATTGTCGAACAGGCCGAGCTGATAGACCATCGTCGCGAGCGGGATGAACAGGATCGTCGGCGGCACCAGGTAGGCGAGATAGATGCCGAGCCCGATCCAGGAAGCGCCGCGGAAGCGCAGCCGCTCGATCGCGTAGGCCGCCAGCACGCTCGCCGCGACCGAGAGAATGGTCGAGGCGACCGCGACCGACATGGTGATGAAGAGCCAGCGCGGATAATGCGTCTGGAACAGCAGCAGCTTGATGTTGGCGAGCGTCGGATGATCGACCCAGAACGGACTGTAGTGCTTGTAGTCGTATAACTCCGAGTTCGGCTTCAGCGCCGTGATCGTCATCCAGTAGAAAGGGAACAGGAGCACGATGACGAAGATCGCGAGCGGCAGATAGACCGTCACCATCCGGCGCGCGCGCGAATCCCAGGACGGGCGCTCGCTGGCGGCGACGGCGGTATTGGGCGACGCGACCGCCTCACTCATCGCTGCCTCCCTGCTGCCACTTGCGCCGTGCCAGGCCGAAATAGCTGAACAGTGTCGCGACAACGAGGAACGGGATCATCGCGACCGCGATCGCCGCCCCCTCGCCGAGTTGCGCGCCGTTGATGCCGCGCTGGAAGGCGAGTGTCGCCATCAGATGCGTCGAGTTGAACGGCCCGCCACGCGTGATCGCGTAGACGAGCTGGAAGTCGGAGAAGGTGAACAACACCGAGAGCGTCAGCACGACCGCCAGGATCGGCATCAGCATCGGCAGCGTGATGCGCCAGAAGCGCTGCCACGGCGTCGCGCCGTCCAGCATCGCCGCTTCGTAAAGCGACGGCGAGATCGTCTGTAGTCCGGCGAGCAGGCAGATCGCGACGAACGGGATGCCGCGCCAGACATTGGCCGCGACCAGCGACCAGCGCGCGTGCCACGGCGTGCCGAGGAAGTCGATATAGGTCGTGCGCACGTGCAGCACGTCGACCAGCAAGTAGGAGATGATGGAGAATTGCGGGTCGTAGATCCACCAGAACGCGATGGCGGAGAGCACCGTCGGCACGATCCAGGGCAGCAGCACGATGGCGCGAAGCAGGCCCTTGAACGGCAGATGGTTGTTGAGCAGCAGCGCGAGCCACAGCCCGAGCGCGAATTTCGCGATGGTGGCGGCGGCGGTGTAGAACAGCGTGTTCGTCACGGCCGTCTGGAACACCGGGTCCGAGGCGAGCGAGACGAAGTTTTCGAGCCCGATGAAATGGCCCGGCTGGCCGATCTGCGCGTCGGTGAAGGAGAGCCAGATGCCGAGGCCGAGCGGGTAGGTCAGGAACACCGCGAGCAGGCCGAGCGCGGGAGCGAGGCAAAGCGCGATCAGGAACGGCTTGCTGTCGAACAGGCCGGAGAGCCGTGTCTCCCGCCCTGCTCGCGCCTGCCAGCCGGTTGCGGCCCCGTCCATCGCCCCTCTCCCGAGCCTCCGCTCAGCTCTTATAGTAGCGCGCGGCTTGGCGCGCCGCCGCGCGGGCCGCCGACTTCGGGTCGGTCGCGCCGGCCGCGACCTGCGCGAACATGTCGACCACCGTGTAATTCGCCGACACCGCGCTCGATGCGGCGGTCAGCGGGCCGGCATAGCCCTGGTAGAACGACGTCCCCATCGAATCGCGATACGCGAGCAGCTTCGGGTCGGAAATCCAGACCGAGCTTTTCTCGTACGCCTTGAGGGGCTGCGCCCAATAGCCGAGGCAGCCGGTCAGCCATTTGTCGTATTGCGGCGCCTCCATCATGAAGCGCAGGTATTCCCGGGCGGCGTTCGGATACTTGCTGTGCTTGAACACCATGGCATTGACCACGAGCGCCACCTGCGGCAGTGCGGACGCGCTGCCCATCGGCATCGCGTGATGGTCGACCACCGAGGCGAGCTTGGCGATCGACGGATCCTTCGACGTCTTCATCGCGTAGTAGATCGACACGCCGTTCTGCGTGACCGAGATGTCGCCCGACACGAACGCCTTATTGTTGCTGGCGTCGTTCCAGGAGAGCGTACCCGGGATCAGCGCGGGATAGAGCTCGCGCACGTAGTCGAGCGCGGCGACCGTCTCCGGCGAGTCGAGCGCCACCTTGCCGTTCTCGTCGACGACCTTGCCGCCATGCGACCACAGCAGCCAGTCGCAGAACGCGTTGGCGTCGCCGACCGCATGGCCGAGCGCGAAGCCCATCGGGTGACCGGAATTCTTGAGCGCCTGCGCGAGCTTGAGGAAGCCCGGCAGATCGCCCGGAATCGTGTCGAATCCAGCGGCCTTGACCCAGTCCGCGCGATAGACGGCGGGCGCGCCGCTGCCGCCGAGCGGGATGCCGATCCAGGTATTGGTCTTCCACTTGCGGCCGTAGAGCTTGGCGAGCTCCTCCCAGCCGCCGTATTTCTGACCGAGATAGTCCGCGAGATCGGTGAGATCGACGAGCTTGTCGGCGTAGAGATGGGGGTCGTCGCCCCAGCCGCCGATCACGTCGGGCCCGGCGCCGGTATTGGCCGAGACCGCCGTCTGCGGCCGCAGATCCTCCCAGCTCACGAAATCGACGCGCACCGGGACGTTGTACTTCTCGGAGAACGCCTGGGTGTTCTCGCGGAAGATCGTCTCGTCCGGATCGACGAACTTGGTCGGCCGCAGCACCCGCAGGCTCGCACCCTTCTCGATCGGCCAGTCCGGCGGCTTGACGTCCGCGGTCGGGATCGCCGCGCGAGCGCGTCCCAGCATGAGCATGCTCGCGGCGCCAGCGCCGAGAGCCAGAGAATCCCGCCTTGTAAACTGACGCATCCGTCTCGTCTCCCTTTCCGTCTTCGCGGTACGTTCGCGCCGTCTTGGCCAGCCCCCGATCCGCCGCCCGATCTTGGGGCGCGGGCAGTCAGTCCGACAGGCGCGCGCCGCTCTCCGCGTCGAAGAGATGCAGGCTCGCGGGGTCGGCGCTGACGCTGATCCGCTCGCCCGGCCGCGCGGCGATCCGCTCGCGGAGCGCGCAGGTGAGCCGCGTCTCGCCCGCGCGCCCCAGCACCTGCGTCTCCGGCCCGGTCGGCTCGACGAGCTGCACCTCGACCGGCACGCCTTCGGGGTCGAGCCGCAGGTGCTCCGGTCGCACGCCGAGCACTGCCCGCCGGTTGCCGACCGGGAAGCCGCGCGGCACCGGCCAATGCGTGCCTCCCTCGGCGTGGAACGCGCCGTCGGCGACGGTGCCGGGCAGGAAGTTCATCGACGGCGAGCCGATGAATCCCGCCACGAACTGGTTCGCCGGCCGGTCGTAGAGTTCGAGCGGCGAGCCGACCTGCTCGATCCGGCCACCCTGCATGACAACGATCTTGTCCGCCATCGTCATCGCCTCGATCTGATCGTGCGTGACGTAGATTGTGGTCGTGTTCAGCCGCTGCTGCAGCTCGCGAATTTCGGCGCGCATCTGAACGCGCAGCTTGGCATCGAGATTGGAGAGTGGCTCGTCGAACAGGAACACGCGCGGGTTGCGCACGATCGCGCGCCCCATCGCGACGCGCTGCCGCTGCCCGCCCGAGAGCTGGCGCGGATAGCGGTCGAGCAACGGCGTCAAGCCAAGGATGTCGGCCGCGCGGCCGACATGCCGCGTGATCTCCTCGCGCGGGGCGTGCGCGAGCGAAAGCGAGAACGCCATATTGTCGCGCACCGTCATGTGCGGATAGAGCGCGTAATTCTGGAACACCATGGCGATGTCGCGCTGCTTGGGCGCGACGCGGTTCACCACCTGGCCGTCGATCGCGATCTCGCCGCCGCTGATGTTCTCGAGCCCGGCGATCATCCGCAGCAGCGTCGACTTGCCGCAGCCCGAGGGGCCCACCAGCGTGACGAAGGCGCCGTCCTCGATATCGACGCTCACGCCATGCAGCACCGATGTTCCACCGAACACCTTGCGCACGTCCCTTATGGTGACGCTTGCCATCGCCCTCGAACATTCCCGGCGCAGGTCCACTGGCGGGACCGTCGCGGACGGACGTTACGGAAGCGCCCCGGCCGGCGCAAGGCCATAACCGCGGGCGGACGAGATCGGAGCGCGGCCTTCGCCCGATCAAAGCTGGCATCGAGTGGGATGGGAGCCATGCCCGGCGCTCCGGCGAGGTGTGCCCGATGCCGGTGACCCTCCAGCCATCCTGCAAGAGCCGCGTCGCGATCGCCGCCGCAATTCCGAGGTTCGCCCGGAGACGATGGCGTGCGGAGGTTGACTTACGCCCGCACCCAGTCTTCGTTCACCCGAACGTATTTGATCGCCTGCCGGAAATATGTGAAGGCCACATGGAGCGCGCCATCCGGGCCCTGATGAACCGACGGATACGAATATTCGCGGTTCAACTGCTCCCGCGAGTTATTGGTCATGCAGTAGCCGTCGCCGACTTCGAGATTCCGCTTGCGCGGCCAGCTTCGTCCGCCATCCTCTGAAATCGCGAGGGTCATCGGCGCACGCGGAACGCCCCAGACGGCCGCGCGCTCGCCGGCCTTCGCGACCGGCTCTGCCAGTCCGGAGCCGTCCTCGATGTCGTCGTACAGAGAGGCGCGGAGCTCGGTCACTCCCTCTTTGTTGACGTCGTTGAACACCAGCGCGAGATGGCCGTTGTTGAGCTGCGTGAACTGGATCGAGGAGTTGTTGTTGGGCAGGCTCGTCGGTTCCGGCGCGGACCAGGTACGGCCGCGATCGGTCGAGCGGCTGCTGTAGATGTTATCCGCCCAACGGCTACGATACAGCGCCAGCAACGTCCCGTCTTGCAACTGGGCAACATTCATATGCACGCACCCGGTGCTTTCCGGAACCTCGTATTCCGTCCAGGTCCGGCCGCCGTCGCTCGAGATGCGGACGGCGCTCGTGTCGTAGCTGCCGACCCATTTCTCGCCGGGACGGGCGTGACAGTAGAAGATCGGCAGAACGATATCGCCGTTGTCCAGTACCTCGGGCGGGTGACGGACGAAGACACCGGCATCGCCGAACCGGTCGAAGAGCGTCTCTATCGGCCCCCACGTCTCGCCGTTATCGGTCGAGATCCGACGGCGAACGATGGCGGTGTCCTGGTTGCCGGAGATCTGCGCCGTCCAGAGCAGCCAAAGGCGACCGTCCGGGGCGGGAAACAGGATCGGGTTCTGCTCCGAGCGTGTGGAGTTGTCCGAGACTCGCTCCGGCTCCGGCCATCGGTTCTCCCCGGGCCGCAGACGAGCGAAATAGACGGAGATGTCCGCGATGCCTTCCTGCGTGCCGCCGAACCAGACGCAAGCCAGGTCGCCGTTGAGAAGCGGCATGATATTGGCCGCGTGGTTCTGCACGCAGGGGGACGGAAGGTAGGCATCCTGCCGCGCCGGGTCCGCCACGTCTGGACGGATTACGGCGGCATCAGTCTGGCCAAGGCGGCCGGCGGCGGCCATGGCGGTTTCGACCGGGGTATCCATTTGCGACGTTTCCTTCTTGTTCTGGGTCATTGCGCGAGGGCTGCTTTCTTCGGCCAGCTCAAGGCACGTTCGATCGCCATCACCACCAGGGGCGTCACCGCCGCGACATACATGTTATCGATGCCGAACGGATTGCCGAGCACGTACCAGAGCGAGGTGAAAACCGCCGCCGCGAGCAGACCGATCGTTGCGCCACGGCCGCTGCGGAACAGAGGGAGATAGAAGCCGACGACCGCGACGAGCGAGATCGAGAGGCGCAGCGCCCGCGTGAAGAAGGAGAGCTTCAGGATTGCGGGCACGAAGAACACGAAGATCAGCGGCACGAAGGCGATCGCGAGCGACATCAGCCGCGTCACCCTCAGTTCCTGCTCCGGGGTCGGATGGAAGCGCGGCACGTAGAAGTCGCGCATGATGAGGGAGACGATGGCGAGCGCGACGGTGCTGACGCTGACGAACACCGAGGCGACGAGCGAGGTGGTGACGAGCCCGGCCAGCAGCGGGTTCATCCCCTGCAGGAAAACAGGAAGCGCGTAGAGGCTGTTCAGCGAAGGGTGAAGGTACCTCGAAGCGACGCCGATCAGTCCGAGCGCGATGCCGAGCGGCAAGCAGAGCGCGGCGGCATAGAAGGTGGAGCGCCGCGCCTCCTCGGCATTATGCGCCCCCGAGACGGCCTGCATGATGAATTGCGTCGAGAAGATCGCGCCGATCGTGCCGACGGTCCAGGCGACGATGGTGGGGCCGCCGATCGCACCGGACCAGGTGAAGTATTGCGGCGGCAAGCCGTTCACCATCGGCCGGACCCCGCCGGTCGCGTACAGCGCGGTCCCGAGGATCACCGCGATGCCGATGACCTTGAGGGCACTGTGCAGAACGGTCACGTAGGCGACGCCCTTGAGGCCGCCGAATACGTAGTAGAACGTGCTGACCACGGCGATGATGCACATGGCGAGCGGCAGGTTGATCTTCAGTATGGTCGCGATCGCCGCCGCCCCGCTGATGTAGTTGCCGACATTCACCAGCAGCAGCGCGTAGATCATGATCAGCGACACCGTCATCATCGTGGCTCGGCCGTAGATCTGCGCGATGGCGGCTGAGATCGTGTATTCGCCGGAGTTGTACAGCTTGCGAACGAAGAACAGACCGTAGAGCAGGAAGCCGATCGAGGCGCCGATCACCGACCACGACGCTGCGAATCCGGAGGTGAAAGCCTCCTGCGCGGTGCCCACCGTGGACTTGGCGCCGATGAACTCGGACATCAGCAGAATGCTGATGATGACCGGCGGCAACGCGCGCGAGGCGGTCATGAACTGGGCGGCGGTGCGGCTCCGCAACCGCACCGTGAGCCAGCTCGTGAACAGAATGTACGCGACGACCATCGCGACGATGATCGCGGTATCGAGGGCGTTGAACTCGGCCATGTCTTCGTTCCTCCTGATCGCTTTCTTCCAGCGGCTTCCGCCCCGCCCTTTACAGCCGCTCCACTTCCGCTGGCGTGAGCGGCAGCAGCGGCGGACGCATGGCGCCCCAGCTGGCATTCCCGGTCTTCTGCCGCAGCAGCGCCTTCAGGGACGGGATCTGCGCGAACTGGGAGATGCGGTTGCGGACGGCGACGGCGCGCTCATGCGCGGCCTGGACCTCCGCTTCCCGAGCCGGATCCGTGTAGTGGCGGAAAACTGCGGCGAGGTCGGACGCCGCGAGATTGGAGGCGGCGGTGATGCATCCCGCGCCCCCGGCCCGGAGCAGCGGCAGCATAAGCGGGTCGGCGCCGGCCAGCACCGAGAAGCCCGGAAAGCGCTCCACCAAAGCCCGCATGTTCGCGAAATCCCCGGAGGAGTCCTTGAGGCCGATGAAGGTGCCGGGAAAGCGCTCGCGCAATCGCTCAATGAGATCATGCGCGATCGGCACCGCGGAGAATTGCGGGATATGGTAGAGAATGACCCTGAGCCTCGGGTCCGCCACCCGCTCCACGATCGCGGCGTACGCAGCGAACACCCCCTCATCCGGCACATTCTTGTAATAGTAGGGCGGCAGCATCACGACCGTGGTGACGCCGAGGGAGAGAGCGTGTTTGGTCAATTCCACCGTCTCGGTGAAAGCCGCGACCCCGGTGCCGGGAAGCAGCTTGTCCGGCGCGATCCCGCCCCGAACGGCGGCCTCAAGCAAGGCCTGCCGTTCGGCGATGGAGAATGAGTTCGCCTCTCCCGTGGTGCCGAGCAGGGCCACGCCGTCACAGCCCTCGTCGAGCAGCGCGCGGCAATGCTGCAGGAAGGCGTCGAGATCGGGCGAGAAATCGGCGCGGACCGGGGTCGCGGCGGCGCAGAATACGCCCCGGATCGGGAGGTTGTTCATGGGCGTTCCCTTCAGAATGCGTCGCGATAGAGCGCCAGAATCTCTTCCTGGCTGATGTCGCGCGGGTTGTTGTCCAGCAGACGGCGGATGGCATGCGCGTCGGCCGCCATGGCCGGCAGATCGGCTTCCGGCACCCCGTTCCGTGAGAGCCGCATGTCGAGTCCAAGCGCGGCGCAGAAGTCGCTTGCAGAGTCGCGGATTGCGGCTTGCCCGGTCCGCGCCGGGAGGTTCAGCGCGTCCAGGACAAGCGACGTCTTCTCTCCATCCGCGGGCGCGTTGAAGGCGAGGGTGTGCGGATAGATCAGCGCGCACGCGAGGCCGTGCGGGATGTGGTGCCGAGTTCCGAGCGGATAGGCGACCGCATGACCGGCCGTGGTGTTGACCGGGCCGAGGCAGAACCCGCCATAGAGCGAGGCCAGCGATAGGCCGGCGCGCGCCTCGCGGTCGCCCCCGTCCCGCACCGCGCGGGCAAGGAATCGCCCAACCAGCCGGATGCCCTCCAGCGCATAGAGGTCGATGAGTGGATGGGCCTTGCGGCTCGTGTACGCCTCGGTGCAATGCGCCAGGGCATCGACGCCCGTTGCGGCTGTAACGACAGGCGGGACTGTGAGCGTGAGGTCCGGATCGACCACCGCGATGTCCGCCAGCATATGGCGACTCTGAACCGCCAGCTTGTTCCGCGTGGCGGGGTCTGTCACCAGGGCGCGGGTGCCGGTCTCGCTGCCCGTGCCGGAGGTGGTGGGAACTTGCGCGAGCGCCACGCGACGACCCGCGACCTTCTCCGGCCCGACCACGTCGTGAATGGACTGCCCGCTGCCGGGCAACACCGCCGCCAGTTTCGCGAGATCCATGGCGCTGCCGCCGCCGAAGCCGATGACGAGGTCGGGCGCGGCGCGCTCTGCCGTCTCGAGCAGCGCTTCAAGGTTGGGAATGTCCGGCTCCGGCTTCACCGTTCCGAACACGGCAAGTGTGCCTGGAAGCGCAAGCGCTTCGACCCGCCCGGCATTGAAGGCGTCGGCCACCACAAGCACGCGCTGGAAGCCGTGCGCCCGCGCCCATTCGCCCAGCGTCGGGGCCGTCCCGCCGCCGAAGCGGAGAACCGGCGGCCATTGCAGCTCGATCGGCGTGACGAGGGACATGGGGCCGCTCATGCCGCCTGTTCCCGTGCTGAGGCGGCGGCGAGGCGCTCGGCGTATTCGATCGCTTCGACGAGGCTCTGCTCGCTGGCGAGGCCCTTCCCGGCGATGTCGAAGGCGGTGCCGTGGTCCACGGACGTGCGGATGATCGGCAACCCGAGCGTTATGTTCACGCCCGAAAGGTCGTTCCACTTGCCGGTAGCGGGATCGACCTCGAAGCCGAGCAGCTTCACCGGGATGTGCCCCTGGTCGTGGTAGTTCGCGATGACAGCATCGTACTGGCCAGCGCGCAGCTTGACGAAAATGGTGTCGCCCGGCACGGGGCCGACCACGTCGAGCCCTCGCGCCACCGCTTCGGCGATCACGGGGCTGGCCACGTCGATATCATGCCGGCCGAACAACCCGCCCTCCCCTGCGTGGGGGTTCAACGCGGCAACGGCGATGCGAGCGCGAACAGCGCCGAGCCGCTGCAGCGCGTCGTGCGTCAGCTCGATCACGCGGCGCAGACGCTCGGGGGTCGCGCGCTTCGGCACGTCCTCAAGCGCAATGTGAGTTGTGAGATGGCTGACCCGGATATTGCCATGCGCCAGCATCATGCAGGAGCCCCGAACCCCGGTCAGTTCGGCCAGCATCTCGGTGTGGCCGGGGTAATGATACCCGGCCATGTTCAGCGCCTCCTTGTTCAGCGGCGCAGTCACGATGCCGGCCACCCGCCCGGATTGCGCGAGCCTGACGCCCCGTTCGACTGCCTGGAATGCGAACCGCCCGCCATCGGCGGAGAGCTGGCCGGGCTGGATCGGCTCACCCTCCGGTCCCGCTTGCAGCGCGCAGAGCGCGGGCCACTCGGCGCCGCTGTCGTTCACCTCGGGGATGCTCATCTCGGGCGTGAGCGCAGCGCGCGCCCGCTCGAGCGCCGGGTTGCTGCCAATGACGACGAGGCGCAATTCCCCGGCGTCGATGCGCGGGCGCAGCCTGGCCGCGGCCTTGACGATGATCTCCGGGCCGATCCCGGCGGGATCGCCCATGGTGATCGCGATGGGGCATGGGGGCATCAGGCGGTCCTTTCTGTGGTGAGTGCGCCTTCCAGAAGGTCGCGCAGCAGGGTTGGGGTGCCGAAGGCGCCGGACTTGGACACGACCGTCACACCGTCCCAGAGTCCGCCGCGAAGGATGGAGCGGGGCAGGCCGGGCAGGATCCGGCCCCGCACCTCCAGGCTGCGCGCCCTGAGCGAGAGACAGAGGCCCCGCAAGGTCTCCCCCCCGGCGACGACCAGGGTGCCGGGACGAGGCAGGCCGTGGGCCAGGCGATGCAGTTCGGCCTCGATCCGCTGCGCCGCCTCGGCGCGCGGGAGGTTGTGCGGCAGGTCGAGGCTGGCGAGTGCGCGGCCGTTGCTTGCGAGCTGCTCGGCAAGCATCGTCGCGCTGACCTCGTGGCCGTCCGGCAGGAGCAACCAGTCGGCCCCGCAGGAGGCGAGTTGCCCGGCGGTAACGGCCTGATCGGAGCCGAACAGGCCGAGGATGGGCAGAGGCAAAGGGGAGACCGCCTCAGCCTGCGCATCGCCTGCAAGCGCCTGGGCGAGCCCGCCCGCGCCGATCCAGAGGACCGGGCCGGGGGCGGCGCGGCCGCAAGCGGCAACACGGCGCAGGTCCGCGTCGGTTTCGGCATCGAACAGGCTGAAGCCGGGCGGCAACGGACGGTCGGGGTCAGCCCGCTGCGCCTCGACGCCCTCCTGCCGCAGCCGAGCGAGGAGATCCCCGCCGACGGGTGCCCACCGCCCCCCGGCATCCCGCGCGTGTTGCACGCCGCCTCTGGTGACGCGGCCCTGGAAGGGAAAGGCGGGAGCGAACACAGCCCGCTCGCCGCCGCCCGCGCGGAAGCAGGCGGCGATCTCGGCGATCGTCGGGCCGCGCAGCAGGCTGTCGATCTTCTTGTAGATTATTCCCGCACCGTCGAGACGGCTGGCGAGAGCTTCCGTGGCTGCGACCGCCGCCGCCCGTTCCAGCTCCCGCGTGCCGCTGTCGAGCGCGGCGTTTGCCGGCAGCGACGAGGGCATCGCGCCATGCCAGAAGGCCTGCACGGGGCCGGTCAGGCCGACCAGCTCAGCCGCCGTGTCGAGCGCTCCGGTCAGGTCGTCGGCGAGTAGCCGGACCGTTGTCATCGCGGATCTGCCGCGGGACGCGCTGGCGCCAGCGGCGCTCGGCTGCCTTGAGCACTATCCGCAGACGCCGCGCATGGAAGGACATGCCTGGCAGCGCGTTCCATAACCTCCCTCTCGCTCGCTTTCCGAACTATTGTTTGCAGTGCGGGCATTACCTGCTCGCGCGGACCAAGTCCAGCGGAATTCGTAGACGACGCCTATTGATTTCGTCGCGTATCATTCCGGATCGATCACGGGATGGAGGTTGCCAAGGCGAGGCGTATCGGCCCCGGACGTTGACAACATCCCGGAGAAAGTCTCCTCATGCATGCACGCTCGGCGAACGGATAGTCGCATGCCGATCAGCGTCGATCATTTTTAGAGAAAGGATTGCCTAGCGATGGCGGGTGATCCGAAAAACCTGGTCCAATCAGCGGCTAAGGTGTTCGCAGGTACTGAGGGCCTTTGACGCGGACTCACCCGAGCTGACCATCACCGAGGTGGCCGGACGCGCGGGACTGGACCGCGGCACCGCCTTCCGGCTCATCCACACTCTGAGGGAACTTGGCTATCTCGTCGCCGTTCCTGCAAGCCGCCGCTTCCGTCTGACGCTGAAGTGCCTGGAACTGGGCTATGCCGCGCTCGCCCGCGGAGATCTCACGGCGCACGCGCGGCCGCTGCTCAGACCCCTCGTGCCCGACATCGCTGATGCAGCCTCTCTCGGCATGCTCGACGGTGCCGACGTGGTCTATGTGGAGCGGGTGCAGGGCAATCTGGCGCGCGGCGACATGGATCGCCGCATCGGCAGCAGAACCGGAGCCTACGCCTCCGCGCTCGGCCACGCGATGCTCGCCTATCTGCCGCGTCAGGACCAGATCGAGCTGTTGCAGGCGAGCGAGCGGGTGAAGCTCTCGGAGCGCACCTTGGTCGACCTCGACGCGCTGCTCGAGCGGCTCGCCCTGGTACGCGAGCGCGGCTATGCCGTCGCTGACGGCGAAAACGCCTATGGCTTGCGCACCGTCGCGGCGCCCGTGCTCGACCTTCGGCAAAACGCCGTCGCCAGCGTGAGCCTCACGATCCGGTCCGAGCGCTCGGACCCTGACAGCTTTTTCACAGCCGCCGTCCCGGAAGCGATCCGGGTGGCGGCCGAACTGAGCCGAGCCATCCGCCTCTCCTTCGGAGCCATCGCGCAATCTGGCCGCCTTCGCAATCCCGGATAAGACGGTCGGCCCCGGGGCGGGGGGAGCGCCGACGCTGCCCCTCGCGAGATGGCGAGCGCATCCTTTCATGCACCCTGCCCGTTCTGCACGGCATGGAATGGCGTTGCAGGGCTGCGGTGTGTTCGGTCTAGACGCGGAAGCAAGAGGGTTGGAGATGGCGAAGCACATCGAGAAGGAACCGCCTGCGGTCAACGGCGTGTCGGCGGCGGAGCGGGCTCTATCGGTGCTGACCTCGTTTCGGCGGGGCGATGGCGCCCTGAGCCTGGCGGAGCTTGCGGAACGCACCGGACTGGTCAAGAGCACCATTATGCGACTCGCGGTCTCGCTGCAGCGCTACCGGCTACTCGCGCGCCTGCCCGACGGCAGCTATCGGCTGGACGCCGAGACTCTCCGTCTTGGCACCGCCTACCAGCAAGCCTTCAGCCTCGCGGATCACGTCATGCCGGCACTCGAGCGGTTGGCGTCCAAGACCGGCGAGACCGCGTCCTTCTACGTCCGGCACGGCAAGGAGCGCCTCTGCCTGTTTCGCGTCGAGAGCGCAAGCCGGATTAGGATGCACGTGCAGCCGGGGGACACCCGGCCCATGGACCATTCTGCGATCGCCCAAGTGCTTCAGCGCTACGAGGCGGGAGCTCCAGGACCGGACGACGAACTGCCCCTTTTCACCTCTGGCGTGACCGACCCTCACGCTGCCGCTCTTGCCATGCCGGTGTTCGGCTTGGGCGAGGGGCTGATTGGCGCGCTGACCATCTCCGGCCCGGTCACCCGTCTTACGGCGATGCGGGCCGAGGAGGTCGGGGGCCTTCTGGTCGAGGCCGCGCACAAGCTGACCGCGGCGTGCGGAGGCACGCCTCCGGCAGCCGCCAAGCGCGGACGTAAGCGGGCGGCCGCACGCCAGAGGGGCGCCGCCGCCTGAAACAGAATGCCGTTCTCTTTAGTCTTGCAATGCCGTTCCAGAGCCTCTTATAGACCTCCCGGGCATACGGAGGGCAGAAGCCGTGGGACCAGTCCCGTTGACGCGAAGGGCCGCGCTCGCCGCACTCGCTGGAGCCGCCCTGCCCCGGATGTCCTCCGCGCAGGATGCAAGCGTCAAATGGTCGCGCGGCACCGAAAAGCCGCGCGCTGTAGCGCCTCAGGGCGCCACCGATTGCCACTTTCATACCTATGACCGGCGCTACCCGGCGATCCCCGGCTCGACGCTACTGCCCGAGGATGCGTCGCCCGACGACTACCACGCCCTGCAGCGCCGGCTTGGAACCAGCCGCGGCGTGATCATCCAGCCCTCCACCTACGGCACGGACAACACTCTCCAGCTCGCGTCGCGGCAGGCACTCGGCCCGGAGAACTTCCGCGTCGTG
The DNA here is from genome assembly GCA_963777325.1 of uncultured Alphaproteobacteria bacterium. GTDB lineage: Bacteria > Pseudomonadota > Alphaproteobacteria > Acetobacterales > Acetobacteraceae > JAFAXA01. The sequence continues at coordinate 255,453 of CAVZQE010000018.1, read as the reverse complement.
GCCGTCGTGGCCGAGGACGTCTCCGATGCCGAATTGCGGCGTCTCGACGGTCAGGGTGTACGCGGCGTGCGCTTCAATCTGACGTTTCCAGGCGTGCTGACGGTCGGCTCGCTGAAGCCGCTCGCGCCCCGCCTCGCCGACCTCGGGTGGAATTGCCAGATCAACATGAGTCCGAGGCAGATCGAGGACAACGCGGACCTTCTGGCCGGGCTTCCGGGGCGCCTCGTTTTCGACCACTACGCGCACGTTCCGGAGCCCGCAGGGATCGAGAGCCCGGCGCACGCGATCGTCCGCCATCTGCTCGATCGAGGCCATACCTGGGTCAAGCTGTCTGGTCCGTACGTAACGAGCAAGGAGGGGACGCCCGACTACGCCGATGTCGGGAAGGTCGCCTCCGCGCTTGTCAAGGCGGCGCCCGAACGATTGGTCTGGGGCAGCGACTGGCCGCACCCGACCGAAAAGCCGGACCATAAGCCGGATGACGCGCGGCTGTTCGATCTCCTGGCCGAGTGGGTCGGCAACGAGGCGACATTCAAGCGCATCCTGGTCGACAATCCGGAGCAATTGTACGGCTTCCCTCCGGTGAAGGCATGACGTTCTTCGCACCGCCCCGGCCGGTCGACACGACCGTCTTCACCCGCCTGCCCGACCGCTTCCGGAACCCGCGCCGCGCGTCCTGGGCCGAAGCCAACCAGGGCGGGCGCTTGATCGACTGCTTTCTCGAGGGCCCCTCGTTCGATCGGCAGGGCCGGCTTTACGTCACCGACATCCCCTATGGCCGCATCTTCCGGGTTTCGGCGGAGGGCGCGTGGGAACTGGTGGCGGAATACGACGGCTGGCCGAACGGGCTGAAGATCCATCGCGATGGCCGCATCTTCATCACCGACTACAAGCGCGGGATCATGCTTCTGGACCCGGCGAGCGGCGCAATCACGCCGTTCCTGGAGACCGCGGCGAGCGAGAGCTTCAAGGGCGTGAACGACCTCGTTTTTGCTCCCTCGGGCAATCTCTACTTCACGGATCAGGGCCAGACCGGCATGCACGACCCCACAGGCCGGGTCTGGAAGCTGACCCCGGAGGGGCGGCTTACCTGCCTGGTCAACACGATCCCGAGCCCAAACGGTATCGTGGTCGATCCCGAGGAGAGTTTCCTGCTCGTCGCGGTGACGCGGGCGAACCAGATTCTGGCGCGTGCCGCTGCCGGCGAGCGGGCTGATTACCAAGGTCGGCATCTTCGCCCATCTCCATGGTGGTCCCGGCGGACCCGACGGTCTCGCATTGGATGCCGAAGGCAACCTGCTGATCTGCCACACCGGGTTCGGCTCGGTGTGGCGGCTGTCCCCGGTAGCGGAGCCGCTCGACCGCATCGTTTCCTGTGCCGGGGTGGGGACCACCAACCTGGCCTTTGGCGGTCCCGAGCGGCGCAGCCTGTTCATCACCGAAAGCCGGACCGGAACCCTGCTGCGGGCCGAGCTGGAGACGCCAGGCTCACCGATGTTCTCCCACGCCAAGTAGCTTTCAGGCCCCGCGCAGGCACGCGAGCAAGGCTTGCGCGGGATGGCCCAACATCTGCCCGTCGATAATCTTGACCTGTGACCGGCAAGAGTAGCCGGTCGCCAGCAGGCGCCCATTTCCCGCCCATTTGGTCACCTGCTTCCCCCAGCTCATCCCATAGATCTGCTCGGAGGTGGCCCGGTGCTCGGCTTCATGGCCGTAGGTTCCGGCCATGCCGCAGCAGCCGGAGGGCAACACGGACAAGCTTGCGCCAGCGGCGGTAAACGCGGCCTGCCAGTCGCGCAGGCTGGAAACGGCGAGGGCGCGCTCCGAGCAGTGTGGCAATAGCAAAAACTCGCCGCCGGGCTGGGGCGCCTGAGGGATCGCGTCCCGATGGCGCGCCAGCCATTCCTGCAGGAGCAGCACGGGCGGCGGCCGGTGGCCCTCCGGCAGCATGCCGTATTCCGAACGGTAGGTGAGCGTCATGGAGGTATCCACGCCGACCAGCTCCACCCCGGTTTCCGCCAGAGCACGGAGCATGCGGGCGTTCCGCGCGGCAATCCGGGCAAAGGCGCCGAGGAAACCGTGGACATGCAGCGGCTTGCCGTTGGGGCGGAACGGCGCGACGAAGGGCCGGAAACCGATCGCCCGCATCAAATCCAGCACCGCCAATACGACGTGCGTTTCGTACCAACTCGTGAACGCATCCTGGACCAGCACCACGCTGCGCGCCCGCTCCTCCGCGGACAGGGCGGACAAGACCTGCGGCGTCGCGTCCACGATCCCGCGGGCCGCGAGCTCCCGGCGCATGGAGAGGCGAGAAAATTTCGGCGTATGCACGAGGCCGAGCGCCCGCATCGCCGCGCGGCCCGGCGGGCTGCCCAGCCAAAGGTTGTACGCGCCCCGCATCTTGCCCATGGCCGGCAGCATCGTCTCCAGCGAGCCCACCAGGTAGTCGCGGCCAGGCCGGAGATAACGGCTGTAGTAGAGTTCGAGAAATTTGGCCCGAAAGGTGGGCACATCCACCTTGATCGGGCACTGCCCGGTGCAGGACTTGCACGCGAGGCATCCGTCCATCGCGTCCTTGACGGCGTGGGAGAAGTCCGGCTCGCCGTGCCGGCGCGCCCGTGTGTTGCGCAGCCGCTCGGGATATGTCCGCCAGCCCGGCCGGCGCCGTAGCGATGCGGCTTCCGCCGACGGGTCGAAGCCGAGCGCCGCCAGCTGCCGCAGCCATTCGCGGGTCAATGAGGCGCGGCCCTTGGGCGAGTGCCGCCGGTCGCGTGTCGCCTTGTACGAGGGGCACATCGCCTGGTCGGGATCCCAGGTGAAGCAGGCCCCATTGCCGTTGCAGTGCAGCGCCTCGTCATACGCGGCCCGCACGGCCGCCGGGACGGTGCGGTCGAGCTGGCCGCGCGTGGTGAGGCCATCGATCCGCAGCAGCTTCCCGTCTTCAGGGGCAGCGATCTTGCCGGGGTTGAGCTGGTTGCGCGGATCGAACGCCGTCTTGATGGTCTTCAGGGTCGGGTAGAGCGGGCCGAAGAATTGCGGCGAGAACTCGGAGCGCACGCCCTTGCCGTGCTCGCCCCACAGCAGCCCGCCGTATTTCTTGGTGATCCGGACCACATCCTCGGTCACCTCACGGATCAGGTGCTCTTGCGCCGGGTCTTTCATATCGATCGCCGGACGCACGTGCAGGACGCCCGCGTCCACGTGGCCGAACATGCCGTAGGCAAGCCCGCGCGCGTCCAGCGCGGCGCGGAATTCAGCGATGTAGTCGGCCAGGTTCTCCGGGGGCACCGCCGTGTCCTCGACGAAGGCGATCGGCCTGGCGTCGCCCTGCATGTTGCCCAGCAGGCCGACCGACTTCTTGCGCATGTCCCAGATCGCGTTCACGTCGGCCTCGCCTCGGGCGACGGTGAAACCGCGCCGCCCGCGTACTTGGCCGGCCTCGCTCAGCGCGGTCGTGATCCGGGCGAGCGGCGTCTCGACCTCCGCCTCCGTGTCGCCGACGAACTCGACCAGGTTCACGCCGGTTGCGCGCTCGCCGTTATCCTCCGGAAAATGGGATCGGACGGAGTCCCAGATCACGTCGCCTTGGGCCAGGCCAAGCACCTTGGAATCCACCGTCTCGATCGAGGCGGCCCCGAAGCGGATCAGCTCCTGCGCATCCCGCAGCGCCGCGTCGAAGCTGCCGTACCGCACGTTCACAAGCGCCGCGTGCTTCGGGATCGGCAGTACGTTGAGCTTGGCCTCGGCGACGAAGGCGAGCGTGCCTTCGCTGCCGCAAAGGATGGAATTCAGGTTGAAGCGGCCCTGGTCGTCGCGGATATGGGCCAGGTCGTAGCCGGTCAGGCACCGGTTGAGCTTCGGGAAGTGCGCGGCGATGAGGCTGGCCTGCTCCCGCGCGATCGTGTCCACCAGGCGGTGAACGGCACCCACGAGGCCCGCGCGACGCTGAGCCCGGCGCAGCTCGTCGGCTTCGAGCGGGCCGGACGTCCAGACCGTCCCGTCCAGCAACACGGTCGTGAGTTCGAGTACGTGGTCGCGGGTCTTGCCGTATAGGCAGGAGCCCTGGCCGCACGCATCCGTGCTGATCATGCCGCCGATCGTGGCGCGGTTGGAGGTGGAGAGCTCGGGCGGGAAGAAGAGTCCGTGCGCGGCCAGCGCGGCGTTGAGCTGGTCCTTCACCACGCCCGCCTGCACGCGGACCCAACGCTCCTCCGTGTTGATCTCGAGCATGCGGTTCATGTGGCGGGAGACGTCCACCACCAGCCCCTCGGTGAGCGACTGGCCATTGGTTCCCGTGCCGCCCCCGCGCGGCGCGAACACGAGATCCTTGAAGCGCGGTTCGCAGGCGATGCGGGCGATGCGCACCAGATCCTCGGTCGTGCGCGGGAATGCGATGGCCTGGGGGAAGAGCTGATAGATCGAGTTGTCGGTCGCGGAGACGACGCGGTGCCCGTAATCCTGGGCCAGTTCGCCTTCGAAGCCGCGCAGGCGCAGCTCGGCCACGACCTCGTCGTACAGCGAAGCGGGAGCGGGAATGTCGGAGAGTCGCGGCAGCATGTCGTTCCCTCGGGCCGTGGCTCGGGCGATTTGCAACCGTATTGCACGATTGGATCGCCTCCGCGCAAGCGGGACTCCGAACAAAATGCAACGCCGTTCGAAACTGCTTGAAACGCCGTCCCGTTCCGGTCTATCCGCACTGGCCGAGCCGGGGATAACGGCCGAGCCGGAGGAACGAATGGCGATAGCTCCAATCACCACTGACGACGCTGCCGGGTTCACGCCCGAGCAGGAGCGCGTGCTCTCGAAAGTGCTGTGGCGGATCGTTCCGTTCCTGCTGCTCTGCTACATCATCGCCTATCTGGACCGGGTGAATGTCGGCGTCGCCGGCCTGACCATGAATCACGATCTCGGCCTTTCGCCGTCCCAATTCGGCTGGAGCGCGGGGCTGTTCTTCTTCGGCTACTTCCTTGCCGAGGTGCCGAGCAATCTGGCGCTGCAAGCCGTGGGCGCACGGAGGTGGATCGCGCGCATCCTGATTACCTGGGGCCTGCTCTCGGCCGGGACGGCATTCGTCGCCGGCCCGGTCAGCTTCGGCGTCATGCGGTTCCTGCTTGGCCTCGGCGAGGCCGGCTTCACGCCCGGCGTTTTTCTCTACTTCACCTACTGGTTCCCGGCCCGCGCCCGCGGCCGCGCGACGGCGGCGTTCCTGCTCGGCATTCCGATCGCCAACATCATCGGCGCGCCGCTCTCGAGTTCCTTGCTCGCCCTGGAGGGCATGGCCGGACTGCACGGATGGCAGTGGCTCCTCATCCTCGAGGGGATTCCCGCGACCATCCTGGGCTTCGTGTGCCTGTTCACGCTGACCGACAAGCCGGAGCAGGCGAAGTGGCTGACTGCCGAGGAGCGCTCCTGGCTCGCCGGCGTACTCGCATCCGAGCGCCAGCAGATCGAGGCCGAGCACGCTTCCAAGCTGAAGGACGCCTTCACAAACTGGCGCGTCATCGTGTGCGCCGCGGTCAATTTCTGCGCGATCATCGGCTCGGTCGGGCTCGGGCTCTGGATGCCGCAGATCATCAAAGGCTTCGGTTTCAGCGTCGTCACCGTCGGGTTCCTCGCCGCCATCCCCTACATCTGCGGCGCGATCACCATGATGCTGTGGGCGCGCTTGTCGGACGCGGGGACGGAGCGGAGCTGGTACGTCGCTTCCGCGCTGGTGGTGGGCGCTGTCTCGCTCGTCGTGGCCGGCTACGCCACCGGGTCGGCGCTGATCTCCATCATCGCGCTGTGCGGGGCAGTCATCGGCATCATGTGCTATCAATCGACCATCTGGCCGATCCCGTCGAGCTTCCTCACCGGCAGCGCCGCGGCGGGCGGACTCGCGCTGATCGTCTCGATCGGCAATCTCGGCGGCTTCGCCGGCCCTTACCTGATCGGCGCAATCCGGCAATCGACGGGCAGCTTCGGCTGGGCCCTGATTTCGGTCGCCGCGTTCCTGATCCTGGGCGCGATCCTGATCCGGGTCGTGGGCATCAGCTTGCAGCGTAGCCGGGCAGCACAGTCCGCCCCCGCCCGCGCGTAACTCCGAACATTCCTGAAGGAAGCAAACCATGAGCGAAAAGCAGCAATTCCGTCTCGGCCTGGTCGGCTACGGCGAGATCGGCAGCACCCTGGGCAAAGGCCTTCGCGGGGCCGGCCTGGAGCAGATCTTCTGCTACGACAAATACGCGTTCGATGGCCCCTATGCCGACCTGATTCAGAGCCGGGCCAAGGCGGCCGGCGTCACACTCGTGCGCTCCAATAAGGAGCTGGCGGACGCGGCCGAGCTGATCTTTAGCGTGACGCCCGGCTCCGCTTCGCTGGAAAGCGCGGACGCATTCGCGCCGGTGCTCGATGAGCGGCACACGTTCCTCGACTTCGCCTCCGCCACGCCCAAGGTGAAATACGGCGTGGCCGAGCGTCTGGCCGAGACCGGCGCCCTGCTCGGCGACGGCTCCATCATGGGCACGCCCCTGCTCGGCTATGCGATGGGGATGCTGTCGAGCGGCCCGGCGGGGCAGCGCGTAGTCGACCTGCTGGTCCCCTGGGGGATGAGCATCGCGTATGCCGGCGAGAAGCTTGGGACAGCGTCGGGCACCAAGATCCTGCGCTCCGTGCTGATCAAGGGCATCGAGGCGCTGATCGACGAAATGGTGCTCGCGGCCCGCGTCTACGGGCTGGAGGAGGCCGTGCTGACCTCCGCCTCGAAGACCCTGACCCGGCCGTTCATGGACACGGTTGAGAGCCTCACCCCCTCCGGCGTCATCCACGCCAAGCGGCGGACGGAAGAGGTCGAGATGGCCGCCGAGGCGGTGGAGGATGCCGGAATCGAGCCGATCATGACCCGTTCCACCGCCGCCCGGCTGCGCTGGAAGGAAAGCCTGGGCCTGAAGGACCATTTCAAGGGCGTCGTTCCGGAGAATTACAAGATCGCGATCGACGCCATCGTTGAGAGGATGCAGGCGGCCAAGAGGGCGGCCGAGTAGGCCCGAAGCACGAGGGAAAAGACGATGGACATGCTCGCGGCCGAGCCGGGCCCGATCGAGAAGGCCACCATGCGCAAGGTGCTCCTGCGCCTCGTGCCGTTCCTGATGATCTGCTACTTCTGCGCACTGCTCGACCGGGTCAACATCGGCTTCGCGGCGCTGCAGATGAACAAGGATCTGGGACTGACCCCGGCCATGTTCGGCTTCGGTGCGAGCCTGTTCTTCGTCTCCTACTTCCTGGTCGAAGTGCCCAGCAATCTCGCTCTCCAGAAGGTGGGAGCGCGGCGCTGGATCGCCCGTATCATGATCAGCTGGGGGCTGGTCACGGCCTGCACGGCGTTCGTGGTTGGACCGCACTCGCTCTACGTGATGCGATTCATCCTGGGCGCGGCAGAGGCCGGGTTTTTTCCCGGCGCGATCCTTTACCTGACATATTGGCTGCCTTCCCAGTACCGCGCACGCATTCTGGCGACGTTCACCGTGTCGATTCCTCTCGCCACCTTCCTGGGTTCGCCACTGTCGGTCAGCCTGTTCGTGCTCAACGGCGCCTTCGGCCTGCGCGGGTGGCAATGGCTGTTCATTTTGGAGGGCGTGCCCACGATACTACTCGGGATTGCCTGCCTGTTCGTGCTCACGGACAAGCCGGCGCAGGCGACCTGGCTCGCCCCGGAGCAGCGCCAATGGCTCACGGGGCGCATGGAGGCGGAGGCGGCCGTACGCAAGCCCGTCGGGCATCTCTCGCTTTGGCAGCTCGCCGGGAACAAATACTTCCTGGTCATGGCGCTGGTCTGCTCCGGCGCCTCGGCAACCGGCAGCGTGCTGTCGATCTGGCAGCCGCAGCTGCTGAAGTCGTTCGGCCTCACGAACCTGCAGACCGGGTTCGTCAACTCCATTCCCTACGGCATTGCGACCGTGTTCATGGTCCTGTGGGGGCGCCACTCGGACAGCACGCGCGAACGGCGCTGGCACACGGCCATCCCGCTCCTGCTCGCGGCTTGCGGTTTCACAGCCCTGGGCCTGACCGGAACGGCCATAGTGCCCACGGTCGTGATGGTGACCTGCTGCCTCGTCGGCGCCTACGCCTTCAAGGGGCCGTTCTGGGCGCTTTCGGCAAGCTGGCTGTCGGCGAGCACGCTTGCAGCCGGGCTGGCGGGCATCAACGCGACCTCGAACCTGATCGGCGGCGCCGTCATGGTGAACGTGGTCGGGGTGATGAAACAGTGGACGGGCAGCTTCGTGCTCGGAATGCTACCCGTGGCGCTGCTCTGTGCCGTTGCGGCGGTCTGCGTGGTTATCCTCGGCCGTGGGGCCGCGCGCGCGGCCGACGTCGCGACGGTGAAGCCATGAGGCGCCGTGGCTTTCTTGCCGGGTTGGCGGTGTTCCGTGCGGGTGCGTCCCGGGCCATGGCCGCCGGCACGGAGCAAGCCGTGCCCAACAGCACCGGCTCGGAACCACCGCATTACGATGCTCCGCCGAATTCGTGCGACTCCCACCACCACATCTATGACGGGCGCTTCCCGGTTTCACCCCACTGGCACCAGGCTTTTCCGCAAGGTGCGACGGTCGCTGACTACCGCTTGCTGCAGCGGCGCCTCGGCACGACGAGGAGCGTCGTCGTGCAGCCCTCGACCTACGGGTCGGACAATCGATGCCTCGTGGACGCCCTGAGCCAGCTCGGAGCGGCGTCGCGCGGCGTGGCCGTCGTGGACCCGGACGTACCGGAAACGGAGCTGCAGACGCTGACCGAGGCGGGAGTCGTTGCAGTACGGGTCAACTTCGTCTCTCCACAGACCTGGGGCACAACCACGCCTGAGATTCTGGAAACGCTGGCCCGACGGGTGAGCCCGTACGGCTGGCACGTGCAGATCCTGATGACGGCCGATCAGATCGCCGCGCACGAGGGCGTCATCCGGGCGCTGCCGACCAAAGTCGTCATCGACCATCTCGGGCGTATTCCGATGCCGAACGGCCTCCCCCATCCCGGCTTTGCCGCAATGCGTCGATTGTTGGATGGTGGCCGAACCTGGGTAAAAGTGACCGAGCCGTACGAGGACAGCAAGCTCGGACCGCCCTACGCTGATACCAGCGAAGTCGCCAGGGCCTATGTCCAGGCGGCGCCGCAGCGCGTGCTATGGGGCACGGATTGGCCGCACCCGACCCGACGCGGCACCAAGCCGGATGACGCTCTCCTGCTCGATCTGCTGGCGGACTGGGCGCCGGAGGAAGTCACGCGCCGGCGCATCCTGGTGGACAACCCGGTCGAGCTGTTCGGCTTCTGAACTCGGGGCACCCACCCGGCACCGGACCGGGTGGCCCTCAGCGAGATCTACTCGACGCCCTCGCATTTCATCTCGCGCAACTGCTTGTCCACCCAGGACGCGTCATGGGTGCCAGCTTGGATGTTGGCGATCTGGCGCTGCTCGGCCTCGTATTTGGCCGTGGCCGCCTTGAACACCGCCTCGACCTGGCCGAAGGACACGCAGAGCACGCCGTCATCGTCCCCGAGCACCAAGTCGCCCGGCTCGATCACCATCCCGTCGATCGCGACCGGCACGTTGATCTCGCCAGGCCCGTTCTTGTAGGGGCCGCGATGCGTGACACCGGCCGCAAACACGGGCAGCGCCTGCCCCCGGATGTAGGCTGCATCACGGATCGCGCCGTTGATCACCACCCCGGCCACGCCCCGCCTCGTGATCTGCATCAGCATCATCTCGCCCATCAGCGCATTGGTCAGATCGCCGCCGGCGTCGACGACGATGACGTCGCCGGGTTCGGCGAGCGCGATTGCCTTGTGCAGCATCAGGTTGTCGCCCGGGGGCGCCTTCACGGTCAGCGCCGGCCCGGCCATGCTGCCGCCACCATGCCTTGGACGAAGGCGGGCGCCGCCCGAAGTCAATCGCGACATGCTGTCACTGACATTGGCCACCGGCAGGCGGCCAAAGCGCTGGACGACCTCGGGGCCGGCCTTCCGCTCGCGCCGCAAAATCCTGAATCCTGCTGACATCCATTTCCTCCCGATTTTGGCCCGAGTTGTTTCGCAACGCTGTTCTGTTATCAGCAAAGCTGGCGAGCACGCAAGCGGCAGCGGCAGCGCACGGAACCCGTGCGCAACCGCATCGCCGCATGCCCATTGAAGAGGATTTCGCCCGGGTTTTGTCGCTCGGGATCGAGCGAGCGGATTGTAGAGCTTCGTTATCCGCCGGGCGCGCCTTGCGTGTTGACGTACAGCGCGTAGAGCGAGTGGCTGCTGGCCATGAACAGGCGGTTGCGCTTGGCGCCTCCGAAGCAGACATTGGCGCAGCGTTCCGGCAACGCGATGCGGCCGATCTTCGCGCCGTCCGGCGCAAAGACCAGCACGCCGTCCAGTTCCGCCGTGCCCATCCCCCAGCCGGCCCAGACATTCCCGTCGACGTCGCAGCGGATGCCGTCCGGCGTGCCGCCCGGCCCGGCGTCGACGAACAGCCGGCCGTTATGGAGGCGTCCCTCGTCCGAAACCTCGAACGCGCGGATCTTGCGGTTCGGTTCGCCGCGAGACTCCACGATGTACAGCATCCGCTCGTCCGGAGAAAAGCAGAGGCCGTTTGGGCCGAGAACGTCATCCGCAACGATCGTGGCGTCGCCGGTCGCCCCGTCGATGCGGTACACGCAGGCTGGGATCTCCTGTTCGGCGCGCGCGCCCTCGTACTCGCCCTGAATGCCGAAAGGCGGGTCCGTGAACCAGATGCTGCCGTCCGACTTCACCACGACGTCGTTCGGGGAGTTGAGCCGCTTGCCTTTCCATCGGTCCATCAGCACCGTGATGCTGCCGTCATGCTCGGTCCGAGTGACGCGACGGCCGCCATGCTCGCAGGTCACGAGCCGCCCGGCCCGGTCGCGGGTGTTGCCGTTGGCGAAGTTCGACGGAGAGCGAAACACGCCGACGCCGTCCGTGACCTCGTCCCAGCGCATGATGCGATCGTTCGGAATGTCGCTCCAGAGCAGGTAGCGGCCGTCGCCGAACCAGACCGGCCCCTCGCTCCAGCGCATGCCGGTGGCGAGACGCTCGAGGGTCGCGTTGAACAGGCGATAGCGCTGGAAGCGCGGATCGAGCGTCTCGATCGCCGGGTCGGGGTAGCGGAGGTGCGGCTGCCACTCGCTCATGCAGGCACTCCGTCGCAGATGGCGTCAGTCTCCGCCGCCGGTTCGGCGCGCGAGAAAGCCTCGGCCGGGATCATAGCCCCAGATAGCGAGTTGCAGGAACAGCAGCAGGCAGCCCAGAACCACGAGGCCGGACACGAGATTGACCTCGCCATACAGCGCGAACCGGATCAGTTCGACCGCATGCGTGAACGGGTTGCACTCCGAAATCCAGTAGAGCGTCAGACTCGATTCCTTCACGCGCCACAGCGGATAGAGGGCGGAGGAGGTGAAGAACATCGGGAAAATGACGAAGTTCATCACGCCCGCGAAGTTCTCCAGTTGCCGGATGAAGGAGGAGAGCACCAGACCCAACGCGCCCAGCATCAACCCCGACAGCAGCAGCGCCGGCAGCACAAGCAGATAACCAGCCGGGGGCGGCTCGATCTCCCAAAACCAAGCGATGGCAAGGAAGACGTAGACCTGCACGATCGAGACGACGACGCTCGCCAGCAGCTTCGACGCCAGCAGGAACCAGCGCGGAAACGGGCTGACCATGAGCGTCCGCATACTGCCCATCTCCCGGTCGTACACCATCGAGAGCGAGCTTTGCATGCCGCTGAACAGCTGGACCATCGCGGCCAGCCCCGGCGCGATGTATACCTCGTAGGGGATGTAGGTGTCGTATGGCGGGATAATCGAGACGCCGAGCACGGCCCGGAATCCGGCGGCGAAGATCGCGAGCCAGACTAGCGGACGCACCAGTGCCGAAATGAACCGGCCGCGCTGATTGAGCCAGCGCAGGAGCTCGCGGCGCACGATGCCGCCCAGGCAGCGGCCGTATTGAGCGAATGTCACCGCCGGATCGTGCCCCGGCCCGTCAGAGTGTTGAATGCGGCCTGCAGAGACGGAGCGCCGGATGCGGCGGTCACGTCGGAGGAGGAGCCGCAAGCCAGCACCCGCCCGCGATGCAAGACGATGATCCGGGAGTCCTCGTCCGCCTCGTCGATCAGATGCGTGGCCCACAGCACGGCGAGGTCGCGGTTGCGGCAAAGCTCCCGGACATGCTCGATCAGGAACTGCCGGCTCTCGATGTCGAGGCCGACGGTCGGCTCGTCGAGCAGAAGCAGGTCGGGCGTGTGCAGCAGGGCGCGCGCGAGTTCGACTCGCCGCCTCTGGCCGCCCGACAGGGTCCGGGCGCGGTCCCGCCTGCGCTCCGGCAATCCGATGCGTTCCAGCTCGGCCGCGATCCGCCCCGCCGCCTGCGTGCGCGTCATGCCGTGCAGCGAGGCGTGGTAAAACAGGTTCTGCTCGACCGTCAGATCGAGATCGAGCGTCGGCTGTTGGAACACGACGCCCATGCGCGACAGCGCGGGTCCGGGATGGCGGCGAAGATCGGTCCCGAACACCCGGATGCTGCCGCAGAAGGCGTGATAGAGCCGCGTCACGAGGGCGAATAGCGTGGTCTTGCCGGCGCCGTTCAGGCCGAGCAGGACCGTGAAGTCCTTTGGTCGGACGGAGAAGTCCACGTCATCCAGAACCTGGCGCTGGCCGAAGGCGTGGCCGACGCCGGAAACGGCCAGCGCCAGGGGGGTGCCCGTACCGGTCAGGCTGGCAGAGCTCCCGTGGCCTTCGCGACATGGGTCGCGATGGCGTCCATCAGTGGCGGGGACAGGCAGTCGTACGGCTCCAGGCCAAGATCGCGCAGGCGCGAGCGGATGCCTTGCATGCGGCCCGGATCAACGCCGGATTCAATGACGGACGAAACGAAGGCGGCGAATTCCGGGGGCGCCCAGCCAATCTCCTTCGAACGCTCGGGATGGACGAAGTCGAGGCCGTAGAATGGATGCTTGTCGTTCTCGATCCGGCCATACATGTGGACGCCGCAACTCTTGCACGCGAAACGCTGGATCGTCGCCGAGGCATCGACAGGCGCCAGCTTTTCGGCGTGCGCCGTTACCTTGATCTTGTCCCGCGGCACGACCGCGACCATCGAGAAGATGGCTCCCCGGGGTTTCCAGCACTTGGTGCAGCCGCAGATGTGGTTGTGGAGACACTGCCCTTCGACGGTCACTTCGACCGGATCGGTTGCGCAGTCGCAAACAAGCGTGCCGCCCGGGAAATCGGGCGAGCCGGGCTGGATGCCGTGATCCACGGCGGGATGAATCAGGATCGCTTCCGTCATCGTTCGCTCCCCCTGGCCGCCTGCCGGCTTCCCCCGGTTTCTGGCTGCTCCCGTGCCGCGGCCCTGGCCCGGGAGCGCTTGCAGGATAGCGGAAACCGGCGCCAATACGAGGGGGAACCCGCAAAAGGCCGTGCCGAGCCGGGTTCCGGCGCTTGCTCGCCCATTTCGGAGGAGGCGATGATCGATGACCCGACGGCCCTGCGACCGGCCCGCCGATGGCGCGGACGCGCGCTGCCGCTCCGGGCGCTCTCGGCCGTGCTGCTGCTCCTGGTCTGGGAGGCCACGGCGCGGCTGGCCGGCAGCCGCCTGCTGCCGCCGGCGTCGCTCGTGCTCCGCACCGTCGCGGCACGGATCGCGGACGGTACGTTGCCGGCCGATCTCGGCGTCACGCTGGTTCGGGTCGCCTGCGCCTTCGCGCTCTCCATGGCCGCCGGCACCCTGCTCGGCCTGTCGATGGGCTGGTGGCGGCGCGTCGACCTGCTGCTCGACACGGCGCTGATCGCGCTCCTGAACATGCCGGCGCTGGTCACGATCGCCCTGCTCTATGTCTGGTTCGGCCTAACCGACGCCTCCGCGATCGCCGCGGTCGCGCTCAACAAGCTGCCCGGCACCGCCGTGGCCGTGCGGGAAGGCACGCGCGCCCTGGACCCGGACTTGCGCGACATGGCGCACAGCTTCCGCGTGCCGCCGCTGGCGATGCTGCGACATGTAGTGGCGCCGCAGCTTGCGCCCTACCTCTTCGCCGCGAGCCGGTCCGGCCTGTCGCTGATCTGGAAGATCGTGCTCGTCGCCGAGCTGCTCGGCCTCAGCAACGGCGTCGGCTTTCGCATCGGCGTCTATTTCCAGCTGTTCGACGTGACCGGGATGCTTGCCTACACGCTCGCCTTCATCGCGGTGGTTCAAATGCTCGAATGGGCCGTGTTGCAGCCGCTGGAGCGTCGTGCCAGCCGATGGCGATGATCCTGGACCTGCACGTCGCTCGCAAGTCGTTCTCCGCAGCTGGCGGCGAGATCAGGGTCCTCTCGGATGTGTCGCTCTCACTCGGCGCGGGCGAGATCGTCGCCATCGCCGGTCCCTCGGGATGCGGCAAGAGCACGCTGCTGCGCATCGCCGGCGGGCTGGACCGCGCCTTCGCGGGCCGGCTGAGCTGGGCCGGCGGCCGCCAGCCACGGATCGGGACCGTGTTCCAGCAACCGCTGCTGCTGCCGTGGCGAACTGTCCGCGAGAACATGCTGATCGCGGGCGCGCCTCCGGACGGCCGGATGATGCGCCTTATGCTCGGCGAACTGGGACTGGGCGAGGTCGAAAATGCGTGGCCGCGCGCGCTCTCGCTCGGCATGCAGCGCCGCGCCGCTCTGGCGCGAGCGCTGTGCATTGGGGCCGAGGTGCTGTTGCTGGACGAACCGTTCGCCTCGCTCGACGCGGCGGCACACGCGCGATGCCGGGAGGTGCTGCTCGCCACCTGGCGCGAGCGGCGCTGCGGCATCCTGCTGGTCACGCACGCGGAGGACGACGCGGACGTGCTTGCCGACCGCGTGCTGCGTCTTGCCGGCCGGCCGGCCCGCGTTGTGGAGGCGCGGGCGATCGCGCGGCCTATTTCAGCGTCTCGAGATAGGCGATGACGTTCTGCCGCTCGTCCTCTGATTTCAGGCCGGGAAAGATCATGCGCGTCTTCGGCACCATCTTTTGCGGATCGGCCAGATAGTGGTCGAGAGTCTCGGGCGTCCAGTCGACATTCGCTTCCTTCATCGCGGGCGAGTAGTTGAAGTTCGGGACCGAAGCGGAGTGCCGGCCTACAACACCGAACAGGGTTGGCCCGACCTTGTTCTCGCCCGCCTTCACCGAATGGCAGATGGCGCATTTGTGGAACACGACCTGGCCCTTCTCCGCATCGCCCTCGGCATGAGCGGCTGCGGCGCACAAGGAGACCGTCACAGCCAAAATCGCACCCACAGCGTGCCGCATCGTTCCGTTCCCTCGTTGTCTCATGGAGCGCGCGCTGCGTAGCGCGATCCGCGTCGCCGCACCTAAGCAAGCTTGGCTTGCCTTGTCCATGCAGCACCGATCGCGAGAACGGCCGCCAGCCTCACTTCCACAGCCAAACGGCTCTCCCTATCATGCCTGCTCAAGGCCGGGAGACGACGATGGAGCGGCGCAGCGAGCACGCCTGTTTCGACGGACGCATGGGATTTTACGCGCATGCGTCGGAGGCGACCGGCACCGAGATGCGTTTCGCGGTCTATCTGCCGCCGCAAGCCGCCAAGCGGCCCTGTCCCGTGCTGTACCATCTCGCGGGCCTGACCTGCACCGAAGAGACGTTCACGATCAAGGCTGGGGCGCAGCGCTTGGCGGCCGCCGAAGGGCTGATCCTGGTCGCGCCGGACACGAGCCCGCGCGGGGCAGGTACTCCCGGCGAGGATGCGGACTGGGACTTCGGAACAGGCGCCGGCTTCTATCTCGACGCCACGGCCGCGCCATGGTCGGCCCATTACCGCATGGCGCGCTATGTCACGCGGGAACTGCCCGCGCTGATCGAAGCGGAGTTCCCGGCCCGCACGGACCGGCGCGGCGTATTCGGGCATTCGATGGGCGGCCATGGCGCGCTGGTGACGGCGCTGCGCGAGCCGGACCGGTGGCACTCGGTGTCCGCGTTCGCGCCCATCTGCAACCCGGCCGCCGTCCCCTGGGGGAAGAAGGCGTTTGGCAATTACCTGAAGGATCGTTCGGAGTGGGAGGATTGGGATGCGAGCGCCCTGATGCGCAAGCACCCCTGGCCGGGGCCGATCCTCGTGGATCAGGGTACGGACGACCAGTTCCTGACGGAACAGTTGCATCCGGAGGCGCTGGAAGCGGCGGCGGCGGCCTCGGGCCAGGCGCTCACGCTCCGCCGCCAGCCGGGCTACGACCACAGCTACTGGTTTATCCAGACCTTCATGGCGGACCATATCGGCCACCACTCCGGGCAGCTCAACCGGTGATCCGGCTCGCGGCCGCGCTTCTGCTCGTCATCGCCGGACCGGCGCTCGCCGCCGGCAAGATGACGTTCTGGAACTTGACCGGCCATACCGTCACGTCGCTGTCGCTCGCCCCGGCCGGGAGCGGCGCGTGGGGGCCGAACCAATGCACGAACGATCGTGACGGCGCCGTGGACCCGGATGAGCGCCTGCGCCTCAGGGGCGTCGAGCCCGGACGCTACGACGTGCGCATCGCGGACAAAGGCCGCGCCTGCGTTGTCCGGAACGTGGAGCTGCACGGCGACCAGCCCTACGCGTTCTCTCTCTCGGATGCGGACTTGAAGGACTGCCAGGCCGCAAAATAACGGCGGCGCTGGCCTGCCGGGCGCAGCGGGTCCATATCTGCCGCAATGAAACGCAGGCAGGCATTGCTGCTCGGCCTCGCGACCGTGGCCCCCCGTCCGGGTCACGCGGCATCGCCGCGCTTCGCCATGACGGAAGTGGCCCCGGGCATCCACGTCCGCCAGGGTGCGATGGAGGAGGCGACGCGAGCCAACGAGGACGGCATCGCCAACATTGGCTGTATCGTTGGCGAGGCCTCTGTCGCCGTCGTCGATCCGGGAGGTAGCCTGGCCGACGGAAACCGGCTGCGCGCCGCCATCCGGGCGCTGACCGAGCGTCCGGTCCGCTACGTGGTGCAGACCCACTTCCATCCCGATCACTGCTTCGGGGCGGCCGCGTTCCTGCCGGATCAACCCGTCTTCGTCGGCCATGCCCGCATGCCCGCCGCCATGGCCGCGCGCGGCGACTACTACCGGCGGCGCCTGGCCGATGTCGTCGGGGACGCGGAGGCCGGGACGGTGGTGGCGCCGACCCTGCTGGTCACGGAGGCGGCTGCGATCGACCTCGGCAACCGCGTCCTGGAGCTGACCGCTCACCCGACCGCGCATACGGACAACGACCTCAGCCTGTTCGACCGGCGCACCGCGACCTTATGGGCATCCGATCTGCTGTTCGTCGACCGCGTGCCGGCGCTCGACGGCAGCCTGCTCGGCTGGTTGCGGGTGATCGCGGCGATGCAGGCGAAGGCGGCCGCCCGCGCGGTCCCCGGCCATGGGCCGCCCTCGGTGCCATGGCCCGCCGGGGCGGACGCGGAGCAACGCTACTTGAGCCTGATCGAGCGCGAGATCCGCGCTGTGATGGCGCGTGGCGGCACGATCGAGCAGGCGGTGGCGAGCGTCGGCCAGGAAGAGCGCGACAAGTGGCGGCTGTTCGACGACTATAACGGCCGCAACGTCACTGCCGCCTTCAAGGAACTCGAATGGGAATGACGGAGGGAATGATGCGCAGGCGGCCTGTTCTGTTGGGAACGCTCGGTCTGCTGGCGCTCGCAGGGCCTGTGCGGGCGGCTGAGGACGACGCCGCCCGCTCGGAGCGGTGGAGAGACCTGCGCCACGCCGTGTTCGGCGACCGTCCGCTCGCCGACGGCGCGGGCGTGATCGCGCTGCATGCGCCCTCGCGGGCAATGGACGCCTCGCTCGTGCCAGTCGCGGTAACACTGACCGGCCCCGAGCACGTCAGGGCGATCTACCTGCTGATCGACGACAATCCCTCGCCGCTCGCCGCGACCGTGCATTTCGGCCCAGCCGCAGACCCCCGCGAGCTGCGCACGCGCGTGCGCGTCGAGCAATATACGCTCATGCACGCGGTCGCCGAGACCGAAGACGGCCGCCTGTTCGTGACCGAACGCTTCGTCAAGGCGGCGGGCGGCTGTTCCGCGCCCGCCGGCAAGGACCAGGTCGCGGCCGCCGCCCGGCTCGGCCAGATGAAGCTGAAGCTCGAAGGCGCGACGGCGCTCACCGACGGCCAGCCGGCGACCGCGCAGCTGCTCATCAGCCATCCCAACAATAACGGGATGCAGATGGATCAGCTCACCCGCAACTACATCCCGGCCCGCTACATCCAGGAGATCACGGTCAATTTCGGGAAGGAGCGGGTGTTCGCGATGGATGCCGACATTTCCCTGAGCGAAGATCCGGCGATCACCTTCGGCTTCGTCCCGCACGGCCCCGGCCCGATCGAGGTCGATGTCCGGGACAGCAAGGGTTCCGTCTTCCAGCACGAGTTCGGCTTGCCCGTACAGGGGAGTTGAGCCGGAACATCGCTCGGGTCGCCCGCGTTGGCTATCGAGCCGCCACCCGCGAAGCAACGGCGGCGAGGGAGGACGATCATGAAGACCTATCTTCCGGCCATCGCTGCGGCGGCGCTGCTGCTGTCCGCTCCGGCCGCGATGGCGCAAGCCCAGGGAACCACATCCGGCCCCGCATCCGGCTCTCCGGCGACGCTCGGCACCGGCGGCACGACCCCGGTCACGCCGCACCAGTCGGAGTCCCTACGCGACAAGGGCGGCGCCGCCCTCAAGGACGAGCACCAGGGCCAGACAGGCGGCACGACGAAGAAGGCCGCCGAGCGTGGCACGGAAGCGGGGCCGGCTCCCAAGCCGCCGCAATAACGCCGGGACTCAATGGCAGCGCAGGTTGACCTCGGCCTGCGCGCGCCGGAGCTTTTCCGTCTCCTCGCGGGCGATCGGCGTGTCCCGGAACAGCGCTCCTCGCTGGCCGAGCCCGCCTTGCTGCATGCGCAGAATCGTGTCCGCCTTCTCGTAGTCGTCGTAGGGCATGAGGTCGGCGATGGTGTCGATGCCGCAGGCGCAGCGGTCGAGCATCTCGCGCTTGAAGCCGTTGGCCGCGAGGCAGCCGATGACATAGTCGGCCCGCGCGGCCGTCGGATAGTCGTTGGCTGGATGATGGGTCTGCTGCGCGCGAGCCGCCATGGGCAGCCCGCATAACGCCAGGACGACAATCAGGCGGCGCCCCATCACTTGCATCCCCTCACCTGCCGCCGACATCCGGAGTAGGCGGCGGGCCGTCGCCTGCGGGAGACCGAGCACATGATCGAACTGGTCCTCGTCTATTGCTTCATCGCGACGCCAGACCGGTGCCTCGAACGGCGCGACCCGTTCGACCACCCGCCGAGCTTGCTCGAATGCTCGCTGCGCGCCCAGCAGGTCGCCGAAGCCTACGTTGCGGAACACGCTGACCTCCGGCTGGCGAGCTGGCGCTGCGAGCAGGACCATCCGCGCCAGGATCCGGCCTAGTAGAGCACGACGCTGCGGATCGACTCGCCCCGCGCCATCAGATCGAAGCCCTCGTTGATTCGATCGAGCGGCATGGTGTGGGTGATCAGGTCGTCGATGTTGATCTTGCCTTCCATGTACCAGTCCACGATCCTCGGCACGTCGGTGCGGCCGCGCGCACCGCCGAAGGCGCTGCCCTGCCACACCCGCCCGGTGACGAGCTGGAACGGCCGGGTCGAGATTTCCTTGCCGGCCGCCGCCACCCCGATGATGGTCGACTTGCCCCAGCCCTTGTGCGCGCATTCCAGAGCCTGCCGCATCAGGGTGGTGTTGCCGACGCACTCGAAGCTGTGGTCCGCGCCGCCGCGGGTCAGCTCGACCAGATGCGCGACCATGTCGCCCTGCACGTCCTTCGGATTGACGAAATGCGTGAGGCCGAACTTGCGGGCCAGCGCCTCGCGGTCTGGATTGAGATCGACGCCGATGATCATGTCGGCCCCGGCAAGCCGCGCGCCCTGGATGACGTTGAGGCCGATGCCGCCGAGACCGAACACGACGACGTTGTCTCCGGGCTGCACCTTGGCGGTGAAGATGACGGCGCCGATGCCGGTCGTGACGCCGCAGCCGATGTAACAGATCTTGTCGAAGGGCGCGTCCGGCCGGACTTTCGCGACGGCGATCTCCGGCAGTACGGTATAGTTGGCGAAGGTCGAGCAGCCCATGTAGTGCAGCACCGGCCTTCCCTGGTACGAGAACCGGCTGGTCCCGTCCGGCATCAGGCCGCGCCCCTGGGTTGAGCGGATGGCCTGGCAGAGATTGGTCTTGCGGCTCAGGCAGTACTCGCATTGCCGGCATTCGGGCGTGTAGAGCGGGATGACGTGATCGCCCTTCTTCACCGAGCTGACCGCCGGCCCGACCTCGACAACGACGCCCGCGCCCTCGTGCCCAAGGATCGCCGGAAACAATCCCTCGGGATCGGCGCCGGACAGGGTGAATTTGTCGGTGTGACAGATGCCGGTCGCGCGGATCTCGACCATGACCTCGCCTTCGCGCGGGCCTTCAAGCTGAACCGTCTCGATCGACAGCGGCTTGCCAGCCTCGAACGCGACCGCCGCGCGAACGTCCATGACGATCTCCTCCTGCTCTTAAGCGGCATGTAAAGCAAACTGCCGCCGCCCCGTCCACAGCCCGCTGGGCGCGGCCGATGCCGCGGCGCAGCAATGAAGTGTTGAACGGACCGCCGATCAAAGCTCTTGCCCTCCGGCGCACCACGATCACATGATCGTAAAGTTGCGCGGCCGTGAAGAGCCGTTCACATCCAGGGAGGACGACCGTGGGACGCTTCCGCACATCTCTGCTCGGCTGCGGCATCATGCTGGGCCTCGGCTCGGCCGTTCTCGTCGCGCGGCCCGCCGCCGCGAACGACGAACTGCAAAAGATGCAGGGCGACGCCAACCAGTGGGTCATGCCCACCGGCGACTACGCCAATCACCGCTACAGCACGCTCGACAAGATCAACGCGGGCAACGTCGCCAATCTGCATCCCGTTTGGTCGTTCTCGACCGGCGTGCTGCGCGGGCACGAAGGCGGTCCGCTGGTGATCGGCGACGTGATGTATCTCAGCACTCCATTCCCGAACAACGTGTTCGCGCTCGACCTCAACAACAACGGCCGGATCCTCTGGAAATACGAGCCGCACCAGGACCCCTCCGTCATCGCCGTGATGTGCTGCGACACGGTCAACAGGGGCGTTGCCTACGCCGACGGCAAGATCTTCCTGACCCAGGCGGACACGACGCTGGTCGCGCTCGACGCCAAGACCGGAAAGCAGCTGTGGAGCGTCAAGAACGGCGACCCGTCCAAGGGCGAGACGATGACGGCGGCGCCGATCGTCGTGAAGGACAAGGTGCTCGTCGGCATCAGCGGCGGCGAGTTCGGGGTGCAGGGCCGCATGACGGCCTACGACACGAAGGACGGGAAGCTCGCCTGGAAGGCTTATTCGGTCGGGCCGGACAAGGAGATCCTGGTCGATCCGCAGAAGACGACCTCGCTCGGCAAGCCGGTCGGCGCGAACTCGTCCGTGTCCACCTGGCAGGGCGACCAGTGGAAGAACGGCGGCGGCAGCGTCTGGGGCTGGACCGCCTACGACCCGAGCCTGAATCTCGTCTACTACGGGTCGGGCAATCCCGGCACCTGGAACCCGAGCCAGCGTCCCGGCGACAACAAGTGGTCGATGACGATCTTCGCGCGCGACCCGGACACGGGCATGGCGAAGTGGGTCTATCAGATGACGCCGCACGACGAGTGGGACTATGACGGCGTCAACGAGATGATCCTCGCGGACATCAACGTCAAAGGCCAGCCGGTCAAGGCGCTGGTGCATTTCGACCGCAACGGCTTCGCCTACACGCTGAACCGGGAGAACGGAGAGCTGCTGGTGGCCGAAAAGTTTGATCCGGCGGTCAACTGGGCGACCAAGGTGGACATGCAGACCGGCCGGCCGCAGGTGGTCTCGCAATATTCCACTCAGGCACAGGGCGAGGACCACAACGTCAAGGGCATCTGCCCGGCGGCCCTCGGCACCAAGGATCAGCAGCCCGCGAGCTTCTCGCCTAAGACCGGCCTGTTCTACGTGCCGACAAACCACGTCTGCATGGATTACGAGCCGTTCAAGGTCTGGTACACTGCGGGGCAGCCCTATGTCGGCGCGACCCTCTCGATGTACCCGCCCCCAGGCCAGCAGAATCTCGGTAACTTCATCGCCTTCGACGCGTCCCAGGGCAAGATCGTCTGGTCCGATCCCGAGACGTTCTCGGTCTGGTCGGGAGCACTCGCGACCGCCGGGGATGTCGTGTTCTACGGCACGCTCGACGGCTACCTGAAGGCGGTCGACATCAAGACCGGCAAGGAGTTGTATAAGTACAAGACTCCCTCCGGCATCATCGGCAACGTCAACACGTACACGCATAACGGCCACCAGTACATCGCCGTGCTGTCTGGGGTGGGCGGATGGGCCGGCATCGGCATGGCGGCGGGTCTAGCCGGCGACACCGAGGGGCTGGGCGCGGTCGGGGCCTACAAGCAGCTCTCCAACTACACTCAGCTTGGCGGCGTGCTGACGGTGTTCGGCCTCGACTAAATCGCGATCGGCCTCCGTCTGCTTGCGGGCGGGCGGAGGCCAGCGGTGCTCTCCCGCCACTTTTCCGCGATCGGAAACATGATGCGGTATGCCTGGGCTTGTTTTCTGCCTGCCGCTTTCACGGCCGTGATTCTGGGTTCATCCCTCCCGGCGCAAGCACAAAACGATCCGGTCTATTCCGTGCAGAACGGCGTCGTCGATCAGCACACGTATAACGGCTACCGCCGCTACGGCGAATCCTGCCTCCGGTGCCACGGACCGGACGGCGCCGGCAGCTCGTACGCGCCGAGCCTCGTCGAGTCGCTGAAACATCTCGACTACGACCAGTTCGCCCAAGTCGTTATCAACGGACGGCAGAACGTCACCACCTCCCAGGAGAACGTGATGCCCGCCTTCGGCACGACCGAGGACGTGGTGAATTACCTCGACGACATCTATGGTTACCTCAAGGCCCGCTCCGACGGAAAGCTCGGGCGCGGACGCCCGAAACGTGCGACCGACTGAACCGCTGAGGCGGCGCGCACTCGGGGCGCTGGTCGCGGCCGCCCTGCTGAGTGCGGGCAGCGCGGCCGCGCAACGACCCGAGATCGCCTCCCAAACGGAGTTGCGCGTCTGCGCCGATCCACACGACCTGCCCTTCTCGAACGATCGCGGCGAGGGTTTCGAGAACCGCATCGCCGCGCTGATCGGCGGGGATCTCAGCCTTCCCGTCAGCTATGTCTGGTTCCCCCGAACCATGGGCTTCGTGCGCAACACGCTGCTGGCACGGCAATGCGATCTGGTGATGGGCACGGTGTCCGGCGACAGCATGATGGACACGACCACGCCCTATTACCATTCGGGCTACATGATCGTGACGCGCAGCGACAGTCCGATCAGGGCCACGTCGCTGGGCGATCCCGCTCTCGCCAACGCGCGGATCGGCCTGATCGCCGGGACGCCGCCGACCGACCTCGTGCTTCGCCACGGGCTGATGGCGCATGTGCGTCCGTACGCCCTGGCGACGGACACCCGCAGCCACGACCCGCCGCACGACATGGCGGAAGACATCGTGAACGGCGTGATCGATGTCGGGCTGCTCTGGGGTCCGCTCGCGGGGTACTACATCAAGCGCGAGCATCTGCCTTTGCGCGCCGCGTTCATCGAGCCCGAGCCGGGCGCGCCGCGTCTCGACTGGCGCATTGCCATG
Organism: uncultured Alphaproteobacteria bacterium; assembly: GCA_963777325.1. GTDB lineage: Bacteria > Pseudomonadota > Alphaproteobacteria > Acetobacterales > Acetobacteraceae > JAFAXA01. The sequence continues at coordinate 231,709 of CAVZQE010000018.1, read as the reverse complement.
GGCGTGCGCGCGGGCGAGCCGGAGTGGCGACGCCGCATCAATCGCGCCATCGAGCACGAGCGCCCCGAGATCGGCCGCGTTCTCGCCGAGTACGGGGTGCCGTTGCTGGACGAGCAGAACCGTCCCGTGACGCCGTGATCCGAGCGGCGCTGGCCGCGCTGCTGATCGCCGCGCCCCTCGCCGCCGCCTCGGCCGATCCGGGCGTGCCGGTCCCCGAGGGCTACCGGATGGAACCCTATGGCGGCCCGACCCCGGACGCGGTGCCCGGTGGCCATGTCGTACGAACCGCGCAGCTGAGATCGATGCTGCGAGCGGGTCATGTCACGCTGATCGACGTGATGACGGCGCCCCGCCGGCCGGAGGGCATGCGGCCCGGCGCGCCCTGGATGCCGGTGCCGCGCCGGGATCTGCCGGGCAGCATCTGGCTACCGGACGTGGGGCGGGGCGCGATCAGCGGCAAGCTCGACGCGTATTTTCGCGCGAACCTTGAGCGCGCCACCGGCGGCGACAGAAACGCGGCCGTCGTGTTCTACTGCAACGCCCATTGCTGGCTAAGCTGGAACGCAACCAAACGGGCGGCGAACCTCGGTTGGCGCGATGTCTACTGGTATCCGGATGGTGCGAACGGCTGGGAGGAGGCCGGGCTGCCGCTGGAGGAGGCCCGGCCGGAACCGATGCCGGAGTCCTGATGAGGCCTTCCCGGCCGCGCGCTGCGCCACGTCGCATCGCCGGCCGAAACGGCGCCATGCCCCGCCGTCCTTTTACGGAACGACGCCGGCGCGAGTCTCTCGATCCCGGTCGCGACAGCTTGGGGATTTCAGTCGACGACTCGCTTCCTCGGCGTGCAACTGGCGCCGGCCTTTGCTCTGGCGCACCCCCGGCCCACAGTTTGGCACGCCAGGCAACCGGCGCCTAACGGGCGTGCTGGACCGGCCGATCGACGGCTCGATCGTCAAGCCGGCGCTCGGGCTTCGCCCGCACGAGACGGCTCCCCTGGTAGGGGATCTCGTGGCGGCCGATGTCGACTTCATCAAGGACGATGAGAGATTGATGGGTCCGGCCTATTCGAGCCTCGCCGATCGCGTGAGGGCGATCATGCCGATTATCCTCTATCACGAGCAGGAGACCGGCAAGAACGTGATGTACGCCTTCAACATCTCCGGCGCCGATCCCGAGCGGATAGTGCGCGACCACGACATCGTGGCCGAAGCGGGCGGCAATGCGGTGATCTGCATCAATGCCGTCGGCTTCGGCGGCCGTGCCTTCCTGCGCAGGCGTTCACGTCTCGCGCTGCATGCGCACCGGGCCGGCCGGGACATACTCACCCGCCATCCGGGCCTCGGACTCGACTTCTCGGTCGACCAACAGTTCTGGCGACTGCTCGGGATCGACCAGTTCCAGATCAACGGCATTAAGGTGGAGTATTGGGAGCCAGACGAGAGCTTCGTGCGCTCCTTCGCCGCGGTCATCAAGCCGCTGTTCTCGCCGGCCGACTGCGTGCTGCCGGTCGTCGGGTCCGGTCAGTGGGGGGTCAGGCGTCGGAGATCTTCGCCCGGACCGGGCAGACCATCGACCTGCTCTATCTGTGCGGCGGCGGGGTCGTAAGCCATCCCGGCGGCCCCGCCGCCGCTGGTGTTCGCGCCGTCCGGCAGGCCTGGGAACCGACGGTGCCGGCGTGCCGCTCGACGTCTACGCCCGCGAACACCGCGAACTCGCCGCCTCACTTGCGACCTTTGGCGGCTCGGATGCTGTCACGTGACACGCCGCACCGCACCGCTGCCAGCACGATGACGGATTCTCCTGCTCTCCTATTACGGCGACGACCTGACCGGCTCGACCGAGGTCATGGAAGCTCTCGCCTCCCGCGGCGTGCCGACGGTCTTGTTCACCGTCCCGCCGACAGAGGCTCAGCGCAAACGGTTCGCCGGCGCGCGCGCCGTCGGCGTCGCCGGCACGAGCCGCAGCGAGTCGCCGACCTGGATGGAACGGAATCTCACACCGGTGCTGGAGAGCCTGCCTGACCTGGATGCGTCCGTATGTCATTACAAGATGTGCTCGACCTTCGACTCCAGCCCCGATATCGGCAGCATCGGCAAGGCTTCCGAGATCGGCGCCCGCGTCTTCGGACAGGACGTCGCGCCGTTGGTGGTCGGTGCCCCGCAGCTCAGGCGCTACACCGCGTTCGACCATCTCTTCGCAGCCTTCCGGGACGAGATCTACCGGATCGATCGGCACCCGGTGATGAGCCGGCATTTCGTGACGCCGATGGCGGAAGCGGATCTTCGGCTGCATCTCGCGGCCCAGACGTCCCGTGCTGTTGCGCTCGTCGATCCCGCGGCTCTCGCCGGCTCCGATCCGTCGGCGGCGGTCGACGCGGCAATGGTGCCGGATAGCCTGCTTCTCCTCGACGCTGCGGACCTCCCGACCCAGGTGGCGGCTGGACGGCAGCTCTGGCGGCTGGCAACCGGCGGGCGCCGGTTCGTGGTGGGATTTTCGGCTGTCGAGTATGCGCTGCTCACGGAGTGGACACGGCTAGGGCTGGCATCCGGGTCCGCTGATTCCCCGCCCGTCAAGCCGGTCGACCGCGTCGCCGCGGTTTCGGGCAGCTGCTCCCCAGCCACCGAGGCCCAGATCAGGGCAGCACTGGCACGCGGGTTCGACGGCATCCCCGTCGATCCTCGCGCGCTCATCGGCCCGGAGCGTGGCGAGGTCATTGCGCGCGTGGTGCGGCAGGGCACAGCCGTCCTCCGTCGCGGCAGGAGCGTGATCGCCCATACGGCGCTCGGAGCCTCGACCGACCTCGGCAGCGCGCTCGATCAGTCCGGCCATGCGCGTCACGCGATCGCCGCGCCTTGGACGCGTTCTGCGCGGTCTCGTAGCGGGAGAGCGGCTCGCCCGCGCGGTGGTCGCCGGCGGCGACACGTCGAGCCATACGCTTCGCGAACTCGACATCTTCGCATTGATGAACCGCAGGCTGCTTCCATGACGTCGGTCGGGCTCGCCCCTTTGCCCGTGCTTCAGCGACATCGCCGCCTTCGACGGAATCGAAATGGCGTTCAAGGGCGGCCAGATCGGGGACGACGCCTATTTCTCGCGCATACGAGACGGTTTCGTCTGAGTGGTGTCGCATCGGACCCCGTCGTTTTCGCGCCCGGGGATGATCTCGTTCCAGACTGTCACATGACCGGCATCGACTCCCTCCCCCTGCCACGAACCCTGAAATGCGGTCCGGTTACGCATCGCTTTCACCGTTCGCGCGTTCTACGCGGCGGCGACAGACCAGGGAGCGCGAGATGGGACGGATCACCGCCGCTTTGCTGGTGCTGGCGCTTACCGGGTGCGCGACCGGCACCAGGCTTCCTGCTCCGAACACCGCCCAGGCGCACTTCGAGCCGCAAGGGGACGCGGTGCAGGTCATCGTCAGCGAAGTGGCGCCGGTTGCCGCCGCTGCCCTGGTGAGCGCCCAGGGAGACCGGTATCCGGCCGCCGCCGTGACCCTGCTCAGCGGCCCCCATCTCGCCTATAGCCCGCCGCCTACGGTCGGCTTCGGCATCGGTGGCTTCGGCTTCAGCGGCTGCTGCAGCGGCTTCGGTTCGGGGCTGGGGGTGGGCGTGCCCGTGGGCAGTCCGAGCGCGAGAATCGTCGGCGACCAATACGTCTCGTCTGTGACCATTCCGGTGCCGCCGGGCTATGCCGCGCATTGGCCGAAGTACCCGCGTGCAGGTACAAGTCGGCAGCCGGACGCTGCTCCTGGCGGCGCCCCCGGCCGCCTCCGGCTAACGCGACCGCTCGCGTGCGGCCGGCCAGCGCCCCGGCATCGGGATGGGACATCTTTGATCTGGCGCAATCACGGGGCGGGCAGCCGGTGCTAACGGTTGCGCGGGTCGCGGCGCGAGTGGGCACGCGACAATACCGGGGAGTGGGACAAGCAGATGCCCGGCTTTACCTCCGCGTTGCCGCCGGGCAGCGTCTCGGGCGAGGCACTCGGCGGCCCCTTTCCTCGATCCGAATGAGGGGCGCGCGTCACATGCGAGTTGATCAGGGCCAGTCCAGCGCGCCATGCACGTAGGCCAGCCGGCGCAGGGCGCGTTCGGTCAGCATCTGTGCCTGCAACAACACCTCTTCCGCGATGGCCCGCTCCGAACAGGGCGGCAGCCTCGGGAGCTTCGGTGCGCGCAGATGCGCCGCCAGTGCGCGATGGGCCGCGGCGGCGGCGCGTTCGAGCGACGCCGCTTCGGCGCGCAGCATCTCCACCGTTTCCGGGTGGAGCGTCTTGGCCGAATGACCGTTGCGGCTATTGCCGCTGCCCCGGCCAGCCGGATCGCCCTTCTCGTAGCCAAGATGCCGCAGACCGCGCGACGTCCCAAATCAACGCCGATCAGGCGCGGCGGCGATCAGCTCCAGAACTTCATCTCGAAGCCGTGGCATTTGCGTGTTGTAGAAATCGATCAGCTTTTCGGCCGGCGCGACCAGCTTCGACGCCCTGCTGTGGGCATCCGCCGTCAGCACCACGAGCCCGGTGTACTCCATGAGCTCGATCATGGACCGAATGGATGGCGCTGTACCGAAAGCCGCACATTCCCGCACATAGTACAAGACCCGGCGAACATGACCTTCGCCGAACTCGGCGACCACCATTCGCAGCAGTTCGTCCCGAAGCAGGTGTTGTCGGGTCTGCCGGCCGAACAGCGTCGCGATGAGACGCTCACGATTGGCGGCAAAAGCGCGAAGCAGTGCAAGATCGCGCGCAACTTCCGGGTCCAACGACCCTGGTTCGGCGGGTCGCGCCTGTCGCTGCGAGACGGAGCTCTGAACCGGCGCGCTCAGCCGGGAACTCATCGTAAGTAGCCCCGCGCCATATCCACTGCCCCACCCCTGCCCCAGCAATCTATCACGAACCGTATCAGCATCAACGATGCTGGGCCGACCACTCCGCTTGCCGAAGCCGGTGGCGCGAGGACGTCCGAGGCATCGAGGCCGGGGATCATCGCGCCACGGCGCACCCCCGACGACGGGATTGCCCGGCGATCGCCCTAGAGCCACCCCGGTCTGACCGGAATCGCGATTTTCTCTTCCGGCACGGGTCAGCTATGTGATTATGGGATGGCCCGCCCCTCCCTGAGGTGATCCTCGGTAGGGTCGCCTCTTTGCACAGGAGGGCGGGAATGACGGCGATATCGGTGCTTGGGATCGACCTGGGCAAGAACAGCTGCAGCGTTGTGGGGTTGGACAGCGCCGGCCGGGTGGTGCTGCGGCGACGGGTTCCGCGCGACGGTTTGGCGGCGCTTCTGGCCAAGCTGCCAACTTGTAACGTGGCGATGGAGGCGTGCTGTGGTGCCCACTTCGTCGGGCGAGCGGCGCGGGCGCACGGGCACCAGGTTCGGCTGATGCCGCCTGAGTATGTGCGGCCGTATGTGAAGGCGCAGAAGAACGACGATCGGGATGCCGAGGCGATCGCCGAGGCTGCCACACGGCCGACGATGCGCTTCGTGCCACTGAAAGCCGAGGGGCAGCTCGACATGCAGGCCCTGCATCGGGCGCGCGACCGGCTGGTGGCGGAACGGACGGCGCGGATCAACCAACTGCGGGCGTTGTTGCTCGAGCGCGGCGTCGTGCTGGCACAGCGCCGGCGCGCGTTGCTGACCTGGCTGGACGCGCCGGTCGCCGCCGGAGAACCTGATCCGCTCAGCCCACGGCTGCGCTTGCTCGTCGCCGACATGCGCGCCGAGTGGGCCGAGTTGGACCGGCGCATCGGCGTGTTCGATGACGAGTTCGCCGCCAGTGCCCGGGCTGACGAGGCTGCACGGCGAGTGGCGACGATCCCCGGCATCGGTCCGGTCAATGCGACCGCGCTGGTCGCGGCGATCGGCAATGCGAGCGCGTTTGCGCGCGCGCGCGACCTGGCCGCATGGCTTGGTCTCGTGCCGAAGCAGGCGACCACGGGCGGCAAGCCGAAGCTGCTCGGCATCACCAAACGCGGCAGCCGGTACTTGCGCAAGAACCTGATCCATGGGGCGCGGGCTGTGATGCCGAGGCTCGCCGCGACGGATACGCGGCTGGGATGCTGGCTGCGAGCACTGCTCGCTCGGGCGCACAAGAACACTGTCGTCGTCGCCTTGGCCAATAAGCTTGCCCGGATCGTCTGGGCGGTGCTGGCCCGGGGCGATTGTTATCAGACGGCAGCAACGGGCTGACGAACGAATTGGCCAGGGCGACCGGAAGACGGCGTTCGGGTTCACGAGGTCTGCGGGAGGTGGTGACAGAGATGGCCTGACAGTTGACCGGCAGCACGGAAACCTGGCCCATCGAACGGCCTATAGAGGCCGCTGTGATTTGAAGGACCGGGCTGCGCGGATCTCCATCTTGGCAGGGAGCTTGCTCCGAAGCCGGATACGTTCACGCAAACTGCTCAGCGCCAAACAGGTCAACTCAGCTTGCAGACGGGGCGGGCCATACGTTCATCGGCTTCCGGTGCAAGCTGGAGGGCTGAGATGAGTTGGCGATCGGGGCGGGCGTATTCCCAGGAATTTCCGCGACAAGATAATGGCCGCGTTTGACGGTGGTGAGCCCGCCCGCGATGTCGCGGAGCGGTTCGAGGTCAGTGTCTCGTTCATCTACAAGGCCGACCTGCGCCGCCGCCGGACGGGAGAGACGACACCCGGAGCGCAATGCTGCCGATTGCCGCTGCGGCTCGAGCCACAGCGGGAGGCAATCCTCGCACACGTTGCCAAGCACCCGGACGCGACGATGGCCGAACTGCGTGACTGGCTCGCTGCCGAGCATGGTGTCCAAGTCTGTCTCGCGACGGTCTGGAAAACGCTGGCGCGATTCGGCCTGACATATAAAAAAGGTCGCTTCGCGCGGCGGAGCAGGATCGTCCAGACGTCGCCGGGGCCCGCGATGCATGGCGCGCCGCTCAGCCCCGGCTGAGCCCGGAGTGCTTGGTTTTCATCGACGAGACGTGGACCAAGACCAACATGACGCGCCTGCGCGGACGGTCGCGCAAAGGCACCCGGCTCATGGCCTCTGCGCCGCACGGGCATTGGCGCACCAGCACCTTTCTCGCCGGGCTGCGGAATGATGGCCTCGTCGCTCCGGCCGTGTTCGACGGCGCGATCAATGGCTGCGCCTTCCGCGCGTATGTCGAGCAGGTGCTGGCCCCAACGCTTTCGCCCGGTGACCTCGTGGTGCTCGATAACCTCGGCAGCCACAAAGTCGCTGGCGTGCGCGACGCTATCGAAGCGCGCGGCGCAAGCTTGCTGTTCCTGCCGGCCTACTCGCCCGATCTCAACCCGATCGAACAGGTCTTCGCCAAGCTCAAGCACCTCATCCGCAGCGCCGCCCCCAGATCGCGCGAGGCGCTGTGGAAAGCCATAGGCTCCATGCTCGGTCGCTTCAGCGCCCCAGAGTGTGCAAACTACCTCGCCGCAGCAGGGTACCGCCGGTCAGGGTGATTCCGCTCTAGCGCGGGGCTGTCTGTCCGGCCTGAGCGGCCCTTGAATGGTGCCGCGACCTCGACTTGGCATGTTTTGCCCCATGACCCTCTGCGGAGGCGGCGCCCTTGTCATCGTTACCCTTGTCGTTACGGAATTGCTCTTGCTGTAGCGCCCCGTGGGAGCCCGATGTTCGGGAACAGGGCCTTGTATTGATACGAGGCGTGCACGGGCACGAAGTTGAGATCGCCGAAGCCGACCCGGCTTGAATGCGCGCTCCCCGTGTGGATGTCGATCCAGGTGAGCTGCGGCAACGATCTGGGTGCCAAGTCTACCCCTTCAACATTGAGCCAGGTGTGGAGAAAACGCGGCGCCTCGGCGATGACGTTGAGCTGGAAACCCGGAACGGCCGACTTGCCGTTCGGGCCGTTGAACGTGTTGGCCGTGTGCCATTGATTGTGGTTCAGGCAAACCGTCCCGCCCTCGGGCGGAACGAGCGCGGGGACCGCCGTGTTCACGCCGGTCGGGTAGTGCGACAGCCCGTTCTCGGTCGCGCGGGCCGGCGCGTGCGAGTCCAAGAACCGCGACAGCGATCAGGATTGGCCACGCGCACCATTCGCGGGAACCTGAACGCACGCTCCTTCCTGTGCTTGTCATCGATCGGTCGTCCCCATGCTTGGCGCCGGATCACTTGACGAGCGGGCAATGCCCGTCCGCCATTGGCCGAAATGCTTCGTTCTCGGGAATGGTCGCAACGCGCGTCAGAAAGTTCACGCTCCTTTGCTCTCCGAAAGCGGTTTCGTTTGGTAGATGAAAGTCGGATGCAGCGCGCGCCCGTCGATCCTGATCGGTGTCCGGCCATAAACCGGTTCTTCGGCCGGCACCCGCTTCATCTCGCCGACGACGACGCGGCCGTCCTCCGCCCTGCCTCCCACGCGCTTGAGCGCGTTCAGGTAGGCGAGCACGCCGGAATATACGCCGGCCTGCATGTCGTTCGGCATGGCGTGGTGAGGGTCGCGCTCGGCGAAGCGCTGGGAGAAGGCGCGGGCGCCCTCGCTCATGTCCCAGTAGAAGGCCGTGGCGACGATGAGATGCTGCGCGGCCGCGAGGCCGATCGCCGCGATCATATTGATGTTGATGACCGATGCCGCCATCACCATGGTTCCGGTGGGGCCGAACTCCGCCGCCTGCTTCAGCGCAATCGTCGTGTCCCCGCCCGCGTCTTCGAGGCCGAGCACGTCGGCGCCCGAGGATTGCGCCTGCACGAGGAAGCTCGAGAAGTCGCTAGTGCCGAGCGGATGACGCGCCTCTCCGACGATCGCGCCGCCCGCTTGCGTCACCGCCTCGGTGGTGCTCTTGCCGAGGTCGTAGCCGAAGGCGTAATCGGCCGTGAGCAGAAACCAGCGCTTGCCTCCGCGCGCGACGACCGCTTTCGCGAGGGCGTGGCCGAGCTGCCAAGTGTCGTAGGTCCATTGCACCGTGTTCGGCGAGCATTTCTCGCCGGTCAATTCCGCGGTGCCGGCGCCGGAGGCGAGAAAGACGCGGTTCCGCTGCCGGACCAGATCCGCGACCGTGAGCGCGACGGCGGAGTTGGGAACGTTCGCGACGAGATCGACACCGTCGGGATCCAGCCACTTGCGGGGATCGCGAGGCCGATATCCGGCTTGTTCTGGTGATCGCCCGCAACGACCTCATGCGACGGCCCGCGACGGTGCCGCCAAAATCCTCGACCGCCATCTGGGCCGCGATCAGCGACCCGACGCCCTGATAGTCGGCGTAGGTGCCGGACATGTCGTTCAGCACGCCGATGCGAACCGGCGCCTCTTCCGCATCCGGAGCAGAACACCAGGGGAAGGATAGCAGCGCCACCAGCGCCGCGGCGAAACGCACCGCGCGGGGCGGCTGAGAAGCGTTTTGCATGGGTGGCACCGGGTCAGGATGAGCGCGTCGAGCGCGAGCGCGCCCTGTCCGGCCGGATAGAGGACGACCGGATTGAGATCGATCTCCTCGAGCTCGGGCATGGCGGTGACGGGCGCGCCGAGCCTTCTCACGATCTCCACGGCGGCATCGACGTCGAGCACCGGTGAGCCGCGCAGGCTCCGAAACAGCGCCGCGCCCTTGAGCCGCATGAGTTCCGCTCTGATGGCGCCGGGCGGCAATGTGGGCGACAGCAGCCATGTGGCAGCTCGATCGCCGCGATTTCTGGCAGTGTGTCGTCACCGCCGCGCTCCGACTCGCGCGCCGCATGCGCGATCACGCGCGCGAGCGCCTTGAAGGCCCGCTCCGGCGAAGCGAAGAACGGCACTCCGAGCACGCGCAGTTCGGCCACCAGTTCGGCCGGAATGTCGGCGCCTTCGCCCAGCGCCGCGAAGATCACGGGCTTGCCGGGCTTTAGATCGCGCAGCGCAGCAGCGATGGCATCGATCTTATACCGGCTCAGCGCCGCGTCGATCATGATGAGACCGAGGACCAGGCAGCCAAACTGCGCGTCGTCTAGCATCGGCGCCATTGCCGTACGGTATAGCCGCTTGTCGACCTGAGCCTGCGCCGTGATGTCGAGGGATTGCTGGGCGGGATGAACGGCGGCAGGGTCGAGCGCAGCGCCTCGTGCGTTTGTTCCGGCAGCGCGGGCAGCGGCAGCCCGAAATCCTCGCAGAAATCCAGAGCCAGCGCCTTGAACGCACCCGACTCGGTGAGACCGCCGCGCCTTCTCCGGAAGACGAGGCATACGAAGCGCCAGTTCGGCGACGTCGAGGAGTTCCTCGAGTTGCTCGACCAGGATGACGCCCTCAGGCTCGACCTTCAGCCGCATGACGTCGTAGTCGCGCACGCGGCACGCGGCCCAGCGCACCGCAAGACCAGCGCACCGCGTCCACCTACATCTTCGGCGCCATCTGCCCCCAAGAGGGCAAGGCGTTGGTCTGATCCTGCCCTGGTGCAACACCGAGGCGATGGACCTGCACCTTGCCGCCATCTCGGCCGAGATCGCGCCCGGCCGTCATGCCGCGCTGCTGGTCGACCAAGCCGGCTGTGTACCGCCCCCGGTTGACGAGACATCTGTGGGCAGCCTACGCGGCGATCGCGACGGCTGAAAGCTGTTGCTGCCTGACGTCAGCTGGAGGGCGGTAATCGAGCCGCTGGATGAGCCAGGTGGTGTTGTAGATGTCGCGGAAGGCGAGCAGCGCGAGCCTGAGCTCCTCGACGGTGTTGAAGGTCCGGATCCAGAGCAGGTTCTCCTTGAGCGTCCGGATGAAGCGCTCCGCGCAGCCATTGCCCTCCGGCGCGCGGACGAACGCTGGCGAGCTCTGGATGCCCAGGAAGCGCATCTCTGTCTGCAAGGGATCGGACATGTATTGCGAGCCGTGGTCGTGACGGACCGAGAGCCCGTGGGCGATATCCTTGGCGATGGCGCCGAAGTGTCGCCGCACGCCTTGGCGCAACGGCTCGAGCGCCTCGAAGCGGGTGCCACGCCGGGCGGCATGGATGCCGACGCACTCGGCGTTGTGGTGGTCGACGGCAATGAAGACCGCGACCTGGCCTTCCGCGGTCCAGGTCGTGGTCATGTCGGTGCCCCACATTGTGTCGATGGTATCGGGAATGATTGTGCCATCGTGGTTGCGCGGTCCGCGCGGCTGACCGACCCGGCCGGGCGCCAGAAGATCGTTCTCGCGCATGAGCCGCAGCACGCGGCGCAGCGACGTGCGAATGCCGCCGATCCACAACCGGGCCCAGACTTTTCTGTGACCTTCGCCGTGAAAGGGGCTGTCGGAAAGGACACCACGAATCCGTTCCAGGAGGGCCGCATCCGGCATGGTGCCTACTGGACCGGTCCTCTGCCGCGTGGGCTCCGGCTGACGGTGCCGATAGATGCTCGCCCGTGCCCTGCGCCAGATCCGGCAGACGCGCGCGAGGCCGTAGGGCTTGCGGCTGCTCGGGGACAGCTTGCGGCTCATCGCCTCGACTTCCGGCGGGCCAAAGGGCCGCTGTTGCCCTCCAGGAGGGCGATCTTTTGCTCTAGCAGCTCGCGCTCGAGCAGCATCTCGCCGAGCCGGACCTTGAGGCGGTCGCTCTCGCGCTCCTCGCCAGTACCGGAGATCGCTGGTCAGCCGATCTCGTCGGCAGGCGGGTTTGCGAGATCGATTCCGTCGTAAAGCTCAACGAGCGGCACCTCGATATCGATTTCCGGCATGCGGATCACGGCGTCGGCAGTAAGAATATGGCCAATCCAATCGTCGCCAACCCGCTCGAACATGGTGCCCCCGATCTCAACCTGCTCCAGCATGACGTAGCGCTGCACGGAGTTCGTGGAGGCATATTCCCGGTTCTTTACGCCGCGATCGTTGGCCGCGGTTCCCTTGCTCAACACCTCGAAGATCACGACGGGATCGCGGGCCACGGTGCTGCCGCGTTCGATCGGCCCGCAGGTTACGTAGGCATCGGGATATCGGACGGTGCCCATGACCTCGACTTTGAGATTGCTGCCATGCGGCCGACATGGCTTGCCCGCGAGGCGCGTCTTGAGCGCCGAAACCACGTTGATCTGAATCGCGTCGTGCTCGAAGCTCCCACCGGTCATGGCCACGGGTTGGAAGCCGTCGAACTCGTAGCGCAGCTCCTGACGTTCCTCCCAGTCGAGGAAAGCCTCCAGTGTCATCGGCCGTCGCAGTGCAATCGTCATGAGTGCCAATCTAGCACCAGAATGCGCGGCTTCCGCCTCGGAAAAGTGGCGGACAGGCCAAGACCATCGCCTGGACCGCCGAACTCGGTCCCCGCCCTCCCCCGCCCGAAGACATCGGTCCCGAGAAGCGGCCTTGTCCGCAGCCATTCCGCCGCGCGCCGCAGGAACGCCAGCTCGGCCGAGGCAGCGCAGCGCGACCGCCTCCTCCCGCTCCGCGGCTTCCGCCTCCTCTTCGCTCGCCGGGAACATCAGCCGCGAGCGCAGCAGCACGAGCCGCGTCGCGAGCAGCGACCCAGTCCGCCCGGCGCTCGATGGTCATCCGCCCGGCGATCTGCTCCAGCGCGGTGACAAAGCTCGGCCAGCGCCCGCACCGACATTCTTCCGAGGTCGATCCGCTGCCGCTCGGCCAATTCGAGCAGCAGGTCCATCGGCCCGTTGAAGCCGTCGAGATGCAGCACCGGCACACACGCGGCGGCCGGCTCCAGTCGTCCCAAACCGGGTCGCCGGTCGCAGCGGCCGGGGCGGGTTCCTCCCCTCCGCCGCCCGCGAACCATGCCCCGTCGCCTGCCCCCGCAGCACGGCAGCGACCTGGCGCACCGTCTCCAGCGCCGGTGCCTCAATCGCCGGCGGGGTCAGCCCGCCACATGCGGCGTCGCCACCACGTTGGGCAGGCGTGCGAGGCGCTGCGTGGGCATTTGGTCCGGGGCGCGTCCGACGTCGAGCGCCGCTCCCGCGATGCGCCCGTCGCGCAGCGCGGCCTCCAGCGCCGCCTCATACACCAAGCCGCCGCGCGAGAGGTTAATGAAGTAGGCGTCGGCGCGCATCCGAGCGAAAGCGGCCGCGTCCATCAGGTTCTCAGTGTCGGCGTTCGCCACCGCCAGGCAGACCACGAAGTGCGACTGTGCCAGGAGGTCAGGCAGCGGCACGTGCCGGAACCGGGCGTCCTCCGGCACGTGCGGGTCGGCCACCAGCACGGTCATGCCCAGCTCCGCGCCGATCGGCGCAAGGCACGCCCAATACTACCGTAGCCGATAATGCCCAGCGTGCTACCGGCAAGCTGCCGTCCCATCACTGCCGTGGGCGCCCTGCCGGCCCTGTACTGCCCCGCCGCGTCCGAGACCCCGCGCGCGAGGTCGACCATGAACCCGAGCACCAGCTCGACGACAGACGGCACGAATCCGGGCCCTGCCCGAGTCACCAGCACGCCGGCGGCCGAGGCGGCCGCTACATCCACCGTGCTGATGTCCACCGCCACGCGCACGAAGGCGGACAGGTGCGGCAACCCGGCGAACACCGAAGCCGGCCCGGCTGTCATCCGGTCCGCCACGATCACGCGCGCCTCGCCAGCCGCCGCCACGAGTTGCCCGGCATCGAGGGGCGCCTCGCCCTCGTGCAGCCGCACCTCGCCCAGGTCGCGTAGCTCCGCAAGCGCCTGTTCGCCGTAGTAGCTGCGGCGCATCGTCGGGGTATGCGCCAGGAAGATCGTCGGGGCATCCATGCAAGCCTCCACAGGGTTGGACGCGCTCAGGCTGCAGGCGGCTGAGGACGTGGTCGTCACCGGCCCGACGCGGCTACAACAGCCCGAGCCAGCGCGGCATGGCCAGGGTGATCGCGGGCACGAAGGCGATCAGCAGCAGGGCGGCGAACATGATGGCCAAGTATTTTGCCGTTGGCCGCGCCACCCGCTCGATCGGCACCTGGCCCACCGCGCAAGCGGTGTACAGGCCCACGCCGAGCGGCGGCGCGAACAGCCCGATCCCCATCGAAATGATCAACAGGATGCCGAAGTGCAGCGGGTTGATCCCGAGCCGCTGCGCTGCCCGGTTGCCCAGGTCCGGCCCGGCCATCAGAGGTCCAGAAGCCTGGTCGGGCTGGCGGCGACGATCTTGGCGCGGCGGCGATAGCTGCGCGTCGTGTTCAGGCTTTTTGCCTTGCGTGCGCACCCGCCTCTCGTCGAGCGCGCCGTGCAGGTAGGCTTCGGTGATGAAGCCGGCGCGCAGGCCATGCGGCGACAGCCGCTCATGCGCCTCGACCGCGATCCCGGCCGCAGCGGCGCAGCGGCGCAGCGATGCGCCAGACCCCGTTGCCGGTCACAAGTCAACGCGCGGAAAGGAGTCGCTCGTCGCGGCGGCATCGGTGAAGGCGGACCCGAAGCCGGTCGCACGCCTCTCGCCTCTACCTCGTGCAGCGCCACCTCTATGACTTTCCTATGCCGGCGCGGCCTGCGCCCTCTCCCATCCCTATGCCGGCGCGCCGATACCAAGGACGCATCGTAAGGGTCCTTCCATGCTCGACCTGCTGTTCATTGGCCTCGGCCTGATCGGCTTTGCCGTCTGCCTCGGTTTCGTGCGTGCCTGCGAGCGGATGTGACCACGCCATGTCGCTCGATATCGCGCTTGGCACCCTCATCATAGCGGGGCTGCTCGTCTATCTCGTCCTCGCCCTGATCCGGCCGGAGAAGTTCTGAGCCATGTCGGTCATCGGCTGGGTCAATATCGCGCTCTTCGGCGCGATAATCGTCGCTATCACTCGTCCGCTCGGCGGGTTCCTCACTGGCCTGATGGCAGGTGAGCGGAATCTCCTCTCGCCCGTTCTGCTCCCGATCGAGCGTGGCATCTACCGGCTGGCCGGGGTCGAGCCTGGCCGCGAGCAATCATGGGCCGGCTACGCAGTCGCCGTGCTCGTCTTCAAGCTGGGCTGTTTTTTCGCGGTCTACGCCATTCTGCGTCTGCAGCCGGCCCTGCCACTGAATCCGACCGAGCAAGGCACGGTCGCCCCCGATCTCGCCTACAACACCGCCGTCAGCTTCCTGACCAACACCAACTGGCAGAGCTACGGCGGCGAGACGACGATGAGCTATCTGTCGCAGATGCTGGGGCTGACGGTGCAGAACTTCGTCTCCGCCGCCGCCGGCATCGCCGTCGCGGTGGCCGTCATCCGCGGCTTCGCGCGCCGCTCGGCCGCCAGCATCGGCAATTTCTGGGTCGATCTGGTGCGCATCACCCTCTACGTCCTGCTGCCGCTCTGCGTCATCATCGTCTTGTTCTTCGTTTGGCAGGGGGTGCCGCAGACGTTCTCGCCCGACATCACCGCCACCACGCTGGAAGGTGCGCACCAGGGCATCGCCGTGGGACCGGTCGCCTCGCAGGAGGCGATCAAAATGCTCGGCACAAACGGCGGCGGCTTCTTCAACGTCAATTCGGCACATCCGTTCGAGAACCCGACGGCGCTGACGAATTTTTTCCAGGTGCTCTGCATTTTTGCGCTCGGGGCGGCGCTGACCAACGTATTCGGTCGGATGGTGCGCGACGAGCGACAGGGTTGGGCGGTGTTCGCGGGGATGGCGCTGCTGTTCCTGGCCGGCGTCGGTGTCCTCTACTGGTCCGAGGCGCACGCCAACCCTGCCTTCGCTGGCCTCGGCGTCGGCCCATCGATGGGCAATATGGAGGGCAAGGAGATACGCTTCGGTATTGCCGGATCGGCCCTGTTCGCGACGGTGACCACCGATGCGTCCTGCGGCGCGGTCAACGCGATGCACGAGAGCTTCCTGCCGCTCGGCGGCATGGTGCCGCTCGTCAACATGATGCTGGGTGAGATCATCTTCGGCGGCGTCGGCTCCGGCCTGTACGGGTTCCTGCTGTTCGCGATCGTCGCGGTGTTCGTGGCCGGGCTGATGGTGGGCCGCACGCCGGAGTATCTCGGCAAGAAGATCGAGGCGCGCGAGGTCAAGATGACCATGCTCGCCATCCTCTGCCTGCCGTTGGTGATGCTGGGCTTCACCGCGCTTGCGGTGGCGATCGCCCCTGGCACCTCGGCGCTCTCCGCCGCCGGGCCGCATGGCTTTACCGAGGCGCTCTATGCCTACACCTCGGCGGCGGCGAACAACGGCAGCGCTTTCGCGGGGCTCACCGCCAACAGGTTCTGGAACGTGACGCTCGGCATCGCGATGATGGTGGGCCGCTTCTTCGTCATGCTGCCGGCGCTCGCCATCGCCGGCTCGCTCGCCGCGAAGCAGACCGTGCCGCCGTCTGCCGGCTCCTTCCCGACGCATGGCGGGCTGTTCGTCGGACTGGTTACCGGCATCATCGTGATCGTCGGCGGCCTCACCTTCTTCCCCGCGCTCGCCCTCGGCCCCATCGTCGAGCATCTCGCGATGGGCGCCGGCACCCTCTACTGACAGGCATCCGCCCGATGGACATGCAGATAGCGCCGCAGCAGGCCCGGCGCGGCACGCTCCGCACCAGTTTTCTTCAACCCGATCTTCTTCTGCCGGCGGTCGTCGAGAGCATCCGCAAGCTCGATCCCCGGGTGATGTGGCGCAACCCGGTAATGTTTGTGGTGGAGGTTGTCTCGACACTCACCACCATCCTGCTGATCCGCGACATCGCGGCCGGCGCACCGCATCTCAGCTTCGCCATCCAGATCAACGTCTGGCTGTGGTTCACCGTCCTGTTCGCCAATTTCGCGGAGGCGGTTGCGGAAGGAAGAGGCAAGGCGCAGGCGGCAACCCTGCGGCGGGCGCGGACGGAGACGAGCGGCAAGCGCCTGCTGCCCGGCGCCTCGGGCGCGTTCTATCAAGACGGCGTATTCGAGCTGGTCGCGGCTCCCGATTTGCGGCGAGGCGACATCGTGCTGGTCGAGGCGGGCGACCTGGTGCCGAGCGACGGCGAGGTGATCGAGGGCATCGCCTCGGTCGACGAATTGGCCATCACCGGCGAATCCGCCCCCGTTATCCGCGAGAGCGGCGGCGACCGCTCGGCGGTGACCGGAGGCACGCGCGTGCTGTCGGACTGGCTGGTGGTGCGCATCACGGCGTCCCAGGGTTCGACGTTCCTCGATCGCATGATCGCGCAGGTCGAGGGCGCGCAGCGGCAGAAGACGCCTAACGAGATCGCGCTCAACATCCTGCTCGCCGGCATGACGCTGATCTTCGTCTTCGCCGTGGCGACGATCCCAAGCTTCGCCGCCTATGCCGGCGGCACCATTCCAGTGCTGGTGCTGGTCGCCCTGTTCGTGACCCTCATCCCGACCACGATTGGCGCGTTGCTGTCCTCCATCGGCATCGCCGGCATGGACCGGCTGATCTGCTTCAACGTGCTGGCGACGTCCGGGCGTGCGGTAGAGGCAGCAGGCGACGTGGACACGCTGCTGCTCGACAAGACCGGCACCATTACGATCGGAGATCGGCAGGCCTCGGAGTTCGTTCCCGTCTCCGGGGCCACCCTGGCGGAGCTTGCAGACGCAGCTCAGCTCGCCTCTCTCTCAGACGAAACTCCCGAGGGCCGTTCGATTGTCATACTGGCGAAGGAGCGATGCGGCATCCGGGCACGCGAGATGGGCGCGCTCGGCGCCAGCTTCGTGCCCTTCACCGCCCAGACGCGCATGAGCGGTGTCAACATCGGTTCCCGCCAAATCCGCAAGGGCGCTGTGGACAGCGTGCTGGCCTGCTCGGGAACCGCGCCGGACCCGTCCGCGCGGCGCGAGATCGCTGCCATCGCCGAGCGCATCGCCAAGGGCGGCGGTACTCCGCTCGCGGTGGCGGACGGGGACCGTCTGCTCGGGGTCATCGCGCTGAAGGACGTGGTGAAGGGCGGCATCCGCGAACGCTTCGCCCAGCTCCGCCGCATGGGCATCCGCACCGTCATGATCACCGGCGACAACCCGCTAACCGCCGCCGCCATCGCCGCCGAGAGCGGGGTGGACGACTTCCTGGCCCAGGCGACGCCCGAAGCGAAGCTCGCGTTGATCCGCAAGGAGCAGGCAGCGGGCAAGCTGGTCGCAATGTGCGGCGACGGCACCAACGACGCGCCGGCGCTCGCCCAAGCTGATGTCGGCGTAGCGATGAACACCGGTACGATGGCGGCGCGAGAAGCCGGCAACATGGTCGATCTGGATAGCGACCCGACCAAGCTGATCGAGATCGTGGGGATCGGCAAGCAGCTGCTGATGACGCGCGGCGCGCTGACCACTTTCTCGATCGGCAACGACGTCGCCAAGTATTTCGCCATTATTCCGGCGATGTTCGTCGCCTTCTACCCGCAACTCCAGGTGCTGAACGTCATGCGGCTTGGCACGCCGCAGAGTGCGATCCTCTCGGCGATCATCTTCAACGCATTGATCATCATCGTCCTGATCCCGCTGTCGCTGCGAGGCGTGGCCTACCGCCCGGTCGGCGCGGCCGCGCTGCTGCGGCGCAATCTGCTGGTCTACGGGCTCGGCGGCATCGCCGCCCCGTTCGTGGGCATCAAGCTGATCGACCTTCTCGTCAACGCCATCGGCATCGCCTGAGGAACCGCGCCATGCTACGCGAAATCCGTCCCGCGCTGGTGATCCTGGTTCTGCTGAGCGCCATCACCGGGCTGATCTACCCGCTCGCCATCACCGCCATCGCGCAGGCGGTGTTCCCGCGCCAGGCGGGGGGCAGCCTGATCGAGCGAGAGGGCCATGTCATCGGTTCGGCGCTGATCGGCCAGGATTTCACCCAGCCACGCTACTTCCATCCGCGCCCCTCGGCGACCACGGCGCCCGATCCGGCCGATGCGAGCAAGACCATCTCGGCGCCCTATAACGCGGCGGCCTCGCTCGGCTCCAATCTCGGGCCCACCTCGAAGGCGCTGGTCGAGCGCGTGCGGGCGGATGTGGCGAAGCTGAAGGCGGAGAATCCCGATGCGGTGAAGGCCGGTCTGCCGATCCCGGCTGATCTTGTCACCACCTCGGCCAGCGGGCTCGATCCGGACATTTCGCCGGCGGCCGCCTTGTTCCAGGTGCCGCGCGTCGCCAGGGCGCGCAAGCTGCCGGAGGCCCGCTTGCGCGCCCTGGTCGAGGCTCATGCAGAACACCCCCTGCTGGGCTGGCTCGGCGAGCCCCGGGTCAACGTCCTGGCGCTCAACCTAGCGCTGGACGCGCTACATTGAGCCGATGAACTACCCGCGCCCCGATCCGGACGCACTGCTGCGGCAGACCGCTCATGCTGAGAAGGGGCGGCTGAAGATTTTCCTGGGCGCGGCCCCAGGCGTCGGCAAGACTTACGAGATGCTGACCGCCGCGACGGCGCGACGGCGCGACGGCGTCGATGTCGTCGTGGGCATGGTCGAGACGCATGGGCGCCAGGAGACCGAGGCGCTGCTCGCCGGGCTGGAGGTGCTGGGGCGCCGCGCGGTGCCATACAAGGGGCGCACGCTGGAGGAGATGGACCTCGATGGGCTGCTGGCCCGCCGTCCGCGGCTCGCATTGGTGGACGAGCTGGCGCACAGCAACGCCCCGGGCAGCCGGCACCCGAAGCGCTGGATGGACGTGCGGGAGCTGCTCGACGCCGGCATCGACGTCTACGCCACGGTCAACATCCAACATCTGGAAAGCCTGAACGACGTCGTCGCCGCCATCACCCGCATTCGGGTGCGTGAGACGGTGCCCGACAGCGTCGTCGACCGCGCCGACGACATCGAGGTGATCGATCTCACGCCCGAGGACCTGCTGGCCCGGCTGCGTGAGGGCAAGGTCTATGCGCCGAAGGCGGCGACGCGGGCGCTCGCACATTATTTCTCGCCCGGAAACCTGACCGCGCTGCGCGAATTGGCGCTGCGCCAGACTGCGCAGCGGGTGGACGCGCAGCTGCTGGATCATATGCAGGCGAACGCCATCGCCGGGCCGTGGGCGGCCGGCGAGCGCGTTCTGGTCTGCGTTACGGCGCGCCAGGCCGGAACCAACCTGGTACGTTACGGCCGCCGCCTAGCCGAGCGGCTGCACGCGCCCTGGGCCGCGCTGCATGTTGAAACGGCGCACGCGATCGGCGCGGCGGAACGCGGACGCATCGCCGAGCAGATGCGCCTCGCCCAGTCCTTGGGAGCGGAAGCCGTGACGATCCCCGGCCACACCGTCGCCGCCGAGACGCTGTCGTACGCCCGCGCGCGCAACGTCACCCAGATCGTGGTCGGCCGTCCCGAACGGCGAGCCTGGGTCGCCCAGCTGGTGCCCTGGAGCGCTAGCTCGGCGGTGCCCGGCCTGATCGATGATGCGGGCGACATCCCGATTCATGTGGTGAATGGCGGGTCCGACGCGGGCGAGGCCGGCGTGCAGGCGGCGGAGCCACGCAAGCCGATCGCGATCGGGCCGTATCTGGGCAGCACCGGTTTCGTCGTCGCCGCGCTGATTATGGGCCTCGGTCTGCAACACGTCGTCGCCGTCACCAGCGTCTCGCTCGCCTTCCTGACCGCGGTGCTGGCCGCGGCGGCGACGTTCGGCCTGTGGCCGTCACTCTACACCTCCGTCGCGAGCATGCTCGCCTTCAACTTTTTCTTCCTGCCGCCGGTTTACACCTTCACCATCGCCGACCCGGAGAACGTGGTCGCGCTGTTCTTCTTTTTCGTGGCGGCGCTGATCGCGAGCCATCTCGGCGCGCGGATGCGCGCCCAGGCCCTGGCCGCGCGTCACCGCGCCGCCATTACCGACTCGCTCTATCAGTTCAGCCGCAAGCTCGCCGGCATTGTCAGCCTCGACGACCTGCTCTGGGCGACCTGCTATCAGGTCGCCTTGCTGCTCAAGGTGCATGTCGTCCTGCTGCTGCCCGATGGGGTGGGGCTGGCGGTGCGCGCCGGCTATCCGCCCGAAGACCGGCTGGACGAAGCCGATCTCGCGGCGGCGACATGGGCCTGGCAGCACGACCGGGCGGCCGGGCGCGGCGCGGACAGCTTGCCCGGCGCCCGGAGGCTATTTCTGCCGCTGCGCACCGGTCGCGGGCCCGTCGCGGTGATCGGCCTCAACGCCGAGCGCGACGCGACGCTGCTGACCTCGGAGCAGCAGCGGCTGCTGGACAGCCTGGGCGATCAGGCGGCGATCGCGATCGAGCGGATCAATCTGGCGGCCGACCTTGATCGCACCAAGTTGCAGGCGGAGACCGAGCGGCTGCGGGGCGCGCTGCTCACCTCCATCTCGCACGATCTCCGCACACCGCTCGCCTCGATCCTGGGCGCGGCGAGCAGCCTTGATAGTTACGGCGAGCTGCTCGATACCGGCGGACGGCGCGAGTTGCTGGCAACCATTCGGGAGGAGGCGGAGCGCCTCAATCGCTTCGTTACTAACCTCCTCGACATGACCCGACTGGAGTCGGGCGCGGTGACGCCGCGACGCGAGCCCGCCGATATCGGCGAGGTAGCCGGCACTGCGTTCGCCCGGGCGGCGAAGGTGCTGGCGCATCACCGCGCCGTGCTGGACGTCGTCCCGGATCTGCCGCTGCTCGACCTCGACGTCGTGCTGTTCGAGCAGGTGCTGTTCAACCTGCTCGACAACGCGGCGAAATATGCTCCGCCGGGCACGGAGGTCGCAATTCGCGTCCGGCGCGATTCGGCGGAAATTCGCGTGCAGGTCGCCGATGAGGGGCCGGGGATTCCCGATGACGCGGTGCAGCGGGTGTTCGATAAGTTCACCCGCCTGCACGGCGCGGACCGGCAGCGGCCGGGCACCGGGCTCGGGCTCGCCATCGCCCGCGGTTTTGTCGAGGCGATGGGCGCGACGATCACCGCCGCCAATCGCCGCGACCGGAGCGGGGCGGTGTTCACCATACGGCTGCCGCTGTCGAATAAGGCTGTGGTCGAAAGAGGCGTTCCATGAGTGAACCATGCGTGCTCGTCGTAGATGACGAGCCGGCGATCCGCCGTCTGCTCCGTACCAGCCTTGCCGCGCAATCATGGCGCGTCGACGAGGCGGCGAGCGGCGCGGCGGCGCTGGCAGCGATCGAGCGCGGCGGGGTGGACGTCATACTACTCGATCTCGGCCTGTCCGACACGGACGGGCTCGACGTGCTCCGCACGTTGCGCGGCCAGGGTTCGACCGTGCCGGTGGTCGTGCTTTCGGTGCGCGACGACGAGCGAGGGAAGGTCGCGGCGCTCGATCTCGGCGCCGACGACTACGTCACCAAGCCGTTCGGCATGGCCGAGTTGGTCGCCCGGCTGCGCGCGGCATTGCGTCACGCCTTGCAGCAGGAGGGCACGCCGCCTGTCTTCGCCTCCGGCGACCTTGAGGTCGATCTGGTGCGCCGCATCGTGGCACGCGACGGTGCCGAGGTGCATCTGTCGCCGCGCGAGTGGGACATCCTGCGTCTGCTGGTGACGCATGCGGGGCGGGTGCTGACTCATCGTCACATCCTGGGCAAGCTGTGGGGCGCCGGCGGAGACGTGCAGCAGCTGCGCGTCTATGTCCGCCAGCTCCGCCAGAAGCTGGAGTCGGACCCGGAGCGCCCGCGCCACATCATCACCGAGACTGGAATCGGCTACCGCCTGCTTGTGCAGGAAACGGAAGAGCGCATCCCATGAGGCTCGCGACGCTGCTTCCGCCGGAGCAGGTGTTCCGGCTGCGCGCCGCCAGCAAGGGCGCGGTGCTGGCCGAGCTTTCGCGCCGCGCAGCCGCGGCGATCGGCGTCCCGGCTGCCGACATCTCCGCCGCCGTCACCGCACGGGAGCGGTTGGGATCGACCGGCGTCGGCGCGGGCATCGCGATCCCGCATGCCCGCCTCGAGGGCCTGGACGCCCCGGTGGCGTTCCTCGCTCGGTTGGATCGGCTGCTGGAGTGGGTGTCCATCGATGGCCGCCCCGTGGACCTAGTCTGCCTTTTGCTGAGCCCGTTGAACGCCGATGCCGAGCATCTGTCGGCTCTGGCTGCCATTACGCGCCGCCTGCATCAGCAGACGATTGCAGCCCAACTGCGATCCGCAAGGGAGGATCGGGAGCTGCTGCTGGCCCTCATGGAATGCGATGGCGCCACATAGGATGCGGCTGTCGGCCGCGATCTGGCCCGTGCGTAGCTGGGTGAAGCAGTTCGGGCAGCCAGTGCAGCCCGCCATTTATCGCGTGTTATGCTTGGCCGGCCCACGGAGGCCGAGCTCCAAATCCCCTTGAACGATCGGTCGCAACGGGAGCTCCTGACCCGCCGTTGGGTGCCTGCAGGTTTCCGGTAGCGGCGGCGGGACGGGAGAAGGCGCGATGGCCTGTTCCATGCCTTCCGCGCCGACGTCGCGCTTTTCGACCCGGCGCGCATGGCCTTCTTTTCGCGATCGGCCCTCAACTCATCCCGGATCAGCATCTGAGCGGCCCGGGCGATGTCGCGCGGCACCTAATTCAGCAAGTTGCAAATAAGGTGCTGAATACAGCATGCCTTCTGCAACAAAGGCGGGGTCAGTCTGGGCCGGCAAGCATTTCTTTCACGACGAGCTCGTCGCCCTGGTCCACCAGGCCCAGATCGGCAAGGACGCCCCAGGTTTCCATGCCCGTGGGCGCGAGGGCGTGGAGACCGGCGGTTGCGGCCATTTGCCCGACCGCGGGCCATGCGGCGGGCGATCGGCGGGTGGTCGCCAATTCCGATACTCGTGGGTGTGGCGTCGCAGGCGCTTCGTGTCGGAGAGTTGCCACAGGAGCGGCGGCGTTCTGCCAGGAGAGAAGGGCAGGCGCCCCCGGTTCCGAGCCAGGTAGCGCACGCGCTTGTCGACGGGCAACGGCGCGGCCAGCGCTCTCATGGCGCGTGTGGCAGCACTAATCGTCCTTCCGTCCAGGAACGCATGCGCGAGCTTGTCACAGGTGGCGGTGTGCACGGCATAAAGGTCGCCGGACGCAACGAGTTCTCGAACAGCTC
This sequence comes from uncultured Alphaproteobacteria bacterium, assembly GCA_963777325.1. GTDB lineage: Bacteria > Pseudomonadota > Alphaproteobacteria > Acetobacterales > Acetobacteraceae > JAFAXA01. Next base: position 207,979 of record CAVZQE010000018.1, on the reverse strand, counting down.
GGCCGGATCGGGAGCGCCGCGGCGTGAGAGGTCCGCCGCAACGCCGGCACCAAGACGCCACGGCAATGAACCATTGGCGGAGCTTGACGTGGAGGCCGCGGCTGATGAAGTCCCTGGCGCACCGCCACACGTCCAGAGAGGAGCACGATGGGCCACGAGTTCGAGCGCTTCCCGTGGCTGGCCCGCAAAGCACATGCCGCCGATTGCCCGGGGTGAGGAGTACAGGGCGATCGACAGCTTTTCCAGGTCAGCTGCTGTTGCGTGCCGGTCGAGAACGGCGGCCGAAAGTTCCATGACCCCGACCTGCTCGAGAAGCGCCTCTGGGCGGGCATGGTAGACGGCGGCTGTCCGGGACACCCAGGACGAGAGGATCTCGTCGGTTTCGGCCAGCGGTATTTCGGGCAGGGATCCCTGCCGCCTTTCCGGCAGCATGGGTCGGTTCACGCAGCGAGGGTCCTATCGTAAACCGATGGGCGCCATGCCTCGATCGCCTCGGGCGTAATCCGCTCCTCGCCGTTGCCGATGGCGGCGGCCGCGAGATCTCCGAAAAGCGCGAACACACGGGCCGTATTGCCGCGCGTCGAGCGGATAACCGTCTGCATCGCCGCAGTATCGAGCACGGACGGTTCCGAAGCGGAAGATTGCGGAGCAGCGTCGCGATCAGCGCTTTGAAGTCGGCATCGACCGCCCATGCCGGAAGCTCCGCCAGGGCAAAACGGCGGGCAAGCTGCGGATCGCCGGAGATCGCGTCGCGTGCGGCCCCGATGCCGAGGCACACCACCGACACGCGCAGCTCATTGGACAAGTAGCGGAGCTGCGTCAGGATGCGGCGCTGGTCCCGGAACGTGCCGGACAGCATGTTGTGCGTTTCGTCAAAGACGACCATGCGCACGCCAAGATCGGCATACAGCCGAAGCGCCATGATCATGGCCTCGGCGGTCGAAATACGCGGCGAGAACACGGCGCCCACGGCGCGCAGCAGCGTCATGTAGAACAATCGATCGGTCGGTGCCGCCGGCATCTGCACGCTGACCACTGGACTGACGGTCCGGCGGCTCTCCTCGTCGAAGCGCGATGGATGGTCCCGGCAGAACTTCAGATCCAGCTGGGTCTTCCCGATCCCTGCTTCGCCGACGATCAGCAGGCTTGGCATCCGGCTGTTGCGAGGGTGGTCGAGCAGATGCTGCATCTGACCGAGGATCGCGGCCGCCCGCGGATAGGTGATCCAGCGCTCGGTTCGGACATACGCGATGCGCTCCGGATCACCTGCCTCGGCGAGCCAGCGCCGCTCGTTCTCGGCGCTAACCTCCTCATCGGTCATGGACGATCTCCAGAGGGAAGGTCGGCAGGTCGGGGTCACTCGTGTCGATGACGCCGAGGTCGGGGAGAGGTGTCGAGTTTACAACCGGCTTGGCCGGTCGCTGGTTTGCCGCACGTCGAGCCTGCCTGCACGACCGAAGAGCGTCGTCCTCAATGCGCCGCTGTTCGCGAATGGCGTGGAAAAGGATCTCCTCCGTGACCTCGCGACGGCCCTGCGCTCTTAGCCTGGCCACCGCCCGGCTGTGTTCCCACAAGGAGATCGGTTCCCACCCGAGATTCTTGTAACGGGCCTCCACATGCCGACCGTCCGGGCGCCGCACCCATACCCGTGAAAGATCCCGTGGATCGTAACGGGTCATCAGTTTTTGCTCGTGGCGGCCGAGCAAGCTCACCAGGGCGTCCGACCAGTAGCGGATGCCGAACAGGTGAAACCCGTCACGGCGAGGTAGGCGCCACTCGTAGGGGAGCAGTCCTGCCAGGAACTCCGTCCGGTCCTTTGGCATGCAAGCCCGCGTGGAAGCAGCCAATTCCGACCAAACGGCAAGGGGAGGGCGCTTCAGCGCCGAGTGGATGCGCTGGTGATACTTGCCGAGGATCTCGAGGGCGAGCCAGCGCTCGAGCTCGCGGAGCGTCATCGCCGCTCGTGCCTCGGCCGGGTAGTTGCCCCGGTCCTTGACGCTTGAGAATGTTGTGCCGCGCAGGAGATGCACCGCGCCCATCGTCGTGCCGATCAGGCGTTCCACATGTCCGCCGAAGTGCGGCCGAGCGGTCGGGCGATGAATGACCTCGACCCCGAAATCCTCGAGTGTTCGGGTGAAGGCAGCCGAGTAGAATTCACTGCCGTTGTCCACATGCACGGCGCGGCAGCCCGGCAACGGGCCAGGGAAGGTCGATCCCACGCTCGGCCAGCCAAGCACCCTTCTCGAACACGGAGTGGGCTACGCAAACTCCGGCCCGCAAGGTGGAAGGGTGGTCAAGGCCCAAGTAGAAGCCCGTCACCATCCGCGTGTGGACGTCGATTGCGAGGGTGAGAACCGGGCGCCCGATCGGCTCTCGACTGACTTCGTCGACCACAATCAGATCCACAATCGTGTGGTCGAGCTGGACGACGTCAAGCGGGCCGTCTGAGCGGTATTCCCCGACCACGGGGTTGAATTCGGCGCGGGCCGCCGCGGCGCCCCTCCGTCGCAACATTGTCATCCGCTTGTCTAACCGGTGGATGCGTAGCTTGATGGTGCGCCAGTGTGGTCGAGGCAGGCCGATCCTGGAGCACTCGGCGTGAATACGGTCGATAAGAGCCTGGATGCTGGGCCGCTCGGGACGCAGATAGAAGCTGCTGATCTGGGCTTCTATCAATTCCTCGACACGCAGTTGGACCTGACTGTGCCCCTCCGGCCGGCCGCGACGCCGCGGCAGGAGGGCTGGCAAGCGGCGCTCCGTCTCGAAGCGAGCACGCCAACGAAAGACCGTGCTGCGGTCAACGCAGAGCTTGCTCGCGGCCGCGGATAGAGACAAGCGCCGTTCGGCCGGCACTTCGGGCAGAGTGCGGCTGATAATCGAAGCCCGCCAACGCGCCTTCGCCCAGGCTGTCTCGGCTATGGCGGCGGTGTCCATCCGGTCGCCCCTGTGCAACATCTCAGGGCAGTTTGTCGCGCATTAGCTGCCGCAAATCTACGGTTTCGTTGCAGAATAAGGTGCTGTGTTGCGAATTAGGTGCACTGCTAAGCTATTGCGGATCTTCGCGCCGCTGTTGCAAAATTAGATGCCGAGCGACAATGGCGATCGCTGTTCGGCGATCCGGTCGTGGCGACCGCAATCCTCGATCGCCTGCTCCACCACAGTCATGTGCTGACCATTCGTGGCGACAGCTACCAACTCCGCTTCAGACCGCGCCTGCATGAACATCCAATTCCCAGAGGGGGTCAGTTCTTTCTGACGCAAAGAGGTCAGTTCCGGATGTCGCTGGACACCTGACCGCGCTTGGCCCCAGCGAGGGGGTGGAGTTGCCGAGACTGAACATGCATCCGGCGAAGGCGTTGTCGTATTGTGCTTGGATCGAGGAATTGGCGTTCGATGTTTGGCGGGCGGCAAGTCCGCCATCACCGACCGCGCCGGCAGCGGCACCGATGCCTGCCCCCCTGCCGCCGCCGATCGCGGCCCCGACCCCGGCTCCCAGCGCGGTGGTGAGCGCCGCCGTGCCGAAGCCGCGCACGTTGCCGCCCTGGGCCTGATCCCGAACCGCTTGCTCGGCGAAGTTCCGGCACACTGCTTGGTCACTCTGGAATTGTGAGAAGGACGTGTTGGGGCCCGGTATTACGGGCACGCTCGGGCCCATGACCGCCTGCGCACAGGCCGCAAGCAACAGCGTTCCCAGCCACAACCGAGATAGCGGGTGAGTGTTTCACGAACGTCGTCCTCCCTCGAAACCGCGTCGCCCGCGCGAGATGGCCGGGTGCGTAGCACTGTTGAAGATAGCGCCTGCAACGCCACGCTCCGACGAGGGAAACCAGGAGGCGATGACGCGCCCTGCTGCCGGACCGACTGGAGCCTCAAAGGTACCCAGCAGGACGCGCAGAACCAGCAGTGCTACGAATGGCGACGCAAACCAGGCGGCGCTGCCCATTCCAACGGTCACCACGGACCAGAGCGCCACGCCTCCCAGCACGGCCGTCTTGGCCCCAATCTTGTCGACCAGCCATCCGGTCGGGATATGCGCGATGACATAGGCCCAGGCGAATGCGGAAAACAGCCAGCCCAAGCCGATCGGGCTTATGCCGAGCTCCTTGACCATCCCTGGTCCGGCAATCGACAGCGTCGCCCGATCGCCGCTGCTCAACGCAAGCAGCATGGTGATTAGGGCAAGGATAATGAATCGACAGCATCCTGCCTTTGCAGTTCCGGACATAGTTTCCTCGCTTGATTTCGTTGATCCAGGCTGCCGTGCGGCCGGCGCTACTCGTTGTCGGCCGCGTAGTCGGGCGGCTCGCCCTTGTGGGCGAGGCCGGAGCGCAGCGCCCGTGCGGTGATGCTCGAGTCGTCTACCTGCGTGCTCGCGTCCCGAACCGCCTCCATGAGCGCGTCGGTCATGCGTCGCGCGTTGGCCTGCATGGCCTCCGTCATCTCCCGCAAGATGCGCGCCTCCACGACGGCTAGATCAGGCATGGTGCGCGCCCACGACAGTTCGGTAAACAGGCTCAGGTTCCGCTCGAAGCTCTCGCGCGCAGCCTGCATCCACTCCTGCGCATAACGTTCCGCGCTCTTGCCCAGCGTCGCATTGTGCTGGGTGATTGCGGCAACGGCCTCATTGATTGCGCGGGCAAAATCGTCCACTCCGGGCACAGTGGCCGGGAAGCCGAGGGGGCGTTCGTTTCGTCCATCTGCGCCCCCTACGCGACGACGCCAATCGGCCAGGGCACGAATTCGTTCTCGCCCATGCCGTTCAGCTCGCTCTTGGTCTTCTCGCCGGATGCGTGGCGCAGCAGCTGCTCGAAGATGCGCTGCCCCATCTCCTGCACGCTGACCTCGCCATCGATGACAAGTCCGCAGTTCACGTCCATGTCGTCCGACATGCGGGTGTACATCGGCGTGTTCGAGGCGAGCTTCATCGTCGGCGCCGGCACCGAGCCGAAGCAGGAGCCTCGGCCCGTGGTGAAGCAGACCATGTTCGCGCCGCCGGCGATCTGCCCCGTGGCCGAGGCCGGGTCGTAGCCGGGCGTGTCCATGAACACGAGCCCGTGCTGCTTTACCGGCTCTGCATACCGATAGACCTCCATAAGCGGCGAGTTGCCGCCCTTTTTAGCGCCTCCGAGCGACTTCTCCAGCACGTTCGCCAGCCCGCCCGCATTATTGCCGGGGCTGACCCGGCCGTTGATCTGGCAGTCCCGCCCCTCATTGTATTTCAGCCACCAATCGATCCGGTCGATCAGCTTCTGACCGACCTCGGGCGTGACCGCGCGAGAGGTGAGCGTGTGCTCGACCCCGAAGATCTCCGTAGTCTCGGACAGGATCGCGGTCCCGCCGTGCCGGACCAGGATGTCCATGGCGACGCCGAGCGCCGGGTTCGCGGAGAGGCCAGAGAAACCGTCGGAGCCGCCGCACTGCATGCCGACCATGATGTGCTCGGCCGAGACCGTTTGACGCGTGGCGTCGTTGGCAAGGGGGAGCATCTCCGCGATTAGGCGCTTTCCTTCCTCAACCGCGCGGCGCAGGCCGCCGAGGTCGCGGATCACCAGCGTGCGCAGGCGCGGACCTTCCCGAAGCCCTTGCTCGAGCAAGAAGCTCTCGATGTCGTTCGTCTCGTCGCCTTGAGCGATGAGCAGCGCGGCACCGGTGTTCGGGTGACGCATGTAGCCGCCGATAGTCCGGCGCAGCAGCGCCATCGGCTCGCCGCTCCGCTCCATGCCGTCCCCCATCTCGTGGACGAACGGCACGACCGCGTTCACGTTGGGGAAGTCCGCCAGACGCTCGCCGCGGAACCCATTGGCGATCTTGCGCGCCGCTGTCGCGCCGTAGTTGCCGACCGTGAACACGCCCATGTAGTTGCGGGTCGCCACCCGCCCGTCGGCGCGCACGATGCCCTGGAAGTTCGCCCTTTCCGCTGGCGGTACAAACTCCGTCGGCCGGTAGTCGCGGGAGAAGGCGTAATCCTTCTCGACCGCGTCGAAGACGATGTTGTGACTGTGCATGTGCGTGCCCGGCTCGATATCGACCGGGGCGTAGCCGATCACGGTGTTGTACTTCAGCACGGGCTCGCCCTGGCGGATGAACCGCGCGGCAATCTTGTGGCCGGAGGGCACCTCTTGCTGCGTGGTCAGGTTTTCGCTCGGGACGGGCGTTCCGGCCGGAACCGGAATGCGGGCCACCACGACGTTGTCGCGCGGGTCGAGCCGGATGAAGGGGTTGGCCAGGCCCTTGGGGCTGATCTCGTTCATTGTTCGTCCTCCCTCGATGTCCGTTCAGGCGAGCACGCCGATGGGCCAGGGCACGAACTCGTTCTCGCCCATGCCGTCGATCTCGCTCTTGGTCCTCTCGCCGGACGCATGACGCAGCAACTGCTCGAAGATGCGCTGTCCCATAACCTCCGGGCTCGTGCCTGCGAGGACCGGGCCGCAGTCGACATCCATGTCCTCTTCCATGCGCCGATACAGGTCGGAGCTGGCCGCGAGCTTCACCGTTGGGGCGGGCAGGGAGCCGAAGGTCGAGCCTTGCCCGGTGGTGAAGGCGATGAGGTTGGCGCCACCCGCAATCTGCCCGGTGACGGACACCGGGTCGTAACTGGGTGTGTCCATAAAAACGAGACCGCGCTCACCGACGCGCTCCGCGTAGCGATATACGTCCTTGAGCGGCGTGGTGCCGGCTTTGCGGGTGCCGCCGAGGCCCTTCTCGAGCAGGTTGGCGAGGCCAGCCGCTTCCTCGCTGCGGCTGAGCCTGCCGCCAGCCTGGGTGTCCTTGCCGGCGTTGTACTGCCGCCACCAAGCGAGGCGCTCCGTCAGTTTCGCGCCCACCTCTGGGGTGGCGGCCCGCGCCGCAACGGCCGGCTCGAGCGGCAGCAGCTCCGGCGTTTCCGCCATGATCGCGGTGCCGCCATGGCGCACCAGCAGGTCCACCGCCGCCCCGAGGGCCGGGTTGGCCGAGAGTCCGGTGAGTCCGTCTGAAGCCCCGCTTTTCAGCCCCAAGGTCAAGTGCTCGGCCGAGACCGTCTCGCGCCGGGCCTGGTTCACCTCCGGCAGCATGGCCTCGATCAGCCGGATGGCCTCCGCGACTGCGTTCTTGATCCCGCCGATCTCCTGGATCGTGACCGTGTGCAAGCGCGGCCCAAGCTCGAGCCGCTCCTGCTCGAGGAAGCCGCGCAGATTGTTGCGCTCGCAGCCAAGGGCAATGACCACGGCAGCCGCGGTGTTCGGGTTGCGGATGGTGCCGGAAATGGTCCGGCGCAGCAGGTCCATTGGCTCGCCGGTCATCTCCATGCCGCAGCCGATCTCGTGCACGTAGGGCACCACGGCGTCGATGTTGGGATAAGCGGCTAGGCGCTCCGCATCGAAGTAGTCGCCGGCCTTGCGCGCCGCCGTAGCGCCGCAGTTGCCCACGACGAAGACCCCGATCGTGTTCCGGGTCCCGACCCTTCCGTCAGGCCGCACGAACCCCTGGAATGTTGCGCGCCCGGCTGCGGGCAGGACCTCGATGCTCCGCGCGCTTGCCGGAGCCGTAATCGCCAGGGCCGGGTCAAGCCGGATCTTCTGTGCCGAGATAAGCTCGCCGGGGCTGAGGTCGGCTGCCGCAAGGCCGATTACTGCGCCGCCCTTCCGGATTGGCTGGCCCGCCGCAATGGCCGTCGCTGCGATCTTGTGACCGAGGCCCACCGCATCGCGCAGTGTCAGTCCGTCAAGGTCGGCCGCAGCAGGGATGGCGCGTAGCGCCAACACGACGTTGTCGTCAGCTGCCGCACGAACAAATGGCTTGGACGAGCCTACACCCAATTGCGTCATGACGATCGTTCCTCCGAGCTGTTTTGCGTCCTGTTGCGCCAGGACTTAGCCGAAAGGACCAATGCGCGTCTAAACCAGAGTTTGCATCTGATCAATATAAGACGCGCATCGGAAATGGACAAAGCGGCCCCACCAGTCCACGAGACGGAGCCCACTCGCCCTGGGACGAACGTGAATCGGCCCGCGCTGGACTGCGGTGGGTAGGCGTCCAAAATTGGCAACAGTCAGAAGGGAGGGCGGCCGTGCTCGATCTCAGTCATGTGCGCTGCTTCGTGGCGGCGGGCACCGAACTTCATTTCGGGCGCGCCGCCCAGCGGCTCAACATGACTCAGCCGCCGCTCAGCCGGCAAATTCAGCTCCTCGAGCAGGAGCTCGGTGTGTCGCTATTCGTCCGGGGTCATCGCCGGGTCGAGCTGACTCCAGCGGGGCGCGCATTCCTGTTGGAAGCGCGTGAACTGCTGAACCACAGCGAAGCCGCTGCGCAGGCCGCGCGGCGAGCCGCACAGTCGAATGCGGGTGCGATCACGATCGGGTTCATCGGAGCCTCCACATACGGCTTCCTTCCTCGCCTTGTCGCCGGCCTCAGCACCGAACTTCCGAATCTGGAGGTCACCTTCAGAGAACTATCGAGCAAAGCTCAGCTCGAGGCGCTCGCAGTGAACGGCATCGACCTTGGCCTCCTTCGCCCCGTTCCGGTGAGGCCCTCGTACCTCTCGGCTTGCGTTCAGCGCGACAATCTCGCTCTCGCATTGCCGCTCCAGCATCCACTCGCGAAACGCCGCCGGCCAGAGCTGGCCCAGGTGGATGGCGAGCCGTTCATCATGTACTCCGGGGAGGGAAGCTACCTCCGCGACATCATCTCCTCTGCGTTCCTGCGGGCAAATGTCCGGCCCCGGGTCGTTCAGGAGATGAGCCACGCCCAGGCCATCTTAAGTCTTGTCAGCACAGGCATGGGCCTGGCGATCGTGCCGGAGGAGACGCGGAACGCCTGTTTCGACAACATCGTGTTTCGACCGGTGTCGCTGGGGAACGGGGTCGCAGCGGAGCTTTACGCTATTTGGCGGCAAAACAACCGAAACCCGGCACTGGCGGCGCTGCGCCCGTCGCTCGAACGCATGGTGTGATCAGGTCAGCCGAGGTGCTTCCGGTGTCTTTTCCGGCCGCGCACAGCATGTTGTCAGCTGACTCACCTCGAGTTCCGCAGTCTAGGACGGGAGCTCAGGCCGATGCTTCATCCAACCCATCGGGCCAGGTCACGCCCGGTCGTGCTGCCCGCGGCCTGAGTCCTTCGAGGATGCTCGGCTGCAGAGCGATCCCCTCGGACAGGCCCGTCCGGCGCTTGCGAAGCCCGCTCTCTCCTGGAAGACGAACGGGACCGAGGTCAGGGCGTGAAGCACTCGCCTTGCAGACGGCCGCGATCGCACCGGACTGGCGGGCAAATGCATCCCGGCCGGCAAACGCCGCCGGGTCTATGACCTGGATGAACGCTGCGTTTATCATTCCCGTCGGGGCATAATGACGTGCGGCGCACCGGAGAGGCCGTGCGTGTCGTGGCCAAGCAGGTCCGCCTCGACGAGCAGTTCCGCCGTGACCTCCGCCTTGTCCGTCTCCATTCCAGCGGCGCCGAGCAGTTCGCGGACGAAAGCGCTGAGCGCGTCGACAGGGTGCCGGGTGGAAACGGGGTGTCTCATGGAGACATTCCAGGCCATCATGTCCGGATCCAGGATAGACGAAGCCTCAACCCTACGACGCAATCCTGGACCAAGTCTCCCGTCACCATCGCCTGGGCGCTCCCGGCGGGGAGGACGCCAGCCGAACTTAGAGATACCGTGCTCCACCTCTGCCGCCTCGCCCAAGCGCCGTCCTACAATTTGGGACAGGGTGCGCCAGTGGCAACATTGCGGCTTAGGTGTTAGCGCAGCGCGTCACCGACAAACCCCGCCCCAGTTAGGGCGATCTGCCCTAAGATGGAGGGCGCTATGGAAAAGCCTTCAGCCCCTGGCGGAGGCCTGTTGCTGACGAAGGCGCTCGACGTGCTCGAGGCGGTTGCGGTCCCGGGCGGTCTTGCTCACGCGGAGCTCGCGGCACGTGTCGGGATCCCACGCACGACCCTGTACCGCATTCTGGGCACACTCGTTGAGCGTGGCCTGGTGCGACAGGACCCATCCCGTCGGGTCTACGCGGTCGGCTTCCGGCTGCTGGAGATGGCGCAAGGGGTATGGTCCGCGCCGGATCTCTCGACCGCAGCGGCGCCGGAATTGCGGGCCTTGCGGGACGCCACGGGCGAGACCGCCTACATCGCGGTGCTCGAGGGCAAAGAGGTGATCGCGCTTGGCAAGTTCGAGGGGGCGCACGAAGTCCGCTCGGCCGCGAGGCTCGGACAGCGCAAGCCGCTCCACTGCACCAGCCAAGGAAAGGTGATCCTCGCCTTTTTGCCCCCAGAGCACCGGGACCAAATCCTCACGCGCCTACCGCTGCCACCGATGACGTCCCGCACGATCACGACGAAACGGCAGCTGGTCACGGCCCTGGAACTGGTCCGAGCACGTGGCTTCGCGGTGGACGATGAGGAAATTGTCGAAGGCGTGCGCTGCGTCGGCGCTCCCGTCGCGGATGCATCCGGCACGATACTAGGGGCCGTCAGCATCGCTGGGCCGGCCTGGCGCATGACGCTCGAACGGGTGGAGGTGCTCGGGCCGGAGGTGGCGGCCGCCGGACGACGGATCGGGGCCCAGTTCAGGCCGCCGCAGTCCGGCGTCGCCCGGGTGCGCGTGCTGCCGGGCTCGCCGGCGTTCCTGGGCCTAGCTCCGTGCGCGGCCCCGGACGGTTGGATCTGGTGGGCTGATGCACTGGCCCCCGAGCTGCGCTGCATCGGGCCGGATGGCAGGTTGCGGCATGCGATTGCCTGGCCGGCACCGATTCGAGCGCTGGCGCTGACGGCGGAAGGCGTGTTTGTCGCGGACGCGAACAGTGCGGCTACTTGGGTTGACCGAACGGGTGCGACTGTCGCCTGCAAGCCAATCCCAGGCCTGGCGGCATTCACGACGCTTGCCGTCGACCCAGACGGCAGGGCCTGGGCCGCTGCTCCGGCGGAACGGGAGGGGTTCAGCGTCATTGGCCCAGTCAATGCCTACGGAATGGCACGCCGGATCTGGGAAGTGGCAGGTCGCGTACAATCGCTCGCCTGGTCGCCGGACGGCATCGTCCTGTACGCCGCCGCGCCCGACCGCTTCACGATCCACGCGCTCGTGGCAAAACGCCCCGCCCCGCTCGTGCTCTCGCACCTTCCCGCTGGCAGCGGCCGTCCCGCGGCGCTCGCGTGCGACGCCGCAGGACGTCTCTGGGCCGGTCTGCAGGATGGCTGGAGCGTCGCCCGACTTGGACCCGAAGGCGAGATCGAACATGTGGTGGCGCTTCCGACCCCGCGCCCCACAGGCCTGGCCTTTGGCGGTCCGGACCGCCGAACCCTGTTCGTGACCACGGCGCGGGACGGCATCGCGGTTGACGTGCTCGCCTCTGCTCCGTTGTCCGGCTGCCTCCTGGCCATAGACGCGGACATCGAAGGCGCTTCGATTCCGGAACTCCAGCCGCTCTAGCAGCCCGATTCCCAGTCTCTGGGAATCCGGTGCGGCGCAAGCCGATAAAAACGTTGCCGCCCCTGTGTCGCGTAGGCCATGAGCGCCGAAACGAAGCACGGACGAGGGAGGCAAGTTAATGTCCCAAAAGATCGAAATCACCCCGGACCAGCTGCGGCGTCTTGCCCAGTGCACGAGCGGGTCGATCACCACTGAGCTGTTCCGGCTCGGCTTCAAGCAGTGCTTTCTGGTCGGCCTCAAGCCGCTCGACCCGAACGTCAAGTCCTTTGCCGGCGAGGCGTTTACGATGCGCATGATCCCGGCACGCGAGGACAAGGAGACCTACGGCACGCTCACGCCGGTGCCGAACGAGGACAATCTGCAATGGGTCGGCGTCGAGCAGACCCAGCCCGGCCAGGTGATGGTGATCGACAGCCGCGATGACCCGCGTGCGGCCAGCATGGGCAACATGCTGCTCACCCGCATGCAGAAGCGCGGCGTGGTCGGCGTCATCACCGACGGCTCGTTCCGCGACGGCTCGGAGATCGCCGAGATGGACATTCCTGCCTACTGCCGCGAGGTGGTGGCCTCGACCCGGCTCTCGTACCACCACGTGGCCGACCTGAACGTGCCGATCGCCTGCGCGGGTGTGGCCGTCTATCCCGGCGACATCGTGCACGGCGAGAAGGACGGGATCACCGTCATCCCCCGGCACGTGGCGCTGCCGGTGCTCGAGGCGTGCGAGCGGCGCGACCCGCTGGAGAAGTATCTGGCGTTGCGGGTGCAGGCCGGCGAGGAACTGTGGGGCGTCTATCCGCCCACCGACCAAACTCGTGCCGACTTCGCGGCCTGGCAAGCAGCAGGGTCAGACCCGGCCAAAGCCAGCACCATCCGCGCAGCGAAGGCAGCCTGACGAAAGGCTGATCCGGCACTGAGCTGAAACGCAGGCTCAACTAGAAGCGAGGAGAGTCAAAATGAAACGTATCGCAGTGACCGGCGCCGCCGGTCATGTCGGCAGCGGCTTGCGCAAGGAACTGCTGTCGAAGGGTTATCAGCTGCTCTTGCTGGATCGGAACGCCATCACCGACGCTCAGCCAAACGAGCAAGCGGCACAGATCGACATCAACGAGCAGGAGCGGCTGACCGAGCTGCTCAAAGGCTGCGACGCGGTCGTGCATCTCGCTGCCTGCACCACCGATGCCCCCTGGCCCGATCAGGTGAAGCTCAGCATCGAAGGCACGATCAGCCTCTTGGAAGCCGCGCGTAACGCCGGGGTGGAGCGGGTGATCTACGCAAGCTCGCATCATGTCGTGGGGTTGCACCCGCGTACACCGCCGCTCAGCGACACTGCGATCTTGCGCCCGGATAGCCGATACGGTGTGGGGAAGGCCTTCGGGGAGGCTATCGGCGCGCTTTACGCGTTCAAATACGACATGCGCTTGATGTGCATTCGTATCGGCAATGTCAACACGCGCCCGATCGATCGCCGCCGGCTAGGGAGCTGGTTCAGCTGGCGCGATCTCGGCCAGATGGTGGCGATCGGCATCGAGCATCCGGAAATCCGGTTCGAGATCGTCTACGGCAATTCGGACGGATCGGGCCGGAACTACGACAACCGATCCGCCTATGCGCTGGGATATCGCCCGCAGGACAGCTCGGAACCTTACGAGGCCGAGGTGCTGCGCGAAGATCCAGTGCCTGAACCTGGCTCCGCGGCGGCGCGAAGCGCGGCCGAACTCAGCCTGGGGGGCGGGTTCTCGGAGGCCGAATTCGTTGGCTCCACGGACCGGCTCTACGCCGCACCCATCCATCAGACCAAGCCGGCGCCGCGCTGAGCGCGACCCACAGAACCATGAACAACTGAGGGAATTGTCATGACGATCTTCGTATCCGGTGCAACGGGCCGTGTCGGAGGAACTTTGGCGCGCACTCTGATCGAGCGCGGCGAGAAGGTGCGCACGCTATCGCTGCCGAACGATCCGAATCTGTCCCGCACGCGGGAAGCCGGCATTGAGTGCATCAACGGCGATCTTGGGAACCTCGATGATGTGCAGCGCGCAATCGGGGACGCCACCACCATTTTCCACATGGCCGCGGTGATCTCGTTCCAGCCTCAGGCCAAGGATCTGATGTGGAATGTCAACGTGGTGGGCACCCACAACGTGCTGAAGGTCGCGGCGGCGTTGGCGGCCAAGCAGAAACTGCGGCTGATCTTCGCGTCCAGCGACCAAGTCTATCCGACCCGCTTCGCCCGCTACCGCCCGACGGACGAGAATCATCCGCATGAGCCGTATTCGTACTATGGCATGACGAAGGTGCTGTGCGAGGAGATGGTGAAGTTCTACAACCGCAGCGAGAAGAACTTGGATTGCAGCATCGCCGTGTTCTCGCATGTCGAGGCGGCACACGAGATCATCGATCCCAACGGCGAGTACTCCAGCGCCGCCTTCTACGTGAACGGCCGCGTGCGCAGCCTGAAGGCATCCGCCACGCACCATGCCGGCGCCAGCAGCAGCTCGGATGTAGATCGAATGCTGTCAGTTCTGGAACCGCTGATGGCGGACGATGAGCCGCTGCTGATCACCTACGACCAGAACGGCAATCCGCATACGCAGGAACTCGTGGATGTGCGCGACATCGTGCAGGGCTTGCTGCTAATCTGGGAGAAGCCCGAGGCGATCGGTGAAACCTTCAACCTTGCCCCCGCCACGCCGGTAAGCTTGAAAGAGTTCATCCCGTATCTCGCGAAGGCCACCGGCCGCCCTTACGTCGAAGCGAAGATTCTGGTGGAAATGGGCCGCACCCATGGCAGCCCTGCGAAGGCTCGCGCCCTGCTCGGCTACAATCCCCGCTACTCGCTGTTCGACATGGTCGATGAGGCCGTGGGCAAGGAAGCAGGCTGACCGAGCCGAGGGGGCCGCAGGCCACCCTAATCAACAACAATAAAGTTGGAGGTTCCGATGAAGAAGCGATGGATCATCCTTTCGCTTTTGTTTTTGGCGAACATCATCAATTACCTGGACCGGTCGGCTCTATCGATCGCCGCCCCCCTGGTCTCGAAGGATCTGGACCTCGGTCCAGCCGAGATGGGGGCCGTGTTTTCAAGCTTCTTCTTCGGCTACGCCGCGTTCAATTTCATCGGCGGCTGGGCGTCCGATAAGCTGGGCGGGAAGCGAGTTTTCTCCCTGGCGATGGGCGGCTGGTCGTTCTTTTGCGCACTGACGGCGGCGGCCACCGGCTTCGTATCGATGTTGCTCATCCGCGTATTCTTCGGGATCGGGGAAGGCCCCCTCTCGTCCACAATCAACAAGATCGTCAACAACTGGTTCCCGCACCGCCAGGCCGCCAGCGCGATGGGTCTGGTCAGCGCCGGCACGCCACTGGGCGGGGCCATTGCCGGCCCGGTGGTCGGGATTATGGCGATCACGTTCGGATGGCGGGTGGCCTTCGTCGCCATCGGCTGCATCGGGCTCGTTTGGCTCTTTTTCTGGCTCAAGCTCTCCACGGAGAACCCGCACGACTATCCGGGGATCAGCGAAGAAGAGCTGCGCGAGCTTGATGATACCTCGACCAAGCCCGCCGTAGATGTGGGCGCCTTCGTGCCGCTCAGCTTCTATCTGAAGCAGCCAGTGGTGCTGGCGACCGCCCTCGCCTTCTTTGGGTACAACTATATCCTTTACTTTTTCCTGACGTGGTTTCCCAGCTATCTCACCATGGCGCGTGGCCTCAGTATCAAAGACATGAGCATCGCCACGGTGCTGCCCTGGGTGCTCGGCTTTTTCGGCTTGGCCGTGGGAGGCTTCGTCTCCGACTTCGTCATGCACCGCACCGGGCGGCCCCTGTTCGCGCGGAAGCTGGTCTTGACGGTCTGCCTGACCATCGCGGCCGTGTCCGTCATGCTGGCAGGCATGGTGACCACGGTAATGAGCGCGGTGGCGCTCATGAGCTCGGCCGTGTTCTTCCTTTACGTCACCGGCGCCTGCTACTGGGCCATCCTGCAGGACACCGTACAGGGGAAGAACATCGGCGGCGTGGGCGGCTTCGTCCACATGATCGCCAACTGCTCCGGCATCATCGGCCCGATCGTGACCGGGTTCCTGGTTCAGACCACGGGCGCCTTCACCAGTGCCTTCCTCCTGGCCGGAGCCGTGGCGATCGCGGGCGTCGTGGCGGTGCTCATCTTCGTCCGACCAGTGGTCGGCGAGGACCGAGTGGGTGCCGCTCAGGCTCAATCGGCCGGCACCCATTAACTCTTGACGACCTCTGAGGGGGACGGCCGGGCTATTCCCCTTATCGGCCACTTTGACCAGCAACAATACTCTCTCGCTCTCGGCTTCACTCGCTCTTGCTGCAACCCCGCGCGGCCTAACCAAAGGAGACCATCGTGTCCCAAAAGATCGAAATCACCCCGGACCAGCTGCGGCGTCTTGCCCAGTGCACGAGCGGGTCGATCACCACTGAGCTGTTCCGGCTCGGCTTCAAGCAGTGCTTTCTGGTCGGCCTCAAGCCGCTTGACCCGAACGTCAAGTCCTTTGCCGGCGAGGCGTTTACGATGCGCATGATCCCGGCACGTGAGGACAAGGAGACCTACGGCACGCTCACGCCGGTGCCGAACGAGGACAATCTGCAATGGGTCGGCGTCGAGCAGACCCAGCCCGGCCAGGTGATGGTGATCGACAGCCGCGATGACCCGCGTGCGGCCAGCATGGGCAACATGCTGCTCACCCGCATGCAGAAGCGCGGCGTGGTCGGCGTCATCACCGACGGCTCGTTCCGCGACGGCTCGGAGATCGCCGAGATGGACATTCCTGCCTACTGCCGCGAGGTGGTGGCCTCGACCCGGCTCTCGTACCACCACGTGGCCGACCTGAACGTGCCGATCGCCTGCGCGGGTGTGGCCGTCTATCCCGGCGACATCGTGCACGGCGAGAAGGACGGGATCACCGTCATCCCCCGGCACGTGGCGCTGCCGGTGCTCGAGGCGTGCGAGCGGCGCGACCCGCTGGAGAAGTATCTGGCGTTGCGGGTGCAGGCCGGCGAGGAACTGTGGGGCGTCTATCCGCCCACCGACCAGACTCGTGCCGACTTCGCGGCCTGGCAAGCAGCAGGGTCAGACCCGGCCAAAGCCAGCACCATCCGCGCACCCGCGCCGGGCAAGAGCGCGTCGGAGGCGGCGTGACATGGACTGGCGTGAGGAACTGATCCGGCACTACTTCGACATGTGCAACAAAGCGGATCACGTGGGGCTCGTGGCCTGCTTCACCCCGGATGCCGTCCATTACTTCCCGCCCGGGCTGCCGGGCGCTCCCTGGCGGGGCGCCAAGGCCATTGCCGATGGCTGGGTCTGGTGCGTCGAGACCCTAGGCAGCCAGTGGACCGTCGAGCGGGTCATGGTCGGCCCGGCCACCAACGCTTACGGCACGCCCAGCGACGTCCCCGAAGCGGTAATCGAATGGACGCACTGGAAGCGCAAGGCCGGCACCGCGCTCCGCGGCGACGAATGGTATCGCTTCGACGCGGCCACGCGCCGAATCAGCGAAATCCGCGCCTACTACGCAGCGCCTGCGCAGAAGGACGTCGACATCGATCAACTGCATGACTTCGACTACCCAGGCCGAGGCTACCACCTCAAGCCTGGAAATCTAAGCACAACGGCAAACGACCCGCGCAGTTAACCGCGGAGCGCGAGGGAGAACGAATGGGAACGATCAACGGACTGCGCTGGTTCATGCTGGCCCTGGTCGCGGTCGGTACGGTGATCAACTACATCGACCGCAACATCCTCGGCTTGCTGGCACCGCAGCTGCGGGAGGAACTTCACTTCTCGACCGAGCAGTATTCGTACGTCGTCGCGACGTTTGGCTTCTGCTACGCGTTTGCCCAACCTGTCGCGGGCTGGCTAATCGATCGGATTGGGTTGCGGGTCGGCTTCTTCTGCTATGCCCTGGCCTGGGGTATCGCCAGTTCGTTGCACGCCTTCGCCGGGAGTTGGCAGTCCCTGGCCCTGTTCCGGGGCTTGCTCGGGGTGTCCGAGGCGGGCGCGATCCCCTCCGCGGTCAAGACGGCAACGGTGTGGTTCCCAGCTAAAGAGCGCTCGATTGCCGCCGGGTGGGTAACAACGGGCAGTTCCATCGGCGCGATGATCGCGCCGCCGCTCGTCATCTGGCTCTCGCTCACGTGGAGCTGGTCGGCTGCCTTCATGGTCACGGGCCTGCTGGGCGTGGGCATGGCGTTCCTCTGGCTCGCCCTTTACCGCAACCCGGCGCAGCATTCACGCCTCGGTGCAGAGGAACGCGAGTACATTGAGGCCGGCGCCGAGCCAGAAATGGCGAAGCCGTCGATCGCCAGCATCCTGGTCCAGCGCAAGTTCTGGGCCATCGCCGCCGCACGCTTCCTGACCGAGCCGGCCTGGCAGACTTTCGGGTTCTGGATCCCGCTGTACATGATCACAGCGCGGGGAATGGACATCAAACAGTTCGCTCTGTTCGCCTGGCTGCCGTTTCTGGGCTCCGACGTCGGCTGCATCCTCGGCGGCTATTTGGCGCCCTTGCTGATGCGTGTGTTCGGCATGACGCGCGTCAATTCGCGCATCGCTGTCGTCGGCATCGGCGCCTGCTGCATGATCGGTCCCGGCCTGCTCGGCCTCGTGAGCAGCCCGATCTCCGCCATCCTGCTCTTCTCGTTGGGTGCCTTCGCGCACGGCATGCTCTCCAGCCTGCTCTATGCGCTGGTCACCGACGTGTTCCCGCGTCAGGAGGTCGCAACCGCGACCGGGCTCGGCGGCATG
This sequence comes from uncultured Alphaproteobacteria bacterium, assembly GCA_963777325.1. Taxonomy (GTDB): domain Bacteria; phylum Pseudomonadota; class Alphaproteobacteria; order Acetobacterales; family Acetobacteraceae; genus JAFAXA01. The sequence continues at coordinate 189,812 of CAVZQE010000018.1, read as the reverse complement.
GCGGGCTATCTCGGAGGAACGTTCTTCTCACTGATAATCGGGCAGCTGGCCAACACGATCGGCTACGAGCCCCTGTTCATGTGCCTGTCGATGTTCGACATCACGGCCTTCCTCATCGTCGCGGCCGTGCTGGGAGAACGCCGGTCCAGGATCGGCGATGCCTCGCATCGGCTGGCCGGCTAGGGTGCGGTCGCAATGAGCTCACCAGAAACCATACTGCAGCTCGAAGCTGGGAAGGCCACTCTACGCGCCGTCCCCACACTGGGCGGACGCGTCACGGCCCTGCGCCTCGTACCGAAGGGCAAATCGGAGCCAGTTGACGTCTTGCTGCCGTTTCCAGAGGACACCAGGTCAGGCGCGCTGCTGCACTGGCCCAAGGGCGGGATCTACCCGCTGCTGCCATATGGGAACCGGATCCGGGATGGTCGGCTCGCCTTCCGTGGCCAAGTCCACGAGCTGCCGGCTCACCCCGACGCGGCGCCGCATACGTTGCCAGGGCCCGCCCATCGCGCGCCCTGGCAAGTGACGCAGCGCGGCCCGGCACAGGCCACGTGGTCAATCGAGGTCGAGGCAGGCCCGGAGTGGCCGTGGCGCTACGCCGCGAGCATCGCGGTCCGCCTGTTTCCGACCAGCCTCGAGCTTGAACTCGAACTCGCGAACCGGGACGCGGAGCCGATGCCAGCCGGGTTGGGGCTGCACCCCTATTTCGTCTTCGGGCCGCAGGACACGCTTACGTTTCAGGCGGAAACCGATTGGCCGGTCACGGCAGACTTCTTGGCAGGCCCACCACGACCGGCTGCCCCGGACTTCGCCGTCCCGACCGAACTGCCGCGTGGAACCATGACCCTGTACCGGAGCGGCTGGACGGGATCTTGCGTCCTGCGGCGCGAGCGGGAGTATGACTTCGAAATGCGCGCGAGCCCAGTGTTCGACCACTTCGTGGCGCATCACCCCGACTCTGCGCCGTACATTTGCTTCGAGCCGACCACCCATGCCCCTGATGGCTTCAACCTGGCGGAGAGCGGCGTTACCGGGGTCGGTCGTAGCGCGCTTGAGCCAGGCGAGACGTTGCGCGGCACTGCTCGCATTGCTGTCGCAAGTCCGAGTCTCCAGGCGGAGTTACCCTGATGCGCATCACTGCCCTCGACGTATTCGAACTGACCGTACCGTTCTCTGATGGCGCCGAGGAGCTTGGCGCATTGCCGGGGCGCTGGCTCGAGTTCGAAACCGTGCTCGTCCGCATCACGACGGAAAATGGACTGACCGGATGGGGCGAGGCTTTTGCCTACGGCTGCCAAGCCCCGGTCGCGGCCGCGGTGCGCAACATGGTCGCCCCCCTTGTGATCGGGAAAGACTTCTCCGACCCGGCGGCGCTCACGCTCGATCTGCAACGCAAGCTGCACATCTTCGGACGGTACGGCATCACGATATTTGCCATTTCCGGCGTGGACATTGCTCTATGGGATCTGCGAGCCAAGGCGGAAGGGGTTAGCCTTGCTTCTCTGCTCGGCGGTCGGCAGCGGGACACGGCGTCAAGCTACGCCAGCCTCGTAAGGTACGGCCGGCCCGATCTGGTCGAGCGCTTCGCGGCGCAAGCTGTTTACGAAGGTTATCGCTCTGTCAAGCTGCACGAGATCGATCTGGACGCGATTCGGGCCGGCCGCCGCGGCGCTGGGCAGGGCACGCATCTCACGGTGGACGCGAACTGTGCCTGGTCGCTAGAGGAGGTTCGCGCCCTGCTACCTCAGTTTGAAGAGGTGCAGCTCGCATGGCTCGAGGAGCCGCTGTTTCCGCCTGAGGATTTCGAGGCGCTTACAGAACTCGCATCCGCAGGGCGGGTCCCTATCGCTGCAGGCGAGAACGCGTGCACCCGTTGGGAATTCGCTCGCATGATGCGGTCCGGGGTGACGTTTCCGCAGCCGTCGGTCACGAAAATCGGCGGCGTAACCGAGTTCGCCGCCGTTCTACGCGAAGCCGCTGCTGCCGGAAAGACGTGCATGCCCCACTCGCCGTATTTCGGGCCGGGATACTTGGCGACCATACAGCTCGTCGGTATGGCGCCCGGTGAGCCGCTGTTGGAGACCTTGTACGTCAGTTCGGCTTTGCCAGATGCGGGCACAGCCTTGCCACAGGGCGGAACCGTCGAGATCAGCGATCACCCGGGGATCGGCTTCGAGCCGGACTGGGACGTATTCGAGCGATTTGCCGTCAAGGCCTAGCGCACGTCGGCCGCGCCATGGTAGACGGCGGCTGTCCGCGTGCCGGTCGAGAACGGCGGCCGAAAGTTCCATGCAGCTGACCTGGAAAAGCTGTCGATCGCCCTTCTTTACTCGGCGTTGTCAGGTTGGCGTACATGGTCGGCCGTGGCAGCCTACTTGGGATGACAAGCTCCAATCCCTACCGCGGGTTCCGCTACCCGGCCGAGGTGATCCAACGCGCGGTCTGGCTGTATCACTGTTTCAGCCTCAGCCTGCGCGACGTCGAACTGATCCTGGCCGCCCGCGGCGTTGTGGTCAGTTACGAGAGCATCCGCGAGTGGGGCCTGCGCTTCGGCCGGCTGTTCGCCAATGCCCTGAAACGGCGCCGACCACGTCCAGGCGATAAGTGGCACCTGGATGAGGTGTTCGTCCGCATCCGCGGCAAGCTGCATTACCTCTGGCGCGCGGTCGACCAGCACGGCCACGTGCTGGACATACTCGTCCAAAGCCGGCGCAATACCCGAGCTGCCAAGCGGTTCTTCCGCAAGCTGCTGCGCGGCTTGCACTACGTGCCGAGGGTGATCGTGACGGACAAGCTGCGCAGCTACGGCGCGGCGAAACGCGAGATCCTGCCCGGCGTCGAGCATCGGCAGAGCCGCTATCTCAACAACCGGGCCGAGGTGTCGCACCAACCGACGCGAAGACGAGAACGGCAGATGCAGCGATTTAAGTCGGCGCGCCATGCACAGCGCTTCCTCTCCCCTCATAGCCGGATCCACAACCACTTCCAGCTCCGCCGTCACCGCCTCACTGCCGCCCAGCACCGTGCCGCTCGCGACCGCGCCTTCTGCTCGCCGAGGTTGCTGCCCAGGCCTGAACTCGGCGTCCGCTCCGGGAGCCATCGATCTCTTGCCCTCAACCTGACAACGCCTGGCGCCGCGCTCATAACGTCGGCTGACAAGCTGGAAGAACAGGTGTGCCGCGTCGGGTTCGAACGGCAGATAGCCCAGCTCGTCGATGATCAGCAGCTTTGGCTTGGCGTAGTGGATCAGGCGCTCCTGGAGCCGGCCATCCGCATATGCTTTGGCGAGCTGGGCGATCAGCGTCGTCGCCGGCGCGAACAGCACCGTGTAGCCGGCCACGATCGCCTCACGTCCGATCGCGACGGCCAGATGCGTCTTGCCGACCCCGGCGGCCCCAGGAACAGAACCGCTTCTCCATTGGCGATGAACCGCCCGCTCGGAAGTTCCCGCACCTGCGCCTTATCGATGGATGGCTGCGCGCCGAAGTCAAAGCCAACCAGGTCACGCACGAACGGGAAGCGGGCCAAGCCAAAGCTCATATCAATGCGGCGCTGATCACGGCGCGCGATCTCGCGTTCGCAGAACAGCGTGAACGCCTCGCGGATCGTCATCTCCCGACGGCCGGCCTCGTCAATCAGGCTGTCGAGCTGGTCGCGCAGGGCCGTGAGCTTCAGGCGGTTCAACATGGCGATCAGGTGATCGTGGCCGCTCATCAGAAGTGCCCCCCGATCGCGGCCTCATACTCGGCCAAGGGACGCAGCAAGGCTGGCGTCTCGGACGATGCCGCCTCCGTCGTGGCAACCACCCGTATGGGCCGCTCCTTCGTCCCGGCGACACCAGCCAGGTGGTGATCGTCCACGGCACGGCCGCGTCGCCCCTTCAGCTCGGCATGGACGGCGACTTCGCGGCCGCCGTGCAGGACGCGCACCGAGCCGGCTCCGATCGTGACCCGCACCCGCTCGCCGATCAGGCGCCACGGCACCGAGTAGGCATTGCCATCCACCTCGACGGCACAATCGGCACCCACCCGGCGTAGGAGATCGCGCGCGCTGAGGAAGGGAGGAATGCCCGTACTTGGGCGCAAGGCGGCTATCTCGTCGCGGCCGAAACGCAGGTTCGGCGCCTCGCCGGTCGTGCCGTGTACCCGGGCATCGGCGACCTCCCGCGTCCAGGCGTCGAGATGGGCTTCCATCTCCGACCACGAGGCGAAGCATCGTCCGGCAATCGCGTTCGACTTGACGTAGCCGACGCCACGCTCGTCCTTTCCCTTGGTGCGAGCGCGATAAGGTGCGCAGGCACGGATCCGGAAACCCCAATGCTTGGCAAAGGCGTGCAATCGGGGATGCAGCACGGCCTCCCGGCTCGCCGGATCATGATGCAGGATCAGCGCCCGCGCATTGTCGAGCAGCACCTCCTGCGGCACACCGCCGAATGCCGCGCGACAATCAGGATGAGAACAAGCCGTCAATCAGGATGAGAGCCAGGTTGGTGTGTACCTGGCGAAGGGCGTAGCCCGCAGCCGGGTACACGCCAAGCTGGTGGCGCGCTCTGCTTGGGTGGAGCCGCTGATGATCGCAGCCGGACGGGTAATGACGGTGGCTTCCTTGCTTGCAGAGGATGCCGCGCTTGCCCGGCCGCCACGTCACCGATTGTCAGATGAGGCTTTTCATGAAGTTCCGACAGAACGACTCCGTGTCGGTTGCCGCGGCCAAGGCGGGGTTCAGTGCCCCGACCGGCTACCGGATCGCCGCCGATCCCCGGTTGCCCTCGCGCAGGCAGGCGCCGCGCGGACGGCGCCGGCCCGATCCGCTCGCCGCGATCTTCGAGGCTGAGATCGTGCCGATGCTTGCCGCCTCGCCCGGATTGCGGGCGATCGCAATCTTTGAGGAGATGCAGCGCCGGTACCCCGACCTGGATGCTGGCGTGCGCCGCACGATGGAGCGCCGCATCCGCGCCTGGCGTGCCGTCCACGGCCCCGACCAGGAGGTGATCTTCCGACAGAGCCATGAACCGGGCCGGATTGGACTGTCGGACTTCACCGACATGGCCGATCTCGGCGTGACCGTCGCCGGCGCCCCGCTGGACCATCTTCTCTATCATTTTCGCCTGCCCTGGTCGGGCTTCGAGCATGTCCATGTCATCCTCGGCGGCGAGAGTTTCGTGGCTCTGGCCGCCGGCCTGCAGGATGCCCTGTGGTCGCTCGGCGGCAGCCCGCGCGAGCATCGCAGCGACAGCCTCTCGGCCGCCTTCCGCAACCTCGACGCCGATGCCCGCACCGATCTGACCCGGCGCTACGAGGCTCTGTGCGCGCATTACGGCATGACGCCCAGTCGCAACAATCGCGGCATCGCCCACGAGAACGGCGCGATCGAGAGCGCACACGGCCACATCAAGGGCGCCTTGCGCGACGCGCTGCTGCTGCGCGGCTCGGCCAGGTTCGACGATCTCGCCGCCTACCGCCGCTTCGTCGGCGAACTTGTCAGTCGCAAGAACCGCCGCAATGGCGCCCGCATCGACGCCGAACGGCCGCATCTGCAGAGGCTGCCCGAGCGGCGCAGCTGCGATTACGAGGAGACCGTCGTCGCCGTCACCTCCAGCAGCGGCTTCACCCTACGCAAGGTCTTCTACACCGTGCCCTCGCGGCTGATCGGCCATCGCCTGCGCGTGCGGCTGCATGACGATCGGCTCGAGCTGTTCGTCGGCGGCACCCCGCTGATGACGCTGCTGCGTGGGAGAGCCGTCGGCAAAGGCCGGCACGGACACGTGGTCGACTACCGGCATGTGATCCATGCCCTGCGCCGCAAGCCGATGGCGCTGCTCAACCTCGCCTATCGCGACCAGCTCTTCCCGCGCGAGGCCTACCGGCGCACCTTCGAGCGCCTGGTCGAGCGGGCCGGCGAACGAGACGCCTGCCGGACCATGGTCGCCCTCCTCGCGCTGGCGCATGAGCGCGCCTGCGAGGCCGAACTGGCCGACCGTCTTGCCGCCGATCTGGCAGCTTGCCGTCTGCCCGACCTCGAAGCGTTGCGCGCCTGCTTTGCGCCTGATCCCGCCTGTCTGCCGGAGGTGACCGTCAGCCTCGCGCCGCTCGCCGCTTATGACACCCTCCTCGCGGGAGCGGCGGCATGACCGGATCCACCCAGCCGATCGATGCGCAGCGTCTGACCCTCATCCTGCACGACCTGCGCCTGCCCGCCATCAAGCAGAACTGGCCGGACATCGCCACGCGTGCCGACCGCGAAGGCTGGCCCGCCGCACGCTTCCTCGCCAGCCTCGCCGAGCACGAGATAGCCGAGCGCGACCGCCGACGCATTGAGCGTCACCTCGCCGAGGCGAGGCTGCCGCCCGGCAAGAGCATAGAAAGCTTCGCCTTCGATGCCGTGCCGATGGTCTCCAAGGCGCACATCATGGCGATGTGCTCCGGGGACGCCTGGCTCGAGAAGGGTGCCAACCTGATCCTGTTCGGGCCGCCCGGCGGGGGCAAAAGTCATCTGGCGGCAGCGATCGGTCTCGCCCTGGTCGAGAACGGCTGGCGCGTGCTGTTCACCCGCACCTCCGACATCGTGCAAAAACTCCAGCTCGCCCGCCGCGACTTGGCACTCGAGGCCGCCATCGCCAAGCTCGACAAGTATCACCTGCTGATCCTCGACGACATCGCCTACGTCACCAAGGATCAGTCCGAAACTTCCGTCCTGTTCGAGCTGATCAGCACCCGATACGAGAGGCGGTCGATCCTGATCACCGCCAACCAGCCCTTCGGAGAGTGGGGCAAGATCTTCCCCGATCCCGCCATGACGCTCGCCGCCGTCGACCGCCTCGTGCATCACGCGACGATCTTCGAGATGAATGTCGAGAGCTACCGGAGGCGCGCTGCCGTCCAGCGCAGAACCACACCCGGCCGTCCGCCGACACGCGCGACAATCAAAACCGTCGAGCGATTGTCGCCCAGCGACAATCAGACCAGCGCTTGACCCTTGCCAGTCTCAATCAGAACGGCAACTCTCCACCCGCCGCGACAATCAGTTCTCATCCTGATTGACGCTGACCTCTCATCCAGATCGTCGCGCAACAGCCGAAGCTGCAAAAGGCGCTCTCCATGCCGTCGAACCAGCTGTCCTGCCGCTCGTGGCCATAGGCGCGCACATGCAGCTTGCGCGAATAGCCGAGCGTCGCGACGAAGAAGAACACCTTCATCGCGGCGCCGCCGATCTCCACCTGCCGCTCGCCAAAATCGATCTGCAACTGCTCGCCCGGTCGGGTCTCGAACCTGACCGTGGCCCTGGCCGCAGCGACCAGTTCCCGGCGCAGCGGCGCGACCGCTCGCTCCACTGTGCGCAGGCTGGTGACGATGCCCTTCTCGTACGCCAGTTCCTGGCGGACCACGTCGGCATTGCCGGAATGACGCCGGAACCGCTCATTGAGCCAGTCCGCCAATCCGTCCAGCTTCTTCGATTTCGATGGGGACGCGCACGGGCGCCAGTTGCCTTCGGGCAACCAGCGCCGCACCGTGTTCCGCGAACACCTGAGTTCGGCTGCGATCCGCTTCGTCCCCCAGCCCAGAGCCTTCAGCCGAACCATCGCCGACACGTCGTCCGGCGCCTTCATCGCGTCCCTCCGCAGATCGTCCTTCCGCGGAGATGCCTCGTTCATCGTCCTCAAGCCGACCTCCTTCGTAGCCCGGAGGGGGTCAGTTCCTCATGTCGTCAGGGGGTCAGTTTGTCGTGTCGCCCGACACACCTGCATCGGACGGACGGACGCAATCAGTCCCGTCGGGTGACTTCGACCCCACAATTGAGTCATCTTGCGGATCGACCGCGGGTCGAACTCGGAACACATATGCCAGCCGACGTTGGTCGCGCGGTGTGAGTTTGAGGTCGAGGGCCCTCGGGGACGAGGCCTCGAGCGAGCAGTGTCGCAGCAGGCGCCCACTGCTGACTCGGTAGAAGCTGGAGTGACGGTTGAGCCAGGACGATAGCAGCTCGTCCGTCAGCGGCGGCAATACCAGGGGCAGCTGGCGAACAGAGGACCTGCTGGAAATCAAGCGAAAGCCATTTCATGGCTCGTCACCGGCCGCCACCCTTCGATCGCTTCATCGGTGATGCGTTCGGCCCCGGTCTCGATGGCTTCGATCGCAAGCTCATTAAGCATACGAAAGACCTTCGAGCTAATGCCGTCGCTCACCTGTAGGAGCTTCCTTACGGCGCGCGCCGACAGGACCGTGGGCTGCCGGAGCGGCAGGTTGCGGATGATTGCCAACACCAGCTGCTCGAATCCCGCATCGGCAGACCACCGTGGCAATGGAAACTCTTCAAACCGACGCGCCAGCTGTACATCGCCGCTAATCGCCTCCCGGGCCTCGTTCGCGCCGAAGCAGACGAGAGATATCTTAAGCTCACTGCTCAGATACCTCAGGGTGTTCAGGACGGTCCGCTGCTCCCTAACCGTACCCGCAAGGATGTTGTGGACCTCGTCGAGCACGAGGACATGGATATCTACAGCCCGCATGAGCCGAGGGCCACCTGCTCCAGATCGACGACACCGGCCCTCGGGTTTTGTTGTCGCTCGGCATCTAATTTTGCAACAGCGGCGCTAAGATCCGCAATAGCTTAGCAGTGCACCTAATTCGCAACACAGCACCTTATCTGCAACGAAACCGTAGATTTGCGGCAGCTAATGCGCGACAAACTGCCCTGAGATGTTGCACAGGGGCGACCGGATGGACGCCGCCGCCGTAGACGAGACAGCCTGGGCGAAGGCGCGTTGGCGGGCTTCGATTATCAGCCGCACTCTGCCCGAAGTGCCGGCCGAACGGCGCTTGTCTCTATCCGCGGCCGCGAGCAAGCTCTGCGTTGACCGCAGCACGGTCTTTCGTTGGCGTGCTCGCTTCGAGACGGAGCGCCGCTTGTCAGCCCTCCTGCCGCGGCGTCGCGGCCGGCCGGAGGGGCACAGTCAGGTCCAACTGCGTGTCGAGGAACGGCGGCACCGACCGATCGATTGTTCTACATGACGCTGCTGCGCGCCGTGGGCGCCGTGTTCTCGCCGCGTATTTCGACCGCCGAGGCCATGATCATGGCGCTTCGGCTGTATGCCGATCTTGGCGTGCGCATGGTCGTCTTTGACGAAACGCACAACATGCTGTCCGGCACGTTCCGGGACCAGCGCCGCATCCTGACGCAGCTCCGCTACTTGTCCAATGAGCTGCGCGTGTCGGTGGTGTGCCTCGGCATCGGGGCCGCACGCGACGCGATCTCCGGCGATCCGCAGCTTGCCCGCCGTTTTGCCCTGGCGGAGCTTCCGGCATGGGCGGTCGATGCCGACTTCAAAGCGCTGATCGCGACGCTGCTCCGCAATCTTCCGCTTCGGAACCGTCCGTGCTCGATACTGCGGCGATGCAGACGGTTATCCGCTCGACGCGCGGCAATACGGCCCGTGTGTTCGCGCTTTTCGGAGATCTCGCGGCCGCCGCCATCGGCAACGGCGAGGAGCGGATTACGCCCGAGGCGATCGAGGCATGGCGCCCATCGGTTTACGATAGGACCCTCGCTGCGTGAACCGACCCATGCTGCCGGAAAGGCGGCAGGGATCCCTGCCCGAAATACCGCTGGCCGAAACCGACGAGATCCTCTCGTCCTGGGTGTCCCGGACAGCCGCCGTCTACCATGCCCGCCCAGAGGCGCTTCTCGAGCAGGTCGGGGTCATGGAACTTTCGGCCGCCGTTCTCGACCGGCACGCAACAGCAGCTGACCTGGAAAAGCTGTCGATCGCCCTGTACTCCTCACCCCGGGCAATCGGCGGCATGTGCTTTGCGGGCCAGTCACGGGAAGCGCTCGAACTCGTGGCCCATCGTGCTCCTCTCTGGACGTGTGGCGGTGCGCCAGGGACTTCATCAGCCACACGCGCCATGAGAGCGCTGGCCGCGCCGTTGCCCGTCGACAAGCGCGTGCGCTACCTGGCTCGGAACCGGGGGCGCCTGCCCTTCTCTCCTGGCAGAACGCCGCCGCTCCTGTGGCAACTCTCCGACACGAAGCGCCTGCGACGCCACACCCACGAGTATCGGAATTGGCGACCACCCGCCGATCGCCCGCCGCATGGCCCGCGGTCGGGCAAATGGCCGCAACCGCCGGTCTCGACGCCCTCGCGCCCACGGGCATGGAAACCTGGGGCGTCCTTGCCGATCTGGGCCTGGTGGACCAGGGCGACGAGCTCGTCGTGAAAGAAATGCTTGCCGGCCCAGACTGACCCCGCCTTTGTTGCAGAAGGCATGCTGTATTCAGCACCTTATTTGCAACTTGCTGAATTAGGTGCCGCGCGACAGCCGAGGCGAGGGCGCGAGCGCATCGTGATGCAAAGCAGTGTCCGGCGTCCTCTGTCCCTGTATACATCATTCTGCGAGCTGCCGCAGAGGCTTCATGGAGAGACCGCATGCCGGACGATAGCCCTTTCCCGCGCCTGGAAGTCGAGCGGCTCGATGTCGGCGTCGGCCTGAGGCGGCTCGCCTGCGAGGCGATCAAGCGCGCCATCACCGAGATGGACATCTACGGCCGCCGGTCCGAGATCCGGCTCGACGAACGCCAGCTCTCGGCCGATCTCGGGGTCAGCCGCACGCCAATCCGGGAGGCGCTGACCGTGCTCGAACAGGAGGGCTTCGTGCGGTCGGTGCCGCGCCGAGGCGTCTACGTGGTGCGCAAGACGAAGCAGGAAATCGTTGAGATGATCACCGTATGGGCGGCGATCGAGAGCATGGCGGCCCGCCTCGCCGCCGCGAGTGCGACGCCCGAGCAGCTGCAAGAGCTGCGCGCGCTGTTCGAGGGATACGGCACCGACCCCTCGGATCACCTGAGCGAATACAGTGGGGCCAATATGGCCTTCCATAAGGCGATCATCCGCCTGAGCGGATGCGGCCTGATGGGCGAGCTGACCGAGAACCTGTTCATCCACATGCGCTCGGTTCGCTCCGTCACCATGCGCCAGAGCGATCGCGCGCGCCGCTCGATCCGCGATCACCTCAAGATCGTCGCCGCCCTGGAACGCCGCGACCCGGACCTCGCCGCGAAGCTGGTGCGCGAGCACACGCTCGGACTGGCGGCGCATGTCGAGCGGCACGGCGATTGGCTCGACGGCGGTCCTGCGGTTGCTCCCGACCGGGATGTTCTCGCCCACGCCGGCCCGGCAGCACGCACCCGCTAGAGAGCGGAATCACCCTGACCGGCGGTACCCTGCTGCGGCGAGGTAGTTTGCACACTCTGGGGCGCTGAAGCGACCGAGCATGGAGCCTATGGCCTTTCCACAGCGCCTCGCGCGATCTGGGGGCGGCGCTGCGGATGAGGTGCTTGAGCTTGGCGAAGACCTGTTCGATCGGGTTGAGATCGGGCGAGTAGGCCGGCAGGAACAGCAAGCTTGCGCCGCGCGCTTCGATAGCGTCGCGCACGCCAGCGACTTTGTGGCTGCCGAGGTTATCGAGCACCACGAGGTCACCGGGCGAAAGCGTTGGGGCCAGCACCTGCTCGACATACGCGCGGAAGGCGCAGCCATTGATCGCGCCGTCGAACACGGCCGGAGCGACGAGGCCATCACTCCGCAGCCCGGCGAGAAAGGTGCTGGTGCGCCAATGCCCATGCGGCGCAGAGGCCATGAGCCGGGTGCCTTTGCGCGACCGTCCGCGCAGGCGCGTCATGTTGGTCTTGGTCCACGTCTCGTCGATGAAAACCAAGCACTCCGGGCTCAGCCGGGGCTGAGCGGCGCGCCATGCATCGCGGGCCCCGGCGACGTCTGGACGATCCTGCTCCGCCGCGCGAAGCGACCTTTTTTATATGTCAGGCCGAATTGCGCCAGCGTTTTCCAGACCGTCGCGAGACAGACTTGGACACCATGCTCGGCAGCGAGCCAGTCACGCAGTTCGGCCATCGTCGCGTCCGGGTGCTTGGCAACGTGTGCGAGGATTGCCTCCCGCTGTGGCTCGAGCCGCAGCGGCAATCGGCAGCATTGCGCTCCGGGTGTCGTCTCTCCCGTCCGGCGGCGGCGCAGGTCGGCCTTGTAGATGAACGAGACACTGACCTCGAACCGCTCCGCGACATCGCGGGCGGGCTCACCACCGTCAAACGCGGCCATTATCTTGTCGCGGAAATTCCTGGGAATACGCCCGCCCCGATCGCCAACTCATCTCAGCCCTCCAGCTTGCACCGGAAGCCGATGAACGTATGGCCCGCCCCGTCTGCAAGCTGAGTTGACCTGTTTGGCGCTGAGCAGTTTGCGTGAACGTATCCGGCTTCGGAGCAAGCTCCCTGCCAAGATGGAGATCCGCGCAGCCCGGTCCTTCAAATCACAGCGGCCTCTATAGGCCGTTCGATGGGCCAGGTTTCCGTGCTGCCGGTCAACTGTCAGGCCATCTCTGTCACCACCTCCCGCAGACCTCGTGAACCCGAACGCCGTCTTCCGGTCGCCCTGGCCGATTCGTTCGTCAGCCCGTTGCTGCCGTCTGATAACAATCGCCCCGGGCCAGCACCGCCCAGACGATCCGGGCAAGCTTATTGGCCAAGGCGACGACGACAGTGTTCTTGTGCGCCCGAGCGAGCAGTGCTCGCAGCCAGCATCCCAGCCGCGTATCCGTCGCGGCGAGCCTCGGCATCACAGCCCGCGCCCCATGGATCAGGTTCTTGCGCAAGTACCGGCTGCCGCGTTTGGTGATGCCGAGCAGCTTCGGCTTGCCGCCCGTGGTCGCCTGCTTCGGCACGAGACCAAGCCATGCGGCCAGGTCGCGCGCGCGCGCAAACGCGCTCGCATTGCCGATCGCCGCGACCAGCGCGGTCGCATTGACCGGACCGATGCCGGGGATCGTCGCCACTCGCCGTGCAGCCTCGTCAGCCCGGGCACTGGCGGCGAACTCGTCATCGAACACGCCGATGCGCCGGTCCAACTCGGCCCACTCGGCGCGCATGTCGGCGACGAGCAAGCGCAGCCGTGGGCTGAGCGGATCAGGTTCTCCGGCGGCGACCGGCGCGTCCAGCCAGGTCAGCAACGCGCGCCGGCGCTGTGCCAGCACGACGCCGCGCTCGAGCAGACAACGCCCGCAGTTGGTTGATCCGCGCCGTCCGTTCCGCCACCAGCCGGTCGCGCGCCCGATGCAGGGCCTGCATGTCGAGCTGCCCCTCGGCTTTCAGTGGCACGAAGCGCATCGTCGGCCGTGTGGCAGCCTCGGCGATCGCCTCGGCATCCCGATCGTCGTTCTTCTGCGCCTTCACATACGGCCGCACATACTCAGGCGGCATCAGCCGAACCTGGTGCCCGTGCGCCCGCGCCGCTCGCCCGACGAAGTGGGCACCACAGCACGCCTCCATCGCCACGTTACAAGTTGGCAGCTTGGCCAGAAGCGCCGCCAAACCGTCGCGCGGAACCCGTCGCCGCAGCACCACCCGGCCGGCGCTGTCCAACCCCACAACGCTGCAGCTGTTCTTGCCCAGGTCGATCCCAAGCACCGATATCGCCGTCATTCCCGCCCTCCTGTGCAAAGAGGCGACCCTACCGAGGATCACCTCAGGGAGGGGCGGGCCATCCCATAATCACATAGCTGACCCGTGCCGGAAGAGAAAATCGCGATTCCGGTCAGACCGGGGTGGCTCTAGCGGCGGCCCACGCGGCTGAACAGCCAGCGCAGGCGCCCGAACGGGCCTGCCGCGACGACGGCCGTCAGCCGGGCGAGTTCGGCCTCCGCCGCTTCGGCCCGCCCCCGCGCCGAGGCCTCCCGGATGCGAAGGTCGGTGAGCTGGGTCCGGATCACCTGGAGGTCCGCGGTCAGCCCCTGCACCCGGGCATCGCCCGGATCGGTCCGCTCCCGTCCGGCTCCGGCGCTGTCTCTCGCGGGAGGCAGGGCAGGGCTGCCCCGCCGCCGCCGCTGGCCGTCGAAGGCCGAGGCCGGAACCGCGACCCGGACGGGCCCCCGGTGATCCGGCCGGTGCTGCCAGCCGTGGCGGCTCGCGAGGCGGATCGCGGCGCGCTTGCTGATCGCCTTGGCGCGCGCCAGCTCCGCGTAGGAGAGCCAGCGCGTCTCTTCGAGGCGGTTGTCGGTCGTGACGCTCATCTCAGACCTCGGTCCCGGTATCATCTGATCGCGCGACCCTGTCAGACGCGGCCGAGCCGGTGCAACGGGGAGTACCGGCGGCTCCGGCCCGTCCTGCTGACGCGGAGCGAAAACACCTGTCCCTCCGCACGCATGCGGAGGGACAAGGCAGGCTCGGCCAGGCTGACGGGGTCGGGCAGCCGGTCCCCTAGGACGGGGTGCCGGACCACACGGCCTGAACCGCTCCGGAGCCGGTGTAGGCGTACATCGTGCTCGCGACGCCGGCGTGGTCGATGTCGACCGAGGCGGAGAAATGCCCGGTCGAGTTCGACGGTCGCTTTCACCCAATCCGCGTCGCCCTTGGCCGGGGCGCCGTAGGTCCGCCAGTCGAGATAGACCGCCTGCGAGGGATCGGTCTCGGTGCCGGTGATCGCCTGCACGGCCGCCTTCAGGGTCGCGGGCTTGTTGACCACGAGGGTGTTCGTGGCCGGGGTCGGGGTGGGGGTGGGGGTGGGCGTGGGCGTGGGTGCAGGGGTGGGCGCCGTCGAGGAACCCGGGGCCGTGAAGCTGATGGTCTTGGCGCCCGACCTGTTCTCGATGAACGTACCGCCCGGCGAGGTCTTGCCGTCGATCGTCGTCCCCGTCAGGTAGAGGTTGCGGTCGGCGGCGGCGCTGCCGCCATAGAGGTCGTTGAGAAAGTTTATGCTGAGCGTGTGCTTGCCCGCCGAGAAGTCGCCGAGCACGTTGAAGGTCTGCGACTGGCCCGCTGCATGCGACGCGGTCGCCGTCTGAGTGCCGCCGATCTGGGTGCCGTCCACCGAGATCGTGAATTGCGAGTCTCCCTGGTAGGCGTCCTCCGAGATGTTCAGGGCAAGCGTGTGCGAGCCGCTGCCGACCGTCACCGCCGAGGACGAGGAGCCGCCCGAGGCACCTGCGCCCTGGAACGTGAAGCCCTGGGCGCCGCCGCTCATTTCGGTGAGCTTGCCGCCGGCGACCGCCGCGCCGTCGATGGTCGCGCTATCGACGTAGAGGTTGCGGTCGGCCGAGGCGGTCCCGCCATAGGCATCGTTCAGGAAATTGACGCTGACCGCGTGGCTGCCCGCGCCGAAATCGCCCTTGACTGTAAAGGCCTGTTCCTGCCCGGAGCCGTGTGAGGCCGCCGCCGTCTGCGTGCCGCCGATCTGCTTGCCATCCACCGAGACGGTGAACTGCGCATCGCCCTGGTAGGCGTCCTCGGAGACTTGCAGCACGAGCGAATTGGCGCCGCTGCCGATCGTCACCGGCGACGGCTTGGAGCCGCCCGAGGCCGAACCGCCCGAGGTCGAACCGCCGGAGGCCGAACCGCCGGAGGTCGAACCGCCGGAGGTGGTGCCGCCGACCGGTGTTGCGGTCACGTTGCCGGAGCCGGCGCCGAAATACTTCGCCCAGGACGCCGCCTCGAGCGGCCGCTCGCCGTTGACGAAGTCGTACTGGCCCTGGTTGTTCGACCAGATGTTGACGTTCGATACTTTCAGGCCTTTCGCTTCGGCCGCTTGCAATTGACTGGCAAGCCACTGCGGGAAAGCCGGATCGTCGTTCGGGCCGACGGAACCGTCCTGCGGATTGCCGGCTCCGGTCTCTGCGAGAGATATCGGCTTATTGTGCTGGAGCGCGAAATCGATGAAGTTCTGGAACGAGAAGCCGGCGGAGCCAAGCCCGGGCGTCGGGTTGGACTGACTGCCGTTCATGTATTGCCAGAAGTGCGCACGGTCCACGGGGTCCGCCGCCCATGTCGCCGGGTCGATCTGCGCATTACCGCCCTGGGACCAGTTGGCGTAGTCGCCCGTCCAGATGTTCGAGTATTCGTCGAGGGAGATGTTGTCCACATACTGGTCGCCCGGGTAGAGCTGCGTGACGTCGCCCTGCGTCCAGGGCATCGCGCATGGGTTCCATACCACCTGCGCGGTGATGCCGTCGGCCTTGCCTTCGGAATGGATGAGGTCGGCGATGTGCTGAAAGGCCTTGACGAAATCGGCCTGGGCCTGGGCGCTGCCGTCCGAATACGGCGACCAGCCCATGAAGGTGCCGTCGAACTCGTAGCCGGGACGGAATTGCGCGGTCTTGTAGCCGTTCGTCGCCCAGGCGTCGACGATACCCTTGTAGTCGGCGTCGAGTGAGCCGGAAATGACCTGCTGGTAGTAGTTGTCGACGGTGCCCCACTGGCCGGACCCGTCGGATATCGGCACGCCGACAACGGGGATCGTGCCGGAGCCGGGACCGACATAGTTGTTGCCGGTCTGCGCCGCGGACCATGCCGTCCATCCCGCGCTGCCCGGCAGGCCGGCAGCCCCTCCCTGGCCGTTGTCCGTGTAGAAATCGTAGTATTGCGGACGCGTGCCCATCAGCTTGGTGAAGGCGTCGTACTGTTGCTCGAAATACGTGTTGCTGGCGGCGTCGTTGCCGTTCGGCTGGCCGTCCAGATAGGCGCCCAGCCCGAATGCGGTGCCGGAAGCCGTGCTTGTGGATGTGGTCACAAATGATCCTTTCGCTGTGACGTTGCAGGACGCGGGCACGACCAGTGCCGCGCGCGTTGTCGCCTGTAATGGCTTGATTAGAACTGGAGCGAACCGAAAGGCTCGCCCCGCAAGCGGTGGTGGCTAAGAGCCGCCGGGCACCGGCACGCTCGCCGCGGGGGATCTCCCGCCGAGCGCTTCGACTGCTCCGATGCCCGCGATCAAGCCCTTGCTTTTGCAACGGATGCTGTGCGGCACGTCCCGCGCGAGCCCCGGCGCTAACCGCCGTGACGTCGCCGGAATGGCTCTCTCGTCATGCGCGTGGGCCTGTGAGCGAGCGGCACGATCGCCGTTGTCCACTGGACCTGCACGGGACGCGAAGATGTAGCGGGTTCCAGACGAGATGTGCATTTTGCCTCGCTCCGCCCAATCAAGCCGATCCGGATGAGCTACGAAGCCCGGCTAGCTCGAATGGGTCATCGCAACGGGCGTGTGCCGAGCGATGCCATTCCCGGTGCCACCCCTCGGGTGACGGGATCACTATTGGACGGCAGCCGTTTCGGAATAGTAAAACAGGTGAGCAAAAAGCAATTTTGATGAAACGGTCGCTATCACGTCTGGTTTTGGAAGTAGTTGTAGCTGAAACTGTCCGGTATGGATCTTTGGAGACTGAAGGGTGCCGCTTTCACCCTTGATTCGACGGAGCTTTTCCTTGAGCCTGGAGGCGATCTGGCCGTCGGTATTCATGTCTGATTAAGGGCGGCCGCGCGTGCGGCTCGAGGGCGGTCGTGGTCACTCGTATGCTGGCGGCCGACCGGTCGAACCGGATTCTTGCGGCGGCCGCTCCTGGCGGCCGCCGCCCGAGTCAGGGAGCGTCGCCGCGGGTCGGCTGGCCCTCGCCCCGCTCGGACTCCCTCAGCTCCTCCTTCGTCATCGGCGTCTGCCGCCACTCGCCCTGGTCGGTAAAGCGGTCGGGAAACTCGCCGTAGTTTTCCTGGATCGACGCTTCCTCGACGGTCACGCCGGGGATCGGCTCGTTCTGGGTCATGGGATTGGGCAGCAGCCCCGCACCCGCGCTTGCTTCCATTCCGAGCAGTTCACGGGCGCGCTCCCAGTATTCCTGGTCGCGGCCGGTCGGCCGTCCGTCGGCCTCCCAGAGATAATAGGCCCGCTCCTTGATCCGGGCCTGTCGTTCAGGCGTGTCTTCCAGGGGATTGTCGCTCATCGGTTCCGCTCCATCTGTCGGTCAGAGAGAACGCCGCAAGCCCCGCGGGAGTTGGAGCAGGCCCGTGCTCTCCGCTTATCCGACCGGCACCGGGGACAGTGCTCGCGCGGCGAGGCGTGGCCGTGCCCGAACCGGGCCGATCGTCCGGCGTTTCAGGACCGATCAGACGGAGCGGCGGCAGCCGGCTGCGTGCATTCCGGCCGGCCGCAGTGGCGGCCCGGCGGAGCGCCGGTTGGCTGCCGCCGGTTCGCCGGGATCAGCATCTGGAACGGAGCACACGATGATTCTCACCCGACGGACCCTCGTCCAATCGGCCACGCTGGCGGCAACCGCGGCGACGTTCGGCATCGCCGCATCCGGCCCGGCCGCGGCGGCCTCGGACGCAGCGGAGATCGACCGGGACGCGAACGCCGCCCTCGCCGACCTGTACCGCATCGATCCCGATACGAGAAAGCTGCGCGACAAGGCCGTGGGCATTCTCGTGTTCCCGAGGGTCGTGAAGGCCGGCTTCATCTTTGGGGGCCAGGGCGGGAAGGGGGTGCTGCTGGAGCACGGCAAGCCGCAGCGGTACTACACGATCGTCGCGGCGTCGTTCGGCCTGGAGGCCGGCGCGCAGTATTTCAGCTATGCCCTGTTCTTCCTCGACCCGGCGGCATTGAGCTATCTCAACAGGAGCGACGGCTGGGCGGTCGGCACCGATCCGAACGTGGTCGTGATCGATCGCGGCGCCGCCGCCTCGATCAACAGCACCACGCTTGCGAAGAAGGTGGTCGCCATTCCGTTCAGCCAGAAGGGCTTGATGGCGGGGCTCTCCCTGCAGGGCTCGAAGATCACCACCTACAATCCGAACTCGTAAGGTCTCGCGCCGGGCCGCGGCGGCGGTTGCGCCGCGGCCCGCGTTGCGCAACCGCGCGGCCGGTCAGGAAGGAGCGAACTTGAGCTCATGCAAGGTTCACTCTGCTGCCGAGTATGGAGACGGCGATGCGACGACTGCGGTGGATGGTTGCCTTATGCGCTCTCACCCTGAGCGCCTGCGCGGTCACGTATTCAGCCCCCGGCGTTCCACCGCCGCTCGCCGAGCGCGTGCCCGCACCGCCGGCGGCGAATGTTCCCCTGATCTGGGAGCCCGGACACTACAATTGGGATGGGCGGCGCTATACGTGGTCGGCGGGCCGGTGGATCAATCGCGCGGGTCATGGCACGCTGTGGCAGGACGGCTACTGGCGGCGCGAGGGGCGCCGATATGTCTGGATTCCGGGACACTGGCTGTGAGCACGCGTGCCCGAGTTCCGCCACACGACAGTGCTTAAAGAGAGGATGAGCTCGCGCCGTTCCGCCTTGGGAAGCATCCGCCAGAAAAAGGTCCGTACCTCGTGTCCGCCTCCTTTCGACCGCTGATCTACACCTGGGGAGCGATCCTCGGCGGCGTCGCCGGCGCGGCCGCGGCGCTGCAGATCATGGGCCCGCCGCACCGGCCCGCGCCCTCGGCGTTTACGGCCCTGCCGCCAACGAAGCCCCTGGCCGCGGCCGAGCCGAAGGCGGTGCCGCGCCCCTCCGCGCCCGAGGCGGTCGCCGTCCGTGAGCAGCCGGCGGCGCTTCGGTTCGACACGGATTCGGAGCCGAAAGCCGCGCGGAGCGCCGGCGTCCTCGAACCCCCCGCTCTCGGACTGGCCGGTGAGAAGCCGGCTGTGCCGCCCGCCGCCGGCTTGCCTTCCCTTGCGACGGTTCCCGTCCCGAGGCCGGCCACCAATTCGATCGCGGCCGAACTTCCGCCCTCCGCGCCCCGGCGGATCAGCGCCGAGCGGCATCGCCCGTTCGCATCCACGGCGCCGAAACCGCTCTCGCCAGAGGGCGTTCGAGCAAGGAAGCCGGATTTCATCGGCGTCTATGTGACACAGGCGGATGGAACGCGTGTCTTCAAGGCGCTGCCCTGATTACGGCAGTCACATAGCAGAGAGGCCAGGCATGGCGCATCACCATCCAATCCATCCGGCACGCGCGATCAGGATCGCCTCGCTGGCCCTCCTCGGCGCGGGCGTTTCCGCGGTTCCGGCCCTCGCCCAGCCGATCATCGTCCCGCTCTCGCCCCAGGCCAAGGAAGCCCCGAAGCCGCAGCCCTCGCCTGTTCCCGTCGCGCCCCCTCAGGCGAACAGCTCCGGTGGCCAGACCGACGCGAGCCGCCCTGCGGCTGACACGCCGACAGGGAGCGCCAGAGTCTTCGCAGGCCCCGCAACAAGGCCAGCCCCACTCGGAGAGCCGCGAGTAGCCGGCCGCCGCTGCCGGTCTTGCCTGGCTGGACGGAGTACGCGATCCCCTTCCGGCCCGCGGAGGTGACAGCCCTGGACATTCCGGCCGCCGCCCTCTGATACGAGGATCGAGAGCAGGAGCGCCGGCCATCACAGCCACGACCACCCCCAAGCCCCGCATCGCGATCGTTTTGTTCAATCTCGGCGGCCCGGACCGTCCCGAGGCGGTGCAGCCGTTCCTGCTCAACCTGTTCCGCGATCCCGCCATCCTGCGGGTGCCGTTCTTCGTTCGCCCGCTGCTGGCGCGGCTCATTGCTCGGCGGCGGCTGGAGCCGGCCCGGGCGAACTACGCCCTGCTCGGGGGCAAGTCGCCGCTGCTCGAGGAGACGGAGGCGCAGGCCCGGGCGCTGGAGGCGGCGCTGCCCGAACTCGACGCGCGCTGCTTCATCGCCATGCGCTACTGGCATCCGTTCAGCGACGAGGCCGCCCGCGCGGTGCGCGAGTTCAAGCCGGACGAGGTGTTGTTGCTGCCGCTCTACCCGCAATTCTCGACGACCACGACGGGCAGCTCGCTGACCGCCTGGCGCGAGGAAGCGGCGCGCGCCGGACTGGTCGCACGCACGACGACCCTATGCTGCTATCACTCCGATCCGGGGTTCGCCGAGGCGACGGCCGCCATCGTGCGCGCGCATTACGAGCGCGCCCGCGCCGCCCTTGACCCGGCCATCCCGCTCCGGGTGCTGTTCTCCGCCCACGGCCTGCCGGAGACGATCGTGAAGAGGGGCGACCCCTACCAGTTCCAGGTCGAGCGCACGACCGCGCGGGTGCTGCGGGCATGGGGCCGTTCCGGCCTCGACGCCGTCGTCTGCTATCAGTCGCGGGCGACGCCGCAGGTCTGGCTCGGCCCGAGCACCGATTCCGAGATCGAGCGCGCGGCGCATGACGGAGCGGCGCTGCTCGTCGTGCCGATCGCCTTCGTCTCCGAGCACTCCGAAACGCTCGTCGAGCTGGACGTCGAGTACCCGGGATCTCGCGGATAAGCTCGGGGTGCCGGGGTATTTCCGCGTCCCGACCCAGAGCGTCGATCCGGGCTTCATCGCCGCGCTTGCGGGGCTCGTGCGCCAGGCCCGCCGCCAAGGGCCGGGCCTGTGCAGCTTCGCCGGCCGCCGCACCTGTCCGCGCCCGCATGGCGATTGCCCGCACGCCCGCGCCGGTACGCCGCCCTCCGAGGCGGACGACGTGGACCTGCCCGCTCGCATCGCCGTCGCGGCATGACCATCGACGCCTTCGCCTATCTCTACCCCTGGACCAAGGCGCTGCACGTCATTGCGGTGATCGCCTGGATGGCGGGGATGCTCTATCTGCCGCGCCTCTACGTCTATCACTGCGAGGTGCCACGCGGCTCGGCCGAGAGCGAGCGCTTCAAGGTGATGGAGCGCCGGCTGATGAAGGGCATCATCAACCCGGCAATGTATGCCGTCTTCACCCTCGGCATCATCCTCATCCTCACTCCGGGCATCATCGACTGGGGCGACGGCTGGTGGCACGTGAAGCTCACCTGCGTGCTGCTGCTCGGCGCCTATCACGGCGCGGCCTCGAAGTGGCGGCGCAACTTTCTCGAGGACCGCAACGTGAAGCCGCAGCGCTTCTACCGGATCGCGAACGAGGTGCCGGCGGCGCTGATGGCGATCATCGTCATCATGGTCATCGTCCGCCCGTTCTGACCCAGGGGACGGTGCGACGATGAGACCCGTTCGGGACTTCCGCCAGGGCACGATGACGATGGGACGGAGCGCGAGAGAGAGGGTTCTCGCGTTCCTGCGCCGCCGTCTCTCCGATCCGCCATTGCCGCTCAGGATCGCGTTCTGGGACGGAACAGCCTTTGATTTCGCACCCTCGCCGGCCGTGACCATCGCCATCCGGTCGCCGCGCGTGCTGCGCGGCGTGCTGACGGGAAATATCGGCCGTCTCGGCGAGGCCTATGTCGAGGGAGACATCGTCGTCGACGGCCGGTTGCAGGACGTGCTGCGGGTCGGCGTCGAACTGGCGGAGCGGATCGGCCGCACCCCGGCGGCGCGGCGGCTTGCGCCGCTGCTCAAGCTGTTCCGCCGCCGCCATAGCCGCCGGCGCGACGCCGCCAATGTCAGCTATCACTACGACGTGTCGAACGCCTTCTACGCGCTCTGGCTCGACCGGAACATGGTCTATTCCTGCGCCTATTACGCGACCGGCGCCGAGGATCTCGACACCGCGCAGGAGCGGAAGCTCGACCATCTCTGCCGCAAGCTGCGGCTCGAACCCGGACAGAGGCTGCTCGATATCGGCTGCGGCTGGGGCGGGCTGCTGCGCTGGGCGGCGTCCCGCTATGGCGTGTCCGGGGTCGGGATCACGCTCAGCGAACAGCAGTTTCAGTACGCGCGGGACAGCATCGCCGCAGCGGGTCTCGCGGACCGGATCGAGATCCGCCTGCAGGACTATCGCGACCTGCCCGAGGCTGCGCGGTTCGACCGTGTCGTCTCTGTCGGCATGTACGAGCATGTCGGGCTCGCCAACCTGCCCGCCTATTTCGGCGTCATCGCCCGCGTGCTGAAGCCGGGCGGCGTCGCGTTGAACCACGGCATCACCGTGAGCGACCGCGACGGACAGGCGGGCGGGCCGCCCGGCGGCGAGTTCATCGACCGCTACGTCTTCCCGGGCGGCGAACTGCCGCATGTCTCGCGGGTGCTCTACGAGATCGCCGGATCGGGGCTGGAGATCGCCGATGTCGAGGATCTGCGCCCACACTACCCGCCGACCTTGCTGCACTGGGTCCGGCGATTGGAGGCGCGACGGGAGCAGGCGATCGCCATCGCCGGCGACCGGAACTACCGCATCTGGCGCATGTACATGGCCGGCATGGCGTACGCCTTCGACCGCGGGCTGCTGTCGGTCGCGCAGGTGCTGGCCTTCAAGCCCGAGGCCGGCAGGCTGGCGCGCCGGCCCTGGACGCGCCGCTACCAACACGAGCCGGAAGCGCCGGTGGCGCTGACCGGAGATCTCGACTGGGGCGACCTCTGAGCCTCAGCTGCCGCGCCAGTGCCGCCAAGCGATCGGCAGCAGCGACAGGACGGCGAGGCCGACCAGCGGCAGCAGCACGTCCAGGGACAGCGTGCTCGCGAGATGCAGATGCCCGTGATTGGAGAGGATCTGGCGAGCCCCGGTTCCGAGCGAGACGAACACGACGGTTGGCGGGATGACCCCGACCACGGTCGCGAAGAAGTAGGGACCGAAGCGCATGCCGACCAGCACCGGCAGCAGGCTCACCAGCCAGAACGGCAGCACGGGCAGCAGCCGGAGCACCAGCAGGTAACTCACGCCGTCGGTCTCCATCTCCCGGCGGATCTTCTCGACGAGGGGACCATGGCGACGGGCGAGAGGATCTTCCACGGCGAATTGCAGGGCCAGATACAGCGCCGTCCCGGCGAGGGCGGCGCCGATCACCGGCGAGAACGCTGCCGATCAAGGTTCCGAACATCACCCCGGCGGCGGCGGTGAGGACGCCTCCGGCCGGCAGGGACAGCATCAGGAACAACGTGTAGACAACCACATAGAGCGCAGCCGCCTCGATCGGGTGCGCGGCGACGACGGCGCGCAGCTCCGCCTGCTGCGACTCCAGCTCGTCGAGCGAGACGTAGCGGTAGACGCCGGACACCCAGATGAGCACCCCGGCGAGCACGATCAGCGCCACCGGCCACCATCTGAGGATGTTGTACAGCCGCTGCACCCCTGTCGATGGCTCCAGGGCTTTGCCGGTCTCCGTCTGCGGCGGTGTCATGGCCTCGCCTCCGGCTCCGCCACAGGCTCCGCGTAGTAGCTGTCCAGCACGACGACGAGGCAGGCCGCTGCCGGCACCGCGAGCAGCAGCCCGACCAGCCCGAGCAGGGCGGCCCCGCACACGAACCCGAACATCACCGCGACGGGATGAAGCCGGGCCGACCGGCCGAGCACGATTGGCCCGACCCCGTTATCGATCACGAGCCGCAGGAAGATGGCATAGAGCATCAGGAACACGACCGTGCCGACGCTGTGCTCCTGCGTCGCCGAGAGCGCGACCAGCACCATCGAGGTGGC
The DNA here is from genome assembly GCA_963777325.1 of uncultured Alphaproteobacteria bacterium. GTDB lineage: Bacteria > Pseudomonadota > Alphaproteobacteria > Acetobacterales > Acetobacteraceae > JAFAXA01. The sequence goes on along the minus strand of CAVZQE010000018.1, from coordinate 165,685 downwards.
CGGGCCGAGCGCCGGGATGATCTCGAGCAGCCCGACCGCGAGCGACAGGAGAATGGCGTTCGGGAGCTTGAAGAGCAGGCCGAAGCCGAGCCAGGCGGCAGTTGCCGTAAAGATCACGACGACCCCGACCCCGACGATATAGCGGCGAAGCACCGGCACGACCTCCGGAAGCGTGCGCTCGACGGACGGACGCCTTTCCGGAGGAACAAGCCAGATCAGGCCTCTCGCGATGCGCGGCCCCGACGCGAGAAAATAGGGAATGAGCACCAGGGTGAGAAACCCGCCCAGGATCGCGCCGATCCCGAGCCCCGCCGCCGTCTCGACGGCGGTGGGAGTGAGCAGGCTGCCGGCATGTTGCGCGGCTGCCTGGTAGAGCCCGTCGGCGGTGTAGGTCTTGCCGAAGAGCGAGATGCCGTTCGGACCCACGACTTGCTTGAGCATCTCCTGGACCATGCGCGGCCCGTCCTTCGAGAGCGCCTGGAACTGGGACGAAGCGACCGTTCCGATCCAGTATGAGAACGCCGCCAGGAAGGCGAGCAGGAGGAGGAAGAGAACCGTCACCGGTATCCACCGGTGATTGCCCACATGGGGCTGCACGCGTTTGATCAGCGGCTCGAAGACAAAGGCGACGGAGGCGGCGATGATGAAGGGCAGCAGTTCGTTGTGCAGGACGTAAAAGACGACGGTGAGAACGGCCGCCACGGCCGCGAGCGTCCAGTTTCGCGGCTTGGCGCGCCGGGGCGGCCCCGGATCACGCGACTGCGAATCGAGCTCTCGCGACCGCGCCTCGCTGGGATCGGTCATCGCCTACCAGGTCGCCTGGGCGGCCGGGCCGAGCCGGTAGGCACGCCCCTTCCATCGCACCTCCCCGCGACGGCGGAGCCGGACGCTGCGCCACCCGAGCGCAGCCGTCATGAGGACGCCCAGAGGGAAGAGCGGGGTCAGTAGGAGCGACGCCCGGAAATGCCGCAAGGTCGCGCCGTAGATGCCGAACATGATGCCGGACCCGGCCAGACCCAGCGCGCAGCCAAGCGCGGGCAGCGGCCGCCGGTCGAGCCAAGCCGCCCGCCCGAGCGCCATCGGGATCGCGAGGGCGCAGCATGCGACCAGCACCCCGGCCAGGGCGGCCGCGCGCGTCCGGCCGGCGCTGCCGAGAATGTCCACCGCGTTCTTGCCGAATCCCTCCCAGAGCGAAGGCAGATCGCGGTACATGCGCGTCCGCGCGAGCCGCTCCGCGTCCAGCACCCGCACCGTGTAGCCCGCCATGCCGACCAGCCGCGCCAGAGCGTTGTCCTCGGAGACTTCGCCGCGTACCGCGGCGTGCCCGCCAAGCGCGCGATAGACCGACGTTCGGATCAGCAGAAACTGGCCATTGACCGTGAGTTCGTCCGCGCCGCTCACGTTGCTCGTCCGGGAACCCTTCCAGCAGGCGATCATCAGCATGCCCGCGGGAATCACCAGTTTCTCGGCGGGACTCCCGAGCTCCTGGAACGGTTGTAACGAGAGCAGATCGATCCCGCGCTTCTCGGCGACCGTCACGGCGGAGGCGAGCAACGGCGGCTCCAAGCGCACATCCGCGTCGACGAAGCAGAGCCACCTTGGCTCCCCCGCCGCCGCCACGCCGGTCCAGCACGCATGCGGCTTGCCGAGCCAGCCGGCCGGCAGCGCCGGGGCGGAGACGACCCGCACGCGCGGATCGCGTGCCGCGCGTGCCGTCATCCCGGCCAGGGTGGCGTCCTGCGAGTCGTCGTCCACGGCGACGATCGCGAGCCGTCCGGGCGGGTAGGCCTGGGCAAGCAGGGCGGCGAGACACGGCTCGATATTCAGTGCCTCGTTCCGGGCTGGCACGATCACGGCGACGCTCGAAGCATCGACGCCGACCTGTGCGGTCGCCAGCACGTCGGCGGCATGAGCGCGGAACTGCTGCAGGATGCGGTGCAGCAGCCAGGAAACCAGCGCAGCCCAGGCCGCACCGGCAACGAACGGGATCATCGCGCGGCTTCGCTGAATGCCGGCTCGATCGCCGCCGCTGGCCGACAACGCTGCGTTCCGCCGCCGTAATGCGCGAGCAGCGACCTACGCGTCAGCCAGAGCTCCTGGCGCCCCTGGAGCAGATGACAGCGCGGCAGCGCTCCCGGGTTGTAGGCGCGCACGAAGCCCCAGCGCAGAATGTTCTCCGCGATCAGATAGAGCCGGCCCCGCGCCGGAGTGTCGGCCGCTCCCACCTCGAAACCATGCCGACGCGCGAGCCGCTGCATCTGCTGCCCGGCGGATGAGCGCGTCGGCATGGCCGCTTCGGCAACGATCGCTTTCACGTCCGCCCAGTCGGGATCCCGCTCGACATGATTGCATAGCAGGCGCAAGGACCGCCGCATCCGGTGCTGCATTGCCTTGGCCCAATGCAGGTCCGGGCCATGCTCGGGAAAGTGCAGGATATGTTCGTTCCAGAAATGCAATACTCCAATCGGCTCGCCGATCTCTACAACCGTTCCGTCGGCGAAGGCGACCGGGTGCCGGGCATGCGTGAGCGCGACCCGGAACAAGCACGTCGTTTCGTCAGAGAACTCATAGACGTGGTAGTGGCGGCGCAGGAGCGTGTCCACTCCTCCGACCAGCGAGGCCCAGCTGACCCGTTGAAAGTGGATCGAACCGCCGCTCTGCCGTCTCTCTTTCAGGAACAGGCTACTGGTGTGGCTCATCGCGATCGTCCAGGGTTCCTCCGGGCTGCACGTGCCGGAGCGCGCTCAGAAACATAACCGGAATAAACAGGCGGGCTGAGGCGTGGCGGCGCTCAGGTCATGTCTGGCTCACCCTTTCGAGAGTGCGGGGTCCGTCGCACAAACGCCGGCTTCCCGGTCCCGTTCCCGCGCTGCGGTGGGCCCGGGCACAACTTGGCAGTCGCTCGCTTTAGAGTGATCATCCTGCCGCACGCGCGATGCATGCAGGCAGAGAGAGATAAATGCGATGACCGAAACGGGCTGGCAGTTCTGGATCGATCGCGGCGGCACCTTCACCGACATCGTCGCGCGGGCGCCTGATGGCGCTCTCAGCACGCACAAATTGTTGAGCGATAATCCCGGCCGCTACCGGGACGCCGCCGTCGCCGGCATCCGCCAGGTGCTCGGCGTTCGAGCCGGGACGCCGATCCCGCCCGGCGTCGTGGATGCGGTCAAGATGGGTACGACGGTCGCGACCAACGCGCTGCTCGAACGCAAGGGCGAGCGCACCCTGCTGCTCGTGAACCGCGGTTTCGCCGACGCGCTGGCGATCGGCAATCAGGCCCGGCCCCGCCTGTTCGATCTGCACATCACGCGGCCGAGCCTGCTCTACGAGCGCGTCGCCGAGATCGCCGGCCGCGTCGCCGTGGACGGCGCGGAGATCGAGGCGCTGGACGAGGACGGGGCGCGCGCCGTGCTCGCGCAGGCCCGGCGCGACGGCATCGGCGCCTGCGCGGTCGCGCTGATCCATGCCTGGAAGCATCCCGCGCACGAGCAGCGCCTGGCGGCGCTGGCGCGCGAGGCCGGTTTCGCCCAGGTGTCCACGAGCCATGAGGTCAGCCCGCTGCTTCGCCTCGTCCCGCGCGCCGACACGACCGTCGTGGACGCCTATCTCTCGCCGATCCTGCGCCGCTACGTGGATCAGGTGGCCGCCGAGCTTGGCGACACGCGGCTCTATTTCATGCAGTCCCATGGCGGGCTGACCGAAGCGCAGCGCTTCCAGGGCAAGGATGCGATCCTGTCCGGCCCGGCCGGCGGCATCGTCGGTGCGGCGCGCACGGCGGCGATGGCCGGGCTCGACCAGGTGATCGGCTTCGACATGGGGGGCACCTCGACCGACGTCGCGCTCTACGCGGGCGAATTCGAGCGCGCGTTCGAAACCGAGGTCGCGGGCGTCCGGATGCGCGCGCCAATGATGGCGATCAACACGGTCGCCGCCGGCGGCGGCTCGATCCTGCACTTCGACGGCGCGCGGTTCCGCGTCGGCCCGGATAGTGCCGGCGCCAATCCCGGCCCGGCCGGCTACCGGCGCGGCGGGCCGCTCACGGTGACGGACGCCAATATCTGCGTCGGGAAAATCCAGCCCGCGCACTTCCCGGCGATCTTCGGCCCGCAGGGCGAGGAGCCGCTCGACGCGCGCGCCGTGCGGGCCGGGTTCGAGGCGATGGCGGCGCGGATCGGCAAGGCGACCGGCACGACCCCGGACATCAGGGACGTCGCGGAAGGATTCCTGCGCATCGCGGTCGCGAACATGGCCAACGCGATCAAGCAGGTCTCGGTGCGGAAAGGCCACGACGCGACCCGCTTCGCGCTTGCCTGCTTCGGCGGCGCGGGCGGCCAGCACGCCTGCCTCGTCGCCGACGAGCTTGGCATGACGACCGTTTTCATCCATCCGTTCGCGGGCGTGCTGTCGGCCTACGGCATGGGGCTGGCGGATCAGACGGTGATGCGCGAGCAGGCGGTGGAGCGGCCGCTCCAGGCGGCGGCGCTGCCGCAACTCGGCGCGCTCGCGGACGCGCTGGCCTCGGACGCGCGAGCGGCGCTGATCGAGCAGGGCGCGGACGCGGCGCGCATCGCGGTCCGGCGTCTCCTGCATCTCCGCTATGCGGGCACCGAGGCGGCGCTGATCGTGCCGTTCGGCGCCTTCGGGGATGTGCTTGCCGCCTTCACCGAGGCGCACCGCAAGCGCTTCGGCTTCGCGACGCCCGAGCGGGCCGTCACCGTCGAGGCCGTGGCGGTCGAAGTCACCGCCTCCGGCGACGCCGTCGCGGAAGCGGAGCTGCCGCCGCGCGCGGCCGGCTCATCGCCCGAGCCGGTCGATCGGGTGCAAATTTGGAGCGGCGGCCGGGCGCACGAGGCGCCGGTGTTCGACCGAGGCGCCCTGCGCGGAGGCGACCGCATCGCAGGTCCGGCGCTGATGCGCGAGGCGATCGCAACCACCGTGGTCGAGCCCGGCTGGACCGCCGAGGTAACCGCGCGCAACCACATGAAGCTGCACCGGACGGAAGCGCGGGAGACGCGGATCGCGCACGGCACGGACCGCGCCGATCCCGTGCTGCTGGAGTTGTTCAACAATCTGTTCATGAGCGTCGCCGAGCAGACGGGGGCGGTGCTGCAGAACACCTCGCTCAGCGTCAACATCAAGGAGCGGCTCGACTTCTCCTGCGCGATCTTCGACGCCGACGGCGCGCTGATCGCGAACGCGCCGCACGTGCCGGTGCATCTCGGCGCGATGGGCGAGAGCGTGCGCACGGTGCTGCGCCTGCGCGGCAAGACGCTGAAGCCGGGCGACGTCGTGGCGCTCAACAATCCGTTCAACGGCGGCACGCATCTGCCAGACGTGACGGTGGTGACGCCGGTGTTCGACGAGACGGGAAGGGACATCCTGTTCTTTGTCGGGAATCGCGGGCATCACGCCGATATCGGCGGCCTCACGCCCGGCTCGACGCCGCCCAACTCCAAGACGCTGGAAGAGGAGGGCGTGGTGATCGACGACTTCCTCCTCGTGGATGGCGGCGTGTTCCGGGAGGAGGCGTTCCGGGCGCTGCTCGCGAACGCGCGCTATCCCGCCCGCAGCCCGGACGTGAACGTCGCCGACATCAAGGCGCAGGTCGCGGCGAACGAGGCGGGCGTGCAGGCGCTCGGGGCCGTCGTCGCGCGCTACGGCTGGGAGGTGGTGCGTGCCTACATGCGGCACGTGATGGACAACGCCGAGGAGAGCGTGCGCCGCGTCGTCGACCGGCTGCATGACGGCGCCTTCGACTACGTCATGGACGACGGCTCGCCGCTCGCCGTGCGCGTCTCGGTGGACAAGGCGGCGCGGCGCGCGCGAGTCGATTTCACCGGCACCGGCGCGCAGCGGGCAGACAATTTCAACGCCCCGCCGGCGGTGACGCGGGCCGCGGCTCTCTATGTTTTCCGCTGCCTGGTCGGCGACGACATTCCGCTGAACGACGGCTGCCTCAAGCCGATCGACATCGCGATCCCGCCCGGCACCTTCCTCTCGCCGCATCCGGGCGCGGCGGTGGTCGCGGGCAACACCGAGGTATCGCAGGCGGTCTGCAACGCGCTGTTCGGCGCGGTCGGCGCGCTCGCCTCGTCGCAGGCGACGATGAATAACTTCCTGTTCGGCGACGCGACCCGGCAATACTACGAGACGATCTGCGGCGGCGCGGGCGCGGGGCCGGACTTCCCCGGCGCGTCGGCCGTCCACACGCACATGACCAATACCCGCATGACCGATCCGGAGGTGCTGGAGCTTCGCTATCCCGTGCGGCTCGAGGCGTTCGCCATCCGGCGCGGTTCGGGCGGGGCGGGCGCGCAGCGCGGCGGCGACGGCGCGGTCCGGCGCGTGCGCTTCCTGGAACCGATGACGGCCGTGATCGTCGCCTCCCGTCGCACCGTGCCGCCGTTCGGCCTCGAAGGCGGCGAGGACGGCGCGGCGGGTCGGCAGTGGATCGAGCGCGCCGACGGCAGCCGCTCGACACTCACCGGCACGGATCGCGCGGAACTCGCGGCGGGGGACGTGTTCGTGATCGAGACTCCGGGAGGCGGCGGGTTCGGGACGGATTGATCGCCCCGAGCCGGGCGAAGGGCGGCCCCGCTCGTCACCAACGATAATGCTGGCTAACGGCGACGGGTTTCGCAAAGATGGTCTCGCAAGAAAAAAAGGGGAAAGCCGATGTCGTCGAGGCCCGCATCGAAACTCGCGACTGTCGCGGTCGGGATGGCGGTCGTCGCCTTCGCCTGGTCGTCTCCGGGCGCCACCTCCGCGTGGGCGCAATCGACACCCGGAACGCCTCCCGCCCAGACGGCCACCTCTCGCACCGGCATGGTGGTGACCGACCAACATCTGGCCTCTCAGGTCGGCCGGTTCGTACTCGATGCGGGCGGCAATGCGATCGATGCGGCGGTCGCGGTCGGCTACGCGCTCGCGGTGGTCGATCCGTGTTGCGGCAATCTCGGTGGCGGCGGCTTCATGACCATCCATCTCGCCGATGGCCGCGACACGTTCATCAATTTCCGCGAGCGGGCACCGCTGCGCGCCACGACGAACATGTATCAGGATCAGAACGGCAACGTCGTCCCTGGCCTCAGCCTGTTCGGCTATCTGGCCGTGGCGTTCCCGGCAGCGTCGCCGGTCTCGAAAAGGCGCGTGAGGAGTACAGCACGTTTCCGCGTCAGTTGCTGATCGCGCCCGCCATCGCGCTAGCCGAGCTGGGCTTCGTTCTGGACGCGGGCGACGTCTCCGTTCTCGGCCAGGCCACCTCCGAGTTCCAGCAGCAGCCGAATGTCGCCGCGATTTTTCTGAAGAACGGCCAGCCCTACCAGCCCGGCGACCGGCTCGTGCAGCACGATCTCGCGCGTACGCTGGCCCGGATCGCCTCGGACGGTCCGGCCGCGTTCTATGACGGGCCGATCGCCGACCAGCTCGTGGCCGCGAGCGACGCCAGCGGCGGCATCCTCTCGAAGCAGGATTTTCAGCAATACACCGCGGAGGAGCTGCAGCCGGTCGGATGCGCCTATCGCGGCTACAAGGTCGTGTCCTCGCCACCGCCGAGTTCGGGCGGCACGGTGATCTGCGAGATCCTGAACGTGTTGAAGGGATACGATCTGTCGGGCTTCGGATTCCACTCCACCGAGGCCGTCCACTACACGGTCGAAGCCGAGCGCCAGGCCTACGCCGACCGCAACACCTATCTCGGCGACCCTGACTTCATCGACAATCCGCTCTCGCAGCTGCTGTCCAACAGCTACGCTCTCCAGATACGCGCGCAGATCGCGCCGGACACGGCGGGTTCGTCGGCCGCGACCGTGCCGGGTCTCGGCGGTATTCCGATCACCGTCGCGGAAGGCAATCACACGACGCATTACTCCGTCCTCGATCGGTGGGGGAACGCCGTCTCCGTCACCTACACGATCAACAATCTGTTCGGAGCGGGAGTCATCGCGGGCGAGACCGGCTTTTTCCTGAACGACGAGATGGACGATTTCACCTCCAAGCCCGGAGTGCCCAATCTCTACGGGCTCGTGCAGGGCGTGGCGAACGACATCCAGCCGGGCAAGCGGCCGCTCAGTTCAATGTCGCCGTCCATCCTGCTGCGTGACGGGAAGGTGGTGATGGTGGTGGGCGCACCGGGCGGCTCGCGCATCCCGACCGAGGTGCTCGGCGTGATCCAGAACGTGATCGACTACGGCATGAGCATCGGCGAAGCGGTCGCCGCCCCGCGCATCCACCATCAATATCTCCCCGACACGGTCTATCTCGAGCCGAACGCCCTCAGCCCCGACGTGCAGGCGGCGCTTCAGGCCGAGGGCTATGATCTCACACAGCAAACCACGACCTGGGGTTTGGCGGAGGCTCTGGTCGTCGATCCTGATACTGGCCTGATCACCGGCGCCACAGACCCGCGCCGCGCCGGCGGGCTGGCGGCGGCAACGCCTTAGGCCAGGAGCAATGCGGAGTAGGGCCGCTTGAGATACCCGAGTGTCTCGGGCCGGATAATCCGGAGATGAGGACGATTGCGTGCCTTGAGCTGTCGGACGGCAGTGCTCGCAGCGCGAAAGCGGGATGTCCGGGATGGCTCCCGCCCCAACCCGGACGGCGGCTTGCATCCCAGCAATCCCGCCCGCGGTGCCGGCTTCCCCCAAGATGCGGGCCAGCCCGCCAAGCTGGCCGGCCGGGTAGGCCACCGCCGGCCTCTGCTGCTTCCGGCAGGCCTGCGGGGGTGTCATTAATATCGCAGTGTCTCAGGCGACTGACCCCGGTCCGCCATTCGGGACTTTTGCTGTTGCTGGCGCATCTCGGCAGGCCGATAATCGTTCCCGATCATTGTGTCCTGACCAGTCGAAGCTAAAGTCGACAATAGCGGCGTTTCGTTTCAGAATGGCTTCTTTCCATCATGTCGAATTCCGGGGGCGAGCATGTGCCTGTTGCCGCTATGCGCAGAGCTGGAAGTAGCCAGCCCGTGATCACCGTTCTTTTCGCCACGCGGGACCGGTGCGAAGGCGTTGATCGCATGCTCAACGCCATGGCGGCGCTTCGGGCGCCCGAGGGCGGATGGAAGCTGATCGCCGTCGATAATGGAAGCCGGGACGCCACGCCGTCGGTGCTCGAGCGCCATGCACGCTTGCTGCCGATGACGGTTCTGTCGGAGCCGGCCGCCGGCAAGAACCGGGCCTTGAACCGGGCGCTTCCGCACCTCGAAGGCGATCTGACCGTCCTGACCGACGACGACGTCATCCCCGATCCGGACTGGCTGATCCGGCTGCACGAAGCGGCGGTGGCGCAGCCAGACGCGTCCGTGTTCGCCGGGACCGTGACGCCGCTCTGGCCCGGGCAGTTGCCGCCCTTCGTCTCGGAAAAGGCCGTGGACTACAGCGTTCTCTACGCCCAGAACGAGCAGCCGACGGGATGGTGCAAGCCCAACGTGGTGTTCGGCCCGAACATGGCGGTCAGAACCCGTGTGTTCGGGGACGGGTTCACGTTCTCGGAAGAAGTGGGGCCGAACAACGCGCAGCGCTCCTACGTGATGGGCGGCGACACGGATCTCGCGTGGCGTCTGCATGCCGCCGGTCACCGGGCTTGGTTCGTGTCCGAGGCGCGGGTGCAGCACATGGTGCGGCCGGATCAGCTGACCGAAAGCTGGATTCTGAGACGCTACTATCTCTACGGGCTGAACGCCCATCGCAACAGTGGATACCGGCCGGTGGGCGCCCTCGGCCGGCGGATCGCCTGGTCGGCCTGCGCGGCGCTTGCCCGCTTTGCTCCATCATCCCCGCTGCGGCTCAGGGCGTTGTCGCGCGAGCGTTTCTACGCGGGCGTGTTTATCGACGATCGTATCGGAGCTTAGGCGCGCTACCGCGATCGGCCGATCCCGTCGGCGCTGCCTTATCACGCCGCGGATGGGAGCAGCACCTGGCGGCTGGCGAGAGGGCCGTAGGCCAGCAGCGCGAAGCCACCGAGGATGACCAGCGCGCCAAGCACCACGAAGCCGACGTGTAGGACCAGGAAGCTGGTCAGCGCCCAGCTCGAGGTGACCGCGAAGCTCTCGCCCGCGAAGCCCATGTCCACGGACAGGCCGCGGATCGCGACCGAAAGGTTCGTCCGGTCCAGATAGGCCGCTGCCGTCTGCTCCGGTTCGCGGCTGTAACTGAGGCACCGCCAATGCAGCGGCGATGAGCCACGCTCGGCTGCTCGATCAACGAGCGGCGCAGTCTTCGGCGCCTGGAGCTGTCCGCGCATCGTCGCCGTCGCCGGTGTCGTCGCACAGCCCGGCCGTGACGATCGCGTTGCTGACCGCCGAACCGCTGAACCCTCCGGAGGGCAGATAGCGGAACTCGTAGCGACCCGGCGAACCCGGCACGGTAAAGCTGAGGGAACCGAGCGTTGCGGCGGAGGCCACGCTTTGCGCTTGCAACGGCGACCCGTGCGACCGGCCTGCCCGGTAAAGCGCGATCACGTCGGCGGCGGAGTGCCCGGCCGGGGCGCTCCAGTTCACGGCGACCCTCGCCCCTGGCGAAACGGGGCCGGGCGTCGGTCCGGGATACGCGCCTTCGGGGACAGCGTTGACGGTGTTCGGAACCCAGCCGTTGAGGATGTTCGCGGGATCGCCGTAGAGCGCGGCCTCGTCCGGCGAAAGCTGGCGTGAACAGGGAAGCCGTCGCGAGACGTCAAGCGGATTCCCGCTCAGATCGGTGCTGTGATACTCGGCAAAGGTGATGGAGGGAGCCTGCGCGCAGGTCGTGCCCGTGGGATTGAGTTGCCATCCGACGGGGATGATGTGCGCGTCCATGGCCGTGTCGATGAACACCGCCTCGCTATACGGGAAGCGGAGCGGCTCGATCCGGCTGAGATAGGTGGAGGCGTCGGCAACGCCGGGCGCCCGGGTGAGCCGGTCCGCAAGGTAGACGTCGCCGTGATTGGCGGGAGGGCTGTCCTTCCCCGGATAAGGCGGGTTCCGGACCTGGGAGACGTAGCCCGCATGCATGGACTTGAGCTCGGTGAGCCAGAAGAAGGCGGCCCCGGTGCCCCAGGTAAAGTCCACGTCACCTTCGATATAGCTGCTGCCGATGAACCCCGAGGTCTGTATCCGGATCGTATCCTGGAAGCTCAGGAGGTTTACCCGATCCAGCAGGATGCGATCATTGTTGCCCCGGAACGCCTCCGCCTGCGAGCCGCCGTACGGCGTCGTGTTGTGCAGCGTGATGTTGCGGATCGTGAAGTCGGACGCCTCGACCCCGAAAAGGGCGCGCCAGCAGTTCCACAGGTCCGGGGTGCCCGGAATGCGCCGCTGGATGCAGTAGTTGTCGGCCGGCGCGGGGCCGTTCTGCACCGGCGCCACGTTGAAGTTGTCGTTGTTGGCGTATTGGATGATGGTCCTGTCGCGATCGAGGCCGCTCAGGGTCACGAACGGCTTGGTCGGCGGCACATAGACGATCTCGTTGTAGGTGCCCGGCCTGACCTCGATCGCGAACGGCGCGGCATTATTGACCGGGACGGCGTCGATCGCGCCTTGGACCGAGCAGACATCGCCGCGGTTATCGGCGGAGACGACGAGCTTCCGCTTCGCCTGCGCCGGTGGCTCAGACCTGGTCGTAAACGTCCATGCCGTGGGGTCGGTGATCCCGGAGAAGCCCGGAGCCGACAACACACCTCTGTCCATCAGCACGTAGTATGTCTGCCCATAGGCCAGCGGGCGGTGGAAGGAGATCAGGGCGGTATCGCCGTCGATCAGGACCGGATAGTAGTTGAACAGATGGAGCGTGCCGTTGTCCGAAACCGCGCCTCCAATCGGCTTCTTGCTGGAGGCCGGGTCGGCCAGGTCGATCTCATCGACCAGCATGCCGTGGCCGTTATACAGCCTGATGGTGCCAGAGGTGCCGAGTTGCGGCGCCTGGTCGAAGGTGATCGACAGTGGCGCGTCCGTGCATAGATGCGAGGCGCCCGGCTTCGGCCAGAAACGCTGTGCGGAGGCGGTTCCGGTCCAGCCGCCCAGCATCAGCGCTGCTCCCGCGCCGATCAGCAGCGGACGACGCCAGAGCGCTACCGGCAGCATGGCGTGTGTACGGACGCGAACGTCTGGGCGCATGTTCCCCTCACCCTCGCTGCATCCGTCACCATACCGCCGTAGGCTGATCCTGCAACGGTGGCGCGGACCTGATTGCCCGGCCGGCCTCAGGCGGAGGGTGCGGGGGACAGCTTGCGGCGGCGGCGTTCGTGCCAGGCCTCCATCAGCTGCAGCAGCGTCGCCGCCGTTTCCTCGATCGAGCGGCGGGTCACGTCGATCACCGGCCAGCCGCGCTTGTTGCACATCCGCCGCGCCCAGAGCAGCTCGGCCTTGACCGCGTCCTCGTCGACGTACTCCTGGCTGTCCTGCCGGATGAGTCCCTGGTTGCTGGCCGTCGCGATCAGCCGCAGCCGGTGCCTCCGGATTTCGATCAGCGCCGCGACGTCGAGCGTCAGGCCGATGACGGGGCAGGGCGGGTCGAGCAGGCCGGGCGGCTCGGGCAGACCCGGCACCAGCGGCACGTTCGCGGCCTTCACCCCGCGATTGGCGAGATAGAAGCAGGTCGGCGTCTTGGAGCTGCGCGAGACGCCGACCAGCACGACGTCCGCCTCGGCGATCCCCGCCTGCTGTTGCCCGTCATCGTGCGCGAGCACGTAGTGCATGGCGTCGATGCGGCGGAAATAGTCGGCGTCGAGCACGTATTGCCGCCCGGGCCGCGCCACTCCCCGCTCGCCGATCTGCTCCTGGAGCAAGGTCATCACCGGGTCGAGCACGTTGATGACCGGCACGCCGAGCCGCTTGCAGGTCGTCTCGAGATCGAGCCGCAACGCCTGGTCGACCACCGTGGAGAGCACCGGTCCCGGTTCCGCCTCGATGCCCTCGAGCACGCGATGCAGCTGGAACCGCGTCCGGATCAGGCTCCAGCGGTGATAGTTGATCTGGACGTGCTCGAACTGCGCGGTCGTCGCGCGCGCGATCGAGTTGAGCGTTTCGCCGGTCGCGTCCGACACCAGATGCAGGTCGATCCTATGCAGCGGCATGGATGCGAGGATACCGGGGATAACGGCGCATGCCAGGGGGAACCGGCGGCCGCCGCAAGAATGACGGGGATGGAAAGAGCAACGACCGGTACGCGGGACAACCCGCCTTGCCGTCGCCGCGCCGATGTGGACGGACCGTGCCGCCCGGAGTAACTGCGGGCGTTATGGGCCGGATGGACGTGTGGACGGTTCTGGGGATGGCTCTGGAACAGGAGGGTACCTCATCATCCACAGGCCCTACAGCCTTCACCACAAGATCTTACTTAAATCCTGCAAGAAGAGCGGAAGGTCGGCCGGGGATGGGACTGCGATGACGAAGCCCCTGCTGCGGGCCTTGCGCGGCGAAGCCGTCTGGCCGCCGCCGGTCTGGCTGATGCGTCAGGCCGGCCGCTATTTGCCGGAGTATCGCACCCTCCGCGCCCGCGCCGGCGACTTCATCACGCTCTGCACAACGCCGGATCTCGCGGCCGAGGTGACGCTACAGCCGGTGCGACGCTTCGGCTTCGATGCCGCGATCCTGTTCAGCGACATTCTGATGCTGCCCTGGGCGCTCGGCCACGGCCTGCGCTTCGAGGAGGGCGAGGGGCCGGTGCTGCCTCCGCTTCGCGACATGGCCGCGCTTCACGCGCTGCAACCTCGGCGGGTCGCGGAGGCGATCCGGCCCATCCTGGACGCGGTCAGCGCGGTCCGCGCCCGCCTCGACGACCAGACGGCGCTGATCGGCTTCGCGGGCGCGCCGTTTACGGTCGCCTGCTACATGGTGGAAGGGGGCGGGTCGAAGGACTTCACGGCCGTCCGCCGCATGGCTTATGAGGAACCAGGCCTGTTCGGCGGGCTGATGAGCCTGCTCACCGAGGCGACCATCGACTATCTTGCCGCCCAGATCGAGGCGGGCGCGGAAGCCGTGATGCTGTTCGACAGCTGGGCCGGGGTGCTGCCGCCCTCTCTGTTCCGCCGTCACGTCACCGGCCCCGCCCGCGCCATCTTCGGCGCGCTCCGCGAGCGCTTCCCGGAGGTGCCGGTGATCGGCTTTCCGAGGCTCGCCGGCCTCATGCTGGGCGATTACGGTAATTTCAGCGGCGCGAACGGGATCGGCATGGACACCGCGACGGACCCGGCCCGCGCCATGTGGCTCGTGCCGCAGCGGACGGCGCTGCAGGGCAATCTCGACCCGCTGGCGCTCGCGGCCGGAGGCGACGCCATGCGCGACGAGGCATGCGCGATCCTGCTCGCGATGAAGGGCCGCCCATTCGTCTTCAATCTCGGCCACGGCATCATTCCGCGGACCCCGCCCGCGCATGTCGCCGAGCTCGTGCGGATGGTGCGGGGCGGCTGAAAGGGGGAGACGAGGCAAGGGCGGCGCTCGGCTCCCGAGAGGGGACGGCGTAGCTTCAAGCGGCGACGTCGCTGTGCCACTCTGGTCGGGTCTCGTTGAAGCAGTGGTGCCGACGCGCCGACCCGTCGCTCTCGCGGAAGTATGAGGAAGGTCTCGCAGCATGACACAGCAGGAACCCCTTGGCACTGAGGCCAGAGCCGCCGAGACCGACCGGGGCGACGGCACCCACGAGATCGCTCCCGACCTCGCCTATATCCGCGTCGTCATGGTGAACGTGGTTTTCTACGGCCATCCCCAGGCAGGCGACCGGCAATGGGTGCTGATCGACGCGGGCGTGACCGGCGGCAAGCCCGTTATCAGAAGTGCGGCCGAGTCGCGGTTCGGGCAGGGCGCGCGGCCGGCCGCGATCATCTTGACGCACGGTCACTTCGATCATGTCGGCGCGCTCGAGGATTTGGCCGAGGAGTGGGACGCGCCGGTCTATGCGCACCGCCTCGAACACCCGTATCTCAACGGCGAGGCCGCCTACCCGCCCGGCGATCCGAGCGTCGGCGGCGGCCTGATGGCGGCGCTGTCATCGCTCTATCCGACCCGGCCGGTCGATGTCGGCCGGCGCCTGCGGCCGCTGCCCGAGGATCACAGCGTTCCATTTATGCCCGGATGGCGATGGCTGCACACGCCCGGCCATTCGCCCGGCCACGTCTCGCTGTGGCGGGCGGCGGATCGCACGCTGATCGCCGGAGACGCCTTCGTCACGACGACGGCGGAGTCGGTCTATGCGACGGCGCTGCAAACGGCCGAACTGCACGGGCCGCCGCGCTACTTTACGATCGACTGGGAGAAGTCGGCCGCGTCGGTCGCGGCGCTGGCGGCGCTCGACCCCGATCTCGCGATCACCGGACATGGGCGGGCGATGCAGGGTCCGGCGATGACGCGCGCGCTGCACCATCTGGCGCGGGAGTTCGCGACCGTAGCGGTCCCGAAGCAGGGCCGCTACGTGCAGGCTCCCGCGCGCGCGGAGGACGGCTCGGCCTACGTCAGAACGTGATCTGCACCTTCGAGTGCTGGTCCCGCCGCTTGGCGAGGCCGAACGCGTCGGAGGCCTGATCCGCCGGCAAGCAGGCGGTGAGCAAAGGCGCCACGTCGATCAGACCCCGGTCTAGGCAGGCGACGGCGTGCGCGAATTCGCGGTCGAAGCGCATCGCGCCGCGCAGATCGATCTCCTTCGCCATGACGAGGTTGCCGGCGACCGGGAACTTGCCGGGCGGCAGCGTGCCGACCTGCACGACGGTCCCGCCGGGGCGCGTCGATTCGAGGCAGGTGGCGAGGCCGGCCGGATTGCCCGAGACCTCGAACGCGACCTCGAAGCCGGCGGTCTCCCGGACCGTGCGGGCGAGCGCCTCGCTATCCGTCGCGACATTGACGGTCGCGTCCGCACCGACGCGCCGGGCGAGCGCCAGCGGCTGGTCCAGGATGTCGGTGATGGTGATCGTCTCCGCCCCGGCCCGCTTCGCCGCGAGCAGCACGAGCAGGCCGATCGGTCCGGCGCCGGTGATGAGCACCGAGCGGCCGAGCATCGGCCCCGCGCGTTCCACCGCGTGCAGCGAGACGGCGAGCGGCTCCGCGAACGCGGCGGTGGTGAAGGGCAGGCCCTCGGAGACGGGGTAGATCTGGCTCTCGTCCACCACGACGTAGTCGGCGAAGCCGCCCTGCATGTGCGGGAACTTGCTGGCGCTGCCCATGAAGAAGACGTTGCGGCACAGATTGCCCCGGCCCTCGCGGCACGCAAAGCAGTGCCCGCAATTGCGGCCGGGATGGATCGCGACCCGCTGCCCGGGCCGGATGCGGCCGACCTCCGATCCGACCTCCGCCACCTCGCCCGAGAACTCGTGGCCCGGGATCAGCGGCTCGCGGATCAGGAAGTCACCGTTCCGTCCCTCGAAATAGTAGTGCAGGTCCGACCCGCAGATGCCGCCGGCCCGCACTCGGACCTTCACGCCGCGCGGCGGCACAACGGGATCGGGGCGTTCCTCCAGCCTTAGATCCTCGGCCTTGTGAATGACGCAGACGCGCATGGTTTCTCTCCCCTCGTTTGCCGGAGGATGCGCTTCGACCCCCCTTGCGGTAAGCGATATACTAATATACCAATCCATGGATGACAACCCGCGCCCTTCTTACCCGGCCGCGCCTGTCCGAGACGGTGTATGACCGGCTTCGCGACCAGATCGTTCGCACGGTGCTGCCGCCCGGCCGCCGGATCGCCGAGAACGAGATCGCCGAGGAGCTGAGCGTCAGCCGGACGCCGGTGCGCGAGGCGCTGCTGCGCCTGGCCGACGAGGGACTGGTCGAGATCTTTCCGCAATCCGGCATCTACGTGACGCCGATCCGCCACGCGGCTGTCAGCGAGGCGCAGTTCGTTCGCGAGCATCTCGAATGCGCCGTCATCCAGGAGGCGGCGGCCCGTATCGACGCTGCTGGCATCGCCGCGCTCCGCGCCACCCTGGTGCTGCAGGAACTGGCGCAGAAGATGCGCGACCTGGACGGATTCTACAGCCTCGACGAACGCCTGCACGAGCAGTTCAGCGGAATCGCCGGGCGCGACGGCGTGTGGCGGATGATCAAGCATAGCAAACCGCATCTGGATCGCGTGCGCTGGCTCAGCCTTCCGGTCGCGGAGCACATCCCGCATCTCATCCGCCAGCACCGGGCGATCGTCGACGCCGTCTCGCAGCACGACCCGGATATCGCAGCCGCGGCGCTCCGCGTGCATCTGCGCGAGGTGTATAGGACCATCGAGCAACTCGGCCTGTCGGATACGGAACCTGGGGCCGGGCCGGCCGGAAGCTGAAGCGGCGACGCTACGCAACAATCGGAGGAATGTTCATGCTCAAGAAAAAACGCTGGCAGATCGTGTCGCTGCTGTTCCTGGCCGGCATCGTCAACTATCTCGACCGTTCCGCGCTGTCCGTCGCGGCGCCGCTGGTGACAAAGGATCTCGGCCTGACGCCGGCCGATCTCGGCCTCATCTTCTCGGCCTTCTTCGTCGGCTACGCGATCTTCAACTTCATCGGCGGCTGGGCCTCGGACAAGCTCGGCGGGAAGCGCGTGTTCACGCTGGCGATGACCGTCTGGTCCGCCTTCTGCGCGCTGACGGCGGCCGCGACGGGCTTCGTCTCGTTGCTGGTGATCCGGGTGTTCTTCGGCGTCGGCGAGGGTCCGCTCTCATCGACGATGAACAAGGTCGTCAACAACTGGTTTCCGCATCGTGAGGCGGCGAGCGCGGTCGGCTACGCCAATTGCGGCACGCCGCTCGGCGGCGCGATCGCGGGTCCGATCGTGGGCCTGCTCGCGGTCGCCTTCGGCTGGCAAGTATCGTTCATCGTCATCGGCGCGCTCGGCTTCATCTGGGTGATCTTCTGGTCGCGGCTGGCGACCGAGACGCCACGCGAGCACCCGACGATCACGCAAGCGGAATTGCGCGAGATCGAGGAAGACCACGCCGATCCGACCGCGGGCCTGCCGTCGCAGCCGCTCGGCTTCTATCTGAAGCAGCCCGTCGTGCTCGCGACCGGCCTCGCCTTCTTCGGCTACAACTACATCCTGTTCTTCTTCCTGACCTGGTTCCCGAGCTATCTCACGATGGCCCAGCATCTCAGCATCAAGGACATGAGCATCGCGACGGTGCTGCCCTGGGTGCTCGGCTTTTTCGGCCTCGCCGCTGGCGGCGCGGTGTCGGACGCGGTGTTCCGGCGCACCGGACGGGCGCTGTTCGCGCGCAAGCTCGTGCTGACGGTCTGCCTCAGCATCGCGGCGATCTCGGTCGCGCTCGCGGGTCTCGTGACGACCGTCGGCGGCGCGCTCGGGCTTATGAGCGCCGCCGTGTTCTTCCTCTATCTTACGGGCAGCACGTACTGGGCGATCCTGCAGGACACGGTGCGCGGCGAGAATATCGGCGGCGTCGGCGGGTTCATCCACATGATGGCGAATTGCGCGGGCATCATCGGGCCGGCGGTCACGGGCTACATCGTGCAATACACCGGACACTTCACCAGCGCCTTCATCCTCGCGGGCTGTATCGCGATCCTGGGCGTGTTGTGCGTGCTCGTCTTCGTCAGGCCGATCAAGGCCATCGCGCCGCACGATGCCGTGCCGGTGGTGCATTGATGCCCGCCCCTCGGCTCGGCGAGCGGACGCTGGCCGGATTGCCGCCAGAGGTGGCGCGTCCGGCCTATGACCGGCGCGGCGTCGCTTGCGGCATCGTGCATCTGGGCCTCGGCGCTTTCCACCGCGCGCATCAGGCGGTCTACACCGACGACCGGCTGGCGGCGGGAGAGAGCGCATGGGGCATCGCGGGGATGAGCCTGCGCTCGCCGGACGTGCGCAACGCGCTCGCGCCGCAGGACGGGCTCTACACCGTCCTGCAACGCGGGCCAGATGGCGACCGCGCCCGCGTCGTCGGCTCCGTGCTCGACGTGATCACGGTGCCGGACGATCCCGAGGGCGCGATGCGCCGCCTCACCGACCCGGAGGTGCGCATCGTCAGCCTGACCGTGACGGAAAAAGCCTATTGCCAGGACGCGGCCACGGGAACGCTGGACGAGAGCCATCCGGGGATCGTCGCGGATCTCGCGGCGCGGGCCTTCCCGCGCACCGCGCCCGGCCTGCTCGTGGACGCGCTGCGCCGCCGCCGCGATGCCGGCGCGGGCGGCCTCACCGTGCTCGTCTGCGACAATCTTCCGAGCAACGGCGAGACCGTGGCGCGCATCGTCGGCCGCTATGCGGAGCTACGCGATCCGTCGCTCACTGGGTGGATCGTGAGCGAAGTCTCGTTCCCCTGCACGATGGTCGACCGCATCGTGCCCGCGACCACCGACGCCGATCGGGTGACGGTCGCGCGGCTCGGCTATGCGGACGCGTGGCCGGTCGTCGCGGAGCCGTTCTCGCAGTGGGTGATCGAGGACCGCTTCGTGCGCGGCCGTCCGCGCTGGGAGCAAGCAGGCGCCGAGATGGTGCGCGACGTGCGGCCATACGAGCTGATGAAGCTGCGCGCGCTGAACGGCGCGCATTCCACGCTTGCGTATCTCGGCGCCGTCCTGGGGCTGGAGACGGTCGCGGACGCGATGGCGGAGCCTGCGCTGCCGCCGTTCCTGCGGGCGCTCTGGGACGAGGATCTGCTGCCGGTGATCCCGATCGTGCCGGGCATGGATCTGCCCGCGTACGCGGCGCAGCTCACGACGCGATTCCATAATCCCGCCATTCGCCATCGCCTGCTGCAGATCGCGATGGACGGTTCGCAGAAGCTGCCGCAGCGGCTGCTGCAACCGGCGCTCGACCGGCTGCGGCAGGGCACGATGCCGCGCCGCGTCGCGCTCGTGGTCGCCGCCTGGATGCGATTCCTGCAAGGGCGCGACGAGCGCGGCCGCCCCTACGAGATCAGCGATCCGCTCGCTGGGCGGCTCGCGGCGTTGGCGTCGAAAGCGGGCGATGATGCCGAAAAGCTCGCGGCGGCGCTGTTCGGGGTGAAGGAGATCTTCCCGCCTGATCTCGTCGCGCATGGGGGTTTCCGTGCCGAAGTGGTGGAGGCGCTCGGATTGCTGCTCCGCAACGGCGTGCGGGCGACCTTGCACGCGCGATCCGGAGGCGAGACGTGAGCGATGCCGCGAGCGCTGGCACGGACGCGACCCCTGCCATGCTGCGCCGGGTCGCGATCGCCTCCTGCATCGGCACCACCGTCGAGTGGTACGACTTCTTCATCTACGCGACCGCGTCGGCGCTCGTCTTCAACAAGCTGTTCTTCCCGAACTTCGATCCGCTGATCGGGTCGCTCGTTGCGCTCGGCACCTATGCCGCAGGCTTCGTCGCGCGTCCGATCGGCGGTCTCGTGTTCGGCATCATCGGCGACCGCAAGGGCCGCAAGCTCGCGCTGGTCGCGACGCTGCTGATTGTCGGCACCGCGACCTTCGTGATCGGGCTGATGCCCACCTATGCGACGATCGGCATCGCGGCGCCGCTCACGCTGCTGTTCATCCGGCTCCTGCACGGGTTCGGCATCGGCGGCGAGCAGGGTAACGCGATCCTGATCACCTTCGAGCACGCGCCGCCGCGATCGCGCGGCTATTTCGGCGCCTGGGTGCAGATCGGCGCGCCGGCCGGGTTCGTGTTGCCGCTCGGCCTGTTCGCCCTTCTGACTGCGACCATGTCCGACGCGACGTTCATCTCCTGGGGATGGCGCATCCCGTTCCTGCTGAGCGCCTTGCTGGTCGTCATCGGCCTCTATATCCGGCTCAACCTGTCGGAGTTGCCGCTGTTCCAACGCGAGCAGCATCGTGAGCCGCATCCGTTGCGCGCCGTCTTCGCGCAATGCGGCCGCAACCTCCTGCTGGGCTGCGGCGCCAAGCTGCTGGAGAGCACGGTCTTCACGACCTACGCGGTGCTGCTGACGGCGTATGCCGTCAATCGCTGCGTTCCGAAGCCGGTCATGACCTCGGCGACGCTGATCGCCATCCTGATCGAACTCGCGACCATTCCGATGTTCGGCGCTTTGTCCGACAGGATCGGCCGCCGCCCGGTCTATCTCATGGGCGCGCTCATTAATCTCGTGCTCGCCTTCCCGGTGTTCTGGCTGGTCTACGCCGACCGCCAGGCGCTGATCTGGCTCGGATTGGTGGGCGTGATCGCGCTCGGGCACAGCGCGATGTATGGGCCGCAGGCGGCGTTCTTCGCCGAGTTGTTCCCGACACGGCTGCGCGCCACGGGCATCTCCTTCGTGCAGCAGATCGGCGCTCTGATCGGCTCCGTCGGCGGCCTCGCGGCGGGCTGGCTGCTCGCACTCGGCAACGGCACGCCCTGGCTGCTCGCGAGCTACGTCGTGGTCGTCGGGCTGATCACGCTCGCCTGCACGGCCTTGCTCAGCGAGACGGCGCCGCGCGGGAGCGGAGCGCGAACCGGCGACATTCCGGCATCCATCACGAGTTGAACAACAGGGGGATAGACATGCAGGCAACTTGGCGCTGGTTCGGACCGGACGACGTGGTCCCTCTGCATGCGATCAGCCAGGCGGGCGCTTCCGGCGTGGTGACGGCATTGCATCAGATCCCGTACGGCGAGCTTTGGAGCGTGGAGGCCATCGAGCAGCGGAAGTCCGTCATTGCGGCGAACCCCGCGCTCGGGCTGCACTGGAGCGTCGTCGAAAGCCTGCCCATCCATGAGAGCATCAAGATCGGCGGGGGCGATCTGTCCGGTCTCTTCGATACCTATCGCCAGTCGATGCGCAATCTTGCCGCCTGCGGCATCAAGACGATCTGCTACAATTTCATGCCCGTCGTCGATTGGACCCGCACCGAACTCTACCATCCGCTTCCGGGCGGCGGCAGCGCGCTCCGCTTCAACGCGCACGAGTTCGCGGCGTTCGACTGCCTGATGCTCAAACGCCCGGGCGCGGAGGCCGACTACCCCGAAGAGGTTCTGGCGAAGGCGCGCGCCTGGTTCGAGCGGGCGTCGGAGAGCGACCAGGAGACGCTGCTCGCCAGCATCATGGCCGGTCTTCCCGGCGCTTTCGATCGGTACGACATTCCGTCGCTCCGTCGCATGCTCGACCGCTACAAGGGCATCTCGCGCGACGATCTGCGCGCGAATCTCGGGCGTTTCCTGCGCGAAGTCATCCCGGTCGCCGAGGAGAACGGCATACGCATGGCGATCCACCCGGACGATCCTCCGCGAGACATCATGGGCCTGCCGCGCATCGTGTCCGGCGCGGACGATCTCGCCTTCATCACCTCGGCCCTTCCCTCCGGGGCGAACGGCGTCACCTTCTGCACGGGCTCGCTCGGCGCCGGACCGCAGAACGACGTGCCTGCAGTCGCGCGCAGGTTTGCCGAACACATTCATTTCGCGCATCTGCGCAATGTCGCCAAGGAACCGGACGGGTCGTTCATGGAGGCCGATCATCTGGGCGGCGATACCGATATGGTCGGCGTGGTCGAGATCCTGCTGGAAGAGCAGAAGCGCCGGTTCGACGCGGACGGAGCGGGAGCGCGCATTCCGTTCCGGCCCGATCACGGGCATGAGCTGCTGGACGATGCCGGAAAGAAGAGTTTCCCGGGATATTCCGCCATCGGGCGGCTGAAAGGACTGGCGGAAATCCGCGGCGTCATGACGGCGGTTGCAAGGCTGCGCGGCCTTCCCGTGTGACCAGCCGGGCGGCCCGTTCCTCCCGGTGCTAGACTAGACTGCCGCCAGCGCCGGAGAGGAACGAATGACGCAGCCGCCAAGCAACTTCGTGGTGCCGGAGTGGATTTCCGGCACCTTCGTCCTGCTGCTCGCCGTCCTGGCGGCGCTGGCGGTGCATCGCCTGTCGCTGCGCCTGGTCACCGGAATGGCCCGGAAAGGGTCGAAGCGCAGCTTTCTGCGAACTTTTATCGAAGCAACCACGGGACCGAGCCGGCTCGGTCTCGTCGTCTTCGCCCTCGGCTCGGTGTTGCCGTACGCCCATTTGTCGGGCGAATGGTTCGGGATCGTCGGCCATGGACTGCTGGTCGCGTTCATCGTGCTGGTTGGCTGGAGCGCCATGCGGGCGATCGAGATCGCGGCGACGCTCTACATGCACCGCTTCCGCCTGGACGCCGACGACAATCTGTGGGCGCGCAAGCACCTGACGCAGATGCGCATGCTGAAGCGCGTCGGCGACATCCTGATCGGTCTGGTCACGATCGCCGCGGCGCTGATGACCTTTCCCTCGGTGCAATCCTACGGCGTCAGCCTGTTCGCCTCCGCCGGCGCGGCGAGCCTGATTCTCGGCCTGGCCGCGCGCCCGCTGCTGACCAACGTGATCGCCGGCATCCAGGTCGCGATCACGCAGCCGATCCGTCTGGAGGACGCGGTGATCGTGGAGGGCGAGTGGGGCTGGGTCGAGGAGATTACCACCACCTATGTCGTGGTCCGGCTGTGGGACTGGCGCCGGATGATCCTGCCGCTCTCCTACTTTCTGGAAAAGCCGTTTCAGAACTGGACTAGGGAGACCGCTTCGCTGATCGGCTCGGTGTTCATCCATGTGGATTACACGGTGCCGGTCGAGGCGGTGCGCCAGGAGCTGAGCCGGATCGCGCAGGGCAGCGCGCTCTGGGACGGCAAGGTGGTGAGCTTGCAGGTGAGCGATGCCCGCGAGCGGACGGTCGAACTGCGCGCCCTGGTCAGCGCCCGCAACGCGCCGCAGACCTGGGATCTGCGGTGCGAGGTGCGCGAGAAGCTGCTCGCTTTCATACAACGCGAGATGCCGGAGACGCTGCCGACGGCGCGGCTGGAGATACGCGAGCCGCCGCGCGGAGACGCCTAGCGCCGGACGAAGAGCTGCTTCGAAACGATGGTGACGGAATGACCGGGAGGTCGTACTCTCCCCGTCACGATCGGCTTCGGCGATAGGGCGATGCCATGGACAGACGCAATCGGGAATTGTGGGAAGCGGGCGAGGCGATCCGGATCAAGCAGCAGCGGGACGCGGCGGCGGCGGCGGCCATGCGCCATCGCCATCACCGGGCGCTCATGGACGATCTGCGCGTTCAGCAGACAGCGCGAGAGCAGAACGCGAAGTTGCAAGCCGATTTCGGGCACCGGAGCAAGCCGCAATCCGGCCGCCTCGGCAGCGCGGGCGGCTTCATCGGGGGCGGCACCGCGGCATCGAACGGCCTGGTCAGGCTCGTGGCGGTCCTGGCCGCAGCCTTCCTGGGGTGGAAGGCGATGCTGGCGGTGCCGGTCGATGGCTATTCCGGACTGCAGGCGCTCCTCGCCGGCGTCATGGTTGCCTTTCTGGTCTACAAGCTGGTGATGAGCGGGCTGATCGGGGGCATCATCGCTGGAGTGTTCGAACTGGTGGCGGGCCTGGTCGGCGCGGTGGTCAAGCTGGTGGTGGTCGTCGGGATCGGCGCCATCATCCTGTACGTGGTCGGCCATATGGGCCACTGAAGGCTGCGGGCGATGAACGCAACCGGCCAGCGCCGCCCGATTCCGCTGGCCGCCTTCGTGCTCGCGGCCTGGGCCTCGGGTTCTCCGGCCTGGGCTGACGGACCGAGCTTCGATTGCAAAGCGGCGACGAGCGCATCCGAGCTGCGGATCTGCCTGGACCCCAGCCTCGCGCAACTTGACCTAGATATTGCGCATGCGTTCGCGCAGAAGGAGGGCGGGTCAGACAGCCGCGACGCAACGGTTCTCCGTCAGCAACAACGAGCGTGGCTGCTCCGCCGGAATGCGTGCGGTGGCCGCGAAGCGTGCCTGCGAGAGGCCATGCAAAGCCGCCTCGCCATGCTGCAGAGTTCCACCGGTTCTGCTCCATCCGCCCCCCCGCCTTCTCCCGCCGCCTCTGCTACGGGCAATTCACCCGGGCTCGACCCGCGCGAACAGCGCCGCCTCGAGGCGGAGCAGCGCCGCGCCGAACTGCAACGACGGATGCAGGAGCTCCGCGCCGCGCGTGCGCAGCGGATCCCCGCAGCTACGGATGCCGCCATGGCGCAGCTCCTCGCCCGTGGGCATCGTCCGACGCAGCCGCCGCCCGACGCGACCCCTGCGGGCGATGAGTGGCGGGGGGCGGCCAGCTGCGGCGGATCGGAGATGTTGGTACGCTTAGTGCTCCCCTCGCCGGCCAGCGCGGGCCCTCCTGAGGCGGTCATTGAATTCGGCCCGGGTCCAGACACGGGCGGCCCGCGTGGCTCGTTTCGCGCGACGGGGAGCTTCCCCGCCGCCGCGGGCACGCTGCATCTCGAGCCACAGGCCTGGCTGCACCAGCCAAATGCAGCCGAAGGAGCGAGCACCTTCGGCTTGGACGGGGTACGCTCTGCTGATGGGCAGTTGAGGGGGACCGTGCTAGGGCGCTCGGACTGCACGGGTTTCCGGGCCTGGCACGTGGTCCAGACCGCTCAACCGGAAAACAAGCAGGGGATATTGGAAAAGGTGCCGCCTGCCGCCAACCCGGCGGCCGGGCTGCTTTCGGACGATGATTGCCGGTCGTTCACGACATGGCTCGCGAGCGGTCGCGAACTCCACATTGGGAATTACTTCGTGTCGTCTCTGGTCTACGACACAGACGGCCAGACAAGGGTGCTCGGCCGCTCCTCCGAGCAGTGGCTGCCCGACGATCACTTACGGATGCGGGCGATCGAAAGCTTCTGCAGGCAGTGGCTACAGAAATCTCCGTTGCTTGAGGACGTGGCGGTCCTGCAACGGATCAAGCTGTTCTCGCTGCCGCCGCTCGACATCCCGAAGGACAACTGGATCACCGCTGACTGGGAGCGGGCCGAGTTGGCTCCGCTCTTGCGGGCCGAGGCGCAGCAGCGCGCGGCGGCGATGCTCCTCAGGCTCGCTTCCCCGCCTCCGGAACCCGCGAGCTACGCCGGCATCGACCAGGCCGCCGCGGCCGCCCGCAACACCCAGGGCGACCTGCACTATCTCGAGGACAGCGACCGGACGGCATTGCAGCAATCGATCGCCGCGCAACGGCCGGCGCTCGGCCGCGCCATCGTCGCTGCCATGGCGGAGCGGTTCCAGTCCCTTCCCCTGACCACAGACAGCCTGCAGGTCATGATGCGCGAGTTGCGCGACCTTCAACTCGCATTGCGCCGCGCACACGATACGGACGCCGCGGCCCTCGCGGCCCAGGCGGCGGACCGGGTCGAGAAGGCGAGCGCCGGGCGCATATGGCCTTTATTCCTCGACGATGCGAAGGCGCTTCTCTCGGGATTGCGGGAATCCGGCTACGAGCGGTTCGGCGAGATGATCGCATTGCGGGATCGCGAGCACATCTTGCGCGGGCTTGCCGCCCCGGACGATGCGGCCGCCGACAAAGCCTATCGGGAGGCGTATGCGGCGACGCGGGATGGGATGGTCACCCGCTCCCTACCGAAGCTGGTTGCCTGGGTCACGGCCCTGCCACCATCGGCGGCCGCCAATCGCCGGCTGAAAAAATTTACGGAGGATACGTTCGCTTCTTCCAGCGTGCCCGGGCGGTTTGATGAACTCCGGGACGCCGTGACCGCGAAAACGGCAGCTTACAATCCCGAGGGCTACATTCGCCCCGATATCGTCATGGCGCTTCTTCGCCGTCAGTGGCCCGAAGTATCCGCCGACGGACTCGATGACATCTCCTATTTCGCGACCGCCCTGCACGACTTGAACGAACACTGTCCTGGCATTCTCCCGCAGGAAGGCGGCCCGCAAAGCGCGGCCCTGGTGCGCTACACGCTGGAGGCCACCAGGCACGCCGTCGAGAGGGTGATGCACGGCCAGTTCCGCAGCGACACCGAGAAGGCGCGGGCGATGGCACTGGCCATCAACACTTTCTTCAACCGCCCTGGCTGCGACCGTCTCACGCTCACCTGCACGACGCTCGAGGACCAGGCACGGATCAATCAAGCGATCATGACCTCCGAAGAGGCAAAGGAGGACATGACGAAACTTCTCGGACATGGTTGCGGCAGCAAGGAGGTGACCGGCTATGGAGCAGCCGCGTTCGACTTCGCCGCGTTCCAACACACGCAGACCGGGACGATGGCGATCCCGGAACCCTGAAGCCCGGCGCTGGAATCCGAGCCGTCCAGCGACTAGGGTCAGGCCCCGGCGAAGACCGGTTCCGGGTCAGGCCGGCAAGACCCGGCTGGGCAGGAGGCTGGCCGCTCCGGTCCTTGGGGCGCGGTGGATTTCACGCAGGGCGAGGGAATGGAACACGCGGTCTCGCCAGCCAACCTTCGGCGTTCCGTGCAGGATCAGATGCTGCCGCACCATGTCGTCCGCGTGCTCCGGCAGACCTTCGTAGCCCTTCTCGTAGATGAGTTCCTTTACGGCGGCGTTCTGCAACTTGCGGCGCGACTGCTTTATCCTGCGACGGAACTGGCGCCGCAGATCGCTCGGACGCAGGGGCGAGAGGGCCGGAATCGCGAAGGCCGCCTCAGCCACTCCAGCGATCCGCGCGGAATCCCAAGCCTCGGAGACCGCATCGAGGTCGTGTGCCGCCATGCTGCCGAGCAGGCCATCGCCGGAGTAGAGGCCGAGCGGGAGCCTCAGCCCCCGCCCCACCATCCGATCGAGGAAATCCCGCCGGAAGGCATGGAGCGGGCCATACAGCCGGCCCCCGAGCGTGAGTGCCCCCAGCGATTCACGCCGCATCGTCCGGCCATTCGTGCAGACGCCGCTCACGGCGACCACTCGCGGGTCGGCGGTCAGCCGGTCCTCCATGGCGACGAACGACTTGGCTGCGATATGCGCGTATCCGTCCACCGCCCCGTAGTATCGGGCCGGCGAACGCAGCGAGTAAATGAAGTGATTGATTGCGTTCGCCTTGTCGCCGGTCGTGATCCGGAAAATCTCGATCGGGGAGCCGGCGCCTGCGAAGTCGCGCGCGATGTCGAGGCTACGATCCCGGCTGCCGTTCACGATGACCGTGACCAGCGCGCGCCGGCCGGCGAGTGCGGCGAGCACTCGCTCCAGGCATCCCCCGAGCCGCTTCTCCTCGTTCATGGAATAGACCGCGACATGCCAGTCAAGCGGATCGGGGTTGGTCGTCATTGCGTCAAACCTGCGGATGGCTGTGTTAGTTCCAAAGCAGGAACATTACAGGATCGCAGCGAGGGGATCAATCATTTTTGAGACGGCCTTTGTCTAATCCCGCCAGCCGCTCATGCCCCAGGCGCCCCAGTCCCAGGTCGCGTCGTCATTGGCGTAGACGGGCTCCTGACCGTGCACGGTGCGTTCGTAGCGCTCGAACGCGTCCCGGCTGCCGATATAGAGGCAGCGACATCCGGCGGGATTGGCGTAGACATAGACCGTGTCGCCCTTGTGATGCCGCTGGATGATCTTGTTCGGCGGCAGGCGGTCCATCATGGCCTGACGCTTCGGTGTGTCGGCCTCGCGCCGCTCGAAGCCGGCCGAGGTGAGCAAGGCCTCCTTCTGAGGGACCGGCCGCGGGCCGGCGCAACCGGCCGCGAGGATGCCGAGGCCGAGCACGGCGCTGAAGGCGACGTGACTGGACCGGATGGACATGGCTGCTTCTCCCTGGGCATCTGCTTCGCTCCCCGCGCGGGGAGCGGTGGCGTCAGTAGGTCGCGCGGCCGCCGGATGCGTCGAACACGGCGCCGGTGCTGAACGAGCACTCCTCGCTCGCGAGCCATGTCACCAGCGACGTGATCTCCGCGATTTCGCCGAACCGGCCGAGCGGGATCTTGGAGAGCATGAAGCCGATATGCTCCTCCGACATCTGGTCGAAGATCGCGGTGCGCACGGCGGCGGGGGTCACGCAGTTCACCCGGATCTCGGTCTTCGCAAGCTCCTTGCCGAGCGATTTCGTGAAGCCGATCACGCCCGCCTTCGACGTGCTGTAGGCGCTCGCGTTCGGGTTGCCCTCCTTGCCCGCGACCGACGCGATGTTGACGATGCGGCCATAGCCGTTCCGTTCGAGATGCGGCACGGCGGCGCGGTTGCAGTAGAACAGGCCGTTGAGGTTGACGTCGATCACCCGCCGCCAGGCGTCGGTCGCATAGTCGCGCACGGTCGTGTTCGGCCCGGTGATGCCCGCGCTCGCGACCAGCACGTCGAGCCTGCCGAGCGCGCTTACCGTCTCGTCCATGCGGCGCGCGACCTGGTCCGGATCGGCGATGTCGAGCGCGCGCGCATCGGCGGCCCTGGACTCCGTCCTTGCCCGGCCGAGCGCCTCCGCGTCCAGATCCCAAAGCGACACGGACGCGCCTTCTGCGGCCAGCCTCGTGGCGACGTTGAGGCCGATGCCGGAGGCGCCGCCGGTGACGATCGCGGCGCGTCCCGCGAAGCGGCCCGGGAACAGCATGGCTACCGCGCCCGCGGTTCGCGGCGCCAGGCGATCACCTCCTGGCGCTGCTCGCCGAGACCGTCGATGCCGAGCGTCATCACGTCGCCGGGCTTCAGATAAACGGGGTTCGGCTTGATCCCGAGGCCAACGCCGGGCGGCGTGCCGGTGGTTATGATGTCGCCGGGCAGCAGCGTCATGAAGCGGCTGACATAGCTCACGATCGCGGCCGGGCCGAAGATCATGGTTTTGGTATTGCCGGTCTGCATGCGCCTGCCGTTCAGGTCGAGCCACATGCCGAGGGCCTGCGGGTCCGGCACCTCGTCCCTGGTCACGAGCCAGGGCCCGACCGGGCCGAACGTGTCGCAGCCCTTGCCCTTGTCCCAGGTGCCGCCGCGCTCGATCTGGTATTCGCGCTCGCTCACGTTGTTGACGACGCAGTATCCGGCGACGTGGTCCAGCGCCTCCTCTTCCTCGACATAGGCGGCGCGGCTGCCGATGACGACGCCGAGTTCGACCTCCCAGTCTCCCTTCACCGAGTTGCGGGGCAGCATCACCGTGTCGTTCGGGCCGGTCAGCGAGCTGGTCGCCTTCGTGAACACGACCGGCTCCTTCGGGATCGGCAGTCCCGATTCGGCGGCGTGGTCGGCGAAATTGAGGCCGATCGCGATGAACTTGCCGACATGCGCGACCGGCACGCCGAGGCGCGGCGCGCCGTCGACGGAGGGGAGGCTGGCCGGGTCGAGCGCCGCGAGCCTGCCGAGCCCGGCCGGGCTTAGCGCATCTCCGCCGATGTCATCGACATGGCCCGAGAGATCGCGGATGCGGCCGTCCCGGTCGAGCAGTCCGGGCCGCTCCTGCCCTTCGGCGCCATAGCGCAAAAGCTTCATCGCGAAGGCCTCCCTTATTCTGATTGGGGCGTGCCGCCGTTCTAGCTACCCCGGCCGGATCGACTGATTGCGGGATGTCCCGCAGAGGCCGCGAGATTATCCGGCGGGTCAGGGTCCGTCCAGGCAGCGTCGGATGTGACCGAACCCTACGGATCGTGGTCGCGCCCGACCCTTCACGGCGGGGTTGCTGCGAAGCGGCCGGGGGTCGAGCCTGGTCGGCCCGGCGCGTTCTGGATCGGGGTGTCCGCTCTAGCTACCCCGGCCGGATCGATGGTTTTGCGGGGCGTCCCGCAGAGACGGCAAGCTTATGCGGCGCGCCAGGGTCCGCCCAGGCAGCTCGATCGTGACGTGCAACAGTTGCGCCGCGATCAGCGTCGCGCAGGTGCATAGGATGACCGAAGCCGCGCCGCGCAGCGTTGTGGAATGCCCGACTAGCCAGGCCTGGGAGGCGGGCCAGAGGAATTCGATGACCACGCTGTGGATCAGGTAGATGCCGTAGGAAATAACACCGAGCCAGTGCAGTGGAGCGGAGCCGGCAACGGCGGCGACCCGGCCCCGATTGACATAGAGGCAGAGCACCAGAGCCGGGAACAGCGGATAGATGACGAGATCCGGCACGCCGGACATCACGCCGCCCGCGAGCAGACCGAGCACGACAACGCCGAACATGTCCGAACCGGCAACGGCGCAGACCGACTGCGACCTCGCGGCGCGGAAGGTCAGGAGACCCAGCAGGAAGCCCCCCAGGCAGCGCAGCAAGGGGCCTGCGGTCGCGTCGTCCCATACATCGAGAGCGCCGTGCATGTAGATGGACGCCGATGGTGTCACGAGCGTGCTCGAGACCAGCACCAGAATGATGGCGAGCGCGAGCGATGCCCAGCCTCCCGCCCGCGAGGAGAATATTGCCATGACCAGCATCGCGGGAAACAGGATGTAGGCGGCCGCTTCCGTGCTGATCGACCATCCGGGCGGTATGATCGAAGGAACATGCAGTCCCCAACCCTGGATCAGCAGGAGATTCGCCGTCACGACGCCGGGCGCAAACAGGCGACCGGCCGGTGCATATACGGCGACGGTCGCGAGAAGGACGAAACCGTATAAGGGCACGATCCTGCCGGCCCGACGAATCAGGAATTCACCGTGAACGGCCAGGCCGTATCCTCGTTCGAACGCCGGCTTGTAGGTGAGAGCCATCACCAGGCCGCTCAGGACGAAGAATATGTCGACCGACAGATAGCCCTTCGACAACGCGCGTTGCACGACGGCGCCCGTGGTGCCTCGTCCGAACAGCAGGTGGTAGGCGCAGACATAGCCAGCTGCACCGCCGCGGAGGCCGGTCAAGGCGCGGATTTCTCTTGCCAAATGGCGTCTCCTTGCGAAGTGCCGGGTTCGTGTGTTTTAGGAAAAGAGAGGACGTGTGGTACCGGATTGCTTCGCGGGCGTCACTTTCCGGCGGTGGGCAGGAAGAAGTCGTTGAGGACGCGCTCGAGCGCGTGCGGCTCGACCCGGACCGGACCGGAGAAGGGGCGGTCGATCACGATGATGATCAGCAGCCCGGACAGGATCAGGGCCGACAGCATTCCGGTCATCAGCGTCTGGGCGCGAAGATTTTCGGTGCCGAAGAAGAACGTAAATCCGATGGTGACGACCGCGCCCGCGAACAGCACGGCCCAAAGCACCGCCGGCACGATTCCCAGGGCGAAGGTGAGCCGGATGCGCCGCGCCTGCGTCACCGTGTCGAGCTGGTGCAGGATTTCGGCGAACAGCGAGCCGCCCCGGACGTCGGACGGTTCGAACGCCAGGGCCGCCGCGTATACGTCATCGAGCGCATGCGTCGTGTCGGCGCTGCGGCCACCGTTCGCCATCGCCGGCCAGTCTTCGTTGATGGTGTCCTCGAGATAGCGCGTCATCGCGGCGCGCAGATCGGCGCCGGGCTGGCCGGGGATGCCGGTCGAGAGGCGGTAGATGGTGGCGGCGGCGCCGGCTTCCGTGGCAACGGCGTCCTCGGCGCTGCTGAACTTCTCCCACACGACGATGACCGCGAAGGCGAGCAGCACGGCGTACAGCACGCCGACCGTCGCGAACTTGAATCCGGCGACCTCGTTGTTGGTGCTCAGCCGCTCAAGCTCGATCCGGCGCCGGACCAGAACGGGACCGGTCATCGCAAGCGCGGTGAGGGCCACGACGAGCAGGCCGGATACCCACACCGGCAGGTTAGTCAGATAGAGCATCGGGAGCGCTCGCGAGTGGTTACCTTCCGGGCAGGAGTGGGCCGGGCGAAGTCGTCGTAACAGCCGTCGATGAAACTGTCACCTCCGTGATCGTGCGGTGCCCCGCAAAGCTGGCCGGGCCCGCCCGGTTCCGGCCCCGGTCGATCCGCCCTACACTCCCGGCGACGCGCGCGGAAAGGATCGGGGATGGACAAAGGGATCGGTGCCGAGTTGGCCGGGGTGCGGAGACTTGGGCTCGCGATGCTGGCGGCAGCGATGCCCCTGATCGGCGGGGCCGCCCCGCCCTGGCCCGACACCGCCCTGTCCCGCGTGGAGATGCTGGCGCTGCTGGAGACGCTGAATGCGGATCTGCTCAGCCATCCGAGCGCCACGCTGACCTTGGAGCGCTGGTGCGCGGCCCATCGCCTCGCGCCGGAGCCGAAGCTGGTCGCGCGCCTGGTGCGGGGGGCCGACAAGACGCTGCCGCCCGAGGGCCGCGCCCGCCTGAAGATCGGCGAGACGGAGCCGGTGCGCTATCGCCGGGTGCAGCTCGCCTGCGGCGGCAAGGTGCTGTCCGAGGCGGACAACTGGTATGTGCCGTCGCGCCTCACGCCGGAAATGAACAAGCAGCTGGACGAGACCGATACGCCGTTCGGGCGCGTGGTGCGCGACCTGCATTTCCATCGCGAGACTCTGTCCGCCGACCTGCTGTGGTCGCCGCTGCCGGCGGATTGGGCAAGCGCGGAGACGCCGGGTGCCGCGGGTCCGTTGCAGCCGCCCGCGCATGTGCTGCAGCA
This sequence comes from uncultured Alphaproteobacteria bacterium, assembly GCA_963777325.1. Taxonomy (GTDB): domain Bacteria; phylum Pseudomonadota; class Alphaproteobacteria; order Acetobacterales; family Acetobacteraceae; genus JAFAXA01. Next base: position 132,608 of record CAVZQE010000018.1, on the reverse strand, counting down.
TCGCGCGATCCTGACCACGGACCAGCAGGTGCCGTTCTCGGAGGTGGTGGAGACCTATACCGGCGAGGTGCTGGCCTTCCCGCCGCCGCCGTTGCGGTGACGCGCATGCGCGAAGGGGAACGGATGACGAGACGCGCCGCTGGTCATGCGGGCGGTCGGGTGCGAGCCGTGGGCGGCTTCTGCATGGCGTTGGCGCTCTGGCAGGCGGCGGCGCTCGCCCAGGACCAAACGGGCGACACGCTCACGCTGCCGCAGGTCGACATCGTCGGGACGACGCCGATGCTCGGATCGGGCATCGACCGCGACAAGGTGCCGGGAGAGACGCATGTCCTGACCGGGGCGGACGTCAGCCGGGACGGCACGCCGAACCTTCTGCGCTCCCTTAACGAGGGCGTGGCGGGGGTGACGCTCGATGACGGTTCCGGCAACCAGTTCCAGCCGAACCTGCTCTATCACGGCTTCCAGGCGTCGCCCTTGCAGGGCAACGCGCAGGGTCTCGCCGTCTATGTCAACGGCACGCGGTTCAACCAGCCCTTCGGAGACACGGTCGATTGGGATCTGCTGCCTGACATCGCGATCGACCGGGTGGAGCTGGTCGGCTCCAATCCGGCCTTCGGCCTGAATGCGCTCGGCGGCGCGATATCGGTCCGGCTGAAGAACGGCTTCACCTATCAGGGCGCGGAGGGCGATCTGTGGGGCGGTTCGTTCGGCCGCGTCACGGGCGAGTTCCAGTATGGCGTGCAGAAGGACAATGTCGCCGCCTATATCGCGGGCAGCGCGACGCACGCCGACGGCTGGCGGCAGTTCCAGTCATCCGATCTCTACAACATTGCTGGGGACGTCGGCTGGCGCAGCGACCGGGCCGAGGCGCATCTCAGCCTCGTCGCCGCGGATACGAACCTGAACGGTCCCGGCACCGCGCCCGTCGAGCTGATCGCGGTGGACCGGCGCGGGCAGTTCACGGCGCCTAACCTGATCTCGAACCGATACGCCCTTGTTTCGCTCAACGGCACGGTGGACGCGAGCGATCATGTCTCGCTGCAGGGCAACGCCTATTACGGCTATCTGCAACAGCGTGTCGTGAACGGCAATGTCAGCGACGTCGCGCCGTGCGACGCAGCCGCCGGTTTCCTGTGCGTGACGGACGACGTGTTCGCGACCGATCGCGGCGGCAATCCGATTCCCGACTTCCTGAGCGGCGGCCCGTATTCGCAGCTCGACCGGCAGAGCACGAACACCAATCGCTACGGCGTCTCGGCGCAGGCGACTTACAAGCGGGATGTGTTCGGACGGCCGAACCAACTCGTCGCCGGCGCGAGCTTCGACGGCGCGGATACGATGTTCGGCGCGAGCACCGCGATTGGCGGGCTGACGCCGCTCGACCGGGTTTTTGTCGGGCCGGGGATCGTGCTCGACCAGGCGGACGGCTCGATCGCGCCGGTGCGCGTCGGCGTCACCGACGCCTATTACGGCCTGTTCCTCACGGACACGCTCGACGTCACGGACCGGCTCGCGGCGACGGTCGCTGGCCGCTTCAACGCGGCCGAGATCGACCTCGACGATCGCGAAGGCTCCGCACTCACCGGCACGCATACCTATAACCGGTTCAATCCATCCGCCGGGCTGACCTACAAAATCGCGCCCGAACTCACGCTCTACGGCAGCTACGCCGAGGCCAATCGCGCGCCGACGCCGGCCGAACTATCCTGCGCCGATGCCGCTGCGCCGTGCAGCCTCGCCAATTTCTTCGTCGGCGATCCCGATCTCAAGCAGGTCGTGGCGCACACATTCGAGGCCGGCGCGCGCGGCGAGCTGCATCCGTACGAGGGCGCGCGCCTCTCCTACACGCTCGGGCTGTTTCATACGAACCTCGATGACGACATCCTGTTCGTCAACAGCGCGATCCAGGGCCGCGCCTATTTCCAGAATGTCGGCACGACTCGGCGGCAGGGTGTCGATGCGGGGCTGCGGCTCACGACGGGCAGGCTGGCCGCGTGGGCGAACTACTCCTATATCGACGCGACGTTCCAGAATGGCTTTGCCGTGTCGAGCCCGGACAATCCGGCAGCCAACGCGGGCGGCAGCATCATTGTTCGCGCGGGCGACCACGTTCCCGGCGTGCCGACGCATCTCATCAAGATTGGGGCGAGCTACAGGGTGACGGACGCCTGGACGATCGGCGCGACGGGCGTGGGCGCGAGCGGCCAGTATCTGTTCGGCGACGAGGCGAATCTCACGCCCAGGACGCCGGGATATTTCGTCCTCAACCTCAACTCGCAGTATCAGGCGACGAAGACCGTGCAGGTGTTTGGGCTGGTGCAGAACCTGTTCGACACGAAATACTACACGTTCGGAACATTTTCTCCGACGGGTTCGGTGCCGATCGCGCAGGCGCCGGGCGCGACCAACCCCCGCTCCTACAGCGTCGCCCCGCCGCTGGCTGCCTATGGCGGCGTCCGGGTGACGTTCTGACCAGGCTCAGAGCTGCAGCTCGTAGCGCAGCGGCACGGTGACCGTGACCTGCGGCTCCGGCATGGCGGCCGGAAAGGGCGCGAGATGCGCGCCGCGCAGCATGCCTTCGGCCGCGCCGTCCAGCCTCGTCGATCCGGAACTGCCGACGACCTGCACGTCGAGCACCCGCCCGTCACGCGCGACCGTGAACCGCAGCACGACGCGGCCCTGTTCGCCGAGACGCCTCGCGGCTTCGGGATAGGATTTGTGCGCCTGCAGCCAAGCCGCCAATGTTTTCCGCCAGCTCAGCCCCGCTGCGATCGCTTCGGCGGTCGGCGGCGTCGGTTCCGGCGGCATGGGACGGGCGATGGGCGCGCTCGGCTCTCGCGGGGCGGCCGGGGCCGGTGCCTCGGCTGCCCGTGGCGGTGGGGCGCGGCGAGCCGGAGGCGGCCGCCGCGCCTGCCTTTCTGCCCGTGGCGGCCGTGCAGCCTGTGACGGCGGCTGGGCGGCCGGCGGCGCCGGCATCGGGGCAACGGCTGGCGGTGGCGGCGGCGGTTGCTCCGGCTCCGATACGGGCGCGGACGGCGGCGCGGGGGCCGGAGCGGGTTCGGCCATAGGCTCCGGCGGGGCGGCCGGTTCCGCGGGTGCGGGTTCGGCCGTCGGTTCGGCCGGCAGGAACGCCAGTTCGACAGACGCCGGCTCGGCGGGCGGAGCGGCGATCCTGCCTGCGGCCGGAAGCATTGCGATGACGGCGAGGAGGCCCGCATGCAGCGCCGCCGAGCCCAGGACCGGACCGAAGCGAAGCCGCGAGTCTCTGGGACGAGTACCGGGCGGACGCGCGCCGGCCGACGGTGCGCTCGGATGGTCGCAAGTGGTCACATCGGAATTTGCCACCTTCGCCCGTGCTGCGACAGGGTGCGCGAACCCGGCTCAGCGCATCAGTCGGCCTGGGGTCTCGACTGGCCGTTCGGGGCGGCTGGGCGCGCGTCCACGGACGCGACCACCTGCGGCCCGAGCGCGGCCTCGAACAGCTTCTGGCCGATGAACTCACCCGGCCGCACGCCGCCGGGGCAGGCGAACAGGCCGCCGCCGACATGGGTCGCGTACTGGTTCAGCATGTCGAACTGCGACATCGGGCCGAAGATCCTGACGAAGCTCGCGCGCGGGTCGCGCTGGTAGCAGACGAACAGCAATCCCGCGTCATACATCATCCCCTGGCGCCAGGGCGGCCAGCGCTCGGCGATGAAGGTCACGCCGTCATTGTAGGAATAGGACCGGCGCAGCATCTGGGCGCCGTCGTTGCTGGCGGCGGCGGCCATGCGGACATGGGCGTGCTCGGCGATCACCGGGTTGCCGTCCTGGTCGACGGCGTCGAGATCGATCGGGTCGAACTCGTTCTCACCGCCGATCGGCGCGCCCGAGACCTTGTGCCGGCCCATCGTCTGCTCCTGGAAGTCGATTGGCGTCTGGTCCCAGTGCTCGAGCGCGATGCGGATGCGGCGGACGACCATGTAGCTGCCGTTCCGCATCCAGTCCGGCCCCTCGTCGGCGACCCACACCACGTCTTCCAGGCTGTCCGGGTTCGGCCTGACGCCGCCCGCCGCCGTCTTCTCCAGCGGTTTGCGCGAGACCGGGTTCTGGGTGCCGTCCTTGAAGCCCATCAGGTTGCGCGGCGTCTCGTCGGCGGCGAAATTGGAGGAAAAGCCGGTCTGCGCCCAGCGGATGCGGGCGATCCCGTCGGCCAGCCGCGCGAGTTGGCGGATGGCGTGGAACGCGATCTGCGGATCATCGGCGCAGGCCTGCACGGAGAGGTCGCCGCCGGTGCGCGCCGCCTCCAGCTGGTCCCCGGCGAAGGACGGCAGATCGGCGAGCGCTTGCGGGCGATGGGCGGCCAGGCCGTAGCGGTCGACACCGCCCGAGACGAACAGGCCGGGGCCGAAGCCGAAGGTCACGGTCAGCCGCGCCGGCGCGAGGCCGAGCGCCTCGCCGCTATCCGGGGCCGGTTTGTCGGTGCTGGAGGGCATCGGCGCGGCCGTCTCGCCCGTGCTCATGCGCTCGGCGGCCAAGGTCCAGAGCTTCATCAGCCGCACGACGTCCTCGGCCCGCTGCGTCGTCAGGTCGAAGGCGAGCATGGCGGTGTGGCTTTGCAGCGCCGTCGCGATGCCGCCCTGGTGCTCGCCCCGGAACGGTTCGACGGCAGCGCGGCCCTGGCCCTGGCCGGCGGGCGTGATGCCCTGCCCGGTTTTGTCGGCGTCGGGGGCAGCCAGGGCGTTCGGTGCGGCGGCGGCCGCAGCAGCGCCGCCTAACGCCGCCAGGAAGCCCCGGCGCGATCCCATCGGGCAACGTCCGGTCATGCAAGGCACTCCCCCATGGGCGTGTCAGTGGGCGAGGACGAGCGCGTTCACCTCGTCCTCGACGTAGTAGAACCCGGTCCCGTCAGGGGTCATGGCGATGCCGAACAGGTCGCCGCTGCCAGGAGGCGTCTGCGCCTTGTTGGCATCGATCCACCGTGCGCCGACCTGCGTGCCCGCGACGGGGTCGACCTCCACGACCTGGCCGTTCTGGCCGTTGGTGACCAGCAGGTTTCCGTTCGGGGCCGTGGTCATGGCCAGCGGCCGCCGGAGCAGGCCCGCTTCGGTGACGGTGCGGCCGGCGCCGGCGCTGTCCGTGCGGGTCAACGCGTCCGCGATGGCGGCGATACGGTTGCCGATCGCGTCCGAGACGTAGAGGGTTCCGTTCGCGCCGAGGGCGAGACCGGTCGGGCCGATGATGAACACGTCCTGATCCGGTTGCTCGCCGAAGCCGCTGGCGACGACGGTCTCGCGGACGACGGAGGGCGGTTCTTCGGGCGTCATCGCGAGATCGAGCCGGAGCACGGTCGCCCGGGGAACCACCTCCTGGCCGGGCGCGCCGATTCCGAACCCCGTGTTGCTGACGAACAGCGTCGCCGTTCCGCCCCGGTCCACGACTGCCATGTTGCCCCAGGGGCCGTCGATATTCGGGCCGGTGAACGTGCGCGCGACGCGGCCCTGCGTGTCGAGCACGACGAGGCAGCCCTGGCCCCTGGTCCTGGTCGTGCCGTCGCGGCTCGGCAGGCTGCCGACGACGACCCAGCCGCCCTTCAGCATGGCGAGCGCGGTGGTGAGGCCGATGCCGCCGGGGCAGCCCGGCAGGTCGCGCGGCATCGCGGCGAAGGTTGCGAGCGTCCTGGTCGCGGGAGTGTAGGCGACGATGGTCGTGCCCGTGCCCTGGAGATTGCCGCGGTCGTTGAAGTTCGTCACCAGCACGTCCCCCTGCCGGATCGTGCCCGACGAGACCGGCGCGACGACGATCGCGTACGGGTTCTGGTCGCCATTCGCGGGCACCGTCGAGGTGAGCGTCGTGTGCCGCTTGATGCCGTCGAGGTAGCCTTTTTCGCCGGCCCGCGCGCCTGCGGCGCACATGAAGGCGGCAATGACGGCGAGGACGGCGCGTGCCTGGTTCATGGCGGGTCTCTCGTCAGAAAATCACGGTGCTGCGCAGGCCGAGGATCGTTTCGTTGCCGACGCGCCTGGCCGGATCGAGCGGGTTCGGAACGCCGCCGCCCGGGGTCCAGACGTATTGCAGATCGGGCTGCACGGTGAGAAAGGGCGTGAGCACCGCCTGATAGGTGAGCTCGACGAAGCTTTCGCTGCCGCGCACCGGATAGCGCCCGGCGTAGAAATTCGTATCCCGGTCGGACGCAACGGCGGTCGGGCTGAGCCTGGCGAAGCCGTAGCCGACGCCGACCGTGTTGTTGTCCCGCCCCGCGAACGGCGCCTTCAGCGTCATTCCGGCGTTGACGCCGAGATCGACGAGATTGCGGTCGCCGGGCGCGCCCATGATGCGCGCAAACACCCCGACAGCGCGCGCCGCGTCGGCTCGCGGCCGCCAGATCATCTGGTCCATGACGGCGTAGATGCTGAAATTGGACGGGAGAAACGCGTAGCGGCCGTTGCTGTATGGGCTTGCGAGCGGCAGGCCGGACGGATCCCGGCTGTAGCTCGGGAAGCGGGCCGAATCGTACCAGAAGCCGATCTTGTACAGGCCGGGCAGGCCGGACGGCGGCTTGGAAGGTCCGCTCGTGTCGCCGGCCGGCGGCGGGTTGAGCGCGTACTGCACCTCGCCGATGACGAGGGCGCCGGTGCCGAGATGGAAGGCCGTGCCGGATTGCGCGGCGCCGCGCACTTGGCTGTCGTCGAAGAACGGGCCGTCGGGCGGGTTGTCGTCGAACACGCCGCCGAGCACGGTGAGATTTTCCGTCGGCTGCGCCCGGACCCGGACGCCGAGCGAGGCAAGCGGATAGGCCGGGCCGCCGCCGTAGAGATCGACCGAGGGCAGGATCGGCCAGCCCATGGCGGTGTTGATGAACAGGCTCGATCCGGCGCTCGTCATGAACTCGGTGTCGAGGCTCTGCTGGCCGATTTTCACGTCGATGAGACCGTTCGCGAGGTGCTGCATGTACCAGAGTTCCCAGACCCTGGTCGCGCGCTGCGCCTCGATGCCGCTCGCGGTCTGCAGGCTGTAGAGCGTGTCGGCGCTGAGATTGCGGCCGTGGATCTGGAAGGCGCTCACGTTGAACGTGCCGCCCTTCCAGCCGAGGGCGGCCTCGGTGTCGAGGCCAAGGCTGATGATGGTCAGCCCGTCATACGCGGCCCCGGTGCGGCTGCCGCCCGCCGGGTTGCCGAAGACCTCGCTGGTTTCGGAGAGGCCGAGCGACACGCCAACCCGCGCGAGGGCGCTGCGCAGGCCGCCCATATCGCCGAGCAGGTTCGGTCGCTCGAGCAAGCCGGTCCCCGTTGCTGGCTGAGCCGTGGTCGGCCCCGGAACCGGGCTTTGGCTCTCGGGCGGGGCCAGGCCTCCGGTGTCCTCCTGCGCGCGCGACGCCGGCGGAGCGGCCAGCAACGCCAAGGCGGCGAACGCCGGGATGCCGCGCGGGCGGAGGGTCGTTGTGCGTGCGGCCAGCATCGTCTCTTTCGTCGCTCCATTTCGAACCGGCTTGCGCGGCCCACGGCATGGCGCCTCCGGGGCTACCGCAAATGCAATTCATTCGCAAGTCGCCGCGCGCTCCAGCCCGCCGACTTCCGGTTAGCCCGCCGACTTCCGGTTAGGATGACGCGGCCAGCAATTTCCGCCCGCTCTCCCAGAGGCCGCGCGCTATCTCCCCCGCCGGTTCGGCCCGAGCCATCGCCGATGCCTGCCCCGCCCAGGCCTGCATCCGGTCGAGGTCGCCGGCCTTGAGCGCGGCGGCGCGCATCGGCGCGGTCAAGCCCCGCTGCACCGGGTAGGGCGCCGGCGCGGGGGCATTCGGGACGGCCGCCGCCTGCACATAGGCGGTGGCGATGCTTCGCCCGGCGCGGCCGCTGAAGGCGCGGGTGAGCGCCGTGCCTTCCGGCGGCGTCCGCGCGAGCGCATCCGCCCAGGCCGGGTGCAACCCGGCCTCGGGGGAGCGCAGGAAGCCCGTGCCGACCTGCACGGCACTCGCGCCCAGGGTCAACGCAGCCGCGACCCCGCGCGGGTCGGCGATCCCGCCCGTGGCGATGACCGGCACGCGCACCGCGTCCGCGATGGCGGGCAGGAGCGCGAATAGCCCGACCAGCCCCGCTTCCGCCCGCCCGGCCTCGAAGCAACCGCGATGGCCGCCCGCTTCCATCCCCTGCGCCACCACCGCGTCGGCCCCGGCCTCGACCGCCGCGCGCGCCTCGGCCACGGTGCTGACACTCGCCCACCAGGCGATGCCACGCTGCTTGAGGCGGCGCACATAGGCCGGGGGATAGAGGCCCATGACGGAGGAGACGATCGGGGGTGCGACCTCCAGCAGCGCCTCGCACTGGCCGGCGAAGTCGGGCGGTGTCACGTTCCCGGCTTCGGGCGGCACCTCCGGCCCCCAGCCGGCCAAGAATTCGCGGATCTCCGCCTCGTGCGCCGGGTCGCGCGCGGGCGCGGGATCGGGGATCCAGAGGTTGAGCTGGAACGGGGCGCCGGTCGCTGCCCGCACCGCTTCGGCCCAGCCGGCGATCGCGGCCGGCGCCATGAGCAGCGCCCCGCATGCGCCGAGGCCGCCAGCGCGGGCGACCGCAATCGAGAGCGAGGGCGGACAGGCCCCGGCCATGGGCGCGAGCAGGATCGGAATGCGCAGACCGAACCGGGCGCAGAACGCCTCGGCACGGGCGAGGGCAGGATGAGCAGGCACGGTCTCGGTCTCCTTTGCGTTGCCTCGCCGGACTCTATCAGGAGACGGCCCGTGACCGAGTCCCGACCGCCCGACAACCGCCTCCAGCCTGCCGAATTCCGCAACGACCGACGTCGCGCGCTCCATCCAGCGAGCCGCCCTTGGGTAATGTCTCAGTCAGAAAATGGCCCGCGCGCGATGGCTTTACGAACGGCCGCTACGACGTCATCCCGCAGGCTCATGTTTTCGGCCTTCGCGAGCATATGGCCGCCACGGCTGACCGCCGGGGCAAACAGGCCAATACCGTATCTGCGCTGCTTCCCGAGTCCCAGAATCGAGCCGAGCGAAGGCACACCACGACACGGTCGCCGCGCTCGGCTTGAGGGAAAAGCACGCCCTGCGCCCAGTCGAGAGACGCCCGACACGAGGGCAGCGCCGAGAGCATGTGGTAATCCCTGAAATCCCTCGAGTGATATGCGCCGATGTTTAGGTAGGCGATCTTGTCCCGTAGCTGTGTCGGCTCGCCGAACAGCTTGGTGCGTTCAGTCCACCAGCGATACCCGGCCTTGTGCTCGGCCTCGCTGTCGAGCGGCTGATAGCCTTGGCGACGGCGGAAGTAGCGGTCCTGCCCCGCGTTCGTGCCAGCCTCTTCCACGTCGAACTCGCGCCAGCCCGGGGACAGGTAGAGCAGGACGACACGGGCGGTGCGCAACGGGCCATTGAACGGCGCGGGCAGGCACTGAAGATCGAACCCGTGCCCCCGGTCGTCATCGTTGGCAGCCCGGTCGAAGACAGGCCGATCGTCAGGGTGCTCCCGCGCATCACCCGGCACGCCCGCCCAGAAGCTGAAGATATCGCCGCTCATACCGCCCCCGTTTTATCGTCCGTGGCGATCTGAGCCACAGTAACGGGACGGGAACGCAGGTCGGGTCGACCGAGATCGGATTTGAAACTGAGCTACCGCCCCTTGCCTTCGGGCGGCGACGTGGATGATTAGAGGGCATGAGCACGCTGCCTCGATCCTTGCCGCCGGACGGCCGCGCGCCGGCGGCCGAACCCGCGCGATACGACTTTCGCGCCGCCGAGCCCTACTGGCAGGCGGCGTGGGCCGACCGGGGCTGTTTCACGGTCGCCGACGTGCCGGAGGGCGGCCGGCCGAAATACTACGTGCTCGAGATGTTTCCCTATCCGAGCGGCAAGATCCATATGGGTCACGTCCGCAACTACACGCTGGGGGACGTGGTGGCGCGCTACAAGCGCGCGCGCGGGTATGAGGTGCTGCACCCGATGGGCTGGGACGCGTTCGGCCTGCCGGCGGAGAACGCGGCGCGGGAGCGGGGGGTGCATCCCGCGACATGGACGCGCGAGAACATCGCTGCCATGCGCGCCGAATTGCAGCGCATGGGCCTGTCGATCGACTGGGCGCGCGAGTTCGCGACGTGCGACCCCGCCTATTACGGCCAGCAGCAACGGCTCTTTCTTGACCTGATGGCGGCCGGCCTCGTGGACCGGCGCGAAAGCTGGGTGAACTGGGATCCGGTCGACGGCACGGTGCTCGCCAACGAGCAGGTGATCGACGGCCGCGGCTGGCGGTCCGGCGCGCCGGTCGAGAAGAAGCTCCTCGCACAGTGGTTCCTGCGCATCACCGCCTTCGCCGCCGAGCTCCGCGACGGCCTGCGCGATCTGGATCGCTGGCCCGAGCGCGTGCGGGCGATGCAGGAGAACTGGATCGGCTACAGCACGGGGGCGCGCGTGCGCTTCCCCCTGGCCGCGCCGGAGGACGGGATCGGCACGGTCGAGGTCTACACGACGAGGCCCGACACGCTGTTCGGGATGTCATTTCTCGCGGTCGCGCCCGAGCACCCGCTCGCCGAAGTAGTGGGCCGACGCGATCCGGGAGCTTCCGGCTTCATCGCCGAATGCCGCCGCCTCGGCACCAGCGAGGCGGTGATCGAGACGGCGGAGAAGCGCGGCTACGACACCGGCCTTCGCGTCGCGCATCCGTTCATCGCGGGCGCGACCTACCCGGTGTGGATCGCCAATTTCGTGCTGATGGAATACGGCACGGGCGCGGTATTCGGGTGTCCGGCGCACGACCAGCGCGACCTCGAATTCGCCCGCCGCTACGGGCTGCCCGTCACGCCGGTGGTGCTGCCGCCCGGCGCCGACCCGGAGACGTTCGCGATCGGCGATGCGGCTTATACCGGACCCGGCACGGCCTATCATTCGGGGTTCCTGGACGGGCTCGACGTCGGCGGCGCCAAGCAAGCCGCCATCGCGGCCCTTGAGGAGAAAGGGTTCGGCGAGGGCGTGACCAACTGGAGGCTGCGCGACTGGGGCGTCAGCCGGCAGCGCTACTGGGGCTGCCCAATCCCGGTGATTCATTGCCCGTCCTGCGGCGTCGTGCCTGTTCCACCGGACCAGCTGCCGGTCGTGCTGCCCGAGAACGTCTCGTTCGACCGGCCCGGCAATCCGCTCGACCATCATCCGACCTGGAAGCATGTCGCCTGCCCCTCCTGCGGCGGCGCGGCGGAGCGCGAGACCGATACGTTCGACACCTTCGTCGATAGCTCCTGGTATTTCGCCCGGTTCTGCTCCCCGCACGCGCCCGTGCCCGTGGATCGGGCGGCGGTAGATCACTGGTTGCCGGTCGACCAGTATATCGGCGGCATCGAGCACGCGATCCTGCACCTGCTGTACTCGCGCTTCTTCACGCGGGCGATGCGTCTGACGGGGCATGTCGGCCTCGACGAGCCGTTTGCCGGCCTGTTCACCCAAGGGATGGTCACGCACGAGAGCTACCGTGGCGCGGACGGGCGCTGGCTGTATCCGGGCGAGGTGGAGCGGCGCGGCGACGGGACCGCGCTGCATCGCGGCACCGGCGAGACGGTGACGATCGGCCGGGTCGAATCGATGTCGAAATCGAAGCGCAACACCGTCGATCCCGGCGCGATCATCGACCAGTACGGCGCCGATACCGCTCGCTGGTTTATTGTTTCGGATAACCCCCCGGAACGCGACATGGAATGGACGGAATCCGGCGTTTCCGGGTCATTTCGTTTCGTGCAGCGCGTTTATCGGCTCGTTGAGGCCTTCGCCGCCACCCTAGGCGAGATCGACCCGGGGGCCCTCGCGGCGGCGTCCGGCCCGGCGCTGGCTCTGCGGCGGGCGACCCACCGCACCATTGCGTTGGTGACGGAGTCGCTGGAGGCGTTCGCGTTCAACGTCGCCGTCGCGCGGCTGCACGAGTTCGCGAACGCGATCGCCGAGGCCGGAACGGCGGCGGAGGGCGACGCCGCGTTCCGGGCGGCGCGGGACGAGGCGCTGCGGACGCTCGCGCGCCTGCTGTCGCCGATGATGCCGCATCTGGCCGAGACGCTGCACGCCCGGCTGCGTCCGGGTTCCGCTCTGGTCGCGGAGCTGCCGTGGCCGGAGGCCGATGCCGCACTGGTCGCGGCCTCGTCGGTGACGATCGCCGTGCAGATCATGGGCAAGCTGCGGGGGACGATCGCGGCGGCTCCGGACGAGGACGCCGCGCAGGTGATCGCGGCCGCCGCGGCGGAGCCGAACGTCGCGCGGCTGCTGGAAGGCAAGCGCATCCTGAAGCGCGTGCATGTCCCGAACCGGATCGTGAACTTCGTGGTGGCGGGGTAGAGCATGCGCCGGCGTTCCCTGCTCGGCTTCGCGGCCGGCTTGAGCCTGTCCGGCTGCGGTTTCCGCCCGGTCTATATGCGGACGGCGTCCGGCCGGCCGGGCATCGCCCAGCGCGAACTGGCCGCCGTGCATGTGGAGATTCTGCCGGACCGTCCGGGCCAGCTGCTGCGCCAGGCGTTGCAACAGCGTCTGGAGCGGGCCAGCACCGGGGTGCTGCCGAAATACGATCTCGGAGTCAATTACAGCATCGGCGGCGAAGGGATCGGCATTCAGGGTGACAACTCGGTGACCCGGGTCCGGCTGATCGCGCGGGGCGCCTGGACGCTGAGGGCGCAGGATCCGGCACGGACCGCGCTGACCAGCGGCACCTCGCGCGCCATTGACGGCCTCAACATCCTCGACCAGCAATATTTCGCGGCCGATCTGGAGCAGGAGACAGTGCAGCGCCGGCTCGCGGATCAGATCGCGGATCAGATCGTGCTCCAGCTCGCCGCCTATTTCCGCAAGCGCACGGCGGCGCCCGCCGCTGCGGGCCAGGGGTGAGGGTTGAGGCTCGCCGCGCCGGATCGTTCCTGCGCGATCCCGGCTCCTGCCGGGTCGTGCTGCTGCATGGCGACGATGCGGGACTGATCCGGGAACGTGCGGAGGCGCTGGTCCGGCTGGTCGTCGGCAGCGCCGATGATCCGTTCCGGATCGCGGAACTCGACCGCGAGTTGTGCGACCGCTTGCCGGGGGAGGCGTGCTCCCTGGCCATGACCGGCGGTCGCCGGGTGGTACGCGTGCGTGGCGCGGGCGATCCGATGACGGAAACCGTCAGGGCGGTGCTGGACGGCCCCGGGGAGGCGCTCGTCCTACTCGAGGCGCCGGGCCTTGCCGGACGGTCCCGGCTGAAATCGCTGATCGAAGCGGCACCGGGTGCGGCGGCCCTCGGATGTCATCCGGAGCAGGGGCAGACGCTCGAGGCGACGATCCGCGCCGGCCTGGCGGCGGCGGGCGTCACGGCCGAGCCAGAGGCCGTGGCCTGGCTCGCGACCCAGCTCGGCGCCGACCGGGGTGCCACTCGGGGGGAGCTGGAGAAACTAGCCTCCTATGCGGGGGCGGGAGGTTCGATCGATCTCGACGCCGCCCGCGCCTGTGTCGGCGAGCAAGCGGATCTGTCCCTCGACGACGCGTTGTTCGCCGCGACGGCGGGGGATGCGGCTACGGCAACCCGCGCACTCGATCAGGCAATGGCGGAAGGCGCGAGCCCTGTCGGGGTGCTGCGGGCGGCCATGATGCACGTCCAGCGGCTGCATCGGATGCGGCTTGCGGTGGAAGGCGGCCGGATCCCGGCCGAGATCGTCAGGACGGCCCGACCGCCGGTCTTCTTCCGGCGGGTCGCGTCCCTGACAAGAGGGCTGGAGATTTGGACGAGCGGCACCCTGCTCGCGCTGCTCGGACGCATGCTGGCGGCGGAGCACGCCTGCAAGCAGACGGGAGCGCCGGCCGAGGCGATCTGTCGCGATCTGTTGCTGCGTGCCGCGATGCGCGGCCGGGGCGTGTCCCGCCAGCCGGGCCTCTAGAGCGGATCGCCCCGAAGCAGCGCGACCACGCCCTCAAGTTGATCGAGCGTTCGGTAGTGAATGCGGACCCTGCCGGACTTGCCGTCAGACTGAATGTCGACGCGCAAACCCAGCCGCGCGGTCAGATCGCGCGCCAGCGCCTCCGAATTGGCGTTTCGCGGCCGTCTCGTCCCATCGTCGCGCGTAGCGGGAGCGGCACTGGCGAGAGCCTCTGTCTGCCGCACGTTCAACCCGCCGGCGATGACGGCGAGGGCCGCCCTGTCCGGCTCCGGGTGAGCGAGCAGGGCGCGCGCATGACCGGCCGAAAGGCCGCCGGTGCGCACCTCGGACTGTACCGCCTGGGGCAAATTGAGCAGTCGCAGCGTATTCGTGATGTGACTACGCGACTTGCCGACGGCCTGGGCCAGCCGGTCATGAGTCATGGCGAACTCGCCGACCAAGCGGCGATAGCCCTCCGCCTCCTCGATCGCGTTCAAATCCTGCCGCTGTAGGTTCTCGACCAGGGCGGCCGCCATGGCCTCGGCATCATCGAGGCCCCGGATCAGCACCGGCGCGTCGTGCAGCCCCGCGGCCTGGGCGGCGCGCCATCGCCGCTCTCCGGCGATGATCTGGTAGCGCCCCGGGAGCGCCGGGTGGGGGCGCGCAAGCAGCGGCTGGAGCACGCCGCTGACCCGGATCGACTCGGTCAGCTCAGCCAGGGAGGTCGGCTCGATCGTGCCGCGCGGTTGGAACGGGCCGGGTTCCAGCAGGTCGAGCGGCAGATGCCGGCTGCCCGCGGCTTCGGCCTCCCCCGCCCCCGCGCCGGTCGCCGCTCCGACATCGCCGAGCAGGGCCGCGAGGCCCCGGCCGAGACGGGGGCTCGGGTCGCGCATGTCAGGCCGCGCTGCGCACGGCGCGCTCCCGCCGCAGCATTTCGGCCGCGAGGCGGACATAGGCCTGCGAGCCGGGCGACCGGTAATCGTAGAGCAGCACGGGCTTGCCGTGGCTCGGTGCCTCCGACACGCGGATGTTGCGAGGGATCACCGTGTCGTAGACCATATCTCCGAATACGCTCCGTGCGTCGGCCGCGACCAGATCGGACAGGTTGTTGCGGCGGTCGAACATGGTGAGCACGATTCCCTGCAGGACAAGACGAGGGTTGAGATTGCGGCGAACAAGCTCGATCGTGCGCACGAGCTGCGTCAGCCCCTCCAGCGCGAAGAACTCGCACTGCAGGGGGACCAGCACGGCATCCGCGGCCACCAGAGCATTGAGCGTGAGCAGCCCGAGGCTGGGCGGACAGTCCACGAGGATGTAGCCGAACGGGCTAGGGTCCGAGCGAACGGCGGCAAGCGCCTGGCGCAGCCGGAACTCCCGGCGCGCCACGTCCACCAGCTCGACCTCGGCCCCGGCCAGCCCCGGCTCGGCAGGAACCAGCCAGAGATTGGGCACCGTCGAGGGCTGGGCGGCGGCATCGAATGGAGAGTGCCCGGTCAGCAAGCCGTAGCTGCCTTCCGTGCGGGCGGCCCAGGCGAGCCCGACGCCGGTCGAGGCGTTGCCTTGAGGATCGAGATCGATCAGCAGGGTCGTCTCGCCCGCCGCCGCGAGGGCCGTCGCAAGATTCACGGCGGTGGTCGTCTTGCCGACCCCGCCCTTCTGGTTAGCGACTGCGATCACGCGCGGGCCGCGCCCAAGATCAGGAGGTGGGGTGGAACTGGACGCCGGCGCCGGCATGGGCGATCTCGCTGATCCGGAAAATCGTCGAGCGTGGCGCCGTCCGGCTTGGAAAGCGCTCCACGGTCATCTGCCATTGCAGCACCGCGGCGGTCAACTCCGTTTCCGCCGAAACCCCCTTCGGAAACAGGCACACGCCTTCCGCCGTCAACAGCGGCGCGGCAAGGGTGAGAAGACGGGTCAGAGGAGCGACGGCGCGCGCCGTAACCAGCGGCGCCGGCTGCAGGCGGGCGTCCTCGATTCGGCCCACGTGAACGGTCGCGGACGCGCCAGTCAATCGCACCGCTTCGCTCAGGAACGCGGCTTTCCGCCGGTCCGCCTCGATTAACGTGAAGGGCACGCCCGTGGCCAGCGCGAGGACCAGGCCCGGAAACCCCGCGCCGGAACCGAGGTCGATCGCAGCCGTCGGTTTTCCCATGAGGGGCGCCAACTGCAGCGAGTCCAGGATGTGCCGTCGCCAGATCGCGTCCTGATCTGCGTCCGCCGTCAGGTTGATGCGGCGGTTCCAGTGCGTCAGCAGGCGGGTGAATGCCCTCAGCCGATTGTGTGTTTCACGTGGAACGTCGGACTTCATTGCGCGCCGGACGCTGGCCCGCTCTTTCGCGCCTGCACGGCCAGCACTGCGACGGCGGCCGGCGTCATGCCCGGAAGCCGGCTGGCGGCGCCGAGGGTGCCCGGGCAGATGCGCGCGAGCGTCTCACGAACCTCCGTGGACAGCCCCCCGACCGTTCGCATGTCCAGCCCCGCGAGGGAGAGTCCCTCCTCCCGCTGCAAGGCTTTGACATCCGCCTGCTGGCGACGGAGATACCCCGCGTAACACGCTGCCGCGTATAGCTGCCCGCGCACGCGCGGCGACGACGCGGCAAGCCACGGCAGCTCTGAAGAAAGGCGGTGATCGTCTTCAGGGAGCGCTGCAAGCGCGTCCAGAACGGTGCGCGCCCGCCGGTCGGCCCTGGGCGGCAGCGCGCCTATCGGGGGAGCCAGTTCCTCGGCCGCGCGATGCAAGGCTTGCTCCACCTCTGCTTCGAAGCGCGCGAACACCGAAGCGCGCGGCGGCCGCACGCACCCCCAGGCGAGGCCGAGCCGCGTCAGCCGGAGGTCCGCGTTGTCGGCCCGCAGGCTGAGCCGGAACTCGGCGCGGGAGGTAAACATGCGGTAGGGCTCGGCGACGCCCTGGGTCACGAGATCGTCCACGAGCACGCCTATATAGGCCTGCGAGCGGTCGATCTGCACTGGAGGTTGCCCTCCGGCATGACGAGCGGCGTTGATGCCCGCGAGCAAGCCCTGCGCGGCGGCCTCCTCGTATCCCGTGGTGCCGTTGATCTGGCCGGCCAGGAAGAGGCCGGGGGCTGACCGCAGGGCGAGAGAGGGCGCCAGCGCGCGCGGGTCGACATAGTCGTATTCCACGGCATAGCCGGCCCGGATCATGCGGGCGTGCTCCAGCCCGGGGATCGTCGCGAGCATGGCGCTCTGTAAGGAGGCGGGCAAGCTCGTGGAAATGCCGTTCGGATAAACGACGTCCGAGCCGAGTCCTTCCGGCTCCAGAAAGATCGTGTGCCGGTCGCGCCCGGCGAAACGCACGATCTTGTCCTCGATCGATGGACAATAGCGGGGCCCGCGGCCGCTGATCGCGCCGCCATACATCGCGGAGCGGTGCAGGTTGGCCCGGATGAGGGCATGCGTCGCCGGGGTGGTGGCCGTGACGCGGCAGGCGATCTGGGGCAGGTCGATCCGGGCCGTCAGGGTGCTGAACGGCTCCGGCTCCGGTTCGCCTCGGTCCTCGGCGAGGCTCTCCAAGCCGATGGACCGCCGGTCCAGGCGGGGCGGCGTGCCCGTCTTCAAGCGCCCGAGGGGCACGTCGAGGCGGGCCAGCGTGGCGGCCAGCCCGTGCGACGCCGCCTCGCCGATCCGCCCGGCCGGAATCTGCTGCAGCCCAACATGGATTATGCCGTTGAGGAAGGTGCCGGTGGTCAGCACGGCCGCGCGGCAGCCGATCCGGCGTCCGTCGGCGCACAGTACCGCGCTGATCCGGCCGTCCGCTCCGATCTCGAGATCCTCCACCGCGGCCGCGGCGATCGTCAGCCCGTCGGTCTCGGCGAGCAGTGCCTGGATGGCGGCTTTATACAAGCAGCGGTCGGCCTGCGCGCGGGGACCACGCACGGCTGGACCCCGGCTACGGTTCAGCAGCTTGAAATGGATGCAAGCGCGGTCAGCCGCCCGGCCCATCAGCCCGTCGAGCGCGTCGATTTCGCGCACAAGATGGCCCTTGCCGATGCCGCCGATCGCTGGATTGCAAGACATCTCGCCAATCGTGTCGAGCCGGTGCGTCAGCAGCAGCGTGCGTGCGCCTATCCGGGCGGCGGCGGCGGCAGCCTCGCACCCGGCATGCCCGCCGCCCACGACGACAACGTCGAATTGCTCAGTCATTCATTTCCCAATGCAGAACTGTCCGAAAATGGTGTCCAGTATATCCTCAACCCCCACTTGGCCGGTAATGCCGCCGAGCGCACGCAGGGCCAGGCGCAGATCCTCGCCGCGCAACTCGGGCCACGCCGCGGCCGCTGCGGCTGCGAGGTGGTCGCCGGCGCGCAGGAGCGCCGCCCGATGCCGCGCCCGCGTCAGGGGCGGCGGGCCCGCCGCGTCGGTCAGAGACCGCGCGCGCGCAGCCAGCATTTGCCGCAACTCGCCGATCCCTGCTCCGGTCCGCGCGCTGACAGCCGTCAGGCCTTGGGGCACCTTGCCGCCGAGATCGGCCTTGTTCGCCACGAGCAGCACCGGCAGAATCCCATCCACCTGCTCGGGCAGAACGGCAGGCGGCCCTCCGGCCACCCCGACCGCGATCACGAGATCCGCTGTCCGGGCGCGCTGCTCCGCCCGTCGCACGCCCTCCGCCTCGATCGCGTCTGCCGGCATGCGCAGCCCCGCCGTATCCGTCAGCGTCACGGGAACGTCGCCGAGAACGATTCGTGTCTCCAGAGCGTCGCGGGTCGTTCCCGGCTGCTCGGTGACGATCGCGACCTCCCGGCCCGCTAGCGCATTGACGAGACTCGACTTGCCGACATTCGGCGCCCCCGCAACAACGAAGACGAGCCCCGACCGCAGTCTCTCGCCTCGGCCACGATCGTCGAGATGCGCTTGTATGGCGTCGCGCAGCGATCCCAGTTCGGCCAGCATAACGGCTTCCGTCTCGGGCGGGATGTCCTCGTCGGGGAAGTCGATCAGGGCCTCCTGCTGCGCCAGCAGGAGCCGCAGGCGCGTCGCCCAATCCCGGTAGATCGCGCCGAGTGCGCCCTCCATCTGGCGCAGCGCCTGCCGCCGCTGGCCTTCGGTCTCGGCTTCGACCAGGTCGCCGATCGCTTCCGCTTGCAGCAGGTCCATCCGTCCGGACAGGAACGCCCGGCGGGTGAATTCGCCTGGCCCGGCAGGACGCGCGCCGCGCGCGATGAGGGCATCCGCGACAGCCGCCAGGATCGCGGGTCCGCCGTGCAGGTGCAGTTCCGCCGAATCCTCGCCCGTGTAGCTGCCCGGGCCGGGGAGCCACAATACGATTGCGTGATCGAGCGTGCCGCCCTCCATGTCTCGTAACCGCCGAAGGCGCGCCTGCCGGGCCGGAGGCCGGCTGCCGCACAGCAAGTCCAGCGTTGCCCCGCTGTCCGGTCCGCTCAGGCGCAGCACGGCGATCGCGGCCCGCCCGCTGCCGGTCGCCGCCGCGAAAATCGTGTCCCGATCAGCCGCCGTCACGCGGCCGCACTCGAAATCGTTGGCAACGTCAACTCCCGCCGGGCGCCGCTGCCGCGACGTCGCGGCCCGGCCGGCGCTCCTTCCGGTTTAAAGGGCAGGGAGCGCCCGTGATCGCCGCCTCTATGCACAAGCCTGCCGTCTGGCCGCAAGCGGGGGCGCGGAGGCGCAAGCGGCGGCGCAACGGCTCACAACGGGCGCCCGAGACTTGACAGACCCTTGTCAGGCGGTCTGCCATCCGCCCGGTCCAGCGGATAGGAAACGCGTGCCGCAGCTGTCGCTTCACACCCTCGCGGGAGACCTGACCGTCTCCGAGGAGAATGGCCGGATCGTCGCAGTCGACTGGGGCTGGGGGCGGGATCAGGAGGCGACGCTGCTGCTCCTGGAGGCCCGCACCCAGTTGCACGCCTATTTCGAGCGCGCGCTAACCCGGTTCGACCTGCCGCTGTCGCCCGCCGGCAGCCCCTATGCCCGGCGCGTCTGGCAGGCGCTGGCCGATATCCCGCACGGCTGCACGCGCAGCTACGGCCAGATGGCGGCCGCCGCCGGGGGCAGTCCGCGGTCGGCGGGACGAGCCATCGGCGCTAATCCGATCCCGATCATCATTCCCTGCCACCGGGTGCTGGCGTCCGCCGGCCTCGGCGGGTATTCGGGCGGCGATGGAGCCGGGACCAAGCGGCTCTTGCTTGAACTCGAAGCGGGCGCACAGGCCATTCCGATGGCCAGCCACGCCGGGCGGCGGGGCAATCCGGTATCGCCATGGAGATCATCATGACCAAGGCCGTTCGCATCCACGCCTATGGCGGTCCCGATGTCCTGCAATGGGAGGACGTGCCGACCCCGGAACCGGGTCCGGGCGAGGCTCTCGTCCGCCACGAGGCGATCGGGCTGAACTACATCGACGTCTATTTCCGCAACGGGCTGTACAAGGCTCCGGGCATGCCCGCGACGATCGGCATGGAGGCCGCGGGCGTGGTCGAGCTGGTCGGGCCGGAGGTCACGGCGATCGCCCCCGGAGACCGGGTCGCATACGCCTCGGCGCCGATCGGCGCCTACGCCACCGCCCGCGTGATCGCGGCGGACCGCCTCGTGAAGCTGCCGCCCGCCATCTCGTTTCAGACCGCGGCGGCGATGATGCTGCAAGGCATGACGGCCGAATACCTCATCCGCCGCACCTACCGGGTGAAGGCGGGGGACACGATCCTGCTGCACGCGGCCGCCGGTGGGGTCGGGCTGATCCTGTCGCAATGGGCGAAGCATCTCGGGGCGACCGTGATCGGCGTCGTGTCGACGGAGGCGAAGGCGGATCTGGCCCGCGCGCACGGCACGGATCACGCGATCCTCGGCACCGCGAATATTCCCGCCGAGGTCAAGCGGATCACCGGCGGCGCCATGGTGCCGGTGGTCTATGACGGCGTCGGCCGAGACACCTTCGCGGCGTCGCTCGACTGCCTGGCCCCGCTCGGCATGATGGTCAGCTTCGGCAGTGCCTCCGGGGCCGTGCCCCCAGTCGACATCGCCGTGCTGTCCGCGAAAGGAAGCCTCTTTCTCACGCGCCCGACGCTCGCCACCTACACCGCGAAAGCCGCCGACCTGCGGGAGACCGCCAAAGCATTATTCGACGTCGTCGAGATCGGCGCCGTCCGGATCAGCGTCAACCAGACGTTCAAGCTGCAAGATGCCGCCGTCGCGCATGCCGCGCTGGAAGCGCGGCGCACGACCGGGAGCTCGATCCTCCTGCCCTGACCGCTCCGGCGAGGCTGCGGCGGGAGCTCTTGAACTTTGTCCTGTCCGGGCCATGTTGCGTCATTGACGGTCGCCGAGGCCGTGCGTACAATCGGGGCCTTGCCTGTGACAGATCGGTGCTCTTCGAGCGCCAGGCGCGTCACCTCCGACCTTCAAAATCCTGACGGGACAATACCCGGCCATCGTTGAATGGCCCTGGCTTGCGCGAGACCGGCTCTGGTCCCTCCCGCCTTTCGTTCCGACCGACCACCCCCGAGGCCTTTGATGCATCTCGCCGAACTCAAGGCAAAATCTCCGGGCGATCTCCTCAGTTTCGCGGAATCGCTGCAGATCGAGAACGCGTCCTCGCTGCGCAAGCAGGACATGATGTTCGCGATCCTGAAAAATCTCGCGGACAACGATCAGTCGATCTCCGGCGAGGGTACGCTCGAGATCCTGCCGGACGGCTTCGGCTTCCTGCGCAGTCCCGAAGCCAACTACCTGCCGGGACCGGACGACATCTACGTCTCGCCCTCCCAGGTGCGCCGCTTCGCGCTCCGTACGGGAGACAGCGTCGAAGGCCAGATCCGCGCGCCGAAGGACGGCGAGCGCTACTTCGCGCTGCTCAAGGTCGACACGATCAATTTCGAGCCGCCCGAGGCGGTCCGCCACCGGATCAATTTCGACAATTTGACGCCGCTCTACCCGGACGAGCGGCTCAAGATGGAGGTCGAGAACTTCCAGTCCGTCGCGAAGGGGCCTGGCAAGGACCAGACGCCGCGGGTGATCGACCTGATCGCTCCGATCGGCAAGGGCCAGAGGGCGCTGATCGTCGCGCCGCCGCGCACCGGCAAGACGGTGATGCTGCAGAACATCGCCGCCGCGATCGCCGCCAACCACCCGGAAGTCTTCCTGATCGTGCTGCTGATCGACGAGCGGCCGGAGGAAGTCACCGACATGGCGCGCAGCGTGCAGGGCGAGGTGATCTCGTCGACCTTCGACGAGCCGGCGACGCGCCACGTCCAGGTGACCGAGATGGTGCTCGAGAAGGCGAAGCGCCTGGTCGAGCACAAGCGCGACGTCGTGATCCTGCTCGACAGCATTACCCGCCTCGCCCGGGCCTACAACACGGTCGTTCCCTCGTCGGGCAAGGTGCTGACCGGCGGCGTCGACGCCAACGCCCTGCAGCGGCCGAAGCGCTTCTTCGGCGCGGCGCGCAACATCGAGGAAGGCGGTTCGCTCACCATCATCGCGACCGCCCTGATCGACACCGGCAGCCGGATGGATGAAGTCATCTTCGAGGAGTTCAAGGGCACCGGCAATTCCGAGCTGATCCTCGACCGCAAGCTGTCCGACAAGCGTACCTTCCCGGCGATCGACATTACGAAGAGCGGCACCCGCAAGGAGGAGCTGCTGGTCGACAAGGGAACTCTGTCGAAGATGTGGGTGCTGCGCCGCATCCTGAACCCGATGGGCGCGATGGACAGCATGGATTTCCTGCTGGACAAGCTGAAATACAGCAAGACCAACCAGGACTTCTTCGACGCGATGAACACCTGACGTTCCGAGCATCGGCGCCGCTCGACGGCGGACGGCGCGGATGGCCGCTGCATCCGAGCGGTATGGTTCCGCGCCTTGTCCGGGCTCAGCCGCCGCGTGGCGATCGAGCGCAGCGCCCCCCTGGGACACAGCGGCATTGCGGCGCCGAAAATTGCCATCGAGCCAGGATCGTCTCAGCCTCCGTGTGAGACGGCGTACAACGCCACGCGAGGGGGGTCGACGCTCGACCCCACGTGTCTGATTCCGGCGAGCGTGTTGCTGGCGCGCCGCATCAGCTTCGTCCGCAGCCTGCCACCCTTGCGCCCCGGACCCAGGAATGAACCTCTTCCCCTGAAGCTTGCCGCGTTGGCCGAAGCCGGCAAGCCCGTCCGCGTCGGCGTGATTGGCGCCGAAAGGTTCGGTTCCATGTTCCGGCCGGTGACCTTCGGCGCGCCGTCACCCCATGGAGGCGGTGCTCGGGAGCGCATCCCTGCTCAGAGACGCGCCCCGAGCCGGCCTTCCCCGGAGGAGTTTACGGCAGCACGCTTGCCGGACCGCCCGCGCCGGTGCCGTAGTACTCGTCGATCGCGCGCCCGCGCGAGTCGTCCCACACCCCCACCTCGCTCGCAGCGAAGGCGGGAGCTCCCTGGAGCCTGTTGCGGTCGATATTGACGACATAACCGCCTTGCGCCGTGTCGTATTTGAGCTGGTTCCAGGGAAGGGGGGTGTAGCTGTCGCCAATCCCGAGAAAACCCCCGAAGCTCATCACCGCGTACTCGGCGCGCCCGGAAACCTTGTCGAGCATGACGTCATAGACGCTGCCCAGCTTCTCGCCGGACGTGCTGTAGACGCTGGTTCCGTTCACCTTGCTGGCGGCGATAAGCCGGCCGCCGGTGTCGCTCGGGTTCTCCGTCGTGGCCATGAAGTCCTCCCGATTGGATGCAAGTAAAAGCGATGGACCGGAGAACGGTCGCGGCTCGCGCGGCCCTCGCTGCTCCGGCGTCGCCTGAGACCAACGCGCCGACGCGTTCGCGGTTCTGCGTCGCTCATTGCCTGCGACGCGCGGAGCGCGGCCGGCAGCGCTCGCGCCCCCGTCCCCGCCGCCAGTTGCAAATATGCAGATATCCTTATATCAGGCCGTTAGCAGCGAGGAGCCAGCCATGCCCGACGTGTCGATCGCCTCCGACTACAAGGTGAAGGATTTCGCCCTGGCAGAGTGGGGGCGGAAGGAGATCGCCATGGCCGAGGACGAGATGCCCGGGCTCATGGCGCTGCGGGCCGAGTATGGCGCCGCGAAGCCGCTCAAAGGCGCGCGCATCGCGGGCTGCCTTCACATGACGATCCAGACCGCCGTGCTGATCGAGACGCTGATCGCGCTCGGCGCGAGCGTCCGCTGGTCCTCCTGCAACATCTTCTCGACCCAGGACCACGCCGCCGCCGCCATCGCCGCCGCCGCAATCCCCGTCTTCGCCTGGAAGGGCATGAACGAGGACGAGTTCTGGTGGTGCATCGAGCAGACCGTGCGCGGCCCGGACGGCTGGACGCCGAACATGATTCTGGATGACGGCGGCGATCTTACCTTGCTGATGCACCAGAAATACCCGGACATGCTGAAGGCCGTTCGCGGCATCTCCGAGGAGACGACGACGGGCGTGCATCGGCTGCGCGACATGGCGCGGGACGGCAAGCTCCTGGTCCCGGCGATCAACGTCAACGACAGCGTCACCAAGTCGAAGTTCGATAATCTCTACGGCTGCCGCGAGAGCCTCGTGGACGCCATCCGGCGCGGCACCGACCTGATGATGGCGGGCAAGGTCGCGGTGGTCGCGGGGTTCGGCGACGTCGGCAAGGGGTCCGCCGCCTCCCTCCGCAACGCGGGCTGCCGCGTGCTCGTGACCGAGATCGACCCCATCTGTGCGCTCCAGGCGGCGATGGAGGGCTACGAGGTCGTCACCATGGAGACCGCCGCCCGCCGGGGCGACATCTTCGTGACCGCCACCGGCAATGTGGACGTGATCACGATCGACGACATGCGCTCCATGAAGAACCGTGCCGTCGTGTGCAACATCGGCCACTTCGATAGCGAGATCCAGATCGAAGCCCTGCGCAACTACCCCTGGGAGAACGTCAAGCCGCAGGTGGACGAGGTGGTGTTCCCCGACGGCAAGCGCCTGGTCGTGCTCAGCGAGGGGCGGCTGGTCAATCTCGGCAACGCGACCGGCCATCCGAGCTTCGTCA
The DNA here is from genome assembly GCA_963777325.1 of uncultured Alphaproteobacteria bacterium. Taxonomy (GTDB): domain Bacteria; phylum Pseudomonadota; class Alphaproteobacteria; order Acetobacterales; family Acetobacteraceae; genus JAFAXA01. The sequence goes on along the minus strand of CAVZQE010000018.1, from coordinate 107,798 downwards.
TGAGCGCCAGCTTCACGAACCAGGTACTGGCGCAGATCGAGCTGTATACCGCCCCCGAGGGCGCCTATGGCCTCGACGTCTACACACTGCCCAAGAAGCTCGACGAGAAGGTGGCCGCGCTGCATCTCGCCAAGGTGGGCGCGGCCCTGACCGAGCTGACGCCCAAGCAAGCCGACTATATCGGCGTTGCGCCGCGGGGACCGTTCAAGCACGATCTGTATCGGGTCCTGACCTGTTCGGCGAAGCAACTATTCCCGCGCGGAGAAGCGGTTGACGACTCGCCCGCCCGTAATGGTAAGTTCGCCGTGAATGGGTCGTTCCGTAACCTGGGACACCCTAAATAAAGCTCGCCGGCCGGGTGCAGCTTAAGCAGCGCTTAAGCTTTCACCGGCATGGTAAGGGCATAGGAAAGCCGCCGCCAAGTATTGCGGCGGCTCTGGGAGGATTGCCTGATGATGGCCTTCGCGCATTCTCCGCGCACCGAGGCGCTGCAGCGCGTGCTGTCAAGCACGGGGGACCAGCGTTCGGTCGAGGATTTGCTGTTCCTTGAATCCTGGGAAATCGAACCCGCCCCCGGTCCGGCCGCCGCGCTTCGCGTCTGCCAGCTGCGCCGCGCCAACCCCGAACTTGCGGCCGAGATCCGCGCCGAGCTCGCCAAGCGCGGCCCGCTCACGTTCGACGAGCGGCAGTCGCTCCGGACCCAGATTCGCGACGCAACCGTTGGCCCGGCACGCGCCAGGAGCTGACGGGCGTTCCGGAGTGTAGGCTGCCGGAGGAGGTCGCAAGCCTGGCCGCGCGCCTGGGCGCGACCGGACACCGCCCCGCCGGCCGCGACATGCCGTTCTCGGCCCGCAGATCATCGGCCTGCGCGATGCCGAGTTCGAGTGGCGGGCCGGCATCGGGCCGTTCGGCTGCCTTTCCATCATCGACGCGCTCAAGGACGGGGAGGCCCCGCTCAAGGTGAGGGCGTTCCGCTATCTTCCGGTCGCGGCGGCGAGAGCAGCCCACCGCCGTCGAGGGCGAGATCATGCGCTACCTCGCAGTCCTGTGGGCAGACCCAAATCGTCTGGCGCGGACAGCTTCTGAGCTGGGCGGTGGCCTGACCGAGCGAACGGTCCCGCTCTACCGGTCACCGAAGCCGCGCGGGTGAGCCTCGCGCCACGCCCAGGCCGTGCGCACCATGTCGTGCAGGTCGGAGAAGCGCGGCCGCCACCCCGTCTCCGCCCGAATCCGCTCGGAGGACGCGACTAGCACGGCCGGGTCGCCAGGACGGCGCTGCACGACCCGGTACGGCACTGACCGGCCCCTGACCGCCTCCACCGCCGCGATCACCTCCCGCACCGAGTAGCCGCGCCCGTTGCCGAGATTGTAGGTGACGCTGCGTGCATCGAGTTGGTCCAGCGCCAGCAGATGCGCGCTCGCGAGATCGGTCACATGCACGTAGTCGCGCAGGCACGTGCCGTCCGGCGTCGGATAGTCGTCGCCATACACGTCGAGCTGCGGCCGCCGCCCGAGCGCCGCGTCGATCACCAGCGGGATTAGATGCGTCTCGGGATCGTGGTCCTCCCCGAGCCGCCCCTCGGGGTCGGCCCCGGCCGCATTGAAGTAGCGCAAGCACGCCGAGCGCAGGCCGTGCAGGCGGTCGGCCCAGGCGAGCGCCCGCTCGACCATCCATTTGCTCTCCCCATACGGCGAGCCGGGGTCGATCGGCGCGGTCTCGGGGATTGGCACGGTCTCGGGCATGCCGAACAGCGCCGCCGTCGAAGACAGCACGAACCGTCGCACGCCGTGGCGTACGCAGGCGTCGATCAGCCCGAAGCCGAAGCCGGCATTCTCCGCGAAGTAGCGGTACGGCTCGCGCATGCTCTCGCCAACCAGCGACAGCGCCGCGAAATGCAGCACGGCGTGCCAGCCATCATGCGCGCCGAGCGCGTCGTCCAGCGCCGCGCGGTCGCCCACGTCGGCCGCGACCAGCCGAACGCCTTTGGGCACGGCGGCGGGATGGCCCTGCCGCAGATTGTCGAGCACGACCACCTCGTCCCCGCGCTCGGCCAGCGCCAGCACGACATGGCTGCCGACATACCCCGCCCCACCCGTGACCAGAACCCGACGGCGATCCGCCATGTGCGACCCTTCCCGATGCACGGTCATGCTAGCGCGGCACCGGCCGCATGCGTGAGGACCGAAACGGCAGCAGGCGGATCTTTCGCCGCGGTTGCACCGGAGCGGAACCCACGGCGCATGCTGCGGCGTTATCGCTCCCGATTCCGCGATCCCTCACCCAATAGGAGAAACACGTATGAGCATCTTCGGCTCGATCATGGAAAAGCTGTTCCATCCGGCCAAGGCGGCCGAGGCCTCGTCCGGCGCGGCGAGCTCGACCGGAGCACAGGCGGCGTCGGCCGGAGAGCCGGTTCCGGGCGGCGGCCCGACCGGCCAGCCGGTCGATATCGGCGCGGTCCTCTCGGCGATGGCGGCGAAGAAGGGCGGCGGCGGCAACTACCAGACCTCGATCGTCGATCTGCTCAAGCTGCTCGATCTCAACTCCAGCCTCGACGCCCGCAAGGAACTGGCGAACGAGCTCAACGTCCATGCCGGGGCGGATGGCAGCGCCGAGCAGAACATCGCGCTGCACAAGGCGGTGATGGAGAAGGTCGCGGACAACGGCGGCACCGTCCCGGCCAGCATGAGGCACTGACCCGGGCCTCGGTACGTGACCGTGACGTTGACCACGTCCGCATAGGAGCCGGGCGGCGGGCTGGCCTGGGCGGGCACGCGGCCATAGGCGGTCAGCGTGCCCGTACCGCCCCCGAGCGAAGCCGTATCGGTGCCGCTCGTGCTGCCCCAGGGCATCGTCGCGCCCGAGTCTTGGTAGATGCCGTAGGTGATCGCGTTCGCGCCCGATTTCATCTGCCGCGCCGTCGGCCCCGTGCCGGTCGCGCCGTTGTCGAGCGCGATCGTGACCGGCGTGCTCGCGTTGCAGCTGACCGAGATCGTGGCCGTCGCGGTGACCGGGGCGGTGAGCGCGGAGCGGGTCGGAAACGCCAGGCTGGTGGCCGAAACGGTGCATTGCCGCGCCACCACGGCAGAGACGACGATATGACCGCTGGAGGAGGCGGGTGTCTCGGACATCAGGGCGGCGCATGAGACCGGGGCCGCGGACCCGGCCCCCGTGGCCGGGTGGAACACGTAATAGAGCTCTGCGTCGGGGCTGCTGAACGAGGAGCTGTAGTTGCCGGGCGGAGGAGCAGAGGGCGGCGCGGGCATGGTGACAGCCAAGGGGACGGATCCCGTCGCGCTTCCGTTGGCCGTGATGCCGATGGGGCCGAGCGGACCTTCCATCGGGTAGGAGGTGTTGTCACCGATCTGCGTGGCGTTTGCTCCGTTGGTGATCTTGATTGGGATTGTCGAACTTCCCGACGAGAGTGTCCGGTCGGTTCCGTTCGTGCCGCCCGTTCCGGTCCCGAGGGACGCGCAGAGATAGATGTTGTGCGCGGAAGTGTCGCGGTTGGTGCAGGAATACGTGACATTCGCGCTGGTGGAATAAGGGAACCCCGCATACGGGTTTACCGTGCCGAAGCTCATCGACGACCCGCTCCAGGTACAGATCATGGGAGCGGCGTGCGCGGCGCACGGATGCGCGAGCAGGAGCACCGCGACGGCGGCCGCGCGCGCTTTCTTCGCTGCGGCGATCCGCGCCGAACGCGGCCTCATCGTGGCACGCCCTCGCACGGCAGCGGGCCGAGCCGCCGCCCGACGCCGCCGCGTCCGTCGAAGCGCGTATGCACGAGGCACGAAGTCCCGTCCGGCATGTCGACCCGCAGCACCTCGTTCCTCCCGATCGATTGCAGATAGGCGCGGCCCTCCTTGCTGATCGGCGCGCTGGACGCGGCCGAGACCAGGGTCGATCCGACCGGCGGGGCATGGCCATGGACCGTGACAATCAGGATTGCGGAGGACGACGCCGAGCGGACGCCGAACGACGCCACGGACGCGCCCCCGTCGCGGATCACGACCAGCCGCTCGGTCTCGCCCGGCACCGTGTCCATCGGCAGCCGCGTCGTGTCGATCGCGACGCGCTGCGGCGCGCCCGCGACCGCCCCGGCCAGCGCCGTCTTGCCGTCCCACGAGGTTCGGCCCTTGTCGTAGCCGTTGAGCTGCACCGGCACGCCGGAGCGCCCGGCATCGGCGATGATGAGGCCCCCGCTCGCAGGGTCGGAGGCGAAGGGATGCAGTCCGACCACCCCCGCCGAGCCGCGCAAAGTGGCGAGGCCGGTCACCTGCCCGCCGAAGGATTGCACGGCGAGGCCCGGAATGCCGTATCCGGTCCGGATCTGGGCGTCGGCGTTGGCGAAGGTGCCGGAAGGCGAGCGCGTCGAGTAGGCGTCCCAGCCCAAGTCGCCGACCGCATCGCCCAAGGGCCGCGAAGCCGTGATGCTGCCCGTGACGCCCCGGTCCCCGCCGCTGCCCATGCCATACCCAGCCGAGACCGAGGCCTGCACGCCGCCGAAGGCAAAGCTCACGCCCGCGACGATCGCGGTGGAATGCTGCCCGCCCATGGCGTGCGAAAGCGTGGCGAATACCGGCAGACGTCCGCCCGCAAGATAGCTGCCGCTCAGGGACGCGAAGCCGACCGGGGCCGAGCCCTGATACGTGTTGGACTGGTAGGTGGCGGAAACGGAAAGCCGGGAATCGGGCTGCCAGGACAGCCGTGCCGACATCTCGGACGTTGCGGGCAGGCTGAAGATCGGGTCGAGGCCGTTCCGGCGGCCATACTCCCGGCCCGACACCGAGACCACGTCGTCGAACGGTCCGAGCGTGTGGGCGGCGGCCGCCTCCAGCACGAGATGCCACGGTCCCGCGACCACGACGCCGAGCCGCCCCGCGCCGCCCGCGCCACGGGCCGAGCGGCTGGCGGCCCCGGAGGCGTGGACCGCGAGCCAGCGCGTCGCGCTTACGTCGGCACCGGCCTCGGCTTCGGCCAGCCCGGCGCCGCCCTCGGCGTGCACGAGCGCGGTGACGCCGTCCCGGAGCCCGTAGCGCGCCTGGCCGTAGACGTACAGCTGGCCGTCATAGCTCGTCCGCGCGGAACCGTAGCCGAACCGTGGCGCTCCCAGACCGGCCGACCACAGCAGGACGCCCTGCCGCAGCACCCGCGCGTCCGCGAGCGGCACGTCGACCGGGAGCACCATTGCCCGCCCGGTGACGTCGGTCACGACCACGTTGGCGCCGACGCCGGTCGAGCCGGGCGGCAGCACGAGCGAGAACGGGCCGCCCGGCGTGCTGGCGCGATAGGTGCGCTGGCCGTCGAGATAGACGTCGATCGCGGATTGCGCCTGCGCCGTTCCGCTCACGGACGGGATTGGCGAACTCGACCAGCCCGGGACGCCGCTATGGTCGGTGCCCATTTGCACGCCGCCGAAGCGATAGGGTCGAGCCTCCGCGAGCGAGCCGGTCGTCGCCGAAACCACATCCCCGGCCGACACCGCCATCGCGAGCGACGCCGGGCGCCATGTGAGGGTGCTGTCGAGCCGCGCCAGGCCGTTCGCGACTCCCTGCGTGCCGTCATAGGCCCAGCCGAAGCCGCCGGCCATATCGGGGGCGAGTACGCGCAGATCGGCGAGTCCGCCCCAGGAACCGAGGCCGGGAGCACTCGCGCCGCCATGGCTGAATGCGTGCCGGGCGTTCAGGTCGTAGTTGACATAGGCGCCCCACGTCTCCGGACTGAGATGCACGCTCGCCTCGTCCAGCTCCGGCGCGAACAGCTGGGCGGCGAGCATCGACGCGGGCGCCGTGAGGGCAAGCGTCGTCCGCGACGGGTCGAGACGCGCCACGATCCCGCTCGCGGGCGATACCTCGAGCGGCACGCCGGGGCGGCCCTTGAGGCGCAGCGCGCGAACCGTCGCCCCGGGCAGCGTGATGCCGCCGCCGCGCGAGACCCGGATCAGCTGGTTGCCGAAATCGACGCCGTTCAGCTCGACCCGCACGAGCAGCTGCTGCTCGGCGGCCGTCTCAGGCGCGGTCACGAAGCGGCTGGCCAGATCGTCCACCGGCCCGGCGGCCCGCGCGAGGCCGCCGCAGCTCAGGACGAAAGCGGCGAAGACGGCCGCTGGCGTCCGGCCGGACCGGGGAGCGGACCGCATCCGCGCGGATCACCGCGCCGGTTCGCCTAGCGGAGGTCGAGAGTTCTGCGGCCGACATCGGTCTCGACCTCGATCGTTCCGGGATGGACGGGAGAGGGGAGCAGGATCGCGAGCGCCGCGTGCGCCAGCGCGTAGCCCGCGAGGCCGGGCGCGACAATGCGGCCGTCCTGGGCGATGTTGGCGATCCGCGCCCGGCGGCCGCCGTCATTGGCGATGACGATGCGCCGGGCCGAGACGAACCGGCCGCCGAGGGCGGGCGGCTGCATGTCGGCCGGTTCCACGAACGCGGGCAGGCTCTGCGTCAGGGCGAACACGATGCGCCCGGCGACCATGTCCTCGCGCGCAGGAAGCTGCTTGAGGACGACGCGGAAGGCGCGCTCCTGGCCCGGCGCGCCGGGGGGAAGCCTGACGCGCAGATCATAGGTCGAATGCGGCTCGACCCACGTCGCGGGCGGCGAGGCGACCGCCGTCTCCGACTCGGTCAGCAGGTCCTGGCCGGCCGCGTCCTGGGTCCAGTCGAACACTTCGGCCTCGAGATAGATGCGGCGGTCGCCGGGGTTGGTGATGACGACGGAGCCGAAGCCATCGCGCGTTTCGATCGTGATGGGCCGGGCGTCGAAGCCGTCGGCACGGGCCGGGCCGGAGGCGGCCAACGCCGCGAGCGCGATCAGGGCGGCGAGCGTGCGGGTAAATGCCATGGCGAACCCTTCTGGTTCGGGTTTTTCTGTTCGGCCCTCGGGCCGGAGCCGGTTTCAGAAGGTGACAGTGACGTTCACCACGTCCGCGTAGGAGCCGGGCGCGGGGGAGGCCTGGGCCGGAACCTGGCCGTAGACCGTGATCGTCTGCGCCGTGCCGATACCGGTGCCCGACACCGTGTCCGTCCCGACGGTGTTGCCGAAATTCGTGGTCAGCGCCGCGTTTTGGTACAGGCCGTAATTGATGAGAGCGCTGCCGGGGCCGGTCATCTTGCGGATGGAGGTCGTGGCGCCCGCGCCACCGCCCTTGTCGAGCCCGACCGTGTACGGCGTCGTGCTGGTGCAGGTGACGCTGAGCGTGCCGCTCGCCGTCGTCGCCGAGGTCAGCGCGGGCTGTGTGCCGAACGCAACGGCGGTCGCCGACACCGTGCATCCGGCGGTGATGGTCATCGTCACCGGCATGGTGGTGCTCGCCGTGCCGGCGGAGACCGGAATCGGCATCAGGGCGAGCGTCAGAGCCAGGCCGACAACGGCGGCCCAGCCGATGCTCGCGAATGTGCGGTCGAACGCCATGGTCCCTCTCCCGGGCGGCACGAGAATTGCCGTTCCTCAGTCTCACTGATACGAGAGGGAAACTAACGGGGCGTTTATTCCTGTCGCGGATCTGGGCCGCTAAGCCGGCCCCAGGCTGTCCGTCAGGGTCGCGGCCAGTGCGCCGCCTTGGTCGCGGTCCCGCGCCATTTGCGCGAACAGGTCGGCCGCCGCCCCGAAGAATCGCGCGGCCGGATCGTCCGGTCCGAGAAAGGCCGCGATCTCGCGCATTTCCCCGACCCAGCGATAGGCTTTCGGCAGCATGTCCGGGATTGAGCGGCCGAATTTCGCCAGCAGCGCGGGCTGGCTCTCCGCCAGCTCCGCCCGCAGACCGTCGGCGCAGCCTGCGCGCGCGGCGGCGAGCAGCACGCCCGTCCCGAGCGCGATCACGCCCTTGTTGATGCCTGCATAGGCCATCTTGAGCGCCGACGCCGCGCCCCGCGGCGCCTCCATGCGCCTGACCCTGATCCCGAGCGGCCCCAGCGGCGTGGATAGCCCCTCCGGGTCGCCGCTCACGTACAGCACCGGCCCCGCCTGACCCGGCGCGGGCGGGCCGCCGATGATCGACCCGTCCAGCACGGCCCAGCCGGTTCCCGCCAAAGCCGACGCGACCTGCTGCACGGTCGAAGGCGCGATGGCGTTGCAGTCGATATACCCGCCGGGGGTCCGGGCCTTGCGCAGCGCCGCCGCGATGCCGGACGCGACTTCGACCGCGGCCGACGGCGGCACGATCGACAGCACCAGCCCGGCCTCCGCGATTTCGGCGGCCGACGCCAGCGCCATGCCTGCCGCCGCCGCCCGGCCGAGCGAGGCGGCGCTACGCCCGTCCCTCAGCGTGAGCACCCGCGCTCCGCCTTCCGCGAGACGCTGCCCGACCGCGCTCCCCATCGCGCCCGCGCCGATGATCGCAATCGTCGCCGTCATGGCCTTCCCCCGGCCGGTCGCCGCCGGGACGATCCCATCGGCGCGCGTCCGGCGCAATCCTCAGCGCGGCGCGGCCGGCTCCCCGCCCGTGAGCTCGCGACCCGCATCCGGCGCGAGCAGCAGACTGGCCGGCGCGGCGGCGAGCGCAACCGTCGCGACCGCCAGGAAGGCCGCCGAAAAATCTCCGGTTCCCGGCGCTGCATGACCGTGCGCCCACATCGCCGCTTCCAGCACGGACGCGCCGAGGGATACCCCGATCGCCCGCGAGAGCTGCTGGATCGTGGCGTAGAACGCGGTCGCCGCGCTCATGCGCGGCCGCGCGATGTCGGCATAGGCGAGCGTGTTGTACGCGGTGAATTGCAGCGAGCGCAGGAAGCCTCCGGCCAGCAGCGCGGCGTAGATCGCGGCGAGCGGCCAGGATGGGCGGAAGGCGGCGCAGACGGCGAGCGCCGCCGCCGACAGCGCCGCGTTCCAGACGAGCACGCGGCGGAAGCCGAACCGGCGCAGCACGGCGGGCGCCACCGGCTTCATGACCAGCGCGCCGGCCGCGCTCGCGAAGGTGATCGCGCCGCTCGCCGCCGCCGTCCGGCCGAAGCCGAGCTGGAGCATCAGCGGCAACAGGAACGGGATCGCCTGGATGCCGATGCGAAACAGCGTCCCCGCCCAGACCGAGATCGCGAAGGTCGGCACCCGCATCAGCCGGAAATCGAGCACGGGGCGCGGGTGCCGTCGCGCGTGCCGCCAGAACAGCGCGCCCGCGAGCAGGCCGCCGCCGATCAGCGCCGAGGTGGTCGCGGCCCCCACCACGCCCCGCCCGGCGGTGTCCAGCCCGAACACAAGCCCCGCGAGCGCCAGACCCGATAGCGCCAGTCCAACGAGATCGAATCGCCCCGGCGTCGGCTCGCGCGCATCCGGCACGAACAGCGTCACCAGCACGACGCCCAGCATGCCCACCGGCACGTTGACGTAGAAGATCCACCGCCACGACGCGTAGGTGACGATCAGGCCTCCGAGCGGCGGCCCGACCACCGGCCCGACCAGGGCGGGCACGGTCAGCCACGCCATTGCCGAGACGAGTTCGTGCTTGGCGACAGTCCGCAGCAGCAGGAGCCGCCCGACCGGCACCATCATCGCGCCGCCGACGCCTTGCAGCACCCGCGAAGCGACCAGGAACAGCAGGCTGTCCGCCAGGCCGCAGAGCACCGACCCCGCGGTGAACACGACGATCGCCGCCCGGAACACCGGTCGGGCGCCGTAGCGGTCGGCGACCCAGCCGCTCGCCGGGATGAACACGGTCAGGCTCAGCAGGTACGAGGTGAGCGCCACGTTCAGGCGGATCGGGTCGGACCCGAACGCCCGCGCCATCGCCGGCAGGGCCGTCGCGATCACCGTCGAGTCGAGGTTCTGCATAAACAGGGCGCAGGCGACGATCACCGCCGTCAGGCGCGCGCGGGAAGAGGTGCCCTGCTCCAGTCGTCTCCTCCTCGCCGCATCCTGTATGGCGCGACGAGAAGTCTCGCGCCGGTCCGTCATGAACGTCGCCCTATGCCTCGACCTTCACGTCCCAGATGTCCTCCGCGTATTCCCGGATCGACCGGTCGGAGGAGAACCAGCCGACATGCGCCGTGTTCATGATGCTGGCCCGCCACCAGGCCGAGCGGTTGTGCCAGAGCGCGCCCACCCGCCGCTGCGCCGCCGCGTAACTGTCGAAATCGTCCGTCACCATGAAACGGTCCTCTTCGAACAGCGAGCGGGTGATGGCATGGAAGCGGTCCGGCTCGGTCGGCGAGAACACGCCCGAGGCGACCGCCTCCAGCAGATCGCGCAACGCGGGCGACCAGGAAGCGGGGTCCGGCCCGCCCGGCCGCGCCCGCTTGCGCGCCTCGACCTGATCGGCGGTCAGACCGAAGATGAAGATATTGTCGTCGCCGACGCGCTCGCGGATTTCGACGTTCGCGCCGTCGAGCGTGCCGATCGTCAGCGCGCCATTGAGGGCGAGCTTCATGTTGCCGGTGCCGGACGCCTCCATGCCCGCGGTTGAGATCTGCTCCGACAGATCGGCCGCCGGCATGATCGCTTCCGCGAGGCTGACGTTGTAGTTGGGCAGGAACACGACCTTCAGCAGGTTGCGCACGGTCGGGTCGTTGTTGATGACGGTCGCGACGTCATGGATCAGCTTGATGATGAGCTTGGCCCGCACGTAGCCCGGCGCCGCCTTGCCCGCGAAGATCTTGACGCGGGGCGCCCACTCCCGCAGCGGCTGCGCGCGGATCGTGTCGTACATCGCGATCGTCTCGAGGATGTTCAGCAGCTGCCGCTTGTATTCGTGCATCCGCTTCACGTGCACGTCGAACATCGCCCGGGGATCGACCTGAATGCCGACGCGGTCCTCGATGATGCGGGCCAGCGCGAGCTTGTGCTCGAGCCGGATCGCGCCCAGGCGGTCGTGCAGCGAGGTATCCTCCGCGTGGGCGGCCAGGCGCTCCAGCACCTCCGGCCCGCCCAGCACGTCGCCCCCCGTCACCTCCTGCAACAGCCGCGTGAGCTTCGGATTGGCGCCGAGCAGCCAGCGGCGGAAGGTGATGCCGTTGGTCACGTTGGTGATGCGGTCCGGGAACAGGTCGTGCAGGTCGCGGAACACGGTCTTGCGCATCAGGTCGCTGTGCAGCGCCGAGACGCCATTGACCTTGTGCGAGCCGAGAAAGGCGAGCGTGCCCATCCGCACCCGCCGCCCGGCGTTTTCCTCGATCAGGGAGACGCTGGTCAGCAGCGCGGGATCGCTCTTGCCGGCCTGACGCAGCCCGTCGAGATGCAGCCAGTTGATCAGGTAGAGGATCTGCATGTGGCGCGGCAGCAGCCGCTCCAGCAGCGAGACGGGCCAGGTCTCCAGCGCCTCGGGCAGCAGCGTGTGGTTGGTGTAGGAGAAGCAGGCGCTGGTGATCGGCCACGCCTCCGCCCAGGGCACCTCGTGCACATCGACGAGCAGGCGCATCATCTCCGGGATCGCGATCGCCGGATGCGTGTCGTTGAGCTGGATCGCCGCCTGCTCGGCCAGGGTGCGGATGTCGTGCCCGTTCGCGAGGTGCCGCCGGATCAGATCCTGCAGCGAGGCCGAGGAGAAGAAATACTCCTGGCGCAGCCTGAGCTCCTGCCCGGCCGGCGTGTCGTCGGCTGGATAGAGCACCTGGGAGATCGCGTTGGCGCGGGCGCGGGAAGCGAGCGCGCCGACATGGTCCCCCCGGTTGAACGCCTCCAGCGAGAGCGGCTCCGTGGTGCGGGCCGACCACAAACGCAGCGTGTTGACGTGGATGCCCTGCCAGCCCACGACCGGCGTGTCGTAGGCGATCGCGGTGACGGTTTCGCCCGGCTGCCAGACGTGGCGGCGTGTGCCGTCCGCCCCGGAGGCCGCCTCGACATAGCCGCCGAAACCGATCGGGTAGCTGACCTCCGGCCGCTCGAACTCCCACGGATTGCCGAACGACAGCCAGTCCTCCGGAAACTCCTGCTGCCAGCCGTCGGCGAAGCTTTGCCGGAACAGGCCGTGATTGTAGCGGATGCCGTAGCCATAGGCCGGAACGGCGAGGCTCGCCATGCTCTCCATGTAGCAGGCCGCGAGCCGGCCGAGGCCGCCATTGCCGAGCGCCGCGTCCGGCTCCTCCCCGCGCAGCCGGCCGAAATCGACCCCGAGGCCGCTGAGCGCCTCGCGCACGCCCTGGGTGATCCCGAGATTGTTCAGCCCGTCTAGCAGCACCCGGCCGATCAGGAATTCGAGCGAGAGATAATGGACGTGCTTCCGGCGCTTGGCGGCGTGCGCCGACGCGATCCAGCGCTCGACGATCCTGCCGCGCACGAAGAGAGCGGTCGCCACGAACCAGTCGCGGTCGGTCGCCTCGGCCCGATCCTTGCCCGCGTCGTAGGTCAGGCAGTCGAGAATGCCTCGGCGGATCGCCGCGACGTCGAGCGCCGCCGGCCCGCTTCCGGCCCCGGCCGCTTGCCCGGCAGGCGCGGCCTCGGCGGCGTGGTCCATCATCTCTTCGGTCATGCGTCGTCCATTCCCCTGGGCGGGGCCTCAGCGCCCCGCGCGGTGCCCTAGCCCAAGCGCCCGGCTCAGTTCAATCCGAACCAGCCCCGGCGATTACATGCAGGTGGTGGCGATGAAAGAGTACCACCGCGAGAAGCGCGCGGCCACGCCTCCGGTTTCGCCGGCCGCGGCGGCTGCCCGGCCGCCCAGGCCGTGATCACATCGTGACACGCGGCCTGAGCGCATGGAGGCAAGTTCAGGGTCTGGCGGTCCGGGTGCTTGTCCGCTCGTGCCGATGATCGTCAATGAAACGTTATCCATGCAGAACTTCCCACCAGGAAGTAACGGCAGATTTACATTCGTACGCAATCGAACCGCGCCGCTACAGTCATAGCGCGTGCATGAACGCGCCGGCGGTCAGCATCGCGCCTCCGAACGCCCCGATCGCGGCGAGCAGCGAGGACGCGATCCGGGCCGCGTGCGGCGACGCCCGGTCCCGGCCGGCCATCATCACCACGTAGTAGCGGCCCCACGGCAGCGACACGGACCGTCGCACGTCCAGGGTGTGTCCGACCGTGTAGCGCATGCCGAACGCCCGCTGCACCGCGGCGAGCTGCTCGGGGCTGAAGCTGCTCGCGACATCGGCCGGCACGCGGGCCATAAACCGTTGAAGGAAAGCGCTTTCAGCGCCGGTCTGCGGTGCCGGAGTCGTGGCCGGCGCAGGAAACGAGCCGAATTCTTTGGTGCGGATCATCATGGGACAAAGCATGAACTCTGGACCTTAAGCGAGCGTGAACATGGTTTGTTCTCGTCGGAGAAAATCGCCTTTCAACTGCAACGCGCAAGCCTCAGCGAGAACTGCAATCGTTTCGCAGCGTCTTATGATTGTATGTTCCGCTTTACCTTGGCCGGAAATGCTGTATCAGGAAAAGATCGGCTACCGGCCGGTGGTCATCTCTACCGGCCAGCCGCCCCGGTCGCCGCCACTCCGAGACCCTCAATTCCGAGCCGAGCCAGGGAATGCACCGATCATCGCTATTGCAACGAGTCCGGCGGGCACCCGCTCCGCAGGTGATTGCGAACGAAACACTTATACGTGTTTTCGGAGATTGCGTCCTGGCGGACTCCGAAAGAGGGTCTATGTATCGGTCAATAACGGGCACGAAACGCGGCCTATGCAGCCGGATTGTCTCAACGCCGCACCTAGAGGATTAGCGACACGATGAATACCAAGCTTGCCGAGCCGACCGTCATGGACTCGGGCGATTTCAGACTGGAGGAGTTCCTGCCTTTCCAGCTCTCCGTCACGGCGGGCCGGGTTTCACGCCTGTTCGCGAAGCGTTACGCCGAGGAGCTTGGCCTCTCGATCCCCGAGTGGCGGGTGCTCGCGGTCGTGGGCCGGTTCGGCACCGCGTCGCCGAGCATGGTGAGCGAGTGGGCCGCCATGGACAAGGTGAAGGTCAGCCGCGCCGCGGCCACCCTCGTGGCGCGCGGCCTGCTGAAGCAGACCCAGGACCCGTCGGACGGGCGGGCGAGGCTGCTCCGCCTGACGCGCAAGGGCACCGGCGTGCATCAGGCGGCGGTCCCGCTCGCCCGTGACATCGAGCAGTCCGTCGCGCAAGGCCTGTCGCGCGCGGATTGGGCCACGCTGCAGCGGGTGTTGCTGCGTCTGAGCGCCCATGTCGATGGCCTGAGCGGCGGCTCCGAGGCCGACGAGCTTGAGGACTAGCTAGCGCCCGAGGCGTCTCTCGGCCCCCCGGGAAACGGCCCTCGGGGAACGACCCCTGTGGCCGAGAGACGCCGGCGCCCCTATCTTGGGGCCATGCCCCACGCCTCCCTGCCGGAGACCCCGGCCTTTCTCGACGGCGATCGCCCTGCGGTGCCGGACATTGTGGTTCCGCGCGGCCTGACGCCCTTCCATTTTCCGCGACGTCCGGTGCGCGGACGGCTGATCCGGTTCGGGGATCTGGCGGACGCCCTCCTCACCCGGCATGAAAACGACCCGGCCGTCATCCGTTTGTCCGGCGAGGCAATGGCGCTCGCCGCCGGGCTCGCCTCGGCGCTCAAGTTCCAGGGCTCGTTCAGTGTGCAGGCCAAGGGAGACGGCGCGGTGCCGATGCTGCTCGCCGACTGCACCGATGGGGGCGCCTTGCGCGGCTACGCGCGGGCGGAGCCGGAGCGGCTGGCGGCGCTGCTGGAGCGCGATCCCGCGCCGGGCGCCCGGGTCCTGCTCGGCTCGGGCTATCTCGCCTTCACGGTCGATCAGGGCGACGACCGTGAGCGCCACCAGGGCATCGTCGCGATCGAGGGCGACACGCTCGCCGAGATGGCGCTGCACTATTTCGAGAGAAGCGAGCAGTTGCGCTGCCACGTCCATCTCGCCTGCGACCGGAGGCCGGATGGCTGGCGTGCGGGCGCGCTCATTCTCGAGAAGGTGGCGGGCGAAGGCGGCGTCGAAGCTGTCGACGACGCGGACGGCGAGGAGAGCTGGCGCACCGCGACCCTGCTGGCCGCCACGCTGACCGACGCCGAGTTGCTGGACGGCGAGTTGCCGCCGGAGCAGCTCCTGTACCGCCTGTTCCACACCGAAGGCGTCGTCACCGGGCGCTCGCGTGCTCTCTCCTACGGCTGCCGCTGCTCGCGGGCGCGGCTGTTCGGCATCCTGGAGGGGTTCCCGGCCGACGACCTCGACCACATGACGCGCGAGGACGGCCAGATCGTCATGACCTGCGAGTTCTGCAATTTCGACTTCCGCTTTCCGCGCGCGGGCGTGCGCGGCCGGGACGAGGCGGCCTGATGCCGGCACCGCCCCTCACCCGCCGCGCCGTCTTGACGTTGCCGCCTCTGCTCGGCCTCGCCGCCTGCGCCGGAAGCGCCGAAGCGCCGCTGACCAGCCCCGGCGCGAGCTTCCCGCCGCTCAGCTACGACTACCTGACCCCGCTCCGCCTCAACGTCGCGTCGATCGACATCGAGCAGCGCTTCGTGCCGCCGTCCGGCGATCTCGGCCGCTTCGCGCCGACGCCGCCGGTCGAGGCGCTGGAGCAGATGGCGCGCGGGCGGCTCGGCGCGTTCGGCGCGGAAGGGCGGGCGGTGTTCGTCATCCTGGATGCATCCCTGCTGCGGGAGGGGGAGTCCTACTATGGCAACCTCGCGGTCGAGCTCGATCTCGTCGTCGGAGGCCAGCGGGCCGGCTTCGCCCAGGCGCGGGTCACCCGCAGCCGGACCATCGATCCCACGACGCCGCGCGACGCTGCGCTCTATACGCTCACCCGCGATCTGATGGACCAGATGAACGTCGAGTTCGAATACCAGGTCCGCCGGACGCTCCACGACTGGCTCGTCTCCGTCCCGGACGTGCAGCCTCCCCCCGTCGAGCAGCAGGAACTCCCGCCGCCGCCGGCGAGCTGAGCCCTCCATTGCGCGCGCGCCGTGTACAGACGCCGCCGAATAGGGTAGGCTCGCCACACCGAGTCGCGTCCACGGACAGTCCGATGCCCTTCGATTCCGGGCCGCGCTCCCGCAGGCCCCCCTTTGTCGGCCGCAGCGCCGAGATCGGCCGCCAGACCGTGATCGAAGGCGACTGCCTGGCCGTGCTCCGGGCGTTGCCGCCGCACTCCGTCGATGTCGTCGTCACCTCGCCGCCGTACAATATCGGCGTCGCCTATCGCAGCTATGACGACCGCCGCCCTCGCGGCGCCTATCTCGCCTGGCTCACGGAAGTGGGCTTGGCGATCGCGCATGTTCTGAAGCCGGAGGGATCGTTCTTCCTTAATGTCGGCAACACCAATGCCGACCCCTGGATCGCGCTCGATGTCGCGGGCGCATTCCGGGAGGGGTTCGTGCTCCAGAACCAGATCGCGTGGGTGAAATCGGTCAGCGTCGGCGAGGACACGATCGGCCACTTCAAGCCGATCACCAGCCGCCGCTACCTCAACAACAATCACGAGGCGATCTTCCACTTCACCCGCACCGGCCGCGTCGGCATCGACCGGCTGGCGGTCGGCGTGCCGTTCAAGGACAAGTCGAACATCGCCCGCTGGGGCCACGCGCACGACCGGCGCTGCGCCGGGAATGTCTGGTTCATCCCGTATCAGACGGTGAAGTCCAAGGCCCAGAAATTCCACCATCCGGCCGGCTTTCCCGTGGAGCTGCCGGCCCGCTGCATCCGCCTGCATGGCGTCACGAACGCGGTGATCCTCGATCCCTTCCTCGGCGCCGGCTCGACCCTGGTCGCGGCCGAGGCGCTCGGTCATAGCGGCATCGGAATCGAGATCGATCCGCACTACACGCGGGAAGCTATCGCCCGCCTTCGCCGCGAGATCGAGAATGGCCAAGCATCCGCTGACGATCCTGGAAGTCGAGCTGCCCGTCCCGGCGATCGCGCTCGCTCTCGGGCTCAGCCCAGACGAGGTGCTGAAAAAGTTCAGTGATCCGCGCGTCACCTCCTGGTTCGCCGAAATCTGGGGCGAGCGCCTGTTTCGCTACAAGGCGCATCCGAGCAGCAACCACCCGGGATCGGACGCGCGGGTGGAACTCGGCGCGCTCGGCCGATTCGACATCAGCGTGCGCTGCTTCAACCGCAACACGATCAAGTTCCAGAAGTCGAAGTTCATCGGCTCCGGCCGCCGCGCGACGCTCGACGACCTGATCGAGTTCGATCGAGAGCGTCGAGCGCATCGTGGTCGTCGATCTCCGGAATTGCCCGAAGCTCCGCTTCGTCCCGCTCGAATTCGAAGCCGCTGCTGCGCCTCGCGCGCCTCGGCCGCCTGACGCCGTCGGGCATCTCCCCGAACCGGTTCGACGCCTGGCTTGCGGAATCGTTCGAGATTTCGGTCCGCGAGACGACGCTCGGAGAGCCGGACGCGCCGCCCTCCGCGCCCACCGTTACCGAACCCGCGCGGCCGGCCGATCTGTTCGGCTAGGCCGAGGCCTCAGGCGCTGCGCGCGGCGACCAGCCGCCAGGTCGGGTCGCGCGCGTCCATGGCGCGCTCGAACGTCCAGACGTCGGTGATTTCCGTCACCGCGTCCGTCCCCGCCACGGGCGTGCCGTCCGCGCCGGTGGTCACGTTCACCTGGTCCGAGACGAACCGGACCGTGATCGTCGCGAGCATGTCGAGCAAGGTCGCCGCTTCGATGGTCGCGGACGCGATCGCGCGGATCTCGGTCGTCTGCTTCTGGCCAGCCGCCTCGCGGGCGGCGATCGCACCCTCGAAGGCGCGATAGGTCTCGTCCGCCAGCAGATTGCGCAGCGTGTCGCGATCGCCGCGGGCGAACGCCTCGACGATCATCCGGAACGCCTGCTCCGCCCCGGCGAGGAAATTCGCCGGGTCGAACCCGCCCGGCAGACGCTGCATCCGCGCCAGTGCCTGCCCGGCGGGGCTCGAGGGCTCGGGCAGCGCGCGTGCGGGCGGCGTCGCGGCGGCCGGCGCGGGTTCGGCGCGACCGTCGATCACCGGGCCGGCGGGAGCGGACGCGGGCTGCTTGTACGCCTCCGGCGGCCGCTCGTAGCCCGTGCGCTTGCCCAGGATGCTGCGCAGGCGCAGGACGAGAAAGGCGGCGATCATCCCAAACAGGATCAGATCGACCGGAAAGCCGTTGCCGAAGTCCATGATATCTCCTCTGGCTAAAGAGATAAGGATGGCGGGCGCGCCGCACAACGAAGCGCGCGTCCCGCGCGACGAACCCGCACGCGATTGCGGTGTCTCGGCCGGTCCGGTATCGGGGCGCATGATCCTGCTGCGCCACGGCCAGAGCCAGTTCAACGTCCACTTCACGGCGACGAGGCGGGATCCGGGGATCGTCGACCCGCCGCTGACGGCGGAAGGCGAGGGCCAGGCGCGGGCGGCGGCGGAGGCGCTCCGGCACGAAGGCCTGGCCCGGATCGTCACCTCGCCCTACACCCGCGCCCTGCAAACCGCAGCCGTGGTTGCCTCCGTCCTGCGCCTCCCGGTCTTCGTCAACCCGGCCGTGCGCGAGCGCTACGCTTTCACCTGCGACATCGGCACGCCCCGCCTCGAGCTGGAGCTCGCCTGGCCCGACCACGATCTCACGACGCTCGACGAGGTGTGGTGGCCGTCGATGACGGAGCAGGCGGAGCAGGTGATCGCGCGCGCGGCGCTGTTCCGGGCCGAGATGGCGGCGCTGCCGGACTGGTCCGAGACGCTCGTCGTGAGCCACTGGGGCTTCATCCTCGCCCTCACCGGGCGCAGCGTCATGAACGGCCAGTGGCTGCGCGCCGACCCGACCGCCGTGCCGCCGGCCGAGATCGTCTGGACGCCTTGAAGACGTTCTTGCTCCGGTTTTGGGTCGACGATGCTAGACTTGGCTCCAATACGGAGCCGTTTCGGAGGTGCTCGTGAACCTGTCGATCAAGAACGCCCCCGAGGACGTCGTGCGCCGTTTGCGCAACCGGGCGGAGCGCCATCATCGCTCCCTGCAAGGGGAGTTGATGGCCATCATCGAGGCAGCGGTTCGGGAGGATCGCCGCGCGAGCCCGCACGACCTTCTCGCCGAGATTCGTCGAATCGGAGTAAGCACGCCGTCGGAGGCCGCCGACCTGATCCGCGCAGACCGCGATGGCCGTTAAGGTGCTGGACGCGTCAGCGCTCGCCGCTTTCCTTTTCGGCGAGCCGCAAGCCGAAATCGTCGCGGAGCAACTTGCCGGGGCGCGCCTGACCGCGCCCGGCCTTCTCACCTTCGAGTTGGCGAATGTATGCTTGGTCAAGGCCCGGCGGCATCCGGAGCAGAAGGCGGGTCTCATGGCCGCGTTCGGCCTGCGCTCCAGGCTTGGCGTAGAGGAGATCGAAATCGATCACGACGGCGCACTCGATCTCGCGGCCGAAACGGGTCTGACTGCCTACGACGCGAGCTATCTCTGGCTCGCGCGGCAGCTTGGGGCCGAACTGGTTACGTTGGACCGGCAGCTTGCCCAGGCGGCGGCCAAGTCTGCCTGACAGAGCGTGGACTGCCTGCCAGGGTAGCGGTCCTGCGCGGGGTATGCTACCGGCGCGGCCGTCCGGCGGGCCGCCGGGCTGCATGCAATGGAGCGCGTCATGTCCGAGGCAACCACCCCGCCGACCGGCACCGAGCAGGGGCAGCCGATGCCGCTCGTGGTCAACATCCAGTACGTGAAGGACATGTCCTTCGAGGTGCCGAACGCGCCTCAGATCTACACGACCCTGCGCAGCCAGCCGACGGTGAGCATCAATCTCGACGTCCAGGCCCGCCGGCTCCAGGAGAACCAGGACGTCTTCGAGGTGACGCTGCTGGTCCGCGCCGAAGCTCAGGAAGGCCAGAACCCGGCCGCCGCTGGTCAAGGAGGCAATGGACAGAACGCAGCCCCGGCCGCCGCCGGCCAGCAATCTTCCCCCCCTGCCACCGTCTTCGTCGCCGAACTCTCCTATGCCGGCGTGTTCACGCTGACCAACCTGCCCGAGAACGCGGTCGAGCCGGTGCTGCTGGTCGAGTGTCCGCGCATCCTGTTCCCGTTCGCCCGCAACATCCTGGCCGACATCACCCGGGACGGCGGTTTTCCGCCCGTGATGCTCCAGCCCGTGGATTTCGTCGCGCTCTGGCAGTCCAGGCGCGGCGGCCAGCCGCAACCTCAGGCGCCGCTCGCCAACTGAGGCAAGGTGGACGCAGCGCGGTTCTATGACGGTCGCGCAGTCGCTGCTCTCCTTCTCCCTCGCCGCCGGGCTGCTCACGATCACCCCGGGCCTCGACACGGCGCTCGTGCTGCGCACCGCGGCGGCGGCCGGCCCGGCCGCGGCCGCGCGCGCCGCCGTGGGCGTCGTCGTCGGCTGCCTGCTCTGGGGGGTGGCGGTCGCGGTCGGTCTCGGCGCCCTGCTCGCCGCGTCGGAGACAGCGTTCGCGCTGCTGCAATGGGCCGGCGCCGCGTACCTCTCGTGGATGGGGCTTCGCATGCTGCTGCGGCCGCGCGGGCGGTTCGCGATGGAGACGGGGAGCGGACCGGACGCGCCGAGGCTGGGCTGGTTCGCGCGGGGATTGCTGCAAAACCTGCTCAATCCCAAAATCGGCGTGTTCTACGTGTCCTTCCTGCCGCAATTCGTGCCCGCGACGGCGCCGATCGTCGGCTACACGCTGCTGCTCGCTTCCCTGCACGGCGTCTTGGGGCTCGCGTGGTTCGCTGGCCTGATCTCCGCGACCCGCCCGCTCCGGCGATGGCTGCGACGGCCCGCCGTCATCAGAGCCGCCGACCGCGTCACCGGCTGCGTGTTCCTAATGTTCGGAGCGAGACTCGCGCTGTCGCGGCGGTAACTCTGCCGCTCAGAGGCAACGGCCTCCCGCAATCTCCCTGGGTTCTCCAAGCCAGCGCGGCAAAGCCCGCCATGACAAATCTGCGGGGCCGGAGTAAGGAGCGAATTTGTCTCGAAACGGCTTACGTGGTCGGACAGGTCAACGAGAACGCCGTCGAAGCCATTTTTGGAATGAAGCCATATTGCTTCGATCAACGAACGGTGGAGGAAAATCCGAATGGCCACAGCCTCGGACCATGAGCCGCACGGCACGCGTCAGTCGAAGAAGGCGGCCGCCAGCGGCTGGATCGGCTCGGCGCTCGAATACTACGACTTCTTCATATACGCGACGGCCGCGTCCCTGATCTTCCCGCAGATTTTCTTCCCCAAGGGCGATCCGACGATCGCCATCGTCGCTTCGCTCGCGACCTACGGCGTCGGCTACGTCGCAAGGCCGATCGGCGCCTTCGTGCTCGGGCACTGGGGCGACACGCACGGCCGCAAGACGGTGCTGCTCGTCTGCATGTTCCTCATGGGTTTCTCGACGATGGCCGTCGGCATCCTGCCGACCTACCAGTCGGTTGGCTATCTCGCGCCGGTGCTGCTCGTCGTCCTGCGGCTCATCCAGGGCTTCGCGGTGGCTGGCGAGATTTCCGGCGCCAGTTCAATGATCCTCGAACACGCGCCATTCGGCCGGCGCGGCTTCTTCGCCAGCTTCACCCTGCAGGGCGTGCAGGCCGGTCAGATCTTCGCCGCCGCCGTTTTCCTGCCGCTCGCGGCGTTCATGCCGCACGATGCGTTCTTCGCCTGGGGCTGGCGCATTCCCTTCCTGCTCAGCGTCGTCGTGATCATCGCCGGCTACATCATCCGTCGCGAGGTCGAGGAAACCCCAGCCTTCGCCGAGGAGGGCGCCCACGGCGCAGTGCCCAAGGCGCCGATCATCCAGGCGTTCCAGCTCAGCTGGCCGGACATGCTGCGCGTAGTTTGCATGTCGCTGATGAACGTCATCCCGGTGGTCGCGACGATCTTCGGCGCGGCCTACGCGGTGCAGCCCGCGTACGGGATCGGCTTCCACCCCGACGTCTATCTCTGGATTCCGGTGGTCGGCAATATCGTGGCAATCATCGTCATTCCCTATGTCGGCAACCTGTCGGACAGAATCGGCCGCAGGCCGCCCATCATCGTCGGCGCGCTCGTCTCGGGCCTGCTGTCCTTCGTCTACCTCTACGCGATCAGCATCCACAGCCTCTGGCTCGCGATCATCATCTCGCTGCTGATGTGGGGCGTCGTCTATCAGGGCTATAACGCGATCTTCCCGAGCTTCTATCCCGAGCTGTTCCAGACCCGCAGCCGGGTCTCGGGAATGGCGATCTCGCAGAACACCGGCACGACCATTACGGCCCTGCTGCCGGCGCTGTTCGCGGCGGTCGCGCCGCCCGGCTCGACCAACGTCCCGCTCACCATCGGCGCGCTCACCTTCGGCATCACCATCATCTGCGCGATCGCCGCCTGGACGGCGCGGGAGACCTACCGGGTCCACCTGGACGATCTCGGGCACCCGGACGCCGTTCCCGTCGCGAAGCCGGAATACGACCGGCTGCGGGCGGAGAGCCTGGCCGCCGCCGGAGCGGCGCGGTCATGAGGTCGCGCACGCCTTAACCCCGGCCGAAACGCGGGACTGCTTGCAAACCGGGCTTCCGGGCCTGAGTAACTTTGGATGAGCCCGCAATACGAGCGGTCGGATCACTGCGACGGGGGGCGGTTCTTCAACCCTGGGAGCGGCGGTCAGGTCCGCGGCCTCCTCGACGTGCTGCGGTGGCGGCTGCGGGGCCGGCGAACGCCCTGGCCCAAGCCGCCGCCCGACCCGGATTTTCCACCGCCGCCCGCGACCGTCGCGCCCGGAACCGCCGCCGTCACCTTCATCAATCACGCGACGTTCCTCATCCGCCTCCCCGAAACGGTCGTGCTGACCGACCCGATCTTCAGCCAGCGCTGCTCTCCTCTCTCCTGGGCCGGGCCGAAGCGGGCGCGGCCACCCGGCATCGCGCTCGCCGATCTGCCGCGCCCGGACATCGTGCTGCTCTCGCACAACCACTACGACCATATGGACCGGCCAAGCCTGCGCGAACTGAGGCGGCGGCATGCTCCGCTTTTCGTGACAATGCCCGGCAACGCCCGCATCCTGCGCGGGTTCGGGATCGACGCAATCGAGCTCGACTGGTGGCAGGAGGCGAGGCTCGGCGCGCTTCGCGTTACCGGCACGCCGGCCCGCCACTTCTCTGCCCGCACGCCGTTCGACCGCAACCGCACGCTCTGGGGCGGCTTCATGCTCCGCGCCGAGGCGGGACAGATCCTGTTCGCGGGCGATTCCGCGGCCGGGCCGCATTGGCGAGAGATCCGGGGGCGGCTCGGAGCGCCGGATCTGGCGCTGCTGCCGATCGGCGCCTACGAGCCGCGCTGGCTGATGCGGGCGGTCCACATGAACCCCGCGGAAGCGGTGCAGGCGCACGCGGCGCTCGGGGCGCGATGGTCGGTCGGCATGCATTTCGGCACGTTCCAGCTCACGGACGAGGCGATCGACGCGCCGGTCCACGCGCTGGCGGCGGCGACCCGCGCGGCGAGCGTCCCGGGCTTCGGGACGCTCGGCTTCGGCGAAACGCGCGTCTTCGCGGCGGCCGGCAAACGGTTGGGCGGAGACGCCGGAGAGTAGGCTGCTTCGCCACCTAGCCAGTCTGGCCCGGCGAGCCCAAGCCTTGGCGGCGCCGCAAAAACGGCATCGTTGCGCATGTGCTCTTGGTTCGACGGCCGTCCCGGATCATATGCGTCCGACAACAGAGAAGGGAGGCACACATGTCCGTCGCTCGATATGGCAATGCCCCGCTGCCGCCGCCGTCACCCTCCCACGACGTCACCCCGCGCAGCCGGGCTGCGGCGCTGAATGTGGCGTTCTCGACGCGTCCCCCAGCGTCCCGCGTCCCCGTGACGTATCGCGAGCCCAAGCGCGAGATCAGCCCGGCCGCCCGCAAGCCAGAAAATCCGCGCGCGCGATAGCTTCGGAAGGCGTCAGGTTCCGGGCGAGAGGAGCTGATGCACAGAGTGGATCACCGCCGAGCCCTCGCCCACGCGGACGGCGCCCGCTTGACCGAGCCTGAGCGCACGTCGGCGCCCACGTAGATGCCGGGCAGCGTCGTGCCGAACGGCGAGGCGAGCGGCTTCCCGTCCGCGTCCTCGCCAGTGCGGATGAGGGCCTTGGCGTCCAGCGCCAAACAGCCATCAAGCCATCCGGTGTTCGGTTCCGCGCCGATCATTCACGAACAGGTTGCTGGCCGGCCGCGTCTCGCTCGCGCCTTTCTTCCGGTCCGTGGCGGCGCGGCGTACGAGTGGAGTTTCGATCCGCGCTCCCGTGCAGGGAGCGACTACACGACCGCCGCCGGGGGCACGCTCTCGTCAGGTTTCGATCCGCGCTCCCGTGCAGGGAGCGACGCCGGCTGCATCGGACAACGCCAGCCGTATTCGTGTTTCGATCCGCGCTCCCGTGCAGGGAGCGACCCCCGACCACGAGCCGGACCAGGACGCCGAGCACGTTTCGATCCGCGCTCCCGTGCAGGGAGCGACCCGCGCGTCACCCGCACCGCCCGGCCGTGCTCGTCGTTTCGATCCGCGCTCCCGTGCAGGGAGCGACTATACCCGCCGCAGGTGCTGCCTGTTGCGGGCAGTTTCGATCCGCGCTCCCGTGCAGGGAGCGACACTCCATGCTCGATCATGGCTTCCACGATGCGGCGTTTCGATCCGCGCTCCCGTGCAGAGAGCGACGACTGATGTTGGAGCGGGCATGGATCGATGAGACGTTTCGATCCGCGCTCCCGTGCAGGGAGCGACCGTCGCGATCGGATCGTAATAGTGCGGCGTGATGTTTCGATCCGCGCTCCCGTGCAGGGAGCGACCAGCGGCGATAGCGACAACAACTATCAGTGGCCTGCTTGTTTCGATCCGCGCTCCCGTGCAGGGAGCGACACTTGGCGACGGCGCGGTCTCAGTGGCGAGCGTTGTTTCGATCCGCGCTCCCGTGCAGGGAGCGACTCAAGGGTTGATGGACACGGATGGGAATGCCACCGTTTCGATCCGCGCTCCCGTGCAGGGAGCGACGCACGCGTCCGGTCAATCACCTCGCGCAACTGCGGTTTCGATCCGCGCTCCCGTGCAGGGAGCGACTGCAGCGCCAAGCCGGTGCTCACCCTCATCGGTTTCGATCCGCGCTCCCGTGCAGGGAGCGACCGGACCTTCACGGTCGGCGGGCATGATGTCAGCGTTTCGATCCGCGCTCCCGTGCAGGGAGCGACCCTGATCTCCTCGACCTCGGCCCTTTCCGCCAGCGTTTCGATCCGCGCTCCCGTGCAGGGAGCGACGACGGACGCAACGCGTGTCGTCGGCGCCGTCGGGTTTCGATCCGCGCTCCCGTGCAGGGAGCGACCTCCGTATCGTTCCCACTCAGCAGGCCCCATCGCCCGTTTCGATCCGCGCTCCCGTGCAGGGAGCGACACTCGCGCAGGCGAAGCGCCAGATTGAGCAGATGTTTCGATCCGCGCTCCCGTGCAGGGAGCGACTTGAGTTCGGTTAGAACTTCGTCCAATCTAGCTGAGTTTCGATCCGCGCTCCCGTGCAGGGAGCGACCAGCTTTGCCAAACACGCCGCCGATCGAGGCAATGTTTCGATCCGCGCTCCCGTGCAGGGAGCGACCCTTCCTGATTAACGTCTTCAAGGAACACACGAAATAGGCGAAATCGCGCGAACCGGCTCATGCCCATGCCCTATTCCAGCCGGTGCGCCGCTCGGCACCCGGTAAAGGCCTCAATCGGCACCAAAAAGGATGCGCGCGAACCTTCCAGGGGAGCCGTGAGCAATCGAGGTTCGCATGGACGGAGTCAAATGACGAGCGGTCCCTCGAGGTCCGCGACGGGCTTCGCGCCGACATGCTCGACCCGGCGGCGTCCCTCCGCGCCAAGCCGGTAGAAACGGAGGCTATCCGTACCCGGATCTATCTCGGCCAGCAACCTCGCGCGAAGCGCGGTCCACTCTGCCGGATCGACCTCGCATTCGAACACCGAGTTCTGCACCCGCTGCCCACGGTCGAGACAGGCGCGTGCCACGCGACGAAGTCGTCGCCGACCCGTCGCCGTCATCGTGCTTACGTCATAGGTGATTAACATCAGCACGGCGAACTACCTCCAGATGAAGGGAGGGTAGCCGTCGAGGTCGCCCCGCAGATGCCGCGCCAGCAATTGTGCCTGCGCATACGGGACCATGCCCGGCGCAACCGTCTCGCCGAGGAAGGGGTGGCGCAATTCCTCCCGCTTGCGCTCCTGCCAGGCGATCAGCACCTGCTTGCGGGCGGCGTCGGTCAGGCGAACCGCCCCCGCCTCCTCGACGACGAAATCCGTGGCCGTCAGCTGCCTCCGGTTGACGAGACTGAGCGCGAGACGATCTGCCAGCACCGGCCGGATCTCCTCCATGAGATCCAGGGCAAGGCTGGCGCGGCCCGGCCGGTCGGCGTGGAGAAAGCCGACCTGCGGGTCGAGCCCGTGCGCCTCAAGGGCCGAGCGGCAGTCATGCCCCAGCATCGCGTATAGAAAGGACAACAGTGCGTTCAACCGGTCGAGCGGCGGGCGCCGCGAACGGCCCGTGAAGCGGAACGCAGGATCATCGACGCGCACGAGGTCACCGAAGACTGCGAAATAGGCGAGCGCCGCTTCGCCCTCAAGCCCGCGCAGCACAGCGATCTGAGCCGGCAGGAGCACCCGGCGCGCGACATCGGTCAGGCGCCGCTCGGCCGCCGCCAGCCGGCCGCGGGCGTCTTCGCCCAATCCAGGACCGTGATCGCGGAGCGCACGCCGGACGACCGCGCGCTGGTTTGCGGCCTTTCCGGCCACGATGCCGCGCACGATCGGCACGGCGCGCGACGGGTCTTCGGAAGCGCGGAACTGCGCCCGTC
Organism: uncultured Alphaproteobacteria bacterium; assembly: GCA_963777325.1. Taxonomy (GTDB): domain Bacteria; phylum Pseudomonadota; class Alphaproteobacteria; order Acetobacterales; family Acetobacteraceae; genus JAFAXA01. The sequence goes on along the minus strand of CAVZQE010000018.1, from coordinate 81,180 downwards.
GCAGCAGGACGTTGCCTGTGCGAACGCCTTCCACGCGGACGAGGAACCGGCCGGTCGGTTCCAGCAAGGACACGGTGATCCCGCCAGCGGCGCAGGCCCCGAGCAGCGAGGGCGACGCGCCGGCGCGGCTGAAGCTGACGATCCCGTCCAACATGTGCAGCGGCGCCCGGCCCCGCTCCTCGCCCTCCACCTCGACGACCACATTCTCGCCGTCCTTGCGCAGCCAGGCGCCCTCGCTGGTGACATAGATCGTGTTCAGCATGCGCCGCACGGTCAGGCATCCCGCGCGGCAAGCTGGCGTTCCAGCCAACGCCCGACATCCGGCGAGCGCTCCAGGCGCCGCGGCTGACACAGACCCTGCAGCGAGCAGCGGCGGCAGGCACGCGTGTAAACGGGCGCCGGCGTCCGGCCGGCGGCTATCATGGCGCTTGCGTCGGCGGCGACCTTCGCCGTGAGCGCGCGGAGCGGCGCGTCGAAGGCGACCGGCAGACGACGACGCGTCTCCCCGTAAAACAGCGCCCCTTCCCCGATCGAAAACGCCGAAGGCTTCCTCGAGGCAGATCGCCTGGGCGCAGAGCTGGACCTCGTCGGCGCGATGCGGCTTCGGCCTGCCGCGCTTGTACTCGACCGGGAACGGCTTCGGCGGCCTGCCCCGGAACTCGACGACATCGGCCCGGCCGGCGACGCCGAGCGCCCGCGAGCGCAAGGCGACGTTCCGGCCGATGCGGACGCCCGAACGCGTCTCGCGGCCGCCGGCATCGGGCCGTTCGTGCAGCAGCCGTCCCTCGGCCGTGGCGGCGTCTTCCGCCCAGAGCTGCTCGACGTGGATGAGGGCGCACTGCCGCGGGCAGAACAGATGGTGCTGCAGCGCCGAGAGCGGAATGAACGCGTTCTCCGCCTCCGCGGGCAGGCGGTCCATCACCGCTCGATCACTTCGACTCCGGGCGGCAGAGCGTCGCGATCGACCGTAATGGCGTAGTCCGAGAAATGACGCGCCGGACCCCGGTTAGCGCTGCGCTCGTCGGCGATCGGGCGGCGGTCACCGTCGAACACACGCCATGTCTGGACCCGGTCGAACAACTCGTTCGCGTGCGCATTGCCGAGCGCCGTTTGGTGGCGGAAGACGATCAGCTTGCGGGTCGCCATCTCGCCCCGCGCCGCCGACCGGTCGTGCTCGAACATGTTGCCGAGCGCCTCGAACAAGAGATCGAGGTCGTCCTCGGTGAAACCGGTGCCCTTCTTCGGATGCGACGCCAGCGGCGCGGAGACGAAGCCGTGCGCGCGATACAGGCCGTACGGGATGACGTGCTTGCGACCCATCGTGCGCTTGTCGCCGCGCTTGTCCTGGCTGTCGTCGCCCTCAGCGCGCTTCTTCTTGTCGTCATCATTCGTCGCGGCCATCCGAGTGATCGAGATCTCGAGCGGCAGCACCGGTTCGACCGAGCGCGCGAACGCCATCTGCACCGGGCCGCGCACCTGGCCGGCATTGATCCCGGTCGAGAGAACGCCGCCGAACGCGCGGATGTCGTAGAAATTGTCGCACATGAACCGGCGCAGCCTCTCGGCTTCGTCGTCCGTCTTCGGAGTGAGCTTGGCGGCGGCCTTGGTCTCCTTGTCCTCGCCCCGCACCCGGATATACGCCTCGCGATGCTTCTCGTTCAGGACCGCGCCTTCCGTCACATAGATGCGGTTTCCTGGCGCGTCTTCCTTCTTCAACTCGACATAGTTGCGGATCTTGCGCTTGAGGCACACGTCGCTGACGAGGCCGTGGCCGGTCTCGGGGTCCATGCGCGGCATGTTGCCGGCATCGGGATCGCCGTTCGGGTTGCCGCGTTCGACATCGAAGAACAGCACGAACTCATGGCGGCGCGTCAGCGCCGGGCTCTCGCACATAACGACTCCTTGGATTCAGTGCGCTTGCGGCCGCGGCGATTCGTCCGCGTCCTTCTTGGGCGGCCGGGTTGCGCGTTCCTGGTAGTAGCCGATCGCGAAACGGCCCTGGTCTTCCAACGACAGGGTCGCCGGGAAGAATTGAGGCAGCTGGAGCATGATCTTCTCGATCTTCGGCTTCAGCCAGAAGCCGGTGTCGCGCCGCTCGGCGTCGGCGATGTGCGTCTGCGCGCCGCGCAGCAAGGTCGGGAACACTCGCGCCGGCGTTGAGGAGGCCGAGCCATAGAAGCGATCGCCAATCGAGGCATTCACGCGGCCGAGCGCCGTTCTCTGGGCGTCTTCCAGGACGGCGAACAGTCGGCCAAGCTGGTACGCATCGCTGTCGCAATCAGGGTTCAGGCCCTTCGGCATCGTCTCTCCTCCAGATCGGTTGAGCACGCCCTTGATGACGGCGGCGTGCCAGCCGCGGCCGCCGTCGTCGCCCGCGCGCAGCCGGGTGATCGCCGCGACCAGAAGCGTGCGGGGATAGGGCGTGCCGCCGAGGACGGCGCGCATGACCTCGCCGACCAGGCCGGACGGAATGTTATCGAATTTTTCCATCAGCGCGGTCGTTTTCACCAACAGGCGCTGCACGCTCGGGATCGATGCGCCCCAAGGGGAAGGCTCGATCGCGATATCCTGAAAGTGGCGGTTCAGGCTCGTCGCAAGAGCCTCGAAGCTGCTGTCGAGCCAGAACCGGACCGCCAGCCGCGCCGCGTTCGGGGCCAGTCCAAGCACGTAGAAGCGGGTGCCCGGCTGCAGACCGAGCTGCAGATCCTGCACCGCCCGCCCTTTCGCGACCTTTTGCAGAGCGTCCCGCATGCGCGCCAACTCGCCGGGGTCGTCCTCCTCGTCCTTCCTGGGCCGCTCGTCCAGGAAGCTGAACACGATATCCTCGGCCGCGGCCGCGGCCTTTTCAGCCTCGGCTGGATCGCGAGCGCCCCCCGCCTCCGCCCAGAAGGCGGCTGTCGTATCGGCGATCTTGATCCGGTTGCGTGAGTCTCCGCGCGCAAGCAGGCGGTTCAACGCCGCCCCGTAGCGCGACGCGGCGAGGGCGGAGGTGGGCGCGTTTTCCCCTTGCTCCTTGCCATAGGATTCAAAGCTGGCGTTGTTGAACGAGACCAGCGGCACCTCCGCCGAGGCGGTGCCATCGACGCCCTTGATCTTGGGATGCAGGCGCGCGGGCGGCGCTTCGTCGCCCGTCACCAGGCATTGCACCAGATGCCCGTTGCCGCCCGACGGGCCGCACAAGCGACCGACGATGGCTCGCGCCGCATCGCTGTCGTGGACGAAGCGAGTCTCGCCGTCGAGGTTGAACGCGACATTGAGTTTCAGCATCTTGTCGCTGAACAGCGGCGGGGCGAACAGATCGGGCGTCCAGTGTTCGGCGAGGAAGCGGCGAAGCGCGACGAGGCCCGGTTCGGTCGCCCCGGCCAGTTCCTTGGCATGCAGGGCCTTGAACGCCGCATGATCGCGCGCGGTCTTGTCGGGACTCTTGTCGCCGCCCGCCCCGAGCGCGTAGGCCGTATTGTCCCAGAGAAAGAACGGCGTGGAGCCGCTCCCCGACCGGCCGAACCATTTCGGCACGGGGCGGATCAGTCCCTTCTTGGGATTGTTCGGATCGTGGCGGGTCTCGACGCCAAGGAGAGTCCCGTCGCGGCCGAGAACCAGAACGACGCCGATCGGCTCTGGCGCAAAGCCGGGCTCGGCGACCTCGCTCCGCGCCGCCATCCGGTCATAGTAGCGGTCGAGCGCCTGCAGGACGGTCAAGCCGCCACTCCCCCCTGAACGGCGCAGGCGTTCACATCCAGCACGCCGTGCTGCAAGCGGGCGCGGAAGAATAGCGACTTCGCCTCCCCTCGGGAAAAATCGATGTCGTACAGCATCCAGCCGAGATCGCGCGCGCGCTGATCCTCCGGCAGCCGGCTTTCGGGCAGCGGCGCGCCCTCCGGAAGCAGCGCGAAGCCGGCGGCGAATTCACGCGCCCCGAGACAGGGGCGATGGAAACACTGCCCGTCCGCCGCGCGGCGATTGAACATGCTGACGTGCTTGGCTGGCGTGTCGTCCGGCGCGGCCCTGGCCGTCATCTCGAAATGCGCCTCGATGACGTAATCGACGTCGACCAGCAGCATCGCCGCGCGCTGCTGGCGGTCGTCCGGGGCCGACAATCCGACGCCCGCGAGCGAGCCGCATTTCATGGCGCCGCGCGCGCTCATGCGCGACCCGACCTCGTTGCGGCGAAACGACTGGAACCGAATCGGCTTCAGGACGTGGATGCGATCGACATGCCAGCGGATCGCCGGTTTCCAGTGGATCGCCTCGAGGATGCCGCGCGCCGCCGTCGGCGTCGGGAGATCGTACGAAACCCTTTCGACCTTCATCTCGGGCCTGGTGAAACACGCCCGTTCGCCCCACACCCGCAGCCGCACGCCATATGCCACGCCAGCATCCAGCCCCGCCGCGAGCGCGCCTTCATGTCCGTTCGCCTTCCAGCCTGCCAACGGATCTAGCCGCTTGGCCGAGAGGCACGCGATGCGTTCTGGTAAGAGAACCCCGTCAGTCGATCAGATTACTCGCCGGATCGCGGTCCGTCGGGTGAGCGATGTCGATCCCGGTCGCCTCGCGGTAGTGCGCCAGGCCTTCGAACCGGAGCAGCGCGTCGCCCAACGCCGGATGCACTGGTTTCAGGACGCCTCGGGCAAGCCACTCGTCGCGGTTCTTGCCCGGGATCGGCACGGTGTAGAGTTGCAGGCGCCGCAGATCCGCGCTCCGCGGACGCGAGCAGGCCGCGATGCGGTCCCGCAGGGTTTGGGCGCCCGGTCGGACGGACAGGATTGCCACGGCACGACGACCGGAACCATCCCGTCCTCGATCATGCGGAACGCAGCCGCGATGTCCGCGAACGGAAACCAACGGTCCCGCTCGCGCTCGGCGATCGCGGGCAGGATGCCCACGAGATCGCCCACCTTCGCCGCGTCCTGCGCCCGCGCGGCGCCCTCCAGATGCGCGACCTTGTCGTACAGCGCCCGGGCCCGCGCCCTGTTGTTGACGATGCACAGCATTTGCGGCCTGGCCGTGAAGCGGTCGGCGACGTCTGCTTCCTCGACCGGCGCCGGCAGCTTGCGCAGGGAGACCCGCTTCAGGCGCGCATAGAGTTCGGCCGGGTCGGGCGCGAGTTCACGGCTTGCCGGGATGTCGAGCCCGTCCGCGAAGTCGTCCTGCTCGCGCAAGTTGGGCTGCGTCGCCGTGCATAACACGACGCTGCTCCCGTAGTTGCGCGCGAGCTCATCGAGCGCGGCGATGCAGGGGCGCAGCAGCTTGAGCGGCAAGGTCTGCGCCTCGTCCAGCACGATCACGGCGTCGGCCAGATTGTGCAGCTTGCGGCACCTTGCAGGTTTCGCGGCGAACAGGCTCTCGAAGAACTGCACCGCCGTCGTGACGACGATCGGCGCGTCCCAGTTCTCGGCCGCGAGGCGCAGCTTGCCGAGGGCGTTGCGCCCCTCTTCGTCGTCGCCCATGCGCGGGCCGTTTTCCCAATCGAAGCTGGCGTGATGCTCAAGGATGTCGTGCGTCGTCCCGAGCGCTTCGCGAAACACCGCCGCCGTCTGCTCAATGATAGAGGTGAAGGGGATGACGTACACGATCCGCCGCTTGCGGTGCCGTACCGCGTGTTCCAGGGCGAAGGAGAGGGAAGCGAGGGTCTTGCCGCCTCCGGTCGGCACCGTCAGCGTGAACAATCCCGGCTGTTCGCTCGCCTTGGCGATCGCATGATCGAGCACTTCGGTACGCAGCGCGTGGAGCGCGCTCCCGCCGTTCGCGCGTTTTCCGGCCATGTGCGCGCGAAGACGGTCGCGCAGCGTGCCCAGATCGGCGTATCCGCCGCGTTCGGCCGGCTCGCGCCGGCTCTCAGCGTAGAAGCGCTCGGTTTCCAGGAAATCGGCGTCGGCCAGACAGGAGAACAGCATGCGAATCAGGAAGGCCGCCGTGAAACCACGATGCCGCTTCGACAAAGTGGGCTGCCTGAGCGTGCGCCAGTCCGGCAACGCGCCGATCTGACCCGCGTACTCGTCGTACGATGGCAGCGAGCCTCTGCCGTTCAGGCGGTGCTCAAGGTCCGTTCCGTTCGCCAGACCGGTGTGATGGCCGGCGATGCAGAACGCCAGCATCCGGCCGAGCGTCGGCCCGTATCGAAGCACATCCACCGCGCCCGCTGTGGAATGATCGCCACCGCTGCGGGAACGACCGCGGATATAAGCCTGGAACTGATCGGAGAACTTGCCGAGATCATGCAGCCGGCCCGCGATCTCCCCAGCTGGTCCCCAGCCGAATGGCGCCGCGAATTCCACCACACGACGCCCGACGGCAATCAGATGCTGCGGCAGTTTCTCCCACGCCTCCTCCGGCTCGTGGTCGAGCGAATGGGCATAGGGCTGCAACGACGCGATCCGTTCAGAGTGTGTCGTTGGCATCTTGTTCCCTGAGCGCTGATCCGGCCCAAGACCTTCTCCTGCGCGAATCTTTCAAAGCCGTTGCGAGCCACTTCCGACCGCGAGACCGGCCAGCGCGCGCGGACGGAAACGAGCGCCGCCCAGGTTGGCCCATGAGCAGCAGGCTTTGTTACGGCTCCAGGCTGCGCGACCGATCGCGCCTCGCGAATCGGACGTAACCTGTCGGCAGGCGATGCTGTCGGGAAAATCGTGTAGACAGCATTCAACCACCCGGCCATAACACAAAAAGAGCCGTCCTGGCGGTTCCCGGAGCGCCTTCTCCCGGATCGAGCAGGCTCACTCTATCCTCCTTTGTATGGCTGCTGACCGCGGAAAAAAGGTGCGTGCATGGTCCGCGGGAGGTCCAGTCGCCTCATGACAAGCGATGGCAGATAGACCGAGCGAGCCGGGCCAATCCGGCGCAGGCGGGAACGCCAGCGCCCGAAACCCCACGCACGAGGTGCCGCGCCTGATCGTGGGCATGGGCGCTTCGGCGGGTGGCATCGACGCCTTCAAGACGTTCTTCAGGAGAGTGCCGGCCAATACCGGGATGGCCTTCGTGCTGGTCCAGCATCTCGACCCCAAGCACAACAGCTCGCTGGTCGCGATCATCGGTGCCGACACCGCGTTGCCGGTGCATCTGGCCGAGGACGGCACGGCCATCGAGCCGGACCGGATCTACGTCATCCCGCCCGACGCCATCCTCACCGTCAGTGGCGGCTGCATCCGCCTCGTCCGCCCGGCGCCGACCGCTGCCAGGCGTACCGCGATCAACACATTCCTCACCTCGCTCGCCATGGACCAGGGGGAGAACGCGGTCGGGATCATTCTGTCCGGATTCGGCAGCGACGGCGCGCGCGGGATTGCCGCGATCAAGGAGCAGGGCGGCCTCACCCTCAGCCAGGCCGAGTTCGACCACCAGGCCAAGAGCGGCATGCCACAGAGCGCGGCCGATGGTGGCTTCGTGGACCACGTGCTGAAGCCCGAGGACATGCCGGGCGCCTTGCTGGATTACCAGCGTCACCGCGCGGTGAGCGACAGCAGCAAGGGGTCGGACGGCGTCCGCCAAGATCTCCCGAACCACTTGGCGACCGTCTGCGCCGTGCTGCACAGCAGGCTCGGGCGCGACTTCAGCCAGTACAAAACCGGCACGCTGATGCGTCGCACCCAGCGCCGGATGCACGTGCTCGGGACAGACGAGGTGCCCGCGTATATCGAGCAACTGCGGACGCTGCCACACGAAGCGGAGTTGCTGTTCCGCGAGCTCCTGGTCAGCGTCACGCGGTTTTTCCGCGAGCCGGAGGCGTTCGAGGCACTCGAAGCGCAGGCTTTACCGGGGCTGCTGGCCGATGATCCCGTCTCTCACCCGATCCGGGTCTGGGTGCCCGGGTGCGCGACAGGCGAGGAGGCCTACTCGCTCGCGATTTCGCTCAAGGAAGGCCTGGCTCGATTGGGGAGCCGCCGCCCTGTCCAGATCTTCGCAACCGACATAGACGACCGGGCGATCGAGGCCGCGCGGGCCGGGTTGTATCCCGGCACGATCGCCTCGGATTTCTCGGCCGAACGCCTGGAGCGCAACTTCGTTAGGGAGGGCGACAGCTACAGGGTGACCAAGAGCGTTCGCGAGATGTGCCTGTTCTCGGTGCACGACCTCGTCCAGAACCCACCCTTCTCGCGCCTCGACCTGGTCTCCTGCCGCAATCTGCTGATCTACTTCGAGCCGCAGCTGCAGCAGCGGGTTCTAGCGACCTTCCACTATGCCCTGCGGCCGCGCCGGTACCTGTTCCTCGGATCGTCGGAAAGCGTCGCCACCCAAGCCCGCCTTTTCGAGCCCTTCGACAAGCGGCACCACCTCTACGTCAGGCGGGATGCCGCTGCGAGCCTTCCCATGTTGCCGCGCCCCAGGCCGCTGGAGAGCGCGTTGCCGGTGAACCGGGCCCCCCCGACCCTGGGGGATAGCGACATCGACCGCCGGGCGGCGCGCGCCATCGCATGGTATGCGCCCGCTTTCCTGGTCGTCGACCGGCAGCACGACGTGCTGCGGTTCTCCGGCCAGACCGCTAAATACCTGGATCCGGCGACGGGAGTTGCGAGCCTCAACCTGTTCGCCCTCCTGCACGCCGATTTGCGGCCCTCGGTGCGAGTAGCCCTCAAGCAGGCCGCGACGACGGGCGCGAAAGTCGTGCACGAGAAACTCAGCTTCGAGGCGGCCGATCACCGCGAGTCCGTCAACCTGATTGTCGAGCCGCTCCCCGGCCCGAAGGGGGAGGGCCTGTTCCTCGTCGCCTTCCAGGAGCCGGTGCAGAGCGCGACGGCCGCGATCCCTCAGCACGCGACGGCACAGGCTGGCGACGCCGTGCAGGCTTTGAACGATGATCTGCTCGCGACCAAAGAGCGGCTGCGCAGCATCAGCGAGGAGCTCGAGGCCGCGAATGAGGAGTTGCGGTCCTCCAACGAGGAGTATTTGTCCGTCAACGAGGAGCTGCAATCGGCGAACGAGGAGCTTGAGACCTCGAAGGAGGAGCTGCAATCGCTGAACGAGGAGCTACAGACGATCAACGCGGAGCTGAACGCCCGGAATGACAGTCTGGTGCGCTCCAACAGCGATCTCGCAAACCTGTTCGATAGTACCTCGATCGCGACCTTGTTCCTGGACAGTGACCTGCGCATCCGACGCTTCACCCCGAGGCTCCTGGACATCTTCAATGTACGCGAGGGGGACGAAGGGCGACCGATCAGCGACATCGTCACCCGCCTGACCCGCGACGGGCTGGGCGAGGATGTGCGGCAGGTTCTACGAACCCTGGCGCCGATCCAGCGCGAGGTGATGGTGGTCGAGGACGGCGCGACCTACGTCATGCAGGTCCGCCCCTACCGGGATCTGAACAACGTCGTGAACGGCGCCGTTGTTACCTTCATGGACATTTCCGAACGAAAGCAGCACGAGCAGGCGCGCGCGCGGCTCGCCGCCATCGTGGAGTCGTCACAGGACGCGATCATCAGCCACGATCTCGACGGCACGATCACCAGTTGGAACACGGGCGCCGAGGAGCTCTACGGCTATCCGGCGGCCCAGGCCATCGGCCGGCCTATCTCCACGCTGCTGGCCGAAATCATGCCCGACGATTGGCCGCAAGTCCGGGACACGCTGCAGGACGGGGGGCGCATCGCGAACTTCGAGGCCGTCAGGCTTGCCAGGAACGGCCGCTCGGTCGACGTCTCGATCACGGTCTCGCCGGTTCGCGAGGTCGAGGGCCGCATCATCGGTGCTTCGGTCGTCGCACGCGACATCAGCGAGCGCAGGGAAGGCGAGCGGAAGACCGCCTTGTTGCTCGGCGAGCTCGACCATCGGGTAAAAAACATCCTGGCGATCGTGTCCGCCGTCGTGTCCCAGACCCTGCGGACCAATCCAGCCCCCGAGGCGTTCGCCGCCGAGGTGCAGGGGCGCATCCAAGCGATCGCTCAGGCCCACAGTTTGCTCACGCAGGCCGGGCAGGGCGAAATCGCGCTGCATACGCTAGTCGCGACGGAGCTGGCGCCCTACAACCGCGAGGAAGGGAGCAATGTTGCCATCGAGGGTGAAGAGGTGGCGCTGACACCGAGGGCAGGCATGGCTCTGGCACTGGCGGTTCACGAGCTGGCGAGCAATGCCGCAAAATATGGCGCGCTCTCGACGCCCGCCGGACGTCTGGCGGTCACGTGGACGATCATGGGCGGGGCGGGCATCGGAGATGCAGATGGCCGGACGCTCACGTTTTCCTGGACGGAATCCGGCGGTCCCTCCGTCCAGCCGCCCCGACGGCGAGGCTTCGGGACGGCGCTGATCGAGCGGGCGCTGAGCAGCCAACTCGATGCCGAGGTGAGCCGGGAGTTCCTGGCGACCGGGCTGCGATGCGTGGTCGCGATCCCGCTCACGGCCGAGGTCGGCCGCGTGCGGGGGGCCAGCGGAGCAAGGGGGAACACGCGATGACGGCAGGGAGCCTCGCAGGCTACCGCGTCCTGGTGGTCGAGGATGAATACTACATTGCGATGGAGGTAGAGGCGACCCTCCAGGCGCTCGGCTGCGTGACCGTGGGTCCGACGAGCAAGCTGGACGAAGCGCTGCGGCTGGCGCGCGAAGAGGCACTCGATGCGGCCGTCCTGGACGTGAGCATCCGCGGCGGCCCGGTCTTCCCGGTCGCCGAGCAGCTCCTGGCCCGTGGCATCCCCTTCGTGCTGGCCAGCGGCTATAGCGACTGGGCGCTCCCCGAGACCCTCCGTGACCAGCCCCGGCTGAGCAAGCCTTTCAGGTCCCGCGAGCTGGAGGAGCGCATCAGACTGCTCGTGACGGGTGCCCCCGCGCGGGGACGGGCGTCACCCGCCTGAGCGTTGCACAGTCTCGATCCGAGCAGGCTGGATCCACTCGCGCTCCAGGAGCTCGCCCATCACGGTTGCCCGCTCCTTGGCTTCCCTCATGGCCGCCTCCCATTGCGTCGCTGCGCCCGGATCCCTGGCTTCGCGCGCCTTTCCGGCCATCTGCCGGCACAGCTCGCCACGCTCGCTGAGGGAGCGCATGCCGGCCTCGAGAAAGCCCTCCAGGGCTGCGAACTGCGCCTCGACCATCGTCTCGGCCGTGTAGACATGGCCGATATGACAGCCGAACTGGGTCAGGGTTCCGAGCTCGGTCCGCCGCAGCGCGCCGCCGCAGTTCGGGCAGGTCACCGCGACGGGGTCGTCGAGCTTGTATTCAGCCGTCATCTCCCTCCCCCATGATCTGGCTCCCCGCGACGTTATTTGGTGCGGCTCGACCTCTCGCGGGGCGGGCTCCGGCGGGTGCGCGCGTTCGAGACGGGGGCCGGCACCCCGTTCCGCGACCAGGCGCACCAGAAGGCCCGGGAGGCCGGCCAGCGGCAGGCAGTGATCCACGGCCACGTGGTCCAGCGCGCTGCGCGGCATGCTCGGGTTCGCGGCGTCGGCCGGATCCTGTACGACCGTGACGCCGCCGTGCAGCTTCACCTCATAAAGGCCGGCGGTGCCGTCATTCAACCCGCCGGTCAGGACGACGCCGACCACGGCGGCCCCGTACGCCCTGGCAGCGCTGCGGAACAGCGGATCGACGGCGGGACGTGCCCAGTTCTCGCGCGGACCCCCGGTCAGCCGCACGCGCCCGGGTTCGACCATCATGTGGTGATCCGGAGGCGCCACGTAGATCCGCCCGGCGAGGATCTCCTCGCCGTTACGCGGATGGATGGCCCGGAGCGGTCCCATCTGGTTCAGCAGCCAGGGCAGCTCGCTCTTATGCGCCCCGATATGCAGAACGACGAACAAGGCCGCCGCGATGTCGGCGGGCAGCGCGGCGGCGAGCGAGCGCACGGCCTCCACGCCCCCCTCGGAGGCGCCGATCACGACGATCGTAGGTGCTCCTGACATGAATGAAAAAGCGGGGCTGCGCCGAATGGTTGAGATGGCCGATACGGCTGGTTCTGGGCCGCTGTCGCAGCCACGGCAACGCACATATCCGGGATGGGCGCGTGAGCATCGGGGCCAATGTTGGCCTGTGGCTCGGCTGGCGGGAGAACGGGGCAGCATCGTCACTCCAGCTCGCCCCAAGATGGAGGGTCCGGACATGGTCGGATTGACGCGACGGGCGTTTGCTGCTGCCTGTATCGCGACCGCGGCTTCGAGGGCCCGTGCGGCACGAGCTCGGGGGATACGCACCGTGCAGCTGGCAGACGGCGGCAGCGCCCCGGCGCTTGGCATGGGCTCCTGGCGCCTCGGTCAAGGGCGGCGGCCGGCGGCGGAGGAAGAGCAGGCGCTGCGTGTCGGCCTGGAGCTGGGCATGTCCCTGATCGACACTGCCGAGATGTATGGCCAAGGCCGGTCAGAAGAACTGATCGGCCGGGTCATTTCGGGGCGGCGTGAACGGACGTTCCTGGTCTCCAAAGTGCTGCCATCCCACGCCAGCCCCAACGGCATTCGCAACGCCTGTTCCGGGAGCCTCGATCGGCTCGGCACCCGAACGCTCGACCTGTATCTGCTACACTGGCGGGGCGGCATCAGAAACCTTCGTCCGGTTGTCTCGACGTTTGAGGCGCTGCGGAGCGAGGGCAAGATCGGTCGCTGGGGGGTCTCCAACTTCACCATCTCGGATATGGACGATCTGTTCCAGGTCGAGGAGGGCTCACGCTGCGCGACCAATCAGGTGCTCTACAACCTGCGGGACCGTCAGGCAGAACGGCATGTGCTGCCATGGTGCCGACAGCGGGGCATCGCGATCATGGCCTATTCTCCTCTCGGAAGCGGCGGCGGCCTGCTACGCAATCCGGCCCTTGCGCGTATCGCTGCGCGGCATGGCGTCACTCCGGCAGCGGTGGCGCTGGCATGGACAATGCGGGACGGGCACACGATCTCCATCCCGGAGTTGGGATCAGCCGTTCACGTCAGGGAGAATGCTGCGGCTTCGACCCTGAAGCTCGAGGCAGTGGACCTCGACGAGCTGGACCAGGCGTTCCCAGCCTAGAGCGTTTCCGAAGGACGGATACCGGGAGCGCGGACGCCCGGCACCCGCCGGCAAGATTATCGCGGTCCGGCGCGGCGTGGCCGCCCCTGAAACGGCAGGGCCGCATCGGGCATCGCCGGTGAGACCTTGCCACCCATGTCGACTGTCAGCTCGGCTGCGACCGTGCGGACCAGCGCGCCGAGCGTCGGCAGCCGCTCCCGCGCGACGCGAATTGCCGGTCCGGAGACCGAGATGGCGCAGAGCGGCGTGCCGGTTTCATCCGTCACCGCCGCCGCGACGCAGCGCAACCCCGGAGAGTATTCCTCGTCGTCGAACGCGTAGCCGGCCGCCCGGACTCGCGCGAGTTCTTCGATGAAGCGGGAAAGCGTGCTTGTCGTGCGGGTGGTGAACTTGGCCATGCCCGCCGTGGTCAGCGCGCGCCGCGTCTCCGCCTCCGGCATCGACGCGAGCAACGCCTTGCCGAGCGCGGAACTGTGCAGGAACACGCGTCCGCCCGGCTTGCAGATCGCGCGCATCGCCTGACGGCACTCGACCTGGCCCATATAGACCGCCATGTCGCCGTCGATGATCGCGAGGTTCGCGGTCTCGCCGCTCTCTTCCATGAGCCGCCGGAGATAGGGGCGGGCGCTGCGGACGACGTCGCGGGTCTGTAGGAAGGCGCTTCCCACTATGAAGGCCCCCACGCCGATGATCCATCGCGCGCCGTCGGCCTGAAACTGCACGAAGCGGTCCTGCTGCAGCGTGGTCAGCAGGCGATGCGCCGTGGAGGGGGCGAGCCTGGTCACCTGAGCGACCTCCGTGAGCGTCGCGCCGTCCTCGCGCGCGGCGACCACCTTGACGATGGCCAGCGCCCGCGTCAGCGCCTGCACGCTGGGGGTGCGCTTCGGCGCTTGGTTTGTGTTCGCCACGTCCTGCTCCCAGTCGATCCGCGCGATCCTACGGCGAATCAGGGTCCGGGCCTATCGCCAGCCGGCGTCGGTTCGATCTCGCTCGCCGCGCCGGGTCGCGGGTGTTGGACAGGCGCCTCGGCGGCTTCCCCCCTCTGCGGCTTCGCCCAACGCGGGCGGGCCGCCCTCGAACGCGGGGCGCGCACCGGCGAGGCGGTCGATGATCGGGCACTCCGGCCGTTCGTCGCCGTTGCAGTGCGCGGCTAGGTGTTCGAGAGCGCCGGCCATTCTTTGGAGTTCGGCGAGCTTGAGCCGAAGCTCCCCTGCGGTTGCGAGCGCGATCCGCTTGACCTCCTTGCTGGAGCGGGAGCGGTCCTGCCACAAGGCAAGCAGCTCCCGGATGCGCGCGAGCGGGAAGCCGAGATCGCGGGCCTGGCGGATGAACCGCAGGGCGGCGACGTCGCTCTCGGCGTAGGTGCGATAGCCGCTGCGGCTGCGCTCGGGCACAGCGATCAGCCCGATGCGCTCGTAATAGCGGATCATCTTGGCGGGAACGCCCGATCCGGCGGAGGCCTGCCCGATGTTCATGCCCAAGGTCTCCAGCGCCGCAGCAACAGGGCGTTGCTCACCACGCTCACGCTGCTGAAGGCCATGGCGCCGCCGGCCACGAGCGGGTTCAGAAGGCCCGCCACGGCGAGCGGAACGCCGACGAGGTTGTAGGCGAACGCCCAGAACAGCCCTTGCCGTATCTTGCCGTAAGTGCGGCGGGAGATGTCGAGGGCATCGGCGACCAGCGCCGGGTCGCCGCGCATCAGGGTGATGCCCGCCGTGCTCATGGCCACATCGGTGCCGGTGGCCATGGCGATGCCCACGTCGGCGGCCGCCAGCGCCGGGGCGTCGTTGATGCCGTCGCCGACCATCGCCACGACCCGGCCAGAGGTCCGCAGCCCGGCCACGGCCTCGGCCTTGCCGTCGGGCAGGATCTCCGCCTGCACCTCGTCCACCCCGACCTCCCCCGCCACCGCGCGCGCGGCGCCCTGGCCGTCGCCAGTCAGCATGACGGTGAGAATGCCCTGCCGCCGCAATCTGTCCACGGCATCGCGCGCCGAAGGCTTGAGCGCATCGGCGAAGGCGACGAGACCGAGAATGCGCGTCTCGGGGGCCGTCTCGCCAAGCCACGAAACGGTGCGCCCCGCTGTCGCGAGTGCGTCCGCCCGCATCGCGAGCGCGCCCGGCCGAAGCCCGTTCTCCTGCATCAGCCGGGCGCTGCCCAGCATCAGCGTGCGCCCCTCCGCCCGGCCCGAAACGCCGCGTCCGGCCAAAGCCCGGAACCCGACGATCGAAGCGGCCACGATCCCCTCAGCCTGCGCCCGGCGCCGGACGGCGGCGGCGAGCGGATGCTCGCTCCCCTCCTGCAGCCCGGCGGCGAAGCGGAGCAGGTCCGAAGGCCGCGTCCCCGTCTCCGGAACGATGTCGGCCACCTCCGGGCGTCCCTCGGTCAGCGTGCCCGTCTTGTCGAATGCGACGACCCCGACCCCGTGCGCCCGCTCCAGCGCCTCCGCGTCCTTGATCAGGATGCCGTGCCTCGCGGCAACCCCGGTGCCCACCATGATCGCGGTCGGCGTCGCCAGGCCCAGCGAGCAGGGACAAGCGATCACCAGAACGGCTACGGCGTTCAGCAGCGCCGCCGTTACGTCGCCGGTGAGCGCCCACCAGCCCGCGAAGGTTCCGAGCGCGATCAGCAGCACGACCGGCACGAACACGGCGCTGACGCGGTCGACCAGGCGCTGCACCGGCGGCTTGGACGCCTGCGCTCCCTCGACCAGCCGGACGATGCGGGCCAGCGCGGTTTCGGCCCCAATCGCCGTCGCCAGGATGACGAGCAGCCCATCGGCGTTGATCGATCCCCCCGTCACTCTGGCGTTTGCGGCCTTCTCCACGGGCAGGCTCTCGCCCGTCAGCATGCTTTCATCCACGCTGCTCACGCCATCGAGAACCCGGCCGTCCACCGGGACACGCTCGCCGGGCCGCACCACGATCACGTCGCCGACCCGTACGTCGCCGAGCGGCACCTCCTGCTCGCTCCCGCCGCGGCGCACCCGTGCCCTGTCCGGGCGCAGCGCCATGAGCGAGCGGATGGCGGACGCGGTCTGCCGTTTGGCGCGGGCTTCCAGCCATTTGCCCAGCAGGATGAAGGTGATCAGCAGCGCGGAGGTTTCGTAGTAGAGGTCCGGCATCTTGCCCGGCGTGGCGGAGAGCCACGCCCAGGTGCTCAGCCCCCACGCGGCCGAGGTGCCGAGCGCCACCAGCAGGTCCATATTGCCGGCGAGCGAGCGCGCCGCCTTCCACCCGGCGGCGTAGAAGCGCGCGCCCAGCCAGAACTGCACCGGCGTCGCGAGCGCGAACTGCACGGCGGGCGGCAACATCCAGCGCGCGCCAAGCAAATGCCCGGCCATCCCGGCCAGCAGCGGCGCCGACAGCGCGGCGGCGATCAGGAGATGCGCCAGTTCGCGCCGGCTTCGCGCCTGCGCCGGGTCGGCCCCGGCGAGCGTGGCCGTCTCGCTTCGGGGGAGGCGCGCCTCGTATCCGGCGCTGCGCACGGCTTCGAGCAAGCGCCCGGCCGGCACGTTGCCGCTGGCGCTGACCCGCGCCCGCTCCGTCGCCAGATTCACGTCAGCCGCGGTCACGCCGGGAACGCGCTTCAGCGCCCGTTCGACCCGGCCGGCGCACGACGCACAGGTCATGCCCCCGATGTCGAGGTCGACCGTGCCGGCTTCCGCTCGGCCGTGACCGCCCGCTTCCGAGCGGAGTTCGGCATCCGCGATCACCCCATCCACCCCGCCCTCCAAGGCAATTCGTCGGACAGATGGGTGTTGCCAACGTGGGAAGGTCAAGACCATGCCGGCCGGCCGATCACGTTGCTCGGAGCGTGCGCCCGAGGCGCAGCGTTCTCCTTGACCCTCCCACGTGGGAACGGCCGATCTGCGGTCCGTCTTCAAGGAGAGTTGGAACGATGCTGAACCTGAAAGTATCCGGCATGACCTGCGCTCATTGCGTCTCGGCCGTCGGCAGCGCGGTCCGCGCGGTCCCCGGAACCGAGGATGTGGCCGTGGATCTCGGCCGCGGCGAGGTCTGGGTCACCGGCAACCCGGAGCCGGGCGCAGTCCGCGCCGCCATCGCCGAGGAAGGGTACGAGGTTCAGGCCGTTACGGGACAGCCCGGGGGGCCCGATTGATCCCGGCCGGGCTGCATGTCCTGTCGGAGCGAACTCGGCGTGGCCCAGGGCATCTGGGCGGCCGTCAAAGCCGACACTCTGTCGCTCCAGCGCCCGGACCTGCTTGGCTACAACCGAGTTTGCCGGGGCTCAGGCGGGATGCTCTCTAGGCTGTGGACCGTGCGCAGCCAGCCCCGGCCCGGATATCAGCGGTTGTTCGTCTTGCGCCAGGCCGCGAAGTCGGTGAGCGTCTGTTCGTCGGTCGCGGGATAGAGGCCGATGATCGAGCGGCCGCCCTGCACCTGCTCCTGGACGAAATCCTCGAAGGCTTCCATCTCGAAGCACTCCGCCGCGATCTCGTCCGCGAGATGCGCCGGGATGACGATGACGCCGTCCTGGTCGCCAAGGACCACGTCGCCCGGGAACACCGGCGCGTCGCCGCAGCCGATCGGCACGTTGATGTCGATCGCCTGGTGCAGCGTCAGGTTCGTCGGGGCCGATGGCCGGTTGTGATAGGCCGGAATGCCGAGCGCGGCGATGCCCGCCGCGTCGCGGAAGCCGCCATCGGTGACGATGCCAGCGCAGCCGCGCTGGGCGAGGCGGCTGACGAGGATCGATCCGGCTGAGGCCGCCCGGGCGTTCTTGCGGCTGTCGATGACGAAGACATGGCCCGGAGGGCATTGCTCGACCGCGACCCGTTGCGGATGCTGGCGGTCGCGGAAGACGGTGATCGGGTTCAGATCCTCCCGCGCGGGCATGTAGCGCAGGGTGAAGGCCTCGCCGACCATGGTCGGCTGGTTAGGGCTGAGCGGCTGCACCTCCTGGATGAACTGGTTGCGCAGGCCGCGCTTGTAGAGTGCGGTCGCGACGCTCGCCGTGCTGACTTTCCTGAGCTTGTCGCGGATTTGCTGGCTGAGTGGCATGGTTCTGCTCGCTGATGGTGACGACAAGCACCCCGCCAGTCCCGGGGCAGGAGCCGTTCGGGAGAGCACGGGATGATTGCCCCGGTAGGACGAAGAACGATATGCGCGGCGAGCGGAACCGTCCACATCGGGGGCACGCGGCCGAGAGCGCGCCGCTAATGCTCCTGCCGGAGCGTCCTCGGCTGCTGAGGCAGTTGCACCTCGATCGTTCCCGCTTCCGGAGCAGCCCGGGGCCCCGTCTGCCGATGGACCCAGGTTTTGCCGAGGGAACTCGCGAGGATTGCGTGGAGCTGCATGGCCGCTTGCCGGTCCTCGCGCGCCGTGAAGTGTATCCGCGCCACCCGTGGCAGCGCCGGTGCAGCCTGGGTCTCGACCGCGCCGACGCGGCCGTCCAGGGCGGCGGCGATCTGACGGGCATAAGCCTGGCTGTCATCCGATCCGGCGCGGAACAGCACCACGACATGGCTCTGGTCCAGCCGGGTCGGTCCACTCTCCGGACGCTGCTGCGCGGCGCTGGCCGGCTGCGCGGGTTGCGCCGCGCTCGCCTGCGACTGCGGACTCGGCGCCGGCTGGAGCGGCGAGGCGGCGGCTGGTGCAGCGGGCTGTGCCGCCGGATGCGTTCCCGCCTGCGGCGTGGATGGGTCGCCGGACCCTTGCAGCGGCGCGGCCGGTCGCGGCGGGGTCACGGCTGCGTGGTTTCCCACTATCGGTGCGACGGAGGCGGCCTGATCCGGGCCCGGCACCGAGGACAAGCCGGTTAGCCTCACCGCCCCCGCGGCGCCGACCAACAGCAAGGCCGTTCCCGCGCCAATCCAGCCGATCCGCGAACGCGCGGCGGGTCTCCGGTCGGGCGTTGACATGGCCTGAGAGGCGACCCTGGGCGCGGGCAGGCTTGCGGGGGTGGGCTGAAGAGCCTTCGGGGCGGGCGCGGGGGCCGGTTCGCTCTCAACGAGCGGTTGCCCGGACCCGACGGCGAGATTTGTCACGATGTGGTTACGAATGCCGCGGCATGCGTCCGACCGGAGCATCTCCTGAAAACGCGTGTCGCCAAAAAACAGGATCTGCGGCGCCGGCGGGCCGTTCAGGAACACCGTACCCGCAAGCCACAGGACCTCAAGGGTTTGGGGCGGCAGCAATTCGGCGTGCTCGATGACGAACACGGGCTTGCGGCCGTAAGCCTGCCCGTCGCTCAGCGCGGGCGACCAGATCGCGATACTGGTGGCGTGGGTAGCCGGGTCCAGCCCGTCCGCCAGCTGGTAGATTTCTGACGGATCGCGGAACTCGAGCTCGATTCCGTGCTCAGCGAGGGACTCCGCGAGCGTCCCGAGGACATGCTCCCCGATACCGGGCTCGTCGGTGGTGAAAGCGGCGAACTTGTCGCCCCGCAACACGGCCATCCCCAGCACCGACGCGAGATCGGCGACATCGTCCGCAGTACGGACCCCCAACCGGCCAGAGAGCGCGGGCTGCGGTTCCATCGCGAGTGGCAACAGAGCGACCATCGGAGATTTGCTTAAAGTAGAAAGCGATTCGGGGGCAAGCTGCAGATTGGCGTCGCGCGCCGAAGGATTCGAGCAAACCTCCGCAACGGCATGGCGGCATTCTCTCCCTGACGGCCCCAGGGCTTAGTCGTTGGCGATGGAGGAATCTTTAATGGTGCAATTCCCTCCGGCGTTCGGCCTTTTGCGATGTCACCCGCCGCCACGAAGCGCAAGCGGCGCCACGCAATGCCCCAGGGACGGCTCTCAAAAAAGTGATTTGGCCGGGGCGAGCGATGGGAGCGGGCGCCCATCTGGAGCCGCGCTCTGACTCTAAACATCGGGCCGGCGTTCTCCAGGCGACCAGCCGCGCCGGTGGGGGGGCGGGGAGCCGGACGGCTGTGGCCACCTTGCCACAGGTTGTTGCCGGAATGTGTTGACACCCTTCACTCGGCCGCGCCGGTGCGCTACTCGCAACCCGTTCAACACGACGCGAGATACCGCGGTTTCGGGGAGTAAGCGAAATGGCCCTACGTGACTTGGGTGGGCGGACCTGCGTGGCAGCCGCGCTTTACACGACAGCAGCCGTTTGCGGCGGTGGCTGGAGCCTCACCGCCGCTCACGCGCAAGACGTTCCCGCTCGCGAGCAAGTGTCGCCGCCGGGACAGGCGCCCTCCAGCCTTGCCGCGCCCGGGCAGATTCCCCCCATCACCCAGGGTCCGTCCGTGCTGCAGACGCCGGGTGTCACGCAGCCCCGGACGGCGCCCCGCGTGACCGAGGCGTTGATCGACAATCCCTTCGGCATCCGGGACTGGCTCGACAACCACGGCATCATCGTCAAGTTCGATACCGTCAACGAGTTCATGGGCGTGATCGACGGCGGCAACAAGGGCGGTTCCTCGAATGCCGGCCAGTACCGGCTTAGGCATCGACATCGACTGGGAGCGGCTGGCGGGGATCAGGAATTTCTCCACGCACTCGATCTTCGTCGGCCGCTACGGCACGCCCATCAGCAACAATGTCGGCGATTTCCTCAACCCCTCGCAGGAAATCTACGGCGCCGGCGGCAATGTCGTCGTCCACCACGTGATGACGTATGGCGAGTTGTCGCTCCTCGACAAGAAGATCGACATCACGGCTGGCTGGATGCCGGTGGCGAACGACTTCGCCGCATCGCCGCTCTACTGCACATTCATGAACAACTCGCTCTGCGGCAACCCGAAGACGCTGTTCGGAACGAACGCGTTCAGCTCCTATCCGGACGCGGTGTGGGGCGGCCGCGTGCAGTATTCGCCGGTGCCGGAGTTCTACGGCCAGGCCGGCGTGTACGCCTATAATAATGGTCTCTACAACAACAAGTACTATCGGACCGGCTTCGAGTTCAACTCGTCGCAGATTACCGGCATCGTGGTGCCGATGGAACTCGGCTGGCGGCCCTATTTCGGCGGCGCCGGACCGGAGCGCCTGCCGGGCCACTACAAGATCGGCGCCGCCCCGACCAATGGCCAGCTGACCGACAACCGCTATGACAATAACGGCGTCCCGATCGGCATTTCGGGCCTGCCCGGCCGGACGACCCGGGGCACGATGGAGTATTGGGCGCTCGCCGATCAGATGGTGTATCGCTACGGCCCCGGACCGCAGGAGGGTGTGACCCTGCTCGGCGGCTTCATCCACCACGATCCGAACGTGACCAACCGGGAGAACGAGTTCTTCGCGGGCGTGATCAATCGCGGCTTCTGGCGCGCGCGGCCACAGGATTCCGTAAATGCCATGGTCTCGTACAGCAAAGTCAGCAACTCGCTGCACAAGTCCCAGGAGCTGGCGTTGCTGAACGGCTTCACCACACTTCCGGGCGGAGTGGACGCCGTGCAGGATCACTCGACTATCCTTGAGGTGAACTACAACATCCACGTCATGCCGGGTGTGGATTTCCAGCCCGACTTCCAATACTACTGGAATCCAAACGCGCAGAAGAATATCCCGGACGCAGCTCTCCTCGGCTTCAAGCTGCACGTCGTGATCTTCTGACTGTATCGGACTTCAACTTCTCCCCATCGCCTGCAAACGGCCGGATCGAGTTCCGGCCGTTTTCTTGTTTGCGGGCCGCCGGCCATCCGGCGGTTCACGGCTCGCTTACCGGTTCGAGCCTGTTGGGCGCGGCGGTCATCGGTGCTAAAGTCCCGCATGGACCGTCGGCGATGCGGCGGGGCACCGGCATGACATAGAAGGACCGCCTGAGTTGAGATCGAAACACGACCGGCAGAGGCCGACACGGCGAGGTGGCTTCGGCGAGGACGGATTTTACGGCAATGCTGAACCGCCGCCGTCTTTCCCGAGCCTCAGCACGGGCTCTGGCGGGGGCGCACGCGCCACGGTCAAGTGGTACAACCCAGACAAGGGCTTCGGCTTCATCGAGCTGGCGGATGGCTCCGGTGACGTGTTCCTGCACGCGAAAGTGCTTCAGTCATCGGGCCATCAGGCGGTCAGTCCCGGGGCGGTTCTCCAGGTCCGGGTCGGCCAGGGACAGCGGGGCCGCGAGGTCGAGCAGGTGATATCGGTGGACGAGAGCACCGCCCGTGCTCCGGAGCCGGCGGGCGCCGCGGGCTTCCGGCCGCGCGTCCAGCGCAGTCCCCGCCCGCAAGCCGACCTGAGCAATGCGGCCGAGATGACCGGTGTCGTGAAGTGGTATAACCCGACCAAGGGCTTCGGCTTCATCAGCCCGCAAGGCGGCGGCAAGGATCTGTTCGTTCATGCGACGACCCTCGAGCGAGCCGGGATATCGTCGCTGCAGGAGGGACAGGTCGTGCGCGTGAAGGCGGTCGCGGGCGCGAAAGGCCCCGAGGTCGGCGCCATCAGTTCGGATTGACGACTCCTCCGCATACGCGCTGATGCGGGGCTTTTTCCCCCCAGAGGCGCCTACGCGCCGTACAATGGAACGGGTATGGTGCGTTTCATTGGATCGGGCTATGATGTGGCGTCCTGGAAGAGGAGATCGTGTCATGAGATCGCCAAAACGCGCCGCCCTCCTGTTGCGCTTCGCCGGGGTGATCGGCTGCGTCCTGCTGCTCTCCGGGTGCGTCGTCGTGCCCTACAATCCCTGGCACCACCCGCATTACGGCTACTACTGGCGCTGAAGCGGGTGACGGCCCCGGCGGCGGCGCCGCGCGGCGGGCGTCCGACCGCGGCCGCCTCGGCCCGGCTCGGAGACAGCATCGTGAACGCCGCGACGGAGTTGTTTCTCCGGGATGGCTACGCGGCGACGAGCATCGAATCCGTCGCCAGACAGGCCCGGGTCGGCAAGCGCACGCTCTACGCCCGCTTCCCGGACAAGGAGGCGCTGTTCTGCGCCGTGCTGCAACGCCTCATGGCGCGATGGCTTGCAGAGCCGCTGCCCGATCCCGCCACCGGGCCGGTCGAACGCGCGCTGGTCCAGTTCGCCGACCGGATGCTCGCCGTTGCGCTGGAACCCGAGGCGCTGGCTTTGCACAGGCTGCTGATCGCCGAGAGTGGCCGGTTCCCGCAGATCCCGGCCATGCTGCGCGCGGCCGGAGTGACGGAAGGCGCCGCCCGTATTGCCTCCCTGCTGAAGCATGAGATAGCTGAGGGCCGCTTACCCGCGATCGATCCGGCCTATGCGGCCGAGCAGTTCATGCATCTTGTTCTGAGCGGCCCGCAGCGGCGGGCTCTGGGGCTAGGGCCGCCGCTCGCACCGGAGGAACTCGCCATTTGGGCGCGGCGCGGGGTCGCCTTGTTCCTTGACGGCTGCCGTGCAGGCGGCTAGCGGCTGCCCTTCACCCGTGCATTCCAACCTGCCCCGGCCGGCGCAGGGCTTGCTCCGGCCGGGGCGCGAGACATCCGAAGTACTATTGCTGCTTACCGAGCAGGGCGTGCGGGTCGGAGGCGGGGTTCGTGGTAATCGTCTCCTTCGGGTGCGTGCCCGCCGGATAGGCGCCCGGCTTGGAGTTGGGCGGCTGTACGCCCTGGTTCGACCCCACGGTCGGCGGCGCGTCCGGCGGCAACTGGCTGGACGGCGCGTTTCCGCTGGCCTGGGCGAACGCCGCCGGGCCGAAGCCCCCGATGAGCAGGGCGGCCGCAAGGCCAAGAACGGTCTTCGTCATGACTGTCTCCTATTGCTATGGAGGCGACAACGGGCCTGCCCTCCGGCCGGTTGCACGACAGGAGCGACGAGAGGCCGTCGTCTTTGCCCGGGTTATCGGATGTTCAGAGCCTTCGCCACCGGGGTCTTGCGCAGGCGGTAGGCGTCCGGCATGGCTCGTCCGAGCAGCGGCCGGAGATACAGGCGGAAGGCGTCGGTCACGTCCGTGCCGCTCGCCGATATGAAGTCGTCCGGCATGGTGCGGGTCTTGCCCGCGACGGCTTCGAGCGGGACGAGCCTGTAATCCGCCGAGTAGTAGCCGACGCGATCAATCACCACCGAGCCGTCGGTCTCGCCGGAGATGGCGTACTGCACGGCCCGCTCGCCGACCTCGCGCGCCTCGCGCTGGTCCACGTCGGAGACGCAGCCCACGAAAGACCGTTGCAGATAGCCGAACGTGTCGCCGCGTACGCGGCTCACGCCGAGTTTGTCCCGGATTTCGCCGCACAACAGATCGGCCAATGCGCCGCTGCCCGAGAGCTGCACGTTGCCATGCGCGTCATGCTCGATCCGTCGGGCGAGTTGGGTCGCGATCGGCCGGCCGGACTCGTCATGGACGCCTTCCGACACGGCGACGACACAGCGACCGACCCGATCGACCGTGCGTTTCACATCGGCCAGAAAGTTGTCGATGCGGAAAACGCGCTCCGGCATGTAGATCATGTGCGGTCCGTCGTCCGGAAACTTCTTCGCGAGCCCGGAGGCGGCGACGAGGAATCCGGCGTGACGGCCCATGACCACGCCGAGATAGACGCCGGGAAGCGACGAGTTGTCGAGATTGGCGCCAAGAAAGGACTGCACGACGAACCGTGCGGCCGAGGGAAACCCGGGCGTGTGATCATTCAGCACAAGGTCGTTGTCGATCGTCTTCGGGACATGCATGCAGCGGATCGCGTATCCGGCCTTGCGCGCCTCTTCCGCGACGATGCGTATCGTGTCCGAGGAGTTGTTGCCGCCGATGTAGAAAAAGTACCGGACTTCGTGCGCCTTCAGGACTCTCAGGATGTCCTGGCAGTATTTCAGGTCCGGTTTCTCCCGGGTCGATCCCAGGGCGGAAGACGGCGTCTCGCCGACCAGTTCCAGATTGGACGTGGTCTCCTGCGTCAGGTCGATGAAATCTTCGTCGACGATCCCGCGGATGCCATGAACGGCGCCATAGACGAGGCTCACGTTCCGGAATTTCCGCGCTTCCAGCACCACCCCGACGAGCGACTGATTGACGACCGCGGTCGGACCGCCGCCTTGGGCCACGAGTGCTTTGCCGTACAACACGGTTCCTGCTCCCTTGGAATAAGGATCAGACCTGCGAGCGCCCGAACGCAATCCCGGCCAGTCGCTCCGCGTGATCCGACTGCCGCTGGAAATCGTCGCCGAGATCCAGCAACGCCGCATGAATGTTCGGGTCGGGGCTGATGCCGGCGAGCCGGCGGCACTCCGCCGCCTTGCCGCGGAACCAGGCCGCGTCCCAGTGACTCTCGAAACCCGCCGGCGGGTTCTCGTTTGCAGACATGGCGCTCCTCGTTCAACGTCCGGTTCCGGGCAACTCCGCCATCTAAGTGCTAACCGCCGCCCGGGACAACGATCCGTTGGAACCGCGCGGCGGTCCTGGCTTTGTGCGCCGTGGGAATGGTCGGCTCCGGCTCAGGGCTGGGCGAGGGCTGGCTGATGCCGCAGGGCATGTTCGGCTGGCTGCAACCGCCACGAACTTCGACCATCGCGCCCTCGACACGCTGGGCGAGGAGTTCATCCTGTTCGCCGCCGTCACCGGCATCGCCTTGCCGCCGCGCGCGAAGCAGGGGAAAGATGAATCGGGGGAGAGCAGGTTGCCGCGGAAGGCCGGCCGAACCTGCCAGGATCGCATCTCGCCTCGATTCCCGCCGGCCCCTCGCTCGCTCTGCTCGTGCTGTTCGGCATCTATGTCGCCCTCCACGCCGCGCTGACACCGGGCGGCGACTTCCAGGGCGGCGCGATCCTCGGCTCGGCCTGCGTGCTCGGGTATTCTCACGCGCAGCTACCGGGCGTTTGGCACCCTGGTCCCGAAGAAGCCCGCGACGTATTACAGGCGCTGGGCGCGGCCGCTTACGGGCTGGTCGGCGTCGCGGTGCTGGCGGCGGGCGCGGCCTTCCTGCAGAACGTGCTGCCGCTCGGCAAGACCGGGACGCTCGTCTCGTCGGGAACGATCATCGTCATCAACATGGCGGTGACGGTCGAGGTCGCGGCCGGCTTCGCCGTGCTGGTGGTCGACTTCACCGAGGAGACCCGCCGCCCGCCGCCCGGCGGAGACGAGGAGAACCCGAGCACGTGAGCCTGCTCCACTATCTCGTAGCGCTGTGGCTTCTTCGAACTGATGGCGACCGCCGCCCATGCCCTGACCTCGTACCAGATCGAGGGGTAGCGTCCACGCTCGTGGTGGAAACTTAGCTCCCGTGAGGATGTAGGCGGAGGTGGTCACCGGATCGGCGGCATCATGGCCGGGCTCGGTCTGTACGGATTGGCGCGCGCGTATTTTACGGTATTCGCGCCGCGCCTGGGCGGCGCGGGCGAGGTGCTGTGGCAGGCCCTGCTCTATTTCGGCGCGGTAGCGGCAAACAGCGCGGGGTTGATGCGGTTCATCAGGATGGTGAGCCAGCGGCCGCCGGGCACGCCATTGCGGTAAGCCAGGTGCCGGCGCAGGAAGCCAGGTGCGCTCGCTCCAGGCGGCGATGTGGTCGTAATCGTCGCAGTCGGCGACGGTGCCGCACACCACAAGGAGCAGATCTCGGCCAGCGGATGCGTGATGCGGCGGACATCACGGGGATCATCGACGGTCGAGAACTGTTCCAGCAGCACGGCAAGGCGCGACCTGTCGGACAGTGTGGCGGGCGAAGGCGACATCCAGAGGCTCCGAATCCGGGAGCTGCATGGAATCAACCTCCAAAGCCGATTCACCCGCTGTCATATGAGTTCGCAGCCCTGGGGAGCCGCTGCCGACCCTTGCAACGACTAAGCGCAGCGCCCAATCTGGCCAGAAGGCTTGCGGGTATCCCGTTGCCCTCGCGGGCTTCGGGGCTCCCGGCTTTGCGGCGATCGGTCGGAAGAGGTGGCGCATGCTCGTTGCAGACGTGCTGAAGGAAAAGGGTTCCAGCGTGTTTATGCTGCGAACGACCGATACGGTCATCGCGGCTGCGCATCGTTTGTCCGAGCACAGGGTCGGCGCGCTCGTGGTCGAGGACACGCGGCTGCATCCTTGCGGCATTTTCTCCGAACGTGACCTCGTCAACGCGGTGGCGCGGCACGGGGCGGCCGCGCTTGAATGGTCGGTCAAGAGCTTCATGAGCACGCCCCTGATCACGTGCAAGCCGTCCGACCGGGTCGATGCGGCTCTGGCGGTCATCACGCTTCGCAAAATCCGGCATCTGCCGGTCATGGACGGGGATCGTCTCATCGGGCTGGTCAGCATCGGCGATCTCGTCAAGCACCGGCTGGACGAGAAGGAGCTTGAGAGCAACGTCCTGCGTGAGATCGCGCGGCTCCGGACCTGAGCGCCAGCGCCGCTCGCTCAAGCCGGCCCGCTGCTGCGGCGCCGCGCGGCGCTGACGATCGGAGAAGATGGGATCGCAAATCAGTCGTTCCTGGCCACTTCAGCCGGGCACGGGATCGGTGGCAACCCGGACTCCCCAAGGCCTGAAAGCGGCCGCGAAGAGCCCGAGCCGCCACCTTTTCAGGAGTTGGTGGTTACCACGGCCGGAAAGGTGAAGCTCTGCGAGCCGGCGCTGTACTCGGCGAGCGACCCGCCCGGGATCGCCGCTCCATCGATCGCCGCGCTCGCCACGTAGAGATTCCTGTCCGCCGAAGACGCGCCCCCAAAGGCGTCGTTTAGGAAATCGACGCTGACGGTGTGGTTGCCCGAGCCGAAAGCACCCTGCACCGTAAGGGCCTGCAACTGCCCGGCGACGTGCGAGGCGAGCGCCGTCTGGGTACCGCCGATCTGTTGGCCATCCACGGAGATCGTGAAGGCCGCATCTCCCTGATAGGCGTCCTCGGACACCTGCAGCACGAGAGAGTCCGGCCCGCTACCGATCGTCACCGGCGTCGCTGCGGAGCCGCTGCCAGCAGTCCCAGTGCCGCCGGTTTCCGTGCCGCCGCTGCCGGTCGTGCCGCTTCGGGTGCTGGAAGTGCCGGTACTGCCGCCGCCTGTGCCGCCCGAGGCGATGCCTCCCGTGCCGGTTCCAAAGGCTTGCGCCCAGGCAGCGGCTTCCTGCGGTTTCGAGCCGTCGGTAAACGCCCACTGCCCGTCCGAGACGTTGGCATCATAGATGTTCACATGATCGATCGCCACGCCCTCTGCTTGCGCGCCCGCGATCGCGGTGCCGAGCCAGGTCGGGAACGCGGGCGTGTCCGAGGAGCCGGCCCCGGCCTCGTCGATCCCGAGCGGCTTGTTGTGCTGCTTGGCGAAGTCGATCGTGTTCTGGGTGGACCATCCGCTCAGGCCGAATCCAGGCGTGGGATTGCCTTGCGAGGAGTTCTTGATACTGCCAGTAATGTTCATAGTTCCCGGGCTTGGAGGCCCAGGTGGCGGGATCGGAATCTTGGGTGGTGCCGCCCGCCGCCCAGTCGGTCAGCCCGTTCGGGGCGCCGCCCGAATAGAGATCCGTCGAGATGACATCGACGTATTGGTCGCCGGGATACAGCGTCCGGATGTCGTAGCTCGTGCCCTGGCGAATGGCGGGGCACCAGACGATCTTGGCCGTGGTGCCGTCGGCCGAGGCTTCTGAGTGCATGATGTCCGCGAGATGCTGGAAGGCCCTGACGAAATCCGCATTCGCGTTGGGGTTGGATGAGTCTTCCGGGGACCACGGCATGAAACCCCCGGTGAACTCGTAGCCCAGTCGGAATTCGACGGTCTTGTAGCCATTGTTCGCCCAGGCATCGACGATGCCCTTGTAGTCGGCGTCCAGCGAGCCGGAGATGATCGCTTGGTAGAAAGTGTCGACGCTTCCCCATTGGGCCGAACTGTCGGACAGCGGCACGCCGACCACCGGCGTGGTTCCCGAGCTGGGTCCGACGTAGGCGTCGCCGGTTTGCGCGAACGATTTCGCTTCCCACTCGGCGCTGGCCGGCAGCCCGGCGGCGCCCTGACCGTTATCGGTGTAGGTGTCGTAGAATCTTGGCCGCGCGCCGATCAGGCTCGTGAAGGCGTCGTAGTTCGACTTGAACGCGCTCATTGAACCCGCGTTGTTGCGAGCCGGGTTATCGGTCAGGTAGGCGCCGAGATAAGACGAACTGCCGCTCATCGGGCCACCTCGTGCCATGTTCTCGCAGCGTACGCGGGGGCAGGATCGGCAAACGTCGAGAGTTGTCGCATCGCTTTGGTTCCAAACAGGGGTAAGACTTGAGACGGGCCCGACCGGGAAAGATGTCGGGCACACAGCAGAACCCAAGATCCGGACCACTACTAGAAGTAGCAATCCTTGCGGGCTTCGCCTCATACCTTACAGTCACAGCGATTAGAAGCGGTTTTTGCCCAAGACGTCTTGGAAAGGTAAGTCATAGCTCGCGTAAGCTATCTCGAAGTGCGGCCGAGCAGCCAAAACGGGGCTACTAAGCTAAAGGTATATTGCTTGCATGCTGACGGCGCTTGTCGATCAACTTTGCTCTCAAGCCCACGGTACATTTCCGACGTGCGGTTTGCTTCGGGAGCATTGCTATGTCCGGGAAGTTCTGGCGAGCCGCTTTCGCTTGCGGGCTGGGCCGAAGGTTACGAACCCGGAGCGGGTGTCTCCAGGGAGGCCGCGCCTCAAGCCGCGGGCAGGGTGAAGCGGAACACCGCGCCGCCGTCCGGGCGGTTCTCGGACCAAATCCGGCCTCCGTGGGCCTCGATGATTGTGCGGCTTATCGACAAGCCGACCCCCATGCCGCCGCGCTTCGTCGAGACGAAGGACTCGAACAGGCGGCCAGCGACGGCCGGGGATAGGCCCGGGCCGGTATCGCGAACGCTTACCTCGACCATTCCGGAACCGGCTGCGAGCGCGCCGATGGTGAGTTCGCGGCGTGTGCGCGCGCCAAGGTCGGCCGGCTCCTGCGTCATCGCCTCGATCGCGTTGCGGATAAGATTGAGCAAGACCTGCTGGATCTGGACTCGATCGACCAGAACGCTAGGCAGATCGGCAGAGAGACAGAACCGAGCTTGGATTCCGCGGTCCTTCGCCCCGATCAGCGCCAGCGTTCTCGCTTCTTCGGCCAGTCCCGCGAGGCGCTCGGGGCGGCGCTCGACCGCGCCGTCCCGGACAATGAACTGGCGCAGCCCCCGCACGATGTCCCCCGCCCGCAGCACCTGCTCGGCCGCAAGGGCCAGGGCGGCTTGGACGTCCGCGCGGGGTATCCGGTCCTCCGGTCGCACCGACATCATTCTCTTGGCCGCCCGGACCGCGCTCGCGACCGCGGTCATCGGCTGATTGAGTTCATGCGCGAGGGCCGAC
The DNA here is from genome assembly GCA_963777325.1 of uncultured Alphaproteobacteria bacterium. GTDB lineage: Bacteria > Pseudomonadota > Alphaproteobacteria > Acetobacterales > Acetobacteraceae > JAFAXA01. Next base: position 51,146 of record CAVZQE010000018.1, on the reverse strand, counting down.
GCCATCTCGCCCGCGGCGCTCAGCCGCGACACATGCAACAGCTCATCCTGCAGCGCCTGCAAGCGAGACTGCGTCGCGAGCCGTTCGGTGACGTCGCGAACGAGACCCGTATAGAGCCGCCGCTCGTTCACCGTCACCTCGCCGAGCGCGATCTCGGCCGGAAAGATCGAGCCGTCCTTGCGCCGCCCGACGACAGGGACACCCGCGCCGAGAGTGATCGGGTCGCTCTCCTGGCTTCCCGCGAAAGGCTCGCTCCCGTCCACGCCGTCGGCGTGGGCGATGAACTCGAATACATGTCTCCCGATCGCTTCGCCCGACATACAGCCGAAGAGTTGCTCGGCCGTCGGGCTGAACGATTGTACCGACCCCCGTTCGTCGATCAGCAGCAGCGCATCCGGGATCGTCTGCAGGATCGAGCGCAGCCGCGCCTCGCTCTCCGTGAGAGCCGCCTCGGCCGCCTTGCGTTGCGTGATGTCGACCAGGACGTTAAGGCCGCCCACAACCGTGTTCGCCTGGTCGCGCAGCAATGTCGGATACGGGATGTATGAAACGCGGCCGCCGTCCGGTCGCTCGGCCAGCACCTCCTCACACGGCGGCGGCTTCTCGTCTCGCAGCGTGAGCCGCATCGGGCATTCCTCGGACGGCATCGGTTTGCCATCCGGCCAGTACAGCCGCCAGGAACCGAACCAGCGCGTCTCCCGCAGCGGCGGTCGCCAGCCCCACAGGCGAGCCGCCGCCTCGTTGTAGTAGGTCAACCGCCCTTCCACGTCGGTCGTGTAGACGGCAACGCCCAAGGCATCGATCAGGGCGCGAGACCGCGCCTCGCTTGCCCTGAGCGCCCGCTCCGCTTCCCTCAGCTTCAACAGCCGGAGTCCGGCAGCGAACTCGGACATGACCGCGGCGGCCAGGTCGGCCAGCGCGCTCTGCTCGCTCTGAAGCCAGGTGCGCGGCACGGTGTCGACGACGCATAGCGCGCCAACGACGCACCCGTCCGGCAAGGACAGCGGCACGCCGAAATAGGCGATTACGCCTAGGATCTGGACAGCTGGGTGATCGCTTGTGCGGGGGTCGGCCCGTGCATCGCTGATGACCAGAGGCAAACCGGTTTCCACAATCGAGCGGCACAAGGAGTAGGAGAGCGGGGTCTCCCGCAGACTGGCCCAAGGTTCTGGCATGCCGCGGGTGCTCAGGAAAAACTGCCGGTCGGCGTCGAGCAGGGAGACGAGGGCGACCGGCGTACGCAGCATCGTCTGGGCGAGCCGTGTCAACCGGTCAAATCGCTCGTCCGCCGGCGAATCGAGCAATTCCGTCGCGCGCAGCGCCGCGAGCCGCAGTTCGGCCGTCTGATCGGAGCTTACCCAGTCCATGTAGCTGCGCCCAGTCTATCCTATCAACCGCTCCGATGAGCGATTGCATACGAGACTAGACCCGCGGCGTGCGGTCGTCACTACGCCGGTCCGCGTGCGCTACCCCAAGCCCCTCTGCCCGCCGATCGCTGGAATGCGGAGCGGGACAGCGACTCAAGTATCGCACCGGAAAAGACGCCCGCAGATCCAAGGTGTGTGACAATCAACGCCGTACCTCCTGGCGGATTACTCATAGCTGCGTACGTAAACGTACCAATGACAGCCACTTTGTGTCCGGGCACGGTCGAGTGGTCCGGACGGTTGCGGGGGCAGCCGTGCTCACGATCGTTGCCCGCGATCGAGATTTGGAGACGAGGCCGCGGCCAGGCGGAGACCCGAGCCACAAGAGCAGCAAGGAGAGTAGCTCGATGACAGTGCTTCCAGAAGCCGAGCGGTCGGAGCTGGCCGACCTGGAAGTTCGGGCGCAGACCTACAGGCGCAAGCAAATGCCCTCGGAGCAGGCGGGTCTCCGGATCGCGGAACAGCTTCAGAGTGACGCCTCGCATGGAGCAATTGCGAGTTCGCTTGCGGATCGGCGTCCGGTTAACCCTGGCCCGCTTCGGGGCGATGTTGTCCTCGAACGCCTCGCGCGATCGTTGAGTGCGTATGGCGAAGCTGCCGAGCGCGCGTTCGGCGATGCGCGTGCGCTGCTCGACTGCTGGGCGGTCCTCGGGCGGGGACTCCAGCATTGGCAGCATACTTACATAGGGTTGTCCGAGCAGATGCTGAGCGATCTGGACCAGGCACGCCGCAAAGTCATGTGCTGCGGGACCGCGCTGGAAATTGTCGAGCAGCAGCGCGCCGCCTCGCTCGACCTGATGAAGCGCACGATGGCCTCGAACGTCGCCCTTCTGCAGATCGCGGTCCAGATCGGCCGCGACGCCACCGGCCCGCTCCGTGCCCTCGAGGATGCGAGGCGAAGCGGCCGAAGCCGGTGACAATTGGCCGGTGCCAGCCCGTTCGCTTGCACCGTGAATGTAAAGGGGGTCGTGGATGCCCGCATGGATGAAAGCCGGCCACGAAGCGTTTCAGGCAACGGTACAAACGTCGGCTGGTGGATGCTTTCGCCTGAAGGTGGAAGGCATCCCCGACGAGCAGGCCCGATGGGGATGGGTGGCGTGGACGTCGGGCTGGTCGTGCCAGGGTCAAGCTTTTTCGGCCATCGAGGCGATGAAAGCCGCCGAGCATGCGATCGGCTCAGCCGCCGGCTTGCGCCCAGGGCCGGGCGGCTTGGGTCACACGGGGACGCCCGGAAAGGCTGCCCCCAGATCCGGCCCGAAGCGGGGTGCTGCGATGCGGGCCTTCCCTGAACGCGGTAAGCGAGAATTCGCGGCGCGCGAACCTACGAACGGTGCCTCCTTTCGGCGGGGGTAAGGCGCTCCACCGAGACCGCGACGGCCTGGGTGATGGTAGCTGTGATGGTGTCCCCGACCTTCACGGCCTGCATATCCTGCTGGCGCTGCGGATTGGTCACGTGGATCGTCTGCACTCCGCCGCCTTTCGGGTCCACGAGTGTCAGGGTATGAGCGTTCATGTCGATCCCGGTCACCAGTCCGGTGACGGTGATCCGCCGGGAGACGACCCCCGCGGGCAAGGCGCCAGGCTGCGCGGTCGCAACGCTGGCGGAGGCAGCATCCGCGGGCGTGACCGTCCCCGGCTTGCCGAGCGTGAACGCGATCAACTCGTAGTATTGCACCGTCACGGTATCGCCCCGCCGGATCTGGTCGAAGTTCTGGACCTCCGGACCGGCAGCGATGGTGAACGTCCGGCCTTTCGGGCCACGGAGCCGCACCGTTCGGTTCGCCTGATCGACCGACACGACGCGCGCTGTCGCAGTGAGCAGGGCCGCGTCTCCGGTTGTGTTTGGGGCCTGCACGGCGGCGGTGGCCACGGTCGGCGGCGGCACGGGAGGCGTCCGCGCGCAACCGGCTAGGCCGGCAACAACCACCGCACAGACAGCCACGGTCGCTCTCAGGTTCATGCCAGTAACCCTCTCGTTGTTGCCGCAAGCACCCCTGGACCAATAGAGGTTCCGATCCGGCTTGTCATCGCATGGCTGTGGTCGCCACCCTCGCGAGTTGCTTAAATCGCTCCCGAGCCGGGAGAGAGCGAGATCGTCCATGGGAGAGCGTTGGCAGGCGGCGAGTCTCTCCAGACTGCCGTCGAGATGGGCGGGAGCGCTGGCTTCCCCTTTCGTCCTGCTCTGCACGATGGGTTTTCTCGGCCGGGTCAGCTACGAGATGATCCGGAGTCCTGTCTCGGCGCTGTATGCGAAGCATATCGGCGCTCCGGTCGGAATGATCGGCCTGCTCGTCGCCGCAGTCACGCTGACCGGGATCTTTGTCAAGTTTCCGGCGGGCGCGATGGCGGATCAATGGGGCGCGCGGCGGGTCATGTGCGCCGGCCTGCTGGTCAAGGCGACGGCGCCGTTCTTCTACCTCATCGCGCTGTCGTGGCCCGTCCTGTTCGGAGTCCGCCTCTACCATGGATTTTCGAGCGCTCTGTTCGCTCCGGCGGCGGCGGCTCAGGTCGCGAGGCTCTATCCCGGCGAGCGAGGGCTGCGGCTCGGAATCTACGGGGCCGCCGAACATGTCGGCGTGGTGCTCGGGCCTCTCATCGGTGCCTTCGTGCTGGGCCGAAGCAGCTTCCCGGCGGCATTCGTCGTAGCGGGGACAGTGGGCATCGCGGCCCTCCTTGTCATTCTGCTGGTACCGAGGGATGCGCCCCGGCCGGGCGAACGCGGCGGGTCGAGCGTCGTCCAGAGCCTCACGGCGAGGCTCGTGCTGACGGCGAGCGATCCCGCAATCCTCACGGTGTGTCTGATGGAAGCGGCCCTGTTCGCGGGCGTCGGAACCATGCAGGCCTACTTGCCGCTCTATGAGCACAGCATCCACATCCCGATCGTGAAAATCGGACTGATCCACGCGGGGCAGGGGGTTGCCGCGGTCGTGACACGCCCGCTGGTCGGGATGGCGGGCGACAAGTTCGGCCGGCGGCCGTTCATCCTGGTCGGCATGGTGATGTGCGCCGCCGCGCTCGTCGCCACGCCGCACATGACGGCAATGGGGGCCCTTACCGGGATCGAGATCCTGTTCGGCATCGGACACGGCCTGGTCACGCCGTCCACGACGGCGATGGTCGGCGATCTGGTGGAGCACGACGAGTTCGGCGCGGCAATGGGGGCGTTCGGCAGCCTCGCCGACATCGGACACGCATTCGGCCCGTTGCTCGCCGGCATGCTGATCGCGCTGCTCGGGTATTCGCTGGGGTTTGCTGCGGTGGCCGGGCTGATCGCGGCGGCGTGCGCGGTTTTCGTGCTCGGCGGACGCGCGTTCGTCCGCGCCCCGTCCGGCGCGGCATCTTAGCATCCCATGTCCCGCCACACCTTCTTCTGCATCGACGCTCATACCTGCGGCAATCCGGTGCGCGTCGTCGCGGGCGGCGGCCCGATGCTGCCCCATGTGTCCATGGCCGAAAGGCGACGGATCTTCGTCCGCGACCACGACTGGGTGCGGCGCGCGCTGATGTTCGAGCCGCGTGGGCACGACATCATGTCCGGAACGATCCTCTATCCCCCCTCACGGCCGGATTGCGATCTCGCCGTGCTGTTCATCGAGGTGAGCGGCTGCCTGCCGATGTGCGGCCATGCCACCATCGGGACCGTGACCGCCGCTCTCGAGGAGGGCCTGGTCGCGCCGCGTCAGAATGGTCGGATCGCGATCGAGACGCCGGCCGGAAGGATCGTCGCCACCTACGTGAAGCACGGGCCGTTCGTCGAGGAGGTGCGGCTGTTCAATGTCGGCAGCTACCTGCACGAAGCCGATGTCCGGCTCGACGTGCCGGGTTTGGGCACGCTGACCGTGGATGTCGCGTACGGCGGCAACTACTACGTCGTGGTTGAACCGCAGGAGGACTGGAGCGGTCTCCGCTCGATGCCGGCCGACGCCATCCTGCGGCTCAGTCCCGTGGTGCGCCGCGCGGCGCAGGAGCGGCTCGCGCCCGTCCATCCGGAAGACGAGCGCATCGGCGGCGTCAGTCATGTCATGTGGTGCGACGCGCCTCGCCACCCGCGCGCGCACGCCCGGAATGCTGTCTTCTATGGCGAGCGGGCAATCGACCGGTCTCCATGCGGTACGGGGTCATCGGCGCGTATGGCGCAACTCGTGGGCAAGGGGCGGCTGGCGGTCGGCCAGGAGTTCATCCACGAAAGCATCATCGGCACGCTGTTCGACGGCCGCGTCGAAGCCGAAACCCGAGTTGGTCCTTACGCCGGCATCCTGCCGAGCGTCGCGGGTTGGGCGCGCATCATCGGTCACAACACGATCTACGTGGACGACCGCGATCCTTTGGCGCACGGCTTTCAGTTGAGCTGACCTCGATCATCCGTAGCTGAGCAGCTCCGTATATCGCCGGGCCGAGCGGGCGATCACGCCCTTCGCGTCGGCCAGCACGTCCTTGCCGGCAAACGCGCCATACAGACGCTCGAACCGCCACGGCTCGAGCCGGGCCGCGATCTGCCGTACGACGGCGGCGGAAAGCGGCAGCATGTTCGGGTAGCTCCAAAGGAAGGACACGCGCCGCGTGTCGGCCGCGACCTGCACGATGTCGCCGGACAGCAGCGCGCCACGCCCCGCGTCGCCCTCCGCCCAATGCAGCACCGTGCCGCCCGGGAAGTGACCCCCGAGGCGGATCACCGTCGCGCCGGGCGCGATCTCGGTCGTCTCGCCCTCGAACAGTCGGATCGCGGAGGCCGGCCGCACGATCCAGTCCCGGTCGTCGGCGTGCAGATGGATCGGCGCCCCAAAGGCGTGCGCCCAATCCGCCATGCGCGTGTAATAATGCGGATGGGAAATCGCGATTGCGCGCAACCCGCCAAGCGCCCGCACGATCGCTTCCGTCGCGTCGTCGAGCAGCGTGACGCAATCCCAGAGCACGTTGCCGCTCGGGGTTTGCACGAGGAAGGCGCGCTGGCCGATCGCGAACGCCGGACGGGTTTGGAGGCTGAACAGACCCGGCTCGTGCCGGCGCCATGCGTTGACGTGGGAGGCCGCGAGCGCCTCGTGGGTCGTCCAGGATTGTCCGCTCGCTGGGACGAACTGACGTTCGTCCGTGCAGATCGGACAGGCGTCGGGCGGACGCTCCGTTTCCGGAAAAGCCGTGCCGCATGCCGTGCAGATGAAATTTACCATGGTGCCGTCTCCAGCCCGTCGTCGCTCCGGGAGACGGCACGCTTGCCTTACTCCTTCCGGACCCGGGAACCCGGATAAGCCCTGAAGCTCAGTACGGGCATGTGGCAAGCCGTGATGCCAGCGCCGCGCTGCCCGGTCCGCAAGCCCGAAGCAAATAAAGTTATCGTGAGCTACCTTACGGTGTGAGAAGGCTCACAGACCCGTCCGTGCTGCCGGCCCACTCTCCCCACACGATCGGCGTTGCTCCAGTCACGCACCGGCCGCTCCGCGCCCGGCTGCGGGTCAGGAGCTTGCGCCATCGCCTCCGGACGCGAACCGCCCGGATGAAGTCCCGCCATCATCCAAGGGAAATAAGGGAGCAACGGAAATGACTGCTCACGTCAGCGCCGGACGAAAGGCATTCGCGATTCTCGCCCTGGCGGTTGCGACGACAATGGCCGTGCCGGCGCGCGCGCAGACGCCGGCGCGCCTATCCCATGCATCGAACCAGTACGAGAATCCGGCTGCGGAAGACGGCTATCGGGCGGCTGCCGCGACGGTCAATGCACAACGGGGCCAGGCATTCAGGAGCGGCAACTCGGCTGGGGTTGCCCAGATCTACACGCCCGACTCGGTCTATGTGGAACTGATGCCGAAGCTTGAGGTCATGCGGGGGCGGGCCGAAATAAAGAGGCACTTCGACGAGCTCCTGGCCGCCCACTCCAGCGATCTGACGTTCACGGTCACTTCGGCCGAGCTGACCGGCAACGACACCATGTCCGCCGGCGGCGACTACGTCCTGACCGCAGGTCGCGACAAGCGCATCCAGGGGCACTTCTTCCAGGTTCTTCGGCGCGACGATGGCGTCTGGAGGATCGCGATGCATGTCTTCGCCCGCCCGGAGCCGGTGACGGTCGGGGAGATCGACGCTTTCCGCGGCAACTGATCTCCCAGGGAGCCCTGGGCGCGCCCCCGCCGGGGGCCGGGTACTCGCTAGGGCGCGATCCCGGCCCCTTCGGGCAGCCCGGCGCGCCGCAATCCCTCGACATAGAGAGAGCGATCCTCGGGGCGCAGCAGCGGGCACCGGTCGAAAGCGCTCTGCACCGTGAGCCCGGGTTCAAGCCGAAGCAGCTCCGCCACCGCCCGCAGGGCTCCTTCGGACCGCGAGAGGTGGCCGAGAGCCGATGCATACAGCTTCCAATTCGCCGAGAAGCCGGGTGCGATGCCCGTCGCGACCTCCCCCGCCTCCGCGACGGTTGCGAATTCCCGCTGCATCAGCAAGGGCAGCATCAGGGCTGCATCCGCCATGAAGCCGTGCGGGTCCAATGGCGCGAGCCGCTTTGCACGTCGCGCTCGTTGCAGACCCTCTTGGGGCAGTCCGGCATAGGTGTGGGCGAGGCTGGAGAATACCCATGCCGCGACAAGGTTCGGATTGATCGCGAGTGCCCGCTCGTGCAGCGCGATCGCCTCGTGCGCTCTACGGTGCAGAAAGGCTCGCACATGGCCGGCCAGCGTCAAAGCGCGCGCGTCGCCGGGATCGAGCGCGACCGCCTTCTCGGCCAGCGCCTCGGCGCTCATGATCGAGGCGTCCGGCGAGTCCGCCCACCCCTGACCGACCAGGAAGAGGTGCCAATAGGCGAGCCAGGCGTGAGCGGCCGAATAGGTGGGATCGGCGACGATGGCCGCCTCCAGCATGTCGCCTGCCGCGCGATAGCTGGCCCGGTCCAGCCGGTACACCGCCGGGATCGCGCGCAAGGTGAGTTCATGGGCGTCCGGGTCGATGTTCGGCTTCGAGCCCGCCTGGCTTCTCCTCCGCAACAAGAGCGCGGGATCGAGCTGCGCCGCGATCTCCGCCGCGATTTCGTCCTGCAAGGTGAACAGATCCTTCGAATTCCCGCTCGAACCGCCGGGCCCAGATCACCTCTCCCTTGACGTTCATGTCGAGCAGCCGCGCGTTTACCCGCACCCGGCCGTCGCTCCTCTGGATTGTCCCGTCGAGCAAAAAGTCGAGCTCGACCGCGTCGAAAACCGAGTCGAGGCCGCGTTCCTGGCCCCGGAGGCGCGCGAGCGATGTGCTCGCAACGCAGGAAATGCCGCGAAACTGGGACAGGGCGGTCGTTATCTCTTCCGCTAGCCCGAGCGAGAGCGGGTCTTCCCGGCTACCGTCCGGTGTGCGGGGGGGCATGACCCCGATGCGGGTGGTCGAGACCTGTCGTTCCGCCGCAGGGGCTCGGGCAACGGCATCGCGGATACGGGCGAGCTCCGCCTCGGTTTCGGTCCCGGGCGGCGCGCCGGTCGAGGCCGACAACGCGGCCCGGCAGCGCGCGAAAGCGCGTTCGGCCGCCCCGATATCGCCCCGTTCCCCGAGCAGCTTCACCAGGGCACGGCAGGCAAACTCGTCGGAGGGGTCGGCGCTGGCTAGCAGCGCAGCGGCGTTCAGCGCGGCCTCGGGTCCGGCCGTGCCGGCGACCAGGTCCGCCCCCGCGGCGCGGATGATCGCGCTCGCCCGCTGGCGCTGGCGCTCGAGCCACCGGTCGAAACTCGGGTCGAGGCCGGCGACGTCCTGCAGCAGCGGTCCGCGCAGAAGACCTAGATTCGCATCCGGTCCGGTGCCGAGCGCGCGCAGGTCGATCCAGACGTGCTCCGGCCGGAGGGTCAGATGAAAGCGGTCGATCTGCAGGATCTCGCCTCCGAGGGGGAGCAGGAGTTCCTGCAGCTCATGCACGCATTGGCGCAACGAGGCGCAAGCTTGAGGACGGCCGCGCGTGCTCCACAGCAATCCGGTCAGCTCTTCCCTCAGGACCGGCTTCGGAGAAGCGATCGCAAGCACCGCCAGCACGGCCCGCGTCTTGCGCACGCGGGGAAGAACATCCCGGCCCTCCTGGTCGTGCGCGGCCATGGGTCCGAGCAAGCGCAGCCGCAGCGCCGGCGGAGAACTTCCCGTCGTCAGATCAGGCCGAAGGGCGTCGAGCGCGCTGCTCACCGTTACAACTTGCCTCAGACTTGCGCGAACGCAGATGCGCCCACGTGCTTACACGCACCATGCAAGCCACCAGCCGGATATACAACCAAAAGCGGCAGCAGGCGCCTTGCAACGCGCATCTTTGGAGCTTGACGCGAAAAAACGAGGCAGATACAACCGCATCGTCAACGGGCTTAGTATGCCCGGCGACATCCTCTCCTCGCAAAAGTCGGCCCAGACACCCGCGTTGCCATGCAGGCGCATCCACGCCCGCATGCCGCGGAGCTTTTCGTTGAGCCGCCGGATTTCTGGCGGGAGGGGTGGTGCACGCAACAGACAGGAAGCACTCTCAATGAAGACTGCGATCGTTTCGACTGCTCGCGCTGCCACGGCGGATGCCTGCCGGATCCGGATCGGCGGCGCCGTGCGTCCGATGCCGGTGCCCCCGGTCGCGGCGGTCGATGCCGGCCGGATCAAGCTCGGCGGCGCCGTGCGTCGCGCCTAAGCGCGCTTGCTCCGAAGCGTCCTGGCCGTGCCCCTCGCGGCCGGGACGTGCCTTCGCTCCTCCGGATCATTCGTCGACAGGGAGAGCCCCGTTGGCCACCAGCCCTCGCGCTCATTTCTACAGCCTCATCGATCAGGCCCGGATACCACACCGCGCTGACAAATCGGGCGACGGGACGCTGCCGGCACGGGCCGCCCGCTACTGCGAAGCCGTGACAACGGCCTCGTCGTTCGGATGGCTCGTCTATGCGCCGATGGATTTTTGGCTGCTGTGGGACGGCGCGGACGTTTTCTGGTGCTACGCTGATCAGCTGGAATGGACGATTCTCGAGAGTGTCCAGTTCCCCGGATTTGCGGCGCGGTTCGACACGGCGGCCCCAAGCTTCGCCCTGGGCTGCGCTCCACCCTTCCTGACCATCCTGCCCGAGCCCGGCGCCGTTCAGATCTGGACCGGTCTGTTCGCCCGCACGGCGCCGGACTGGAGCCTCCTCGTTCGCCCCACGGCCAACCTTCCCCACCCCGGCGGCTATGCCGCCTACGAGGGCATCGTTGAGACCGATCGATGGTTCGGCCCGGTCTTCGTCAACATCCGTCTCACCCGGACGCACGCGCCGCTGCGCATCCGGGCAGACCATCCGCTGGCGCAGGTTCAGCCGCTGCCCCGCAGTGCCTACGCGGACGAGACGCTCAATGCGGTGGGGACGACCCCGAACCTGGAGGCATGGACGGAGGAGGACTGGGCCGACTACGACCGCGACGTAGTCCAACCCAACTCCGTCGAAAGGCATGTTCCCGGCCGCTACGCGGCTGCGGTCCGCCGTCGCCGGAAATCGGCTTGCCCGCACGCAAACGCAGCTTCGGCCTGAAAACGCCTCAGCCGAACGATCGCCGAACCCGGCGCTTACCCGCCTTCAACAGAAAATCGGTCAGATCGCCGATGCCGGGTATCGCTGTCATCTTCTGCACGGCGGTCAGCCCCAGTATCGCCTCGGCCCCCTCGATGCGGCCAAGGCGGGCGCAGTCGCGGCCTATGACGAGCAGAACCGGCAGGTCGCGATCGTGCTCCGCGACGATTTCCAGGAGACGGCCGGTATCGTGATCCGCTGCGTCCGCGGGAGCCATCACGGCGATCGGGCCACGCATCGCGAGCAGCACCCGCAAGTCCTGGTGCATTCCGACCGCCTCGACCCGCACTCCCAGATACTTGCAAAAGAAGCCGACCGCGCGCGAAAGCGTCTGAGTCGTCTCTACCACGAGCAGCAACGGTGCGCGTGACTCCCGGCCGTTGTCCGCCGGAGGGCTGCAATCCCCAACCAGAAATCCCATCGGCCCGTCTCCCGGCGCGCAATCCGCCGGGGCACCATAATCACGCATATGGGCTGGCAATCGGTATTTTGCCGTCAGCCGGGGCGAACGGGACGTGAAACGGCGTGAAATCGCTCCGACAACTTGTCAGGCACGTTTAAGGGTTACTTCCCACCGGCAGCGGCCGGACGCCACATAGCCCTTCACGACTTCATTGCCGGTGCCGTCCTGACGCGCCCGACCCGTAAAGCTGATTGACAAGCTTTGCTTGCTCGCGCCCGGCCGGGTCAATGTCCCGCTGAACGTACCCTCCTGTATGACGCCCTTGATGACCGTCGTGCCCTGAAACGGATCGAAGGCGAATGATCCGTCCTCGACCGACATCAGGCCCGTTGCCGGCGCTCCACAGCTAGCATCTTCGGCCGTCACCGGCCCGGCCCATCGCCCCTCCAAACCGTAGAGCGGCAGGGTTTCCCCCGTCCCGATATGGCGCGAGATCCGGCCCGGAATATCGCAGCCGCCGAGCACGCCCGCGAGAATCAGCAATGAAAGAATGCCGCCAGGAATATTTCCCTTGCCCACCCGCCCCAGAAACGAGTATGTTTCTAGGCATGATGGCGGCGTGTGCGCAACGGGCGCTGCGCCGCCTTTTCTTTTGCTGACCTGCATGGCGAACACCGAAGATCCTACTCCGCTTTCTATCCTGCTTGTGACCATGCAGGAACTTTGGGCCGCCGGCGACCGCGTGGGCGCGGTCGATCTTGCACGGCTGCTCGCACCCTACATCCATCTGCCCCGGTCCGTTCCGGCCGCCCGGCCGCCGGCGCGGCCGAACTCCAGGGAAGCTGACACAGACGAAGTGGAGCCGTGCAAACTTTCCGATGCAGAGCTCGACGCCCGTCTCCGTGATCTGCGATCCCGCGGAGCCCCTCATTCGGGAGAAGCAGGAGCGGGAACGCCTCCGGGCCGATCTCACGACCTGGGCGCGGACCGTCCTCGCCCCAAGCGGACTAGAGCCCGCCGTCCATCACCTGCTGTTGCTGAAGGAGCTTGAGCAGCTCGCGCGGGGCGAAGCCGACCGGCTGATGATCCTGATGCCGCCAGGCTCGGCAAAGTCGACCTACGCCTCCGTGATCTTCCCGGCCTGGTGGTTCATCCAACATCCGGCCAGCGCCGTCATCGCCGCTTCGCACACGGGAGACCTCGCCCTCCATTTCGGCCGCACCGTCCGTAACACGATCGCGGAGCACGAGTCGCGCCTCGGCTACACGCTTGTCCAAGGCACGCGCTCCGCTGGCCGCTGGCACACCTCCACCAAGGGACAGTATTTCGCGACCGGCGTGCGCGGCCCGGTCGCCGGCCGCCGCGCCGACCTCATCCTGATCGACGACCCGATCAAGTCGCAAGCCGAAGCCGACAGCGCCATGCTGCGCGACCATATTTGGAACTGGTACCGCTCGGACCTGACCACCCGCCTCAAGCCGGGCGGCCGGATCGTGCTCGTCATGACCCGCTGGCACGAGGACGACCTCGGCGGCCGCCTGCTCGCAAACCAGCCCGGCGAGTGGCGCGTGCTGCGCCTGCCTGCGATCGCTGAGGACGACGATCCGCTCGGCCGGGTGCCAGGCGCGCCGCTATGGCCCGAATGGGAGAATACGGCGGCCCTCGATCGCAAGCGCCGCGCCGTTGGCGAACGGGCTTGGTCCGCGCTCTTCCAGCAGACACCCCGACCACCCGGCGGGTCCGTGTTCAAGATCGACGCGCTGCAGTTCGCGGATCCTGGATGCCCCGTGCCGAACGGCCGGACCGTGCGGGCCTGGGACATCGCCGCGACGAGCGACGCTTCCGGCGGCGATCCCGACTGGACAGTCGGCGTGAAGCTGCACCGAACGGAGGCTGGACAATACGTCGTGCTCGACGTCGTCCGCTTCCGCGGGGGTGTCGGGGACGTCAACCAGGCGCTGCTGCGCACGGCGCGCGCGGATGGACCGAATGTCGTCGTCGGCATTCCCCAAGATCCCGGGTCCGCCGGCAAGTTCATGGTGCGGCAGTTCGCCGCCCTCCTGGCCGGATACAGGATCGCAAGCTCGCCCGAGCAGGGGAGCAAGCGGTTCCGGGCGGAGATCGTGGCCGCGCAGGCCGAGGGCGGCAATCTCGCCGTCGTTCGCGCCGCCTGGACGCACGCCTTTGTCGAGGAGCTTCGGGATTTCCCGTACGGCCGCAAGGACGATCAGGTGGATGCGCTCTCGCGCGCCTTCGCCATGCTCGCCGACGCGCAGGAGCCTACCCGCCGCATCAACGTCCCGCTGATGGCGCGCTGACCCGCCGGCGCGGCCGACCGACACAGGACCAAATGTTCGAAACGATCTGCGATATGATCCCGCGCGACCCGGGGTTCCCGCCGCGCGTCCGCGCGCTCGATATCCTCCGGCGGGTTCTGGACGGCACGCTCTACGACGTGCTGCCGTACCAGTTCCACGACGAACGGACTGCGTCGGGCGAGTACATCCCCCTTCGGGCACGCCGCCCCTCCGTCCGCTATGCGCTGGCGCGCGTGGTGGTGGAGAACAGCGTGTCGCTCCTCTTCAGCGAGGGGCACTTTCCGGCCATCGATTGCGCCGACCGAGTGGTGAAATCGGTGCTTGCGGACGTCGCGAAGGAGACGCGACTCAACCAGGTGATGACCGAGGCCGCCATTCGCGGCTCGATCGGCTCGGCTGCGATCCTAATGCGCGTTCTGCGCGGCCGGGTCTTCTTCTCGGCGCTCGACACGACCTATTTGACCGCAAGCTGGGATCCCGAAGCGCCGGACACGCTGGCCCGCGTCGTCGAGCGCTACAAGGTGTCCGGTGGCGTTCTCGCATCCGCCGGGTACGAGGCTCTCGATCCCGCCGGCACATACTGGTTCATGCGCAGCTGGGACGACCAGGCTGAGACCTGGTTCCTGCCCTGGCCTGCCTCGGACGCCGACATGCCGCCGGTGATCGACGCGAGCCGCACCGTCACGCACGGCTTGGGCTTCGTGCCGCTCGTGTGGGTCCGCAACCTTCCCGGCCCGTCATCGAGCGGCGATCCGAACGACGGCGCATGCACCTTCCGCGCCGCTATCGAGACACAGATCGAAATCGACTACCAGCTCAGCCAGGCCGGTCGCGGCCTGAAATACAGCAGCGACCCGACGCTGCTCATAAAGGAACCCGCGACCAGCGATCGCGAGATCGTGAAGGGCGCGGGAAATGCTCTCGTGGTGACCGAGAAGGGTGAGGCGAAGCTGCTCGAAATCGGCGGCACCGCCTCGGCGGCGGTCATCGAATACGTTCGCACCTTGCGGGAGTTCGCGCTCGAAAGCATCCACGGCAACCGTGCAAGCGCCGACCGGCTAACGGCCGCGCAGTCCGGGCGCGCGCTCGAACTGATGAACCAGGGTCTGATCTGGCTCGCCGACAATCTGCGCGTGAGCTACGGCGAGGGCGCGTTGCTGTCGCTTGCCCGCATGGTCATTTGCGCATCGAATGTTTACCGCATCCGTGTCTTCGGCCGGACCGTGATGCCGCTGGCGCCGGACGCGCGGCTCTCGCTGAAATGGCCTCGCTGGTATCCGCCGAGCTCCGAGGACCGCCGCAACGACGCGCAGACGTTGGGCGCGCTGGCCGGCGCCGGGCAGATCTCGCGCGAAACTGCCGTCAAGTCCATCGCCGATACGTACGACATTGAGGACGTGTCGGCGGAACTGGCCCGTATCACAGCCGACCGAAAGCCCAACAGGAAGAATTGATGTCAGAATCCCCCGAAACGCCCTCGGCCGAGGAGATGCTTCTCGATCTTCGCGGCCGCGCCGAAGCGCTTGAGCGTCAGCTCGCCGCCGTGCAGCAGGAAGCGGAGACGCGCCTCGTCCGCACGGAGCTCAAGGCCGAGGCGATGCGCGCCGGCATCATCGACATCGACGGACTAAAGCTCGCCGACTGCTCGTCGGTCAAGCTGAACGAGCGCGGTGATGTCGAAGGCGCGACCGCCGTCGTCGCCCGGCTGAAACGCGACAAGCCGTGGCTCTTCGCGGGCGCCTCGTCATCCAGCCGCGCCTCCGCGCCACTCGCCCAGCCGCCCCGGCAGAAGCTGGCGACGGAGATGACCGATGCCGAATACCGCGCCGCACGCGCGGAACTCCTCAAGCGCCGCTTCTGAGAAGGACAGACCTGAATGGGTATCCAGAACTTCCCCGCCGCTCTGCAGCCAATCATCCAGCAGGGCTTTCTCGAGCGTGAGTTCCAGCAGGCGCTGCGCTCCCGCCTCGGCTACCGGGCCTGCGCCGACCGGGAAGACGTTGCGGTCGGGATCGGCGAGACGCTGACCAAGACCCGCGCCGGCCTCAAACCGTCCGTGACAACGCCCGTCGCTCCCGCGACCAACACCAATCTCGACAACGGCCTCACGCCCACGACCTGGAACGTCGAGCAGTATACGCTCTCGATCAATCACTACGCCGCCACCACCGACCTGAACATGGTGACGAGCCGGGTCGGTATCGCGTCGCAGTTTCTGCAGAATGCCTACGTCAACGGCGAACAGGCGGCGCGCAGCCTCGACCAGCTTGCCCGGAACGCATTGTTCGCCGCGTATTTCGGCGGCAACACCCGTGTCCGCACAACGCTCGCGGCCGCGTCGCCGCTGGTCGCCGTCGACGACGTGCGCGGCTTTCTAACGGCCTTTGTCAACGGCGTGCAGCTGCCCGTCAGCGGCTCGAACCCGCTCACCGTCACCATCGGCGCAAATACCTACACGCTCGTCTCGGTCTCGGTGGATGCGAGCAACGGCTCCATGGCGCCGAGCGGCATCTCGGGCGTACTCACGCTCGGTAGCAGCGTCACCGTCGCGGACGGGACGGCCGGCAACGCCGTGGTCGCCGCGAACGCGTCCCTAATCGTGCGCCCGTCGGGCCGGACCACGACCAGCGCTCTGCAGGCCTCGGATACGCTCACAATGGCGAACCTGCTCGACGCCGTCGCCCGGCTGCGCATGAACGCGGTGCCGGAAATCGACGGCGTCTATAACTGCTATCTCGATCCCGTCTCGTCCCGGCAGCTTTTCGCCGACCAGGACTTCCGGCAGCTTTTCCAGGGCGCAACGTCGGCGAACCAGGTGTTCCGCCAGGGCATGATCAACGACTTTCTCGGCTTGCGTTTCATCCCGACGACCGAGGCCTACGTGCAAGGCCATCCGACGATCGCCAACCTGATGATACGCCGACCGATCATCTGCGGCCAGGGCGCGCTCATCGAGGGCGATTTCGCGGGCATGGCGGCGGACGACGTGGCCCCGGCCGATGCGATCGTCTCGATGGTGGACGGTATCGCAATGGTGACGCGCGAGCCGATCGATCGGCTGCAGCAGATCATCGCGCAGTCCTGGTATTGGATCGGCGGTTTCTGCACGCCGTCCGACACGACCACGAGCCCATCCACAGTATCGACGGCGACCAACGCCGCCTTCAAGCGCGCCGTCATGGTCGAGCACGTCGGCTGACAAAGGCCGCCATCGGCGGGCATCCGTGCCCGCCGGTGGCGATGCAAGCCTCGCCCTCCATCGCGATGAAGGACCAGCCCGATGGCATTCTCCGACGCAGAGAAAACCGATGCGCGTCGCTTTTGCGGCTATCCGGCGTACGGGGCGGGAGCGGCTGGACAGGAGAACTGGCGCTTCTATCAGGCGTACGGCCAGCTTGAGTATCGGCTGAACAATCTTTCGGCTCCGGAGGAAGCGGTCGTCCGCCGCTATCTGGGCACGCTCGCGGCATTGGAAGCCGGCATCCCGAACGCGGCCGCTAACCTGGACACGGAGCAGGCGGCCGTCTGGTCGCGCAACGCGAACGAAGTGCGCGATCGCACCGCGCTGTTCGATCAATGGCGCCGTCGGCTGTGCGGCTTCCTCGGCTTGCCGCCCGGGCCGGATCTTGCGGATGCCGGCTACACCCTGGTGGTCTGACATGGACCGATTGCAGGACCGCATCAGCCGCGCCCTCGGAACCGCCGCGCGCGCGATCGGCTCGACGGCGGACGCGTTCCGGCCGTCCGGCGTCGCGGATCCGCTCGCACCCTCGAACCGCTTCCTGCGCTTGCCGGCCGCGTTCGCGCCTGCCTCCGGCAGCTTCGGAAGTCCGACCGCGTATGGCGTCGCACTCTGGCAGGGCATGTTCGACAGCGCCTACACGCGACCGGGCGACTATATCGTGCAGGCGGACGGCACCTGGTTCATCGCCGCGCAGCAGCGTCTCCTGCCCCCGCTTTGCGTGCGCACGAGCCGCATCGTTTCCTTCGCGCGCCCGGCGGCGGCCTCGGCGAGCGGCGTCAATGGCTACGGCGGGATCACGCGCGCCAACACGACAAGGTTGCTGACCAACTGGCCCGCCAGCGTCCTCGGCTTTTCCGGCGGCGGCCGCCCCGATGCGGGCTTGCCTGGCGACGGCGCGGCCCCGTTCTGGACCGTTCTGCTCCCCGCCTTTGCGAGCGTCCTGCTTCGTCCCGCCGATCTCATGACGGACGATCTCGGCCGCACCGCGGCCGTTGCAGCGGCGGAACTGACCGAACTTGGCTGGCGGCTCACCGTGAAACAGGCGACCACCTGATGGCGGACCAGGCAGACGTCGAAACGATCCTTGCCACGCTCACGTCGGGCGCGCTGTATCCGGAGGGCTTGTCCAACCCGAGCGTTCCGGGACCGACATGCCGCATCTATCGGGGCTGGCCCAACCCGCCCGCGCTCGACAGCGATCTCGCGGACGGCACGATAAACGTCACGGTTTTCCCGCTCGAGTTCCGACTTCGCAACGTGACCCGCTACCCTGCGGAGTGGACGCCGCTCGACATTGCGACACCCACGCTCGCGGTCTCGGTCAGCGGAATCTCGGCGAGTTTCGGCGGCAGCGCCGATCCGGGACAGCTCGCCGGCCTGCTCATCGATGGCAAGACCTACGTCTACCGTACGCAGGCCAATGACACGCCGGCGCTGGTCGCTGCCAATCTCGCCGTCCTCGTCCGCGCCGACCGCATCGCGCTGCTCAGCCACGCCTCTGTCGGCGTCCCCGGTGCGCAGAACCTGATCGCGCGCACTGTCGTTGACGGCGGGGTCGTGATGGAGGTCCGGCGCCAGGAGCAAGTATTCCGCATCACGGCCTGGTGCCCCGATCCGGCGAGCCGCGACGCGACCGCCGCGGCGATCGACGCCGACTTCGCCGGGCGCCGGTTCATCGACCTGCCGGACGGCACGCAAGGCAGGCTGCTCTATGTCGGCACCGGCGTGTTCGACCAGTCGCAGGATGCGGCGCTCTATCGCCGGGATCTTCTCTACAGCGTCGAATACGCGACCACGCACTCGGCGACACAGCCCGCGATGCTGTTCGGCACCGGCGGGATCAACGCCGCATCCTTCATAGGCTAGGAGCTTCGATGACCACTCATCTGGTTGTGGTGAGGCCGTTCGGCGGTCTCGCGCGCGGCGATCTCGTCTCCGACCCGGCGCACATCAGCAGCATTCTCGCGAGCGAGAATGCCGCCCACGTCGTGCGCGTCGTCGCCACCGCGTCGTCCGACGCGAAGCAGGAGGGCTGATCCCATGCCGATTGTCCAGCAGGGCAGCATCAACACCACCGCCCTTGTCGTGCCCGATCTCTACGTGCAGATCGTCCCGCCGCAGACCCTGGTCCTGAACGGCGTTCCCACGAACGTCATCGGCGTCGTCGGCACCGCGTCCTGGGGGCCGGTCGGTCAGCCGGTGATCGTCGCGACCATGGCGGACTACGCCCGCGCCTTCGGTCCGATCGTCGCCCGCAAATACGACATGGGAACCCAGGTCGCGACCGCCGTGCAGCAGGGAGCGCAGAGCTTCCGCTGCGTGCGCGTGACGGACGGCACCGACACCGCCGCGCAAGCCCAGATCCAGAGCGCGTCCGCGACGGACTTCGCGATGACGCTGACAGCGGTCAGCACAGGCTCCCTCGGCAACCAGCTCGTCGCCACCATCGGTGCGGGCTCGCGGGCCGGAACCTGGAAGCTCTCGCTCGCGCTACCCGGCCTCGCGCCCGAAGTGTTCGACAACATCGCGGGCACCGGCGCGCAGCTGTGGCTCAACATTGCCTCGGCCGTGAATACGGGCACCTCCATTCAGCGGGGGCCGTCGCAGCTCTGCACGGCGCAGGCGGGCGCGAACGCCCAAAGCTCGGCCACGCCCGTCGCCGCCAGCTACACCTTCGCCAACGGCAGCGACGGCGGCTCCGCCGTGTTGGCGAGCACGCTCGTCGGCGTGGACGTCCCGCCGCGCACGGGCATGTACGCGCTGCGGGGTCAGGGATGCAGCATCGCCCTCCTCGCCGACGCGGACGATCAGACGCAGTGGAGCGCCCAGGCGGCATTCGGCCTGTCGGAAGGGATCTACATGATCCTCACCGGGCCGGCTGGCGACACGATCCAGAACGCGCTTGCCGTCAAGCAGGCGGCCGGCCTCGACAATTACGCGGCGAAGCTGATGTTCGGCGACTGGCTGTGGTGGTCGGACCAGGTGAACGGCACGGTCCGGCTCGTCTCCCCGCAGGGTTTTGTCGCGGGGCGGCTCGGGAATCTCTCGCCCGAGCAGTCGAGCCTGAATAAGCAGCTCTACGGCGTCGTCGGCAGTCAGAAATCCGGCTCCCCCGGCTCCAGCCAGAGCACCAGCTACTCCGCCGCCGAGTTGACCAGCCTGCTCGGAGCGGGCATCGACGTCATCGCCAACCCGCAACCCGGAGGCGCGTATTGGGGCGTACGCGGCGGGCACAATTCCAGCAGCAACGCGGCCACCAACGGCGACAACTACACGCGCCTGACGAACTACATCGCGGCGACGCTGGCGGCGGGCATGGGCCAATATGTCGGTCAGGTGATCAACGCGGATCTGTTCCGTCGGGTGCGCTCGACCCAGCTCTCTTTCCTCCAGGCCATGCTGACGCAAGGCTTGCTCGGCAGCACGGACGGCTCGCTGCCGTTCGCGGTCGTCTGCGACACGTCGAACAACCCGAGCGCCCGTACCGGCCTCGGCTACGTGCAGTCGGACGCCCAGGTCCAGTATCAGGCGATCAACGAGAAGTTCATCGTCAACATGGAAGGCGGGCAGACCGTGCAGGTCAGCCGCCAGACGCTGCCGAGCGGCCAGCAAGGCTGAGGAGATCTGATCGATGGCAACCAACACATTCTCCGTCGGGCGGGACTGCCAGCTCGTCGTCATCGGGCCGGCCGGCCGGGTCGATCTCACGCACGTCACCGGCTTCGAGAGCCGCCAGATCACGCACTCGCTTCGCGTCGATCGGCTCGATGGCAGCCAACTCGCCGCCGAACTGCCGCGCGGTTGGGAAGGCACATTCGAGGTGGAGCGCGGCAATTCGGCGGTTGACGATTTCATCGCCGCGGCCGAGACGCAGTTCTACGTCGGCGACCAGGCCGCGACGGGCACGTTGTACCAGTACGTCGCGGAATCGGACGGCTCGACGAGCACGTATCAGTTCGATGGGGTCGTGTTCAAGCTGACGAGCGCGGGCCAGTGGAAGGGCGACGCCAGCGTCAAGCAGAAGCTCGAGTTCTTCGCCACACGCCGCAAGCGGATCTGACGATGACGCCGTCCGCAACCATCATCGCCGCCGCCGCCGCCGCGCAAAGCGTGACGGATGCCGACGGCCGCGTCCTGCTCCTGCGCCGCCTCTCCGCACTGGATAAGCTCAGGCTGTTCAAGGCGGCGGGGCCGGTGCTTGCGCAGAACCAGCCCTGGCTCGGCATGGCGATGCTCGCCTGTTCCGTCGCCGCGATCGACGACGTGCCCGTTCCGCCGCCCGTGAACGAGCAGCAGATCGAGGCGCTCGTGTCCCGGCTCGGCGACAGCGGCATCGCGGCGGCGGCGACGGCTCTCGGCGGCGAGCCGGCGCAACCCCCCGCATCGGAACTGGTAGCCAGCGCGGGAAACTGAGCCGGCACCCCGATCTTGTCGATTGCCTGTTCCTCGTCCGGAACGGGGTGCCGTTCGACGTCGCGTTCAGTCTTCCTCCCGACGACCGTCTCGCCTGGGTCGTCGTGTTCGGCACGCTTGATGGCGGCGAGTTCGACTGGGCAACGCTGCGCTGGGAAGGCAAGCCATGATCTCGATCCAAGGCCTGCAAGCGTTCTCGGACGCCCTTGCGCATTTGGATCTCGCCGCCACCCAGCGTCGCGGGCTTGAGCAAGTCGCGGCGCAGCTCGAGGCCTCCGTCAAGCAGCTCCTATCTCGCCGGCCGGGCGAGGATCATAGTGCTCCGTGGTACCGGACAGGCACGTTGCACGACAGCATCGGGCATCAGGCCGGCGACGATGGTGCCGTCGTCGGCTCGACCGATCCGGTCGCGGTCTATCAGGAACTCGGCACGCGCTTCGATCCGCCGCGCCCCTTCCTGGCGAGGGTCGCGTCAGCCGAGGCGGAAGACTGCGCCAACGGTCTCGCAGACGCGGTCGCCGAAGCACTGAAGAAGGCGCTGCGATGATCGACGCCTACACGATCGGCATAACGCTTGCCCTCAACAACGGCGTCGCGGACGGGATAGCGGCGATCCGCCGCGACCTGGCGTCGCTCGACCGTGCGGTCCAGGCCTCCGCCGCCGGCTTGGCGCAGCTTCGCTCACTGGCCGGTGGTTCCGTCGCGGCCGCGTCGGCGGACCTCGCACGCCTGATGGAGTCCGCGCGCCGCGCCGCCGCCGCGTTGCCGCAGCCGAACGCGGAGACGCCGGCAGCGGAACCGCCGCCAACATCCCGGAATAGGGAGCCGCCACCCGAAGCCGAAGCGCCTCTGGCTCCCCCTGCGCCCCTACGCGCTCCCGGCAATCCCGCCGCGCCCCCTGTCCAGCCCATTGCGGTCTCGGGCCCTGTCCCGGCCGCCGCTCAGCCAACTCTCACCCGCACCATCGCTCCGCCAAGCCCGCGCGTCGGCCTCCCCAGCAATGGTGCCACGGCGAGGACAAAGGATCAGCCGCTCCCGCCAACTATCGTCATCCCCGCTCCCGCCAGTCCGCGCCCCGTTGCCGAGCCGCGAGCCGAGCCGGAGGCACCCAAGCGCGCCGCGGAACCGCCGGCTGCACCCGGGCGCGAGACGATGACCCCGCCGCAGGCCCGCACGGCGGCTCCGACGATCGACTACGCGGCGCTCGGCCGGGCCATTTCGCCCCAAACCGCGCCGGAGGCCGCGCCATCTCCGGCGATCCGCCACGTCGAGCACACGCGAACCGAGACGAGCACTACCATCGTCGAGCGCGAGACCACGAAGCAGCCGATCCTAATTCCCTCCGATCCGGCCACCCCCGTTGCGCCGTCCGTTCCCGCCCGACCGGTTGCGCCGCCGCCCGTAGTTCACGCAGCAGCTCTCCCATCCGCTGTCACGACGCAGCCAGAGTCATTCCCGGCGGCCCCGATGCCCAGGGGTCGCGCCGTGCAGGAGGAGCCGCGCGCGATTGCCCTGCCGAAAGCCGTGTCGTCCGGTCTGCCGTCCGCCGCACGCGCGCAGCCCAGTCCGGCGCACGCATCGACGACGGTCGAGGTCGTGCTCGACGGCGCGGCGATCGGCCGCTGGATGGACCAGCGCCTCGCCCGCGCGGCCACGCGGCCGCCGTCCGGGGTTACCGGATTCGACCCTCGGCTCTCCCCCGTCTGGACCACCGTACCTGTCGCCAACTGAGGCAGTCCATGGACACGATCCGCGTTACCCTCATCCTGCGCCGCTCGGAGGAGCAGGGTCGCCGCGACACGCCCGCGTTCGCCGATCCACTCACGGTCCCGGCTCGTCTGGTCTGGCGCGATGTTGCGGAAGTCGAGCTCACGGCCGGACAGGATCGTCGCGATGTCTGACATCGTCCTGCTGCTCGGTCCCATTGGCTTCAAGGATTTCGAGATCCCAGCGAATATCGGCTTCGGGGGCGAGCAGCGTCTCGCGGTGCATAAGCTGCTGGGCGGCGGCCGGGTGGTCGATGCGCTTGGCCGGGACGATACCGAGATTACCTTCAGCGGCATCTTTTCCGGTTCGGACGCGACCTTGCGCGCCCGCGCGCTGGACGTGCTGCGTGCGCAAGGCCTGCCGCTCCCGCTTACCTGGGATGTGTTCTTCTACAAGGTCGTGATCCGCAGCTTCGAGGCGGACTATCGCTCCGGGTGGTGGATACCGTACCGTCTTGCCTGCACCGTCGTTCGCGACGAAGCCGGAGCGCTGATCGACGCCGGCGTCTCGCTCGCGACCTCCGCCGTGTCCGACGTCGCAAGCGCCGTTGGACAGGGGCTGACGGGCGGCCTCGATCTCTCTTCCGCGCAGGCGCTGCTGGGTGCGCCGGAAGCAACGGTTCAGGGAACGGCTTCCTTTAACGCGGCGCAGTCGGGCCTGCGAGCCGCCATGTCCATGTTGGGTGATGGCATCGGCTCGGCCGAGAGCACGATCGCTGCCGCATCCCTCCAGCTCGCTTCGGCAACAACGGCCGAGGGCGGGGTCGCGGCGCTCGGCAGCGCGACTCTGGGCTCCGGGCAGCTCGGCGCTCTCACCACGGCGCGCGGCTTCCTCGGCCGAGCGACGGTCAACCTCGCCAACGCCAGCAGCTAGGGAGCACTCATGAACACCGTGACGGTCGCCGGCGGCAACCTGTTTCGCGTCGCCGCCGAGCGGCTTGGCGACGCCACGCAATGGATACGGATCGCACAGCTCAACGGCATCTCGGACCCGATGCTCCGCGGTGTCGTCGTGCTGCTGATCCCGGATGTCGATCCGAATGCCGGAGGCGGCATTGCCGCTCAATAGCATCCTCTCCGGCGTCACTCGGGCGCCGCGCCTGCGCATGATCGCCAACGGGTCGATTTTGACCGGGACGCTGGAGGCGGAAATCGTCTCCAACAATCACTACGCGGCCGACCGCTTCAACGCGAGCGTGGCGCTCGACGCCGACCCCGGCAATGGCCCGGCGTTTTGGGCGTCGCAGGCCGACATCGTGATTGACATCCAGGCGAGCCTCGATGGCGGCGCGAGGTACGAATCCCTGATACAGGGCCGCGCCGATACCGTCGATCTCGACCCGATGACCCGTGTGGTCCGCATATCGGGCCGCGATCTCACCGCCTCCCTGATCGAAACACGGACACAGGAGATCTTCGCAAACCGGACGTCGAGCGAGATTGCCGGCCTGCTGGCTTCTCGGCACGGGCTGCAAGCCGAGGTCACGCAGACCAGCACGCCGGTCGGACGCTACTATCAGGACGAGCACGACCGCATCACGCTCGACCAGTTCAGCCGCGCCACATCGGAATGGGATCTGCTGGTCTTCCTCGCCCGGCAGGAAGGCTTCGACGTGTTCGTCAGCGGCGCCACGCTCTACTTTCAGCCGGCGGCGCAGTCGAGCGACGCCGTCGTGCTCCGCCCTACCGACCTGGTCGACCTTCGCCTGGAACGCTCGCTCACGCTGGCGCGCGATATCGAGGTGACGGTGAAAAGCTGGAACAGCCGTCAGCAGAACGCTTTCGCGCAGACCGCCCGCGCCCAAGGAAGGGGAACGCTCGGCGGTAAGCCGCAGCGCTACGTCTTCGTCCGGCCGAACCTGACCTCCGGCCAGGCACTGCAGCTGGCACAGCAGATGCTCGCCGAACTCACGCGGCACGAACGGGTGGCCATCGCGACCATGCCGGGCGATCTGCGCATCACTCCGCGCACGAGGATCGTGTTGGCCGGCACGTCCACAGCCTTTGACCAGAGCTATTTCGTGGACGAGATCGAGCGGACCATTCGGCTGTCAGGCGGCTTTGTCCAGCGCATTCGCGCGAAGAACATGAGCCCCCAGAGCCAGGCGACACCGCCGGCCGATATTGTCGCGAGCGTTACGAACTGATCGGGAGTCCGATGGACCGCTTTCTCAACGCGCTGAAGGCGCAGGCGAGCACGCTCGATCACGCTTTCGGTCAGCCTCGTTTCGGCACGGTCTGCTCCGTGAACGCGACGGCGGCAACCGCTCGCGTGATGCTCCAGCCCGAAGGCGTGCTGACCGGTTGGTTGCCGGTTCTCTCCCCTTGGGTGGGGGCCGGCTGGGGCATTGCCTGCCCGCCCTCGCCCGGAGACCAGGTGATGGTTCTCGCGCAAGAAGGCGACGCCGAGCACGGCGTGGTCGTCGGGCGCGCCTTCAGCGACGCCCAGCGCACGCCGGCGGCGCCGGCCGGGGAGCTCTGGCTGGTCCACCGAAGCGGCAGTTTTCTCAAGCTGCAGAACGACGGCACGGTGCAGATCAACGGCGACCTGCATGTCGCCGGAGACGTGTACGACCGCAAAGGTTCGCTCGACCGCCTCCGACAGCACTACGACGTCCACATCCACGGCTCCGGCCCCGCACCGAGGCCCCAGGACTGATCCATGAGCGACATATCGCATCTTTGGGGCGCCGATCTCTCTATCGGCCCGACGGGCGATCTCGCCGTCGTCGCGGCCGCCGCTCTTGGTCAGCAGCGGGTGCTCCGGCGGCTTTTGACCAATCCCGGAGATTACATCTGGGATCTCGGCTACGGGGCGGGGTTGTCGCAATTCGTTGGCCAGCCCGCGAACGCGCTCCAGATCAGAGCGGTCATCCGCAGCCAGATCTTCAAGGAAGCCGTGGTCGCCCGCACGCCGGAGCCGGTGATCGACGTGCAGATTGCCCCCGCCGGCGCGGCGGGCATCGTCTACGTCCACGTCCGCTACGTCGATGCGCCGAGCGGGCAGACGCAAATCCTTTCCTTCTCAGTGAGCGCATGATGCAACTCTCGCTGCAAACCTTCACGACGCTCGTCCAGAACATGGCGGCGGCGGTCCAGTCGTCCGCCTCCCAGCTTCTCGACCTCACGGCGGGATCGGCGCTGCGGGCCATCCTCGAAGCCAACGCGTCCCTCGCGCTTTGGCTGCAATGGCTGATCCTGCAGGTGCTGCAAGCAACGCGAGCCGCTACGAGCACGGGGCCGGATCTCGACAGCTGGATGGCGGATTTCACCCTTGTGCGGATGCCCGCATCTCCGGCAAGCGGTTTCGTCTCGTTGTCGCGCTATACCCCGACGCTGACCGCCCTCGTTCCCGTCGGTGCCCTGGTGCGAACCGCCGACGGAACCCAAACATTCGCGGTCGTCGCGGATACGACGAACCCCGCCTATTCCGTGGCCCAGGCCGGATACGTCCTCGCGGCGGGGTTGGCCTCGATCACGGTGCCGGTCCTGGCGCGGGTGGCGGGCACGGCGGGCAACGTGCAGGCGGCGGCGATCTCCCTGCTCGCGACCGCGATTCCGGGCGTGGATCTGGTCGCCAATGCAGCCGCTTTCCAGAACGGGATCGACGCCGAAACGGACGATGCCTTCCGCAGCCGCTTTCGCAACTTCATCGCCAGTCGCTCGCGGGCAACGCCCGCCGCTGCCGGCTACGCGATCTCCAGCGTGCAGCAGGGTCTCGCCTACACGATCGCCGAGAATGTCGACGCAGCCGGCGCTCCGCTGCTCGGCAATTTCGTGGTGACCCTCGACGACGGATCGGGCGCGCCCTCGCCCACCTTGCTTGCGACAGTCACTGAAGCCATCGACGCCGTGCGGCCGGTCGGATCGACGTTCTTGGTTCGCTCGCCCTTGGTGGTCAGCGTCTCGATCGCTCTCTCGATTAGCGTCTCATCCGGGGCGGTGAAGAGTGAAGTCGCCGCGATCGTCGGCCCGGCTATCGCCTCTTTCGTGAATGCTTTGCCGATAGGCGCGCCTCTTCCGGTGACGCGCATTGCGCAGCTCGCTTATGCCGCGCATCCGGCCGTGGCAAACGTGACGAACGTGCTCGTCAACGGCGGTACCTCCGACGTGGCCGCGTCCCTGTCGGCGGTCATCAAGACGTCCAGCGTTGCGGTGAGCTGAATGACCGGTGATACCGAAGACTTCCTGCAGAGGCTGCGAGCGGTCCTACCCTCCCGCTGGTTCCCGGACCAGTCGCCAGTCCTCGACGGCGTTCTCAAGGGTCTCGCATCCGCGTGGGCGTGGCTCTACGACACTCTGAGCTTCGTCCGCGCGCAAGCCCGGATCGGGACCGCCTTTGGCATATGGCTCGATGTCATCGCCGCGGATTTCTTCGGCCCGCGCCTGAAACGCCGGCCGGCGCAGTCCGACGACGACTTCCGCGCGTCCATCCGACGCGAATTGGTACGCGAGCGAGGCACGCGGGCCGCTGTCTCGGCCGCTCTGTCGGACCTGACTGGGCGCGCTCCGGTCATCTTCGAGCCGGCGCGCACCAGCGATACGGGCGGATACGGCGGTTTGCGCGGCGGCGGCGGGGGCATCGGCTACGGTGTCGCCGGGGGATGGGGATCGCTCGGCCTACCGTTCCAGTTCTTCGTTGCCGCCTACCGTCCGCACGGCACTGGCATCGCCGCCGTGGCCGGCTGGAACGCGAGTACCGGCGCCTACGGCGTCGGCGCGCTTGAATATGCCAGCCTCTTGATGATTACCGGCCAGGTGACCGACAGCGACATCTTCGCATCCGTGGCCGCCGTATTGCCCGTGAACACGATTGCATGGGTGCAGATCAGAAACTGATCCTTCAAGGAACAACCATGGACAGACCGCTCGTGTACCCGGGCAGCATTCCGCTCGACACGGATCTGCTCTCGTCGAACCGCAATGCGATGATCGCGCTCGGCTATCTCGCGCAAGCAGTCCTCGGAACCACGCCTGTGGTGGACGGGCTTGCTTGCACTCCGACCGCCCCCGCCTCCATGACGGTCAACATCGGACCTGGCAGCATCACGCAGTTCGGCGCCATCGACACGCTCGCGTACGGCTCTCTTGCAGCCGACACTACCGATCCATTGGTGAAGATGGGCATCAACGTAAGCTCGGCCTCATTCACGTTGACCGCGCCATCGACTTCGGGCTTGTCAATCAACTACCTGCTGCAAGCGACGCTGCAGGAAAGCGACGCCAACCCCATCGTGCTTCCGTACTATAACGCCGCCAATCCGGCGCAGCCCTATAGCGGCCCCAACAACAGCGGTGTCGCGCAGAATACAAGCCGCCTCCAGCGCGTCCAATTGCAGCTGAAACCCGGCGCGGCCGCCACGACCGGAACACAGCTGACGCCGCCGGTGGATAACGGTTGGACCGGCCTCTACGTGGTCACGGTCGGATACGGCCAGACCGCGATCACGACGACGAGCATCCTCGCGCTGCCGACAGCGCCTCTCCTCTCGTTCAAGTTGCCGTCTCTTCGTCCGGGATTTGGATCGTCCGTCGCATCGTTCACCGCTTCGGGCAGCTTCACCCTGCCGCCGCAAGTCACGGCGGTGGAGGTCGAGATATGGGGCGGCGGCTCCGGCTCGTTCGCGTCTCTCGGCACGACGCCGAGCGGCGGTGGGTCGGGCGGTGGCTATGCGCGAAAGCGTATCTCCGGCCTTACGCCCGGACAGGTGATCCCGATCGTCGTAGGCGCGGGCGGCGTGGCCGGCACAACGGCGGGCGCGTCGGCCGGCGCGGGCGGCACGTCGAGCTTCGGCACGTATGCCAGCGCGACGGGAGGAGGCCTCAATCCGTACGCCAGCGTGAGCGCGCCCCAGAACGGCGCGACGCCGGCGGGCGTCGGAGTCGGCGGGGACGTCAATCTCTCCGGATCGGCGGGGCAGGCTGGCATCTCCAATGTCGGCGGTCTCGGCGGCGGCGCGCCGATGAGCGGCATGCAGAACAGCGGCACGTCCGGGATCCCGGGCACTTTCCCGGGCGGCGGCGCTTCCGGCGCCGGAACAGGACCGAACCAGAACGCGGCCTTCGGCGGCGCTGTGGGCGCGAGCGGTCTCGTCGTGGTGAGGTGGTGAGATGAAGCGATATGCACGGGTGCAGGACGGCCTCGTCGTTGAACTATTTGCAACTGAACTTGACATCAAGACCCTGTTCAGCCCGGACCTTGTCTGGACCGAGATCACCGACGCAACGCCGGTGAGCGAGGGATGGCAGCTCCTGGAGGGACGGTTTGAGGCGCCCCCGGCTTCCGCGCCGGCGGCTGCGGCGACCCCCAGCATCGCGGAGCTACAGCTTCAGATTCAGCGCCTCAGCGAGCAGATAGACGCTCTCGGCCAGCACGCCTGACGCGACCATCACCGGAGTACGCTATGTCCACCACTGTTTCGACGCATGTTTGGCGTCCAAGCAACGCGCGCGTGCTGTATCTGGACAGCTTCATCCCCGTGCCGCGCGGCGGCTCTCCGAGCGCATCCCCCCCCGCTTCCTGGGCGGCCAAGGATCCTGCGGACGTTTTGGATTATCAGTTCGATGTTCGCGCGGCGTTCGTCGGCAACGAGGGAGACTCGATTGCGTCGCTGACGATCGGCGTCAGCCCGAACGCGCCGGGCGACCTCGTTCTGAACAGCGCGTCCGTGGACGGCACTGCTGCGGTCATGTGGTTTTCAGGCGGCCAGGCCGGCACCATCTACACCGTCACCCTCAGCGTTTCCACCGTGAACGGGCGCAGCGTGCATAGGAGCGTGCTCCTGCCCGTGCTGTCGCTGTCCTCGAATGCACCAACAGTCGCCTCGCTGATCACGGATGCCGGTCTTGCGCTTACTGATCAGAACGGCAATCCCGTTCTGACCGGTTGAGCATCCGAGCGGCCATACCTCCCTTTCGGAGCTATCCACCATGCCGAAGATAGACGAGTTGGCCCAAGCCACTGCCTCCTCCGACAACGATGAGCTTGTGGCCGGTCAGAATGGGGTGGTGCGGAAGATGACGCGCGCCCAGGTCGTTGCTGGATTGCAGCAGCAACTCGCGGTCGCTTCTGGGGCGCTACTTGGCCGCAGCAGCCCCGGAACCGGCGCGCCCGAAACGGTAATCGTCGGGGCCAATCTCGTCCTGGCCAACGGAACTCTTTCCGCTGCGGCAAGCCCGTTCTCGATCGCGGCGCTTCCTGCCGGCAACCGACCCGCGTCGAACGATCTCGTGCCGGTCGGCCGTGGCGGCGCAAATCTCGCGGTCAGCTACGCGGATTTTATCAGCGGCGCGAGGACGCTGGATGCGTCGCAGATGACGGTCATTCCCACAGGGGCGACGTCGGCCGTCAAGCTCTGCGATCTCGCATCCTTTGTCGGTCCACGACTGCCGGGTCCGATAACGCTTGCCAACTACGCCGTTGCGAGCTTGCCGAGCGGTCAGTCGTCAGGCGCGAAGGCGTTTGCAATCAATGGCCGCAAGCCCGGCGAGGCAGCCGGGGAGGGAACGGGCGTCGAAGTGTTCTTCGACGGCTTCCGCTGGATCTCCGTTTGCAGCGGCAGTCAGGTGCTCGCGTAGTCAACCTTCGCCTTGTCGCGTGTCCTCAACTGAGGGTCAGAGATGCCCACGATTAAACAGCTTCCCATCGCGGCAGAGGTGAATGCCGAGGACGAAATCCCGCTGAGCCAGGGCGGGTTGACGAAATCCGCGACGGTGGGCGCTCTGCTGAACGGCATGCAGCCTGCGGTGATCGTAGCGGCCGGATCGTTGCTCGGTCGGGTGAGCATCGGACCGGGCGGCCCCGAAACCGTTTCGGTCGGCGTGGGCCTCGACCTGTCCGCCGGCACTCTCGCCGCGAACGGCGCCGATCACGCCGCCTTTACTGTGCAGCAGTCGCTCGAGCTGACGGATGAGGCGATCCTCAACAGTGGCGGCGCGCCCCGCCGGATACCCTTGTCTCTGCTGCGCAACCTGTTCTCGGCCGGGGCGAATGTCTCAATCGATGCCAACGGCGTCATCTCGAGCGCGGGAGCGGGCGGCGGAACGGCTTCGGCCGGCCCTGCGGGCGCGAATGGCGCCAGCGTCTGGTCGGGGAGGGGCGCGCCCCCGTTGTCGCTCGGCGCATCCGGGGACGGCTACGTGGATGCCGCTACCGGCGACGTGTATGCCCGATCCGCCAGCGCTTGGACCAGGATCGGCAATATCGCGGGTCCGCAGGGACCAATCGGTTCAACAGGCCCAGTCGGTCCACAGGGGGTAATCGGTCCAGCGGGTCCAGCCGGTCCGCAAGGAGCGATCGGTCTAGCGGGTCCGGCAGGGCCGCAAGGGTTAACTGGTCCGGTGGGGCCAACCGGCCCCGCTGGCGCTCAGGGGGTGCCCGGCGCAACGGGTCCGCAGGGTCCGGCCGGCGCGTCCACGAGCATCACGACCTCGCCCGCCGCCACCAGCATCGCGGCGGGCGATCTGGTGGGCATCAGCCAAAATGGCGCCGACCGGGCGATCAGCTATGCGAGCTTCCTCAACGGCCGCCTGATCACTGACAGCAGCAACGCGAGCGCCGCTGCGATGTCGGATGCCGACGCATTCTGGATCGGACAGGCCGGCGCGGGCACGTTATCGGTCGGCACGCTGCTGCAGCTTTCCGCCTACATGCAAGGCAAGAGCGCAGCCTGGTCGAAGCGGCGCGTCGAGGAAACGTCATCCACCAACCTGACCTTTGCACGGCACCATCGCGCCTTGGTGTCGTTCCCCAACGGCGGCACGGTCACCGCGCCGTCCTTCACCGATTGCGGCGATGGCTTTGAATGCGAGGTCATGAATACCTCGTCCGTCGTTCTGTCTCTTGGCACCGGCATCACGTGCTTCGGCATATCGACCATCCAGCCGAAGCAGATCGTTCCAATCCGCGCGGTCAGCTCCAACGGCGTTTCGGCCATCTACGCGCAGACGCCGCTAGCTCCCGGCGCCAGCCAGTCCATCAGCATCGGCGCGCTCGCCAATCAGCTTGCAATCACCCCCTTCCAAATTGGCGGAACGCTAACCGGTTATGGCGCTGCGCCGACGCTGACCTACAGCAACGATGGCGGCGCGACATGGCAACCGCTCCCGAACGGTTCGGCTGTCAGCACGATATCGTTCTCCTTCAGCAATCCCGGCATGTCAGCCCGCAGTTCCGCTGTCGTGCAGGTCAAGGACGGCAATGCATTGGCGGCATCATCGAACGGCTTCGCAGTCGAGAGCGGCAGCTTCGGCACACTACCCGCCTTCATCGCCGGACAGACAGGCTCCGTCCCTTTCACGCTTGCTGGTCTTACGACGGCATACCTGGTCTGGTGGAACGGTTCCGAGGTCGGCAGCCGCGTCGCCGCGACGACCTCTCCGGCGACGGTGACCGGCCCCGCCGCAGGCACCTACACCTTGCGTCTCTACGACAGCCCGTCGTCCGGTCTGATGCTGACGGAGAGCGCATCGCTCACGGTAGCGTCTTCGGCGGCCGGATTGACATTGCCCGCTGTATCCACCTCTCCCATACTCTACATGGATGCATCCAACACCGGTCAGGCATTCGGCGCGGTGACGACGATCGTCGATCAAAGTGCTGCCGGGAACGCCATATCCGTTGCGGCCGGCGCATCGACCCTGACCGCCGCGGTCCAGAACGGAAAGCCCGGCATCTCCATTCCGAGCGGTACCGTGCTTTCCGTCGCCGGTTCCGCGGTCCATGCGTTCGAAGGCATGACCGCGCAAGCGACCGTGTTCGCGGTCGTCACTCCCCGCAGCTTCAACGGAACCACGAAGAGCGTCATCCTCTCGGCGGCCCAGAACGCCAGTATCGGAAATGGCGGAAACGCGGATGCCGGACATATCTACTTCGATTTCCGCAATACCGGCGCGCAAACGCAGGCGCTGCCGACGCCAAGTTCCACATCCGTCGCGACGTCCGCCTCCGCGCCTGCGGTCGGGACGCCGTTCATCTTCGTCGGGCAGAAATCAGTGTCGGGCGGAACAGTGCAGGCGCTTGCGGGCATCAACGCCGATTCGCTCGCGGTCGCCGCGAGCACATGTACCGGCGTCGCCGCGCCTTTCGACCGCCTGGAGATCGGCGCGATGTGGAGCGGATCGGCCTATCTCTACCCATCCGACATGTATCTGCTTGCTCTCGTAATCTACCCCGCCAAGCTTTCCGTGGCCGACATCGCGAGCGTTAGAGCGGCTCTGAAATCGGTACTGGGGAACGCCGTAGTGTCCGTGCTCACCGTCATTTGGCCGGCGGCATTGCGCGTCTTTCAGCGGGATACGCGGTCTGGCGGTGCATTCGGTTCCGGCATAGGCGCGGTCCCGCTGACGGTCACCCCGAGCGCGCCGGTTCAGATCCTCGAATTTCAGCTCCGGGACGCGCAGGCGCCAGGGACGGTGCTGGTCCCCTGGACTTTGGCCGCGAGCAATCTCGCCGCCGTCGTGCAAACGGTGACCCTTGCCGTTCCCGCGAATCGCGCGTGGTATCTCATCGATCTCCGCGCCAACGGCGACAGCACATCGGTCGTCAGCGCCAGCAGCGGCATCGGCGTCGGTGAAGTCATCGCGGCCGCCGGGCAGTCGCTTGCAACGGACTTCTGGAGTACGGCAGCAAGCTACGATACGACAACCCTCGCAGCCCTCGGCGTCGTCCCGAGCGCCTACGGCTCGGCGCTTGCGTCTTGGGATGGCGCGGCGTTGCCAACGGCGGCGACCCCCTGGGAAATCCCGAGCGACAGCGGCAGCTACCGGTCGGCTTTCGCAGCCGAATTCCTCCGGCTCGTGGTTTTGGCGTCGGGCGTCAATGCGGCGCTGGTCGGCTGTGGACATTCGGGCACCGACATCAGCACGTATTGGCTCCCCGGGATGACCGACTACACGCGGCTGGTGTCCTTGCTTGCGACCGCAGGCGGCAAGTTTGGGACGTTCATCTGGTGTCAGGGGCACAATGACGCCGACGCTCGGACCGGTTCCCAATATCACCTGACGCCCCCGGCGACGTATCTCAGCTATCTTCAGACGCTGATGGCAGGTCTGAGCGCAACTTTCGGGGTAACGCCTTTCCGCAAGCTCCTGTGTTCGATACCTGCCATCGCGCCTGTCGCGTCGGCCAAGTTTCTTGCCGCGGGCATCAAGGCAATCAGAGGCGCGCATCTCGCCTATGTGCGATCCGATCCGACGGCCGCCTATGTGGGCGGCCTGGATGTCACCTTGGCCCCCGACGGAATCCATCCCAGCCAAACGGGCAATATCACCTTCGCCCGCCACTTCTATCGAGCGCTTTTGCCCGTACTGAATGCAGACTCGCCCGGGGATCATGGGCCGGCCTTGAACGGCACACCCTGCCGCACGTCGGCCAGTGCCGTCATCACGCTGCCGGTGCAGCACTATGGCGGGACAGCGCTTTCGGCGCTCGGGGATGCCAGCTCGCAGTTCCAGGTCTTCCGGTACGGCCAAACCGCCGGCGCTCTCGCGATCGCCAGCGTCGATCTCTCGCGCACGTCTCGGATCGTCATCACGCTTGAGGCGGCTCCTGCCGACGATCAGGCGCTGGATGTCTGGTATCGGCCGCCCTTCGACTCACCCGCCGCCATCGCGGCCGGCATCTACGACAATAGTGCTGTGGCTGGCGACGGTCTGGCGAGGGGCCGGCAACTAGCCGTGCTGCCGGCCAGCCTGACGGTTCCGGCCCCGTCGCAGGCCTGGCACCTCCCCATTCTCATTGGTCCGGGCGTGCCGCTGTTGGTCGGACCTGGCAGCCTCGGCTTCGCTACATGATACAAGGAGAGCCGATGAGGAATCCAACTCCGTTCAACTCCGGGCCGCTGTCGGCGATTTCGGACGAAGTGATCGTGCGGCTGGCGCGCCTTGAGGAGCAGGTGAGACATATCGTAACTGCGGTCGAGAAGCTTGCGAACCGCGATGCCGAGCTTGATGCCAGCTTGCGCGCCATGTCGGACCGCTTCACCGCCGCGCTGGCGGAGCAGGCCGAGACGTTCCGGGAGAGTGTCCGTCAGGTCTGCGACAAGTTCGTGACACGAGACGACTGGACATTCTGGAAAAACTTGCTTACCGGCGCCTTCATCGCCCTGATTGCATTTGGGTGGAACGTCCTTGTCGGGTCGCTCCGGCATTAGGCGGGTGCCAGTGGAGCGAATCCGACACTTGGTGCCCTCGTCGAGCGGCGGCGATGATTTTGTCTGGATCCTTGGTCCAGCGAGGAAGGGATGCGGATCACTGTTGGTGTGGGCGACGTATTTGTTGATGGCCTCCTGGACCGAGACGAGTGAATGGAACACAGCGCGCCTGAGCCGCTGCTTGCGAGCTTGGCGAGGAAGCCCTCGACCGCGTTGACCCAGGACGCCGAGGTTGGCGTGAAGTGGAACGTGAAGCGCGGATGCCGGCCGAGCCACTCGATCACCTTGGGATGTTATGAGCGGCATGGTTGCCCAGGATCACGTGGATCAGCTTGCCAGCGGGCACTTCGCGCTCGATGGCGTTGAGGAAGCGGATGAACTCCTGATGGCGCTGCATGCAGCGCCCGATCACGGGATCTTGCAGAATGTCCAGAGCCGCAAACAGCGTGGTCGTGCCATTCCGCTTGTAGTCGTGCGTTATGGTGCCGCAGCGTCCGCGCTTGATCGGCAGCCCGGGCTGGGTGCGGTCCAGCGCCTGGATCTGGCTCTTTTCGTCCACCGAAAGCACGACGGCGTGAGCAGGCGGATCGAGGTAGAGGCCGGCGATGCCGCGCAGCTTAGCGGCAAACTGCGGATCGTTGGAGAGCTTGAACTGGCGCAGGCGGTGCGGCTGCAAGCCGTGTGCGCGCCAGATGCGCTGCACCGAACTGACGCTGATGCCGATCTGCGCGGCCATCGCCGGGGCGGTCCAGTGCGTCACCTCGCCGGGCGGGGGTCCGAGCGTGAGGGCAACAACCCGCTCGGCGATCTCCGGCGTCAGCGGCGGGATGCGCGACGGGCGGGTCTTGTCGCGCAACAGGCCGTCCACGCCCTCCCGCATGAACCGATCCTGCCAGCGCCAGACGGCGGTTTTGGCCACCTGCGCCAGCCGCATGATTTCGGCCGTGCCTCGGCCTCCCGCGGTCAGCAGCACGATCCGGACGCGCCAGACGTGTTTCCGCAGGCTGTTGCGGTCAGCCGCAATGGCGGCAAGCCGCTCGTGATCGGCGGAAGAGACTTCGACGGTGATCCCGGTCCGCATGCACCCGAATCGCACAGAAAACCGAGCCGGGGGCATCCCGAAAGGATTCCTCCGTCAGATTTCATCCACTAGTCCCTGCAATCCGATATGGCAGCTCGGCTGTGAGACGGCAGTCCTGGGGCACGATGCGGACGAGCAAGCAGACATACGGCTCGGCCCTGGCGCCTCGTGTCTTCCTTCCCCCGACCCTATGTCTTGTTCGTCGTCGGGGCGGGCGCGTCCCTCCTGACGGCGGCGGGCTTGGTTCTCCTGCTGGGGCAAGGCCTCCGTCGACTAATCGATAGCGGCTTCGCCAGCAACAGCCAAGCTGCGCTCAACCACACGGCGATCGGGATGTTTGAACCGCGCCGGGTTTCCCGGAGGCCGTTTGGTTTGGGTCAGGCAGCCAAGGATTGGACCTCGGTCTGGGCATAATAGCGTGCTTCGGCCTCGACGGTAGGCACGTTGCCGA
Source organism: uncultured Alphaproteobacteria bacterium (assembly GCA_963777325.1). Lineage (GTDB taxonomy): Bacteria > Pseudomonadota > Alphaproteobacteria > Acetobacterales > Acetobacteraceae > JAFAXA01. The sequence goes on along the minus strand of CAVZQE010000018.1, from coordinate 14,373 downwards.
TGGGCTCGAGCAGCCGGCGGGTGTTGAACCAGTCGACCCGTTCGAGGGTGGCGAACTCGACCGCCTGTAAGCTCCGCCATGGACCGCGCCGGTGGATGACCTCGGCCTTGAACAGGCCGTTGATCGTCTCGGCGAGAGCATTGTCGTATGAATTGCCGACGCTGCCGACCCAGGGCTCGATCCCGGCCTCGGCGAGGCGATCTGTGTAACGCAGCGCGAGGTATTGCGACCCGCGGTCCGAATGATGCACGAGCCCGCCGCCCTGGAGCGGACGGCGCTCGTGCAGCGCCTGCTCCAGGGCATCGAGCACGAAGCCGGCATGGGCAGTCCGTGATACGCGCCAGCCGACGATGCGCCGGGCATAAGCATCGATGACGAAGGCGACGTAGACGAACCCGGACCAGGTCGCGACGTAGGTGAAGTCGCTGACCCAAAGGGCGTTCGGGCGCGGAGCCTTGAACTGACGGTTCACGCGATCGAGCGGGCAGACAGCGCCAAGTCGGGGATAGTGGTGCGGACCTTCTTACCCCGCACTGCTCCTTGCAGGCCCATCGTCCGCATCAGGCGCGTCACCGTGCAACGGGCGGCCACGATCCCTTCCCGGCCGAGCTGCCGCCAGACCTTGCGCACGCCGTAGACGCAGAAATTCGCCTCGAACACGCGCCGGACCTCAACCATCAGCGCCGCATCGCTCCGGGATCGCGCCGGCAGCCTCTCGGGATCAGAGCGCCTCCCAGTATGGGCGTAATACGTCCACGGGGCGGAGGTGGCAAAGGTTCCACCTGCATGGCAGGTGGAAAGCCACCGTAGGGGATCGGCAGCAGCGTGCAGATCGGCTCGACCCCATAGATGTCCCGGTGCTCGTCGATGAAGGCCATCATGTCCGCGACCGGCGGTCGAGCTCCGCCGCGGCAAAATAGGCGGACGCCTTTCTCAGGATCTCGTTAGCCTGCCGGAGTTCGCGGTTCTCCCGCTCCAGCGTCTTGATCCGCTCGCGCTCGCCCGTGGTCGGTCCGGTGCGCTGACCTCGGTCGCGCTCGGCCTGCCGGATCCAGTTGCGCAACGTCTCGCCCGAGCAGCCGATCTTGGCCGCGATCGAATTGATCGCCCCCTCCGTTGCCCATTCCACCGGGCAAGCCCGGCGGAACCTTGGGCAACTCCGCCCATTGCGAGCCGTGCTCGCCCTGGTAGTCGAAAACCATCCGCACCGCACGTTCGCGGACCTCAGGCGAATAGGGTGGGGTTCGCTTGGTCATGGCTCCGTCCTCTCAAGAGTTGGAGCCTCCGGGAAACCCGGCGCGGTTCAGTTCGGCGTAATCGTCGCGCTTGCCTGCATGACCTACGTCCGGTTCTCTCTCGTGTCCTGGCTTGGCGAGCGCATCGCCGCAGATGTCCGGAAGGCCGTCTTCGACCGGCTGCTCTCGCTGTCGCCCGCTTGGTCCGAAACCATGCGGACAGGGACATCCTCTCGCGGCTCACCGAGGATACGGCTGTCCTATAAGCGCTGACCGGTCCGCCATCTCGCAATGGCTGCGAAGCGCGGTTCTGCTTGTGGGCGCATTCGTCATGCTCAGTCGCGGGCCATGCTGATCGTGGTCGTGATCCTGCTCGGCTTCGGTGCGATCACGCTCAGCCTCTGGGTCGGAGGCAGCGACGTGATCGCCGGGCGTCTGAGCGGCGGAGATCTGTCGGGATTCGTGTTCTACGCCGTTATTGTCGCGACATCGGGCGCGGGTTTGAGCGAAATCTGGGGCGAGGTTCAACGGGCCGCGGGCGCCGCCGACCGCGTGGCCGAATTGCTCGCGGAAACGCCGGCGATCCGGAGTCCCATTCGCCCCCGCGCTCTGCCGTGGCCACCACAAGGCCGTGTCGAGCTGCGGGATGTCGTATTCCGGTATCCGAGTTGGCCCGACCTGCCAGCCCTGAACGGCATTTCGCTCGCTGTGCAGCCGGGTGAAACGGTGGCGCTTGTCGGCCCATCGGGGGCCGGAAAGACCACGGTGTTTCAGATGCTGCTCCGCTTCTACGATCCACAATCGGGCGCGGTGTGCATTGAGGACGTGAACGTGGCCGATGCGGATCTGGCCGAAGTGAGAGGAAGAATAGGGCTCGTCCCGCAGGATCCGGTCGTGTTCGGGACGGATATCTGGGAGAATATCCGCTACGGACGGCCGCAAGCGACTGATACCGAGATACGCGAAGCAGCCCAAGCTGCTTCCGCGTCCGGGTTCATCAAGGCCATGCCGCGGGGCTACGCCGCGCATGTCGGGGAGAAGGGCATCCGCCTGTCGGGCGGCCAGCGCCAGCGCTTGGCGATCGCCCGCGCCATTCTCCGGGACGCCCCCATCCTGCTGCTCGACGAAGCAACCAGCGCTCTGGATGCGGAAAGCGAATTTGCCGTTCAGCGCGCCTTCGCGGAGCTTCCCGAAACCGGACCACGCTCGTCATTGCGCATCGGCTTGCGACCGTCCGGCGGGCGGACAGGATCGTCGTCATGGACTCAGGCCGGATCGCCGCGACAGGATCGCACGGCGCGCTCCTGCGGCAAGACGGTCTGTACGCGCGAACTCGCCGAGCTGCAATTTACCGATGGAACAGTGAACGGAAGATCTGCGCTTTGAGCACCGGGTCAGAAGAGCCCGTGCAGGAACCAGCAGGTTCCGCTGCTTTCGGCTTGCCCGCCCTTTTTTTGGCTAAAGAGCCAATAGCGTCGGCCAGCCTCATCTTCCACGGCAAAATAATCGCGCCTGACACGAAGCTCCGCCTCTGATTTCCACCATTCGCCGGCAATCTGCTCCGGCCCGTCCGCCCGGCAGACGTGGCGTACGATCCGGCGCCAGACGAAGGCAATAGGCGGTTGATTTGGGAGCGCGGCCATGGCGTCGATAGGCTGCGGCGGCGTGAGCAGCCTGGCCGGTCTTGGGAGCGATGGAGGCCAACTCACGTTGACGGGGACCAAAGGGGCAACACGAGACACGGTCCATTCGGGCATGTCGCTCTCAACTGCGCTCAAACGATAGACCTGTTCCACGCCCAAGCGGTTCGCTAGACAATCAACCAGGGTTGCAAGACCGGAGTTATCCTGCTGCCCGGCCTCGCTCATTTTAGTCTGGCTGTACACCAGAGGCTCCGCCAGGAGTACGGTCAGCCGCGCGGCTTCCACCCCAAAGCCCGGATCGATCCGCTCGACACGTTCACGCAACAGGCGCGCAAGGTGGGGCGCGTTTCGGGATGGCCTCGCTGTACCGGCGGAGACGAGCTGAAAACTGCCATCCACGCGCTCAAGGCAAAGGCCGAGTCTTCTTGCCCCAAGCCCCTTCTGTTCCAGCCTTGACGTTACTCTCTCGACCAGCTTCGCAATCGTGCAATGAAAACCTTCCGCCGTCAGCAGAGGTTCAGCAAATGTCAATCGCGCCCCGACTGTCTCGAATTGCGGAATCGGGGAGATTGGCTCGAATACGTCGCCGCACGCCTGGTCCAGCCTGAGCTGCACCTCCGTTCCGAGGCGTGTTGCGAGAGACGGCCGGGGCGCTTCGGCAAGCTGGCCGATGCGGTCGAAGCCAAGTTGCTTCAGCGCATAAACCGTCTCCTCGGACAAGCGCAATGCCGCCAGGGGTAAATCGGCCAAAGCGGATGCGGTTCTGCCGGGCGGCAAGACGGAAATGCGGTGACCGGAAAATCTTGCAGCCGCGTGCGCAGCACCCGGCGTGTCGGCGATGGCGGCTTGCGCATGCATTCCGGCCCTTTCAAGGCGTCTCGCCAAGTCGTTCAGCATCTGATGCTCTTCGCCATGGAGATGGGCGCTCCCGGTCGCGTCAATCCAGATCCCGTCCGGCAATGCGGGCGAGGTCTGCGGAGCATAGCGAAGCGCCCAGGCTGCAATGTCGCTCAGGATCTGCGTATCCTTCGCTGCCTCACAAGACGTGCATGTCAGATTGGGCACCAGGGCCTGTGCCTGGGTCACGCGCATCCCGATTGTGACGCCGAGTCCTCGCGCAATTCTGTCGGCATCGACGACGATGCGTTGCCTGCCAACACGCCGGACCGCAACCAAAGGTGCATCAGGCGGCATGCCGGAGATGACTTGGCGCAACCGGTCGGTCGGCAGCATCGGAAACCAGAGCGAGACGACCCTGCGCATCGCACGCCTCCACGATCCAGGAAAACGGTTCGCCGCCACGGCAGCGGAGGAGATCGAGCCGCCAGCGGGCTCTGGGCAATCCCGGAGTCTCAGGGGCATCCGGAATGGGCGCGCAAGACGGCACACCGGCAATGCGCCACCTCGTAAGCGCGGCGGTGACGTTGCTAGGTTTCCCCTGAGTGGCAGGCCCGTAATGTTCTTGCCTGAGAATAAAGGTGATTGTGCCCGACGCTTCCGCCGCGAGTTGCAGCCGCCGGGATGCCGTCATCGGCATACGGCCAGTCAACTCACCGACAACTCCCGCAAGCCTAGGATGGTGCAATGCCTCTTCCACAGTGCGCAAAACATTCTTGCCCGCTTCTGCATAGAGCAGCCGCGACGGATGCAGTCCTACAGCCGCGAGTGCAGGAGCAAACAAGTCTCGTTTGGGCATAACCCACAGCACCGTTCCCTGCGTGCTTGCCAATAGGCCGCCGACGAGCAGCATCGGAGCACCCTCGGCGTGACGTTCTGCAGCGCTTTCGAATTCATGCAGCGAGCCGGTCAGCAAGCCTCCGCCCGGCAGTCGGCGATCGATTGCAGTGATTCCGAACGAAAGCCGCTTGTCGTCGATCGATCCGGTATGACTCCGTTCAAACGGGATCAGCTGAGAGCGCAGCCGTTCCAGTGCTAAGTGTTGGGAAACCGCACGCATTGGCCCTCCGACCGCAGGAACATAACGTGAACTGCGGGAGAGTTTAGCGAGATCTGAATAGGTGGCGATTTCTGATGGCGGCAACCATCAATAAGTTACAGGCCGAGATCTGACCTTGTTTTCGACTCTCAAAGGCTAAAGCACTGAACAATTTGCAGCTCGGGGGTTAGCCCTCCTGAAGTTTCCCGTTGCGAAGCACCGTGCTAACGCGCGTGGATGACGCTCCCGGATTCGCTCTCATGCTGAAACGCCTGCTGCGGCGTCCAAGCGTACAGACCATTCTCGCCCGTATCGTCGGGCTCTATCTCTCGTTCACGATTCGCACGACGGCATGGCGGGTTGAGGGAATGGAGCATCTTGCCAGGCACTCCGCCGATGGCTCTCCCTTGATCATTGCCTTCTGGCATGACCGCCTGCCGCTGATGCCCACATTGTGGCTTCGCGAGCAGCAACTTCCGGAGCGGCGGGTGCGAGAGGTGCACATTCTTGTCAGTCGGCATAGGGATGGACAGCTTGTTGGTTCCGTGATGCAGCGATTCGGTGTGGGAATAGTGCAGGGTTCCTCATCACGGGGAGGGGCTGCGGGCCTGCGGCAGATGCTCGGCCTCTTGGGAATGGGTCACTACGTCGTCATCACGCCGGATGGTCCGCGTGGCCCACGCCGCGTTGCGGCTCCGGGCGTCGCGCAACTGGCGGCGCTGTCCCAGGCGGCGGTCTTACCGTGCGCCGCGCAGACGACCCGGCGATTTGTCCTCAAGACGTGGGACAGAATGGTGATCCCAAGGCCGTTCGCGCGCGGTGTCGTCGTATGCGAACCAGCCATCGCCGTCAGCCGGCAAAAGTGGCCGCATGCCCTGAATGCGATCACGGCCGCTCTGAATGTGGCGACGGAGCGCGCCGACCGCTTCTGCGCATGAGCGTCCTCCGACGCGTTTGGGCCGGGGCCGCCATCTTAGCCGAGCCGGGTCTTCGCCTTATGCTCAGGACGAGGCTGCAGCGGGGCAAGGAAATCCCCGGCCGGCTGGCGGAACGGCGTGGTCTCGACGAGATGCCGCGCCCGGCCGGCCCAATCGTCTGGCTCCATGCCGCGAGCGTCGGAGAAACCGTGTCGGTCCTGCCCGTGCTGCAGAGACTGGCGGCGCGCGACCCGCGCCTGACAATGCTGGTCACGACCGGGACCGTGACATCGGCGCGACTGCTTGAAGCCCGGGTGGCCGAGATGGGCCTCCAATCCCGGGTTCTGCACCGGTTCGTGCCACTGGATGTACCGCGCTGGGTCAACCGGTTTCTCGACCACTGGCGCCCGGCGGCGGCGGCCTTTGTCGAAAGCGAACTCTGGCCCAATTTGCTCACAGCCCTGCGTCTTCGGGGCGTCCCGGCCATCCTGCTCAATGCCCGCATGTCCGCGCGCAGCTACGCCGGATGGCGTCGGGTGCCAGGGTTTGCTCAAGACGTTCTCTCGGACTTTTCCTCGATACAGGCGCGCACGGAGCAGGATGCCGAGCGGCTGCGTACGCTCGGAGCACCGTGCGTTGCCGTCCCGGGCGATCTTAAATTCGCCGCCGACCCGCTCCCTGCGGATGCGGCGGAGCTGACCCGGTTGCGCGCCCTGCTCTCAGGCCGGCCTGTCTGGCTTGCCGCCAGCACGCATGCCGGCGAGGAAAGCGTAGTCGTTCGCGCCCACGCCGACCTGGCCCGACGCCATCCCGGCCTACTGACCATCCTTGTCCCCCGCCATCCCCAGCGGGGCTTTTCCATGCGGTCCGAGACCAAACCCTTCGACACCAGCATCAGGAGCGCCGGCGAGCTCCCGCCTGCGCGGGGCGGGATCTGGATAGCCGACACGATCGGCGAACTGGGCCTGTTCTATCGCCTCGCGCGGATCGCCTTCGTGGGCCGCAGCCTTCTGCCGCCGGGCGGCGGGCAGAACCCGCTTGAGCCGGCACGGCTGGGCTGCGCGATCGCTGTCGGACCGTACACAAGCAACTTTCCCGAAGCGGTGCGCGTGCTGTCGGCGGGTGGGGCGCTCACCGAAATAGTGGATGACGCCTCGCTTGCCGCCTGGGTAGATGGAATGCTCAACGACGCGGCCAGGCGAACGCAAGCCGGTACCGCCGCGGTCGAAGTGTCCGGACGCTATGCCGACCTGCCAGAGAGAGCGGCGGCCGCGCTGCTTGCGCTGATGGCCTGATGCTTCGCCCCCCCATCTTCTGGCGGCAGGGCCGCCTTCAATGGCTCGGGACGGCGCTCAGCCCGCTTTCCGCGATAACGGCGGCGGTGACGGCGCGGCGGATCGCCCGGCCGGGATGGCGCGCTCCAGTCCCGGTGATCTGCTGCGGCAACGTGACCGTGGGAGGCGCAGGCAAGACGACCGTCGCGCTTGATCTGGGACGTCGTCTGTCCGGCGCAGGGCACTCGGTGCATTTCCTGCTGCGTGGCTATGGCGGCAGCCTTCGCGGCCCTTATCGCGTACAGCCGGGCGACCCCGCGTCCGTAACGGGAGATGAAGCGTTGCTCTTGGCCGAGGTCGCTCCGACCTGGATTGGGGCCGATCGTGCGGTGAGCGCCCGCGCCGCGGTTGAAGCTGGCGCGGATGTGCTCGTCATGGACGACGGCCTGCAAAATCCAACGCTCGGCAAGACCTTGTCTCTGCTTGTCGTCGATGGCGCGTACGGGTTTGGCAACGGCCGCGTTCTACCGGCCGGTCCGCTGCGGGAGCCGGTCGCCATGGCTGCGGCGCGGTGCGGCGCTGCGGTCGTCGTCGGCGAGAGTGGTTCAGCCGTGCTGTCCGCATTGCCGCCCGGCCTCCTCATGCTCCGCGCTCGCCTCGTCGCGGACCTCGAGTCGCGCGCTCTGACGGGCAAGCGCGTCCTGGCTTTCGCCGGCATCGGCGTGCCCAGAAAATTTTTTGCAACCGTGACGGAGCTCGGCGCAATCATTGTGCGGCGGCACGCATTCGCTGATCATCACCCCTACGGGCGGATGGAGCTGGAAAACTTGATTGCCGAGGCGCGGCGGCTTGACGCTGTTCCTGTGACGACGGCGAAGGATATGGCGCGGATTCCTTCGGACCTGCGGGACGAAATCGAGGTTCTGCGGATTGCGCTCAAGTGGCAGGACTTGCCGGCGCTCGATGCGCTACTTGCAGCAACCATGGTTCAGAAGGGCAGCAAGCCCTGAGTTATTGGCACGGGGGCATCCACCGTCGCCCGCGCATCGCCATCAGCGAGGTGCAGCCGGATCGAGACGCCCGGCCTGAGCAGGGCCGTGCTCGTGACGGGCCGGTCCTTGGCGTCGAAGATCAGGGCATATCCGCGGCTGAGCACGGCTTCGGGCGAAAGCCCATCCAGGCGCGCCCCGCCAGAATGCAGCCTTGAACCGGCTTCCCGAAGCAGCCCTCGTAATGTCGCCTCGGACAGCCTGGCCAACCGTTCACCCGCGCGCCCGCGCGCGTCCGAAACGGCGTGACGCAGGCTGCCGCTCAGATGAGCGGCAGCTAGCTGAAGCGAAGCGCGTTTCGTGGCGATGGCTCGAGCGGGCGAAGGCAGCCGGCCAAGCTGCTCCATCTCCGAACGCCGCGTGCCGAGCAGATTGGGCATCGCGAACAGCACGCGGCGGTAGCCGGTTTCCAAGCGGTGCAAAGAGAATTCGAGCATCGCCGGTAGGGACGGGATGGCGCGCAAGGCGATGTCGAGGGCTCCCCGCTTTGCTGAAATCACATGCCTCATGCCGAGGGCGAGTCGATCCGCCCGGTCGTCCAGGCGCTGCCGCGCGGTTCCCAGCAACATCGTCAGATCCGGCAAACCCCGCTCCGCTCGACCGAGGCGAAGCTTCTGCTCCTGGGCTTGCCGCGTGAGTGCGCTGACGAGGCGCGATGTTGTCTGGTGCAACCTGTCGAGCAGTTCCGCCCGAGCGGGCACGGCCAGCTCGGCGGCGGCAGTCGGCGTCGGCGCCCGGCAATCGGCCACGAAGTCGATCAGCGTCGTGTCCGTCTCGTGCCCGACGGCCGAGATGACCGGTATTCGGCAATCCGAAACGGCGCGGACAACCTCCTCCTCATTGAAGGCCATCAGATCCTCGACGCTGCCGCCGCCGCGGGCGACGATCAGCACGTCCGGTCGCAATGCCCCCCGCTGGGCATCAAACCCCCGAACTGCCGCCGCAATCTTTGCGGCCGCGCCTTCTCCCTGGACGGGCACGGGCCAGAGCAGGATCGGGCGCGCGAACCTGCGGGCGATCGTTGTCCGAATGTCCTGGACCACGGCGCCACGCTCAGATGTGATAACGCCCACCACAGACGGCAGGGTTGGCAGGGGCGCCTTGCGGTTGGGGGCGAACAGGCCTTCGTCCGCTAGGCGCCGTCGCAGCTTTTCGATGCGGACCAGCAAGGCTCCCGCGCCTGCATACTCCAGGCGATCCACAAAAAGCTGGTAGCAGGAGCGCTCGGGGTAGGAGGTCAGCCGGCCCGTCGCGATCACCTCGACGCCGTTTTCTGGAACCATGCCGAGGCGATGCAGGCCCGACTTCCAGATGACGGCTCCGAGCTTCGCTCCCTCGTCCTTCAACGAGAGATAGATATGCCCGGAACTGTGCCGCTTGAGCTCGGTAATTTCGCCACGCACCCGCACCCGCGAGAACGAACCCTCAAGCGTTCGCTTCACTGCCCCGGAAAGTTCGGTGACCGTGTATTCCGGCAGGTTGGAAGCGAGGGGTAGGCGCAGGTCGTCCATGGCGACAACGTATGCTACAGCCGGGCCGCGTTGGTGAAGGGCGGCCTGCGGTCCCTTCACCAGTCGGACTGAGGAGAGGCGGGCATGCGCGTCTTGGTTATCGGTTCGGGAGGCCGGGAGCACGCCTTGTGCTGGCGTCTATCGGCCAGCCCTCTGCTCCGGAAGCTTTGGTGCGCGCCCGGCAATCCAGGGACCGCGCGACACGCGGAGAATGTATCGATCGGGGCCGCCGACGTCGCGTCCCTGGTCGCGTTCGCGCAGGAGAACGCGGTCGATCTGGTCGTGCCTGGCCCGGAAGCACCGCTCGTCGCGGGCATCGCCGACGAGATGGGAGCGGCCGGCATCCGATGCTGCGGCCCGAGCGCGGCCGCCGCCCGGCTCGAGAGCAGCAAAACCTTCGCGAAGCAGATCGCGGACGCGGCGGGCATTCCGACCGCCCTTTGGGAGCGGTTCGAGGACGCGGAGGCAGCACGCGATTTCGTGCGCCGACGCGGTGCGCCGATCGTGGTCAAGGCGGACGGACTGGCTGCGGGCAAGGGCGTCGTGGTCGCCGCGACCGAGGCCGAGGCCATCGCCGCAATCGATGGCCTGATGGTCGGGCGCGTGTTCGGGGGCGCGGGGGCGGCAGTCCTGATAGAAGAATGCCTCGTCGGAGAGGAAGTTTCGGTCTTCGCCGTGTGCGACGGCGATACCGCCGTGCCGCTCGGCGCGGCCCAGGATCACAAGCGGGCCGGGGAGGGCGATACGGGTCCGAACACCGGCGGCATGGGTGCCTACTCGCCGCCGCCGGTGCTGACGCCGGACCTGCAGGCGCAGGTAATGGATGCAATCGTTCGTCCCGCACTGGCGGAAATGGCGCGCCGGGACACGCCCTTTCGGGGCATAGTCTTCGCAGGCATCATGCTGACTTCGGACGGGCCGAAGCTGATCGAGTTCAACGTCCGGTTCGGCGATCCGGAATGTCAGGCGCTACTGCTGCGGCTCGATTCCGACCTGCTGTCAGCGCTCGTTGCGGCTTGCGACGGCGGGCTGGCTGACGTCGCGCTGCGATGGCGGGACGAGAGCGCCGTCGCGGTCGTCGTCGCGGCTCGTGGCTACCCTGCGGACCCGGAGCGCGGAACTCCCATAGGCGATCTCTCCCGAGCCGAAGCGGTTCCCGGCGCCCACGTCTTTCATTCCGGAACGGAGGCGACAGTGGACGGCAGATTGCTGGCCGCAGGTGGCCGCGTGCTGACCGTGTGCGGCACCGCGCCGGACCTCGCGGCCGCACGCGCTGTCGCCTACACCGCCGTCAACGCCGTGGAGTGGCCCGACGGGTTCTACCGGCGCGACATCGGCTGGCGCGGACTCCGGGTGCAACGCTGAATAAAGCGGGCTCGCTATGCGTCAAAGTTGAGACATGACCTTCAGAAGCCGGCCGAATGGATCGCGCACGTAAAGCGTCGGACACCCCAGGGTCCGCTGACGAGGCCGTATTGGAGGACGAGTCCTCGATCGAGCATGCGCCGGTGGACCTCGTTCTAATCATCGACTTCGATCGAGACGTCCGGAACGGGAGACCCCGATCCGCCGTCGCTCGCGAGGCTGATTTGAGTTGGAGCCGAATTCCCCGCGGCGAGCGTCACGATCCACCCCTGGTCCATGGCGACGCGTGGGTCCAGAATACCGGCATAGAAGGATTATGCCTCCGCGACGTTCGAGGCGGCGATGTTGGCCACCACCACTCGTTCACCGCCATGCTAATACTTCAAAAGCCTGCGGGTTAAGCCCGCCAGATTGCGATCCGCGCGGCACCGTGAACCCGTTCGGCGAGTAGCGCCGCTTCGGGCGGCTGGAACGACTCCGAGCGGCCGAGTTCGGCGACCACCAGGCCGCCGCGCTCGATCCAGCCCAGATCGCTCAGGCGGGCGACCGCACGCGGGACAAGATCGCGGCCGTATGGCGGGTCGACGAAGACGAGTTGCGCCGGTGAAGAGGCGCGAGGTGCCGCGAGCACATCGCCCGCGAGCACGGAACAGCGATCGCCGACGCGGCAGGCGGTGATGTTGGTCCTCAGCACGGCGAGCGCGGCTCCGTCCTTCTCCATGAAAGCCGCCCGCCTAGCGCCTCGGGACAGCGCCTCCAAACCCATGGCCCCCGTTCCGGCAAAGGCGTCGAGCACATCCGCGCCCTCCAGGTGGGCACGGCCGCCCCACGCGGAATGGAGCAGCATGTCGAACACCGCCTGCCGGACGCGATCGGCCGTTGGTCGGACCGACTGGCCGGGCGGCGCTGCCAGCGCCCGGCCGCGCAGAGTTCCCGCCCCGATGCGCATTCTAGCGCCGGATTTGAGGCCGGATCGCCACTGGGAGCTGCTCGCGCAGCACCTTGCCCGGAACCTCCTCCACCGCTCCGCGGGGCAGCACGCCCAGCTGGAACGGGCCATACGCGATCCGGATCAGGCGCGTGACGCGTAGCCCGAGATGCATCATGACCCGCCGGATCTCGCGGTTGCGACCCTCGCGCAACGCCACTGCCAGCCAAGCGGTCTCGGCCTTCCGCGAATCGATGGCCGCCTCGATCGGGCCGTAGCGCGTGCCCTCGATGGTCGGCCCGCTCGCGAGATTCGCCAGCGCCGTCTCATCCACCCGGCCCCAGACGCGCACCCGATAGCGCCGCAGCCACGCAGTCTGCGGCAGTTCCAGCAGCCGCGCCAGCGCGCCGTCATTGGTCAGCAGCAGCAAGCCCTCGCTGGTGAGATCGAGCCGGCCGACGCTGATCACGCGGGGCAGGCCGGGCGGCAGATGATCGAACACCGTCGGCCGGCCTTCGGGGTCGCGATGAGTTGTGACCAGACCGTCCGACTTGTGGAAGCGCCAAAGCCGGGTGCGTTCAGGCGCGCCCACGATGCGGCCGTTCACCTGCACGAGATCTTCGGCCGAGACGAATGTCGCGGGATGGGTCACGGGAGCGTTGTTCAGCCTGACTCGCCCCTCCTCGATCAGCCGCTCCGCATCGCGGCGGCTCGCGATTCCCGCTCGCGCCAGCCATTTCGCGATCCGCTCACCGCCGGGCTGCTCGGTTTCCGGCTTGCTCAAGACCTGCACGCCGCGACGAAGGCGGCGAATATGCGCCGGTCGGCCGGGTCGACCAGGAACTCCGGGTGCCACTGCACGCCGAGACAGAAGCGGAAGCGACGATCCTCGATCCCCTCGGCGATCCCGTCCGGCGCACGGGCATTCACGACGGCGAATGCGCCCGGGTCGCGTACTGCCTGATGATGGGACGAGTTCACCTGCATGCGGCTCGCGCCCGTCGCCCCGTGCAGCAGCGTGCCGGGCGCGATGGTGACCGAATGCCCGGCCTCATGGCGTGGACTCGCTTGCTCGTGTTCGAGTGCGCCGGGTACGCTGTCGGGTATGTGCTGGATCAGCGCGCCGCCCAATGCAACCGCAAGAAGCTGCTCGCCGCCGCAGATGCCGAGAATGGGCAAGTCTCGTGCAATGGCGCCTCTCACCAACGCCAGTTCCGCGGCCGTTCGGCCTTCCTTGAGACTGACCGTCGCATGCCGGTCATCGCTGCCGTAGAGCGACGGATGGACGTCGAAGGCCCCCCCCGTTACGACCAGCCCGTCGAGCCGGTCCAAGTAGGCGTCGGCAAGGCTTGCGAGGTGCGGCAACGCAACCGGAAGCCCTCCGGCTTCCGCGATCGCGTCCGCGTAATTGGTCCGGAGCGCGTACCACGGGTATTTGGAATAGCCGCCCGGCTGCTCCGCATCGAGCGTCACGCCGATCAGCGGTTGCGTGTCCTGGGCGAAGCTGGCGGCCGTCCTGCTGCTGTTCATGCGAGTTGCTAGACCTGCGCGGCCGACATCGGCAAGAAGCACGGGTGATCGAGATGGAAATTGCGCTCCAAGAAGCAAGGGCCGCCGCCGAAAGGGGGGAGGTGCCGGTCGGCGCGGTCGTGCTGGGACCGGACGCGGCGATCCTGGCCCGTGCCGGGAACGAGACCGAGCGGCGGCGCGATGCGTCCTCCCATGCCGAACTGCTGGCCCTGCGCAGGGCCGCCCGGCGGTTGAGGCAGACTCGTCTCGACGGGTGCGATCTCGTAGTAACGCTGGAGCCCTGCCCGATGTGCGCGCAGGCCGCCAGCTTCTTTCGGATCCGGCGAATCGTGTTCGGCGCCTACGACACGAAGGGTGGCGGAGTCGAGCATGGCGCGCGCATTTTCCAGGCCTCCTCCTGCCATCATCGGCCGGAGGTGATCGGCGGCGTGCGGGAGATCGAGGCGACGGCGCTGCTGCGAACTTTCTTCATGGCGCGGCGCTAGAGCATTTTCGGTTTAGTCGAACGCATAGCCTGCGTTCTCGAGGTAGTTGCGGCAATCCTGCGGGGTGAAGGCGACGAGCAGTTCGCCGATCGTGCCCCTGAGCGTGTCGCGCGTGCGGGCGGCGGCTTTTCGCAGCAGGGCCTTGAGCTTGGCGAACATCTGCTCGATAGGATTGAGATTGGGACTGTAGGCTCGCAGGTAGGGAATGCTGGCGCCGGCGGCGGCGATCGCTTCGGCAACACGGCGACCTTGTGCGCCCCGAGGTTATCCATGACGACCACGTCGCCGGAGAGAGCGTAGGGGCGAGGAACTGTTCGACGTAGGCGCGGAAAGCTTTGCCCGTCATCGGTCCGTGGAGCACCAACGGAGCAATGATGCCACGGCTGCGCAGGCCTGCCACAAAGGTTGTCGTGCGCCAATGGCCTGCGGAGCGGCGTCGACCAGGCGTTCGCCGGAGAGGCTCCAGCCATAGCGCCGGGCCACGTTGGTGCTTGCTCCGG
>CAVZQE010000017.1:0-11469 GCA_963777325.1 uncultured Alphaproteobacteria bacterium | reverse complement strand
GACTGATGCGCCCGTCCATCGACCGATCCGCACCGGATTTCGCACTACGAACGTCAGTCGTTCAGGTCCGCAAATACCTCCTCGATGCGCGCCAGTTCGCCCGCGCCTAGTGGCAGGATCGGGCGGGGCGGCTGAGCGTCCGTCAGCTTCAGCAGATTTGCCGCCGCGTAAACCACCCGAATGCTGCCGTGTTGCTGGAACAGACTCCAGAGGGGCACGAAAGACGCATCGAGACGGCGGACTTCTGCCGCATCGCCGGCTTGAGCGGCACGCATGAGAGCGAGGGAGCGCCCCGGCAGCAGGCCGCCCACCACGCTGTACCATGCAACGCCGCCCGCAAGAACGGCATACGCCGAATGCCAGTCCCCGCTGTAGCCGACAGCGAATTCAGCGGGCAGGCGGGCCCTCAGAGCTGCGAGCTTTGCCTTCGCCTCGGCAGGGGCAGGGGCAGGATTCTTGACCGCCACGATGCGAGGCACCTCGGCCAGACGTGCGATCAGCTCGTCACTGAAGCTGAAATGCGTCGTGGCCGGGTTGTTGTAAATGCACAGCGGAAGGTCTGATGCATCGGCCACGGCCGCGAAGTGCTGGAATACTTCCTGGTCGGTGAGCGGCGTGTAGGAGACGGGCGCCAGCAGCACCCCGCTTGCCCCGGCTGCCTGCGCATCTTCCGCCAGGTTTCTGGCATCGTCCGTGCGGAGAGCGCCGATCCCGACGATGATCGGGACGCGGCCACCAATGGTATCGGCCGCCGCCTCGATAGCCCGTCGCCTCTCCGATCGGGTCAGGTAGGCGTAGATTCCCGTGCTGCCCAGTAGCCCGATCGAGTCCACTCCGGCGGCCTGGAGACGCCCAAGCAGGCTGGCGAGCGCACGGACGTCAACGCGCCCCCCTTCGTCGGCTGGAGTGATGGGGAAGGCAGAGAGTCCATGGAAAAGCGTCGGCATGCTGGACCTGCTGCAGGGATGGTCGGGCAGAACTGAACTTGCAAGGCTTGCGCCGCAAGCGGCCTCGCCGAGCGCCGAAGCATCGCGGGCTGCTACTCGCGTTGCGGCTCGCGCGGCACTAAACCTACGGCCCATGCCAGACCTGACCCAACTCGCCCTGTTCTTCGCCACAGCCTTTGTGCTCGCCCTGACGCCCGGTCCCGGGCTGTTCTATGTTGCTGCGCGCACGCTGGCGGGGGGTCGTGCGGAGGGAATGGCCTCGGCCTTCGGGACCGCGCTTGGCGGGATGGCGCATGTCGTCGGGCAGCCTCGGTGTTTCGGGGATCGTGCTTGCCCGCGCGGAGTTGTTCACCGCGCTCAAGCTGAGTGGCGCTGCCTATCTCTTGTTGGTCGGGGCAACGAACCCGAAATCGGCGTTCTTCCTCGCTTTCATTCCGCAATTCCTCGACCTGTCACGGGGCGCTGCCGCTGTCGCGCTGCAATTCCTGGCGCTTGGCTTGATATCGGCTCTGTTGAATACCCTTTTCGAAGCTGCGGTGACGCTCGCGGCAAGCCGCATCCGGGAAAGCGCAATGGCAAGACCCGGCTTGATTCGCCGCCTAGGGGAGATGTCTGGGGGTGCGATGATCGCGCTCGGTATCGGCCTCGCCTTCACGAAGCGTCCGGCTAACTGAATGCAGATTTCTCACCGCGCACCGCTCCGAGCATGTTCGTCTGGCATGCTGCAGGGCTGCAGCCTTGGTGGTGAGGGCGAGCGGCAGCTCTCGGGATCATCTGATCACAAGTGGATCGACCGCGATGGGTCGGCTCCGGCGATCCGACGAGGGCGCCAAGTGCAGGGTTTCCACCCCTAGCTCGCGATGCTGTTCAACTCGCAACTCTTCATCCTGGGCTTCCTTCCCCTCGTGCTGGGCGGCTATTACGCGTTGGCGGGCAGCCGTCCGCTGCGGCAGGCCTTCGTCGTGCTCGCCTCGCTCGTGTTCTACGGCTGGTGGGACGTGCGCTACGTACCGCTGCTGGTCGGCCTTACGCTTGCCAACTGGCTGGTCGCGCAAGGCTTCGGACGTTGGCCGAGAGGCTGGATTCCGCTCGCCGGGGTCGCGATGAATCTCGCCGTGCTGGGCGTGTTCAAATACGCGGACTTTCTGCGCGGCAATGTCTACGGCGCATTCGGGGCGGAGTGGTATCCGTGGCGCCTGGTCCTACCGCTCGGCATCAGCTTCTTCGTGTTCCAGAAGATCTCGTATCTGCTCGATCTCAGGCGCGGCGACCGCCACATCTACGGCTTCCTCGATTTCTGGATGTTTGTGATGTTCTTCCCGCAGCTGATCGCGGGACCGCTCGTGCGGCATAACGAGATCATCCACCAGTTCCGCCGCGACCCGCGCGGGCCGGCGATGTGGGAGAATCTCTCGCGCGGTCTGACGCTGTTCCTGATCGGTGTCGCGAAAAAGGTTGCACTCGCCGATTCGCTGTCGCCGATCGCCGATCCGCTGTTTGCGAAAGCCGCGCTTCATTCGCTTTCGGCGGCCGAATCCTGGTTGGCGTGCGGAGCTTACACGCTACAAATCTATTTCGACTTTTCCGGCTACTCGGACATGGCGATCGGGCTCGCGCTGATGTTCGGGCTCATCCTCCCGTTCAACTTCGATGCGCCGTATCGCGCTGTATCAATCCGCGACTTCTGGCGGCGCTGGCACATCACGCTGTCGCGGTTCCTGCGCGATTATCTCTACATCCCGCTTGGCGGTAATCGCTGCGGCCCGGCGCGGCAGGCGGCCAACGTGGTGCTGACGATGCTGCTCGGGGGCTTGTGGCACGGCGCGAGCTGGACCTTCGTCGTCTGGGGCGGATTGCACGGCGTCGCGCTCGCGGTGAACCATGTGTGGAGCAATCGCGGCCTGCGCTTGCCGCGCCCGCTCGGCTGGGCGCTGACGCTCCTGTTCGTCATGGCGGGCTGGGTGCTGTTTAGATCGCAGACTTTCGCGGCGGCTGGCGGCATGCTCCTCGCGATGCTCGGGCTGCACGGGATCGGGCATGTCGCGCTGGACCGCACCGGCACGGACGTGCTTCTCGCCGGCGCGGCGGCCGCGGCGCTCGGGCCGACGAGCCAGCGCGCGGCGTTGCGGATGCTGCGTCCTCGTCCGTGGCTCGCCATTCCGGCGGGGCTGGCGCTCACTTTCCTTCTGCTGCTGATCGGCGGCCGGCTGCAAAATGCCTTCATCTACTTCCAGTTCTGATTGGCGGCGCTTCTTCATGCTCGCGGTCGGCGCCGCGGCGGGCGCGGCGGCGCTGCTATACGCCTTCATCGCCGTCGTCGATCCGTTCGACACGCTGCCGCTATCGCCGCCGCTCGCGCGCGCGCCGATTGCGACCAATGCGCGCTTCTCCTTCCCGGCGCTGGCGCGCTCGACAAAGTTCGACAGCGCCGTGATCGGCACCTCCACAAGCCGGCTGTTGCGCCCGGCCGCCCTCGATCCGGCCTTCGGCGGCGCGCGTTTCGTCAATCTCTCCATGAACGCCGCGACCGCCTACGAGCAGACGCGCATCCTCGGTGTGTTCCTGCGCGCGCATCCGCGCCCGCGCACCGTCATCATCGGGATCGACATCGCCTGGTGCGGCATTGGACCGCAGCCGCGCTATACGCCGCGCCCGTTTCCCGAATGGATGTACGGCCGCGATCGCTGGCGCGGCTATCGCGAGATGTTCAACCTCTACGCGCTGACGCAGGCCTTCTCGCAGTTCCTGCACGTCACGGGATTGAGACCATCTCGCTACGGCCTCGACGGCTACACGAGCTTCGTTCCCGACGATCGCCTCTACGATCCGGCGCGGGTCGCACTGCATCTCCGGCAGGACGAAGCCGCCTTCGCGCGCGCCGACATTGCGGGCGATGCGGCCTCCTGGCGGTTTCCCGCGCTCGATCTGCTGGGCCACGGCCTGGCCGACGTTCCCGCGGATACGCCGGTCGTGCTGTACTTCGTGCCGTACAACCACGTGCTGCAACAGCCGGGCACCGACATGACGGAGGTCTGGGCCGCGTGCAAGGCGCGGACCGAGGCGGTCGTGCGTGGCCGGCGCGATGTCGTCGTCGCGGACTTCATGATCCCGAGCCCGATCACGGACAACGACGAGAACTACTGGGACGCGCTGCACTACCGGATCGCGATCGGCGACCGGCTCGCGTCCGACCTGGCGGCGGCGGCACTGCGTAATCGGTCGCCAGCGGGGGATTACCGGCTGCTCGGGACGCGGTAGCCGTTGCAGGGCTCCGGAATTCAAGGGTGCCCAGCTTTACCCCCCGGCCCCGCGATCTTCGGATTGTGAAGCCCTCAAGCGAGAGGTTGAGGGAGCGCAATGCCCGAATCAATGTTGAAGCCATCATCATCGGTGACAGGGGAATCCCCGTGGCGCTTGCCGAAGACTTCCTCAAAGGCAACCTGCTCGTGGCGGCTGCGGTCGGGGCCACGGCCCTGGTGCTACCGAAGGTGCTGCCCGATCTTTCGCCGTCGCTGCGTTCGACGGTGAAGAGCGCTCTCTCGCTGTTCCTGGAATGCGAGTCGGAGGCCGAGGGCGGGATCGTCAACCGGCTCGCCGATCACGCCCTGCAAGGGGTGCTCAAGAATCTTTCCGGCCCCGGTTCCGATGAGGACAAGCGGAAGGCTGCGGGGGCCGTGGTCGAGAGGTTCAAGCACACCGCCCGCACCCGGGCCCGTCGTTACGGCCGGGACGAGACGAGCCGCAAGACGCGTTACAACCGGCACATCAAGGCGCTGCGGCAGGCGTTCGGGCGGGCCGGCTCCCGCCAGACCGGAAAGAACGCGGCGGCTCTGCGGGAACTCTCCGCCGCCTTGGACGAAGCCTAGCACGGGACCGAGCGCAGCATCGGCAAAGAGGAGAACAGGATTTGGCCTTACTGGACGATCTGACGAAGGGTGCGACCCCCGGAAATCTGGCGCTCGGCGTCGGCGCGGCCCTGCTCGCGCCCGTGCTGGCACCCGCCGTGTCCTCCGTGCTTCGGCCTGCGGCCAAAGCCGTGATGCGCACGGGAATTGCGCTGTACCGGGGGGCGATGGAGCCAGTGAGCGCCGCGATCGGCAATCTCGTGACCGAGGCGCAGATGGAGCTAGCAACCCGGTCCGCCCCCGCCGAAGCGCAGGCGCCGCTACCGGAGGCCTCCCACAAGGCCCGGCACCAAAAGCATCGCGACCGCGCCAACGCCCACTAGCGCACGCGCCGACACGGCGCTCAACCACCTCAAGGAGAGTAAAATCATGGCCTTTTTCGAAGACATGTTTAAGGGCGGCAACATCGTGACCGGCCTCGCGATCGGCGTCGGCACGGCCGTGCTCGCGCCCGTGATCGCGCCGGCCGTCAGCACTCTGGTGCGCCCCGCCGCCAAGGCCATCATCAAGGGCGGCATCATCGCCTATGATTGGGGCCGGCAGGCCGCGTCCCAGGTCGGCGAGGCGGCGAGCGACATGGCCGCCGAGGCGCGCGCCGAGACGCATTCCGCCGGAGCGGCGACCGCGTCGGAGCCGACGTCCGCGGAATCGCACCCCGCCTGAGGCACGCCGGGCGGTAACTCCGCCCGGACCGCTTCGCGGCCTCCCATCCACGACAGACCGAGGCCGCCGTGTCCCGTCTCGACCTTCCGACTTTGCATCTCGGCCCCGCGCCGGGCCGTGACGATCCGCACCCGGAGGGGCCGGCGGCCCCGGCTGCGGCGGCCGGCTTGGTTCGCCCAATCCACGCCTGCGTGCCAGGCCGCGTGCGCTGGTTTGTCAGGGGCCTGCGCGGCGATCCGGCGCTGAAGTCTGCGCTGACCGCCTGCCTCCTCGACCTGCCCGGGGTGCAGGAGGTGCGGGCCAGCGCAGACACGGGCAACATCCTGACGCTGTTCGATCCGGCGCTTCCGTCGGAACGGGTATCCGAGCGGATCGCGGCCTTCCTGCGTGGGGACGTCGCGCCTTCGTCCGGCGCCGGCTTCGGCGTGCGATCCGGCTGGCATGCGCGCCCGGCGGGCGAGGCGGTGGCGGAACTCCGGACCTCTGAGATCCGGGGTCTGACCGAGGCCGAGTGCCGTGAGCGTCTGGCCGAACACGGGAGGAACACGCTGGCGCCTCCAAAGGCGCGCTCTGGCTTGGCGATCCTGCTCGGGCAGTTCCAGACCTTGCCGGTCGGGTTGCTCGCGCTCGCGGGTGGGTTCTCGCTGATCGCCGGGGCGGCCGTGGAGGCGGCGGCGATCCTTGCCGTGGTCGCCGCCAACGGGGTGCTCGGGGCCGTCGTCGAGGGACGGTCGGAGCGCACCATCCGCACTCTTGGCGTGGCGGGCCATGAACCCGCTCACGTCGTGCGCGGCGGCCAGCGGCGGACCATCCCCCTGGAGGAGGTCGTGCCCGGCGACGTGATCGAGTTGCGGCCGGGCACGGTCGTGCCGGCGGACGCGCGCGTGGCCTCGGCGCGCGGCTTGCGCGTGAGCGAGGCCATGCTGACAGGTGAAAGCATGCCCGTGGCCAAGAGCACGGAGCCGGTCGACCAGGCGGCACCCCTGGCCGACCGGACCGGCATGGTGTTCCGAGGCACGGCGGTCACGGGCGGGAGCGGCACCGCGATCGTGGTCGCGACCGGTGCGCGAACGGAGGTGGGCCGCATCCAGCGGCTCGTCGGCACCGAGGACACGCCGCAGACCCTCATGCAGCGCCAGCTCGATGCGCTCGGCCGGCAGCTCGTCTGGGCATCGCTCGCGGCCTGTGCCGCGGTGGTGGGCGTCGGGTCGCTGCGCGGGTTCGCGCTGGTGCAGGTCTTGCGTTCCGGCGTGTCGCTCGCCGTCGCCGCCGTGCCGGAGGGATTGCCGACGGTTGCGACCACCACGCTCGCGCTGGGCATCGAGGACATGCGCAAGCGCGGTGTTCTGGTGCGCCGCCTGGATGCGGTCGAATCCCTGGCGAGCGTCGCCGCGGTGTGCTTCGACAAGACGGGCACGCTCACGCTCAACCAGATGCGGGTCGCCGAGGTCGCGAGCGGGGGCCAGCGTTTCCGGCCCGGACCGGACGGGGCGCCGCTCGGTGGCGACGGGCAGCGCGCGGGAGTCGCCCCGGACGACGTGGATGATGCGCTCGCCTGGCTGTTGCGCGTCTGCGTGCTCTGCAGCGAGGCCGGGCTGGCGGACGGAGATGACGGGCAACTCGTGCGGACGGGATCGGCGACCGAATCCGCGCTGCTGCTTCTCGCGGCGGATGCCGGACTCGATTGGGCACGGCTGCGCGCCGACCATCCGCGCATTGCGGTGCGTCGCCGCACGGAGGCGTATCGGTTCATGGCCACGGCCCATCACCGCCCGTCCGCCGAGGGCGCGGGCGCGGGCGGAATTGTGGTCGCGGTCAAGGGCAGCCCGGCGGAGGTGCTGGATCTCTGCGTCTGGGAGTTGAGTGGCGGCCTCAGAACGGAGCTCAGGCCGGAGCGGCGGCGGGCGATTCTGCGCGTCAACAACGGAATGGCGGCGGACGCCCTGCGCGTGCTCGGCTTCGCCTTCGGGGAGGCGCGCGCATCGGATCTGGGCGACGACGGCGACGGGGTGCCAGTCGCGGCGTTGACCTGGGTGGGCCTCGCCGGTCTCGCCGATCCGGTGCGCCCCGGCATGGCGGCGCTCATGCGGCGGTTGCATGACGCCGGGCTGCGCACCGTCATGATGACCGGCGACCAGGTGCCGACCGCGCGCGCCGTGGCGCGGCAGCTCGGCCTCGCCCCCGGCGGCGCCGTCGAGGTGTTCGATGCAGCGGATATGGAGCGGCTCTCGAAGCGGGAGCTCGCCGAGGCAGCGTGCCGCGCCCATGTCTTTGCCCGCGTCAGCCCGGCGCAGAAGCTGCACCTCGTTCGCGCGCTCCAGGCCTGCGGCGACCGCATCGCGATGATCGGGGACGGCATCAACGACAGTCCGGCGCTCAAGGCGGCCGATGTCGGCATCGCCATGGGCGGAGAGGCAAGCAGCGAGGCCGCGCGCGAGGTCGCCGACGTGGTGCTGCGGACGGACGATCTCGCGGCGCTCGCCGTCGCCGTCGAGAGCGGTCGCGCGACCTACGTCAATGTCCGCAAGAGCATCCGGTATCTGCTCGCGACCAACCTCAGCGAGATTTTGGTGGTGCTGGGGGCGACAGCGGTCGGGTTCGGCGAACCGCTGACGGCGATGCAGCTGCTGTGGATCAACCTCGTCTCGGACGTGCTGCCGGGTCTCGGCCTCGCCTACGAGCCGCCGGAGCCGGGCTTGATGCAGCGTCCACCCTTCTCCGCCGATGACGAGATCGTGAAGCGCCGCGAACTGGGCCGGCTCGGAGCGGAGGGAGGCTTGATCGCGGCGGGCAGCCTCGCGGCGCTCGGATTCGGGGCGTTGCGCCACGGAGCGAGCAGTCCGCAGGCGCGCACGATGGGCTTCTCGAGCCTGGTGACCGCCCAATTGCTGCACGCCCTCACGGCCCGCTCCGATCGGCACGGGCTTTTCGCGGGCGGCGGACCGGGCGCGCTCGCTTCAAACCGGCCGCTCTCAGGCTTGCTGCTCGCCTCGGCCGCGCTGCAAGGAATCGGAGTGCTGGTGCCAGGCGTGCGCGCAGTGCTGGGCGTGGTACCGCTGGCGCCATTGGACCTCGCGGTCACGGCGGCGGCCGGCATCCTACCCTATATCGCCAACGAGGCGCTCAAGACGGGTCGCGCCGCCTTTCCGAGCGCACCCGTCTCACCTGATGGCCAGGGCTGAGCAGGAGGTCGCCCCGGCGATGCCAGGATCAGGAACTGCCCCGCGCGGAAGCTGCGCCGCTGTTGGCGGCCCGCTCGGTCGCGCGCTCGATCTGGGCTTCGGCCAGAAGATCCTGCGCCCGTTCGCCGAGTTCGGCTGCGCGTTCGCGGGCAAGCTCGTAGGCGGCGAGGCCGCCCTTGACGGCGCCTTTTGCCGCCGGCCGCCCCCAGCGCCTGAGCGCCGGAACCCACAGGGGCCGCAGGAACGCCGCCCCGATGCTCAAAGCCAAGCCCGTCGCGATCCCGCTCTTGTAGCCGCCCGCCATACGCCGTCCCACCGTGCCGTCTCAAGCCGTCGGCCCGCACCATACGCGTTGGCTCCCGGCCTGCAATCACCCGGGCGCCTTGGCGCGGCCAGGGATCGCGAAGCCCGCGCGGGATGCTGCGATCCGACTGCCGGCGGAAGACGTCATCCGAGGCGGGCGAGCCGCATGCTCCGCTACCGGACCTTCAATGCCCACCGTGTTCAGGGAGCGCCGAACCATGCCTGATACCACCAGCGGCGCGGCCGCCATTCCCGTGGCCGAGATCGAGCATCGCATTCCCGGCCGGATCAGGCTGCGCGTGCGGGCCAGGCGCGGCGACCCGGCGTTCTTCGTCCGGCTTGAGGCAGCCCTGGCCGCTGTGCCCGGGGTGCGCAACGTCCGGGCCAATCCGCAGACCGGCAGCGTGCTCATCGAGCACGGAGGCGACGAGAAGGCGGTGCTTGCGCGGGCGCGAGATCAGGGCCTGCGCACGACCGAGCCGACCGACAAGTTGCCCGCGCTCCGTCCCGCGCCGCCCCCGGATCGCGGCAAGGGGACGCCGGCCTCGCCGCTTGACCTCGCCGCACTGGGCCTCGCCGGAGCCGGGCTGATGCAGCTCGTGCGGGGCGAGGCGGTCGGCAGCGCGTCCGAGAATCTGTGGAACGCCTACGGCCTTTACGCCGTCACCCGGCAGGCCCTGCCGTCGGCGTTCCTGGTCGCGTTCGGGCTGTTCCAGGTCGCGCGCGGTGAGGTGCTGGGATCGGCCGTCTCGCTGTTTCTCTACGCTTACAGCGCCCGGCGGATGGCCCGCCAGCGGGCCGCGGAGGACACGATCTGATGGAGCAGGAGGAACTGGGGCGGGAGGAGGCGGTCGGCGTGGTCGCGGCATCGGCCCGCCGCCTGTTCCCGGTCGTTTCGGAGCAGCAGGCCCGCGAGCTGGCCACGCTCGTTCTGCGCGATCTGGCGGGGAGGGGAATCCGCCTCGTCCGGGACCGGGCGAGTGCCTGACGACGGCCAGGTGCTCGGACGGGAGCCGGTGGTCCCGCTGCGAGAAGGGGACACGGCTGAGGCCGCGCCTTCACCGCGCGGTATTTGGCTTCTCCGCCATCTCGGGCCGGGCCTGGTCAGCGGTGCCGCAGACGACGACCCGAGCGGGATCGCGACCTACTCCCAGGCCGGCGCCCAGCTCGGCTACGCCGCCTGCTCCGTGCTGCTGCTCTGCTACCCGATGATGGTCGTGTCGCAGGAGATCAGCGCGAGAATTGGCCGCGCCACCGGGAGCGGCATCGTGGCGGCACTCCGCGGCCGCTATCCCCGCCCGGCGGTCTATGGGCTTGTGGCGCTCATCCTGGTCGCGAATACGGTCAATCTCGGGGCCGATCTGGGCGCGATGGCGGACGTGCTCAGGCTCCTGCTCGGCGGACCGCGTCTGATCTATGTCGTGCTCTGCGGCACCGTCTGTGCCGGGCTCCTGCTCCGCCTCAGGCTGCCGCTCTACGTGCAGTTTGTGAAATGGGCGGCGCTCTCGCTGCTCGCCTATGTCCTGGCCGCCTTCGGTGCGGCGCCCTCCCCGGGCAGCCTGCTTCGCGATCTGCCGACGCAGCTTGCAATCCCGATGGACGGACCGGCGCTCGCCATTCTCGTCGCGCTCATCGGCACCACCATCAGCCCCTACCTCTTCGTTTGGCAATCGTCGCTCGAGGGAGAGCGGGCGCGCGGTCTTCCCGGGTTGCAAGGGCGGGACGCGGCCGGGCTTGCGGGCGAGGAGATGCGGCGCATTCGGGTCGACACGTGGGTGGGCATGGCGGTCGCGGTGCTCGTCGCCTACGCGGTGGTCTTTACCGCCGCTTCGACGCTGCACAGCGCCGGGATCACCGAGATCGCAACCACGGCAGAGGCGGCCGACGAGTTGCGCCGGGTGGCGGGACCACTCGCGCACATCGTGTTCTCGCTCGGCATTCTGGGGACGGGGCTGCTGGCTGTTCCCATGCTCGCGGGCTCGGCCGCGTTTGCGGTCGGCGAGGGGCTTGGCTGGCCGGTCGGCCTCGCCCGGGCGCCGGGCAAGGCCCCGGCATTCCACGCCTGCATCCTGGCCGCAACCGTCGCGGGGGTGGCCATGAATCTCGCCGGGATCGAGCCGATGCGGGCCCTGCTTTGGAGCGCGATCATCAACGGAGCGGTCGCCGTTCCGGTGCTCGCGGGGATGATGCTGATCGCTGGCCGGCGCGACATCATGGGGCAGCTTGCGCTGTCGCGCACGCTTTCGGCGCTGGGCTGGGCCACAACGGCGGTGATGGCCCTGTGCGCGGCCGGCCTGGTCGCGGCATTTGGATCGTGACCGCGACGGGGAGCGGTGGATTACCGCTCGCTCGCGCAATCCGGCCCGGGCGGCGGCGTCCACGCAGCCCGCTCGGCCTCGGTGAAATCCGGCCGCACCCTGCGACCGCTACCCGCCGATTGCAGCCCCGCCTCGATCACCGCCATCAGCG
>CAVZQE010000016.1:0-271383 GCA_963777325.1 uncultured Alphaproteobacteria bacterium | reverse complement strand
ATCGCGACCGAGATCGCGTTGCGCTTGTCCGGCTGGTTCAAGGTCAGCAGGGCGACGCCGTCTTCCTTCGCCAGCAGCAATTTTCCGCTCCGCGTATTTCCGCGTATCGAGCGCGGGCACGAATGCTTCCATGCCGTCCCTCCCCTAGGAGCGGATCACATCTTCGGTGATCCGGCGGCGCTCTGGAAGCGGGAGCTTCGGCCGCTCTTGGACAACGACCTGGAGGCTGGGCTACCCTGACGGACGATTGCTTATGGACCAAACCACGATGGACATCTCGATCTCGCTGACGCCCGACCTGCTGACCATCGTCAATGCGAAGGTGGATTCCGGGCGTTACGCCTCGACCAGCGACGTCGTGGGCGCCGCGCTTCGCTTGCTGGAGCGCTCCGAACGCTCGGAGTTGGAGCGGATCGAGGCGTTGCAGCACTCCTGGCAGCAGGGATCGTTGAACAACGAAGCCGACACGCTCGACTTCGCCGCATTGCGCGAGGAAGCGCGACGCGCGCTGGCGGCTTTGCGCAAGGGATAACCCACCGCCGGCCGGTGGCTGCCGATCTGGCGCTCGTGCTCGCCCTCGACGGCTCCGCGAGCGTCACCTATGACGAGTTCGGCCTGATGGCCGGCGGGATCGCGGCGGCGGCGCTGCGCGATCCGGCGGTCGTGTCCGGTCTCACCGGCGGCCCGTCGAGCGCGAGCCTCTGTTCGCTGCTGCTGTGGTCCGGCGCGGGCGCGCAAGAGGTGCTCGTGGACTGGACGCGGATCGCCTCGGACGAGCAGGCGCACGCCTTCGCGGATGCGGTCGAAAACGTGCCGCGCGTGGTGCGGGCGGGCAAGACCGCGATCGGCGAGGCGCTGCTCGCATCGCTCACGCTGCTCAGTCACGCGCCGGAAAGCGCCGCGCGGCAGGTGGTGGACGTGATCGGCGACGGCCGCTCCAATGACGGCATCGCGCCCGGCCCGATCCGCGACCGCATGGCGGATGCGGGCATCACCATCAACGGCCTCTGCGTGCTGCACGAGGAGCCGGATTTGCTGGAGAGCTACCGCGCCGAAGTCATCGGCGGCCCCGGCTGCTTCGCCCTTCCCTGCGCCGACTACGCCGACTTCGCCCGCGCGATGCGGCAGAAGCTGACGCGGGAGATCGCGGTGCCGGCGGCCTTAACGATTTCCGCCGCATCGTTCGCACAACGACGTGGAGAGCTTTGGCGCGGCGGCGGGGGTAAGCTTCCCGGCGGACAGATGAGGGGTGATCTTTATGGAATTCCGGCTTCTCGGACGGTCGGGCCTCAAGGTCTCGACCCTCTCTTTCGGCACGGCGACCTTCGGGGTGTGGGCGACCTGCAAATGGGGCAGCGACGGATGTCACCAATGCCCGCCGCTTGCTCGACATCTGCATCGATGCCGGGATCAACACGATGGACACCGCGAATCTCTATTCCTACGGCAAGTCCGAGGAGATTCTCGGCGAGGCGATGGAGGGGCGGCGCCAGCTCATCGTCGCGACCAAGCTCGGCTTCCCGATGGGCAAGGGGGTCAATGACCACGGCCTGTCCCGGTTCCAGATCATTAAGGAATGCGAGGCCAGCCTGAAGCGGCTGCGGACCGCATATCGATCTCTACCAGATGCATCAGTGGGACGGGCTGACGCCGCTTCAGGAGACGCTGGAGGCTTTCGATGCGCTCGTCCGCGCCGGCAAGGTGCGCTACATCGGCGCCTCGAACTTTTCCGGCTGGCACCTCATGAAGGCGATGGAAACGGCGCGGGTAACCACTTCGTGCCGATCGTCAGCCAGCAGATCTACTACTCGCTGGAATTACGCGATGCCGAATACGAGCTCATCCCGATCACGCTGGACCAGGGCCTGGGCGTGCTGATCTGGAGCCCGCTCGCGGGCGGCCTGCTCTCCGGCAAATACCGTCGCGGCAAGACGCCCGAGGAGGGCGGGCGTCACCTCAATGACTGGCACGAGCCGCCGATCTACAATCAGAGAAGCTCTACGACACGATCGAGGTGCTGGTGGCGATTGCCGAGGCGCGTGGCATTTCCGCGGCGGAAGTGGCGCTCGCCTGGCTGCTGGGCCGGCCGGGCGTCACGTCGGCGTCTTCGGCGCGCGAACCGAGACCAACTGCGCAAGAACTTGCGCTCGGCCGACCTGACGCTGACGGCCGAGGAGCGCTCCAGGCTCGATGGGGTGAGCCAGCAGCGCCTGCTCTATCCCTACCTGCACCAATGCCCAACCGCCGCCGCCCGGCTCGGGCCGGCGGATTGGAGTTTGATCGGGCCGCATCTGGGGTAAGGCTCGCCCGCCGCTCGGCGGTGCCGATTGCTTCGCGCTGCCGCGCGCCTGTATAGTGTAGCTTGACAGAGCACAAGGCTTGTGCGATTTCCTTCCATGAAGGTCAGGAACGTGATCCACAAGGGGCTACGGCGTTTCATCGAAAGCGACGACGGTTCAGGCCTGCCTTCCGCTGTCGCGCCGAAATAGGCACGCAAGATCGTCTCATTCCTTCAAGACATGGAGCAGGAGAGCGAATTGCGCTCCTTCCGAGTTGGAAGCCCACCAGATGAGCGGCGACCGTAAAGGCGCGTGGAGCCTGTTCGTGACGAGAATTGGCGCGTACGTTCCGGATCGACCAGGTACGGGCCAGAGATCATCGACCTCGACTACGAGGACTACCACTGAGGAGGTGCCGGCCATGACCGAGACGCGCGGCATTCGCATGAACCCGGCCATCCCGGCGGGTTCGCCAAGACCGAGATTATCGAGCCGTTGGGGCTGTCGGTGACCGACGCCGCGCGGGCGCTCGGCATCACGCGGGCGGCGTTGTCGGCTTTCCTGAACGAGCGCGTCGCTGTCGCCGGAGATGGCGATCCGGATCGAAAAGGCGTTCGGGGTCTCGATGGAAACGCTGATGCGCATGCAGAACAGCTTCGACGTCGCCGAAGCCCGTAAGAGGCGAAGCGAAATCGCCGTCGCCCGCTACGTGCCGAAGATCGCGCCGGTTTAAGGTTTCTCCATACAGATTTGCATCGTCGCTCAGCGGCTCTTTTCGAAAGAGCTTGGAATTATTTTCATTTATTACAGATGAAAGCTTTTCCCTAAGCTCAGCTCGATTTGTGAAGTATTTGAACGTTCATGTGAATATCAAAATGGATTTTTGTGGGTGTACTTGGGCTTAAAACGCTATTCTTACTTACTATGTAGATGACCGGCTTCCCCAAAAGCCTCCGGCAAAACCTGCTTCGGAAATAGCGACGACTGCCGTTCATCTGTAAGATCCGCAATCAAAAACAGAAATTTTGCCGTCTCTCCCGTTTGATCCGAGACACGAGATCTTCTAACGCCTGTTCCCGATCAATTCGAATTGCGACCCCGCCATAAGAGTCGCTCCAAGATCATTTTCAGCCATTGCAGAGCCGTCGCAGCATCAATTGAACTGACGCCCAGCGCAGGAATGCCAACGCGTTTCGGTTGAGGCACTCCCTGAATCCTTGCTCAGGCGTCGGCAGCGGTTCAACCAGGCGATGGTGCGTTCCACGATCCAGCGCCTGGGTAACACCACGAACTTGCCACTGTCGCACCGCCGCACGATCTCGACGTTTACCTCGCGGCAGACCCGGGCCAAACCCTGCTGAACTTTGGCCCTTGGTAGCCTGCGTCGGCGTAGAGCTTCAGCAAGAACGGATACATTCCGAACAGCGTCGCCATCAGCATATACGCCACCATCGCGGTCCTGCATATCGGCGGCATGCACGATGGCATCCATCAGCAAGCCTTGGGTATCGACGAGGACATGCCGCTTCTTGCCCTTGATCTTCTTGCCGCCATCAAAGCCCGGCGGATCGATCCGGCGCCCCCTTTTTCAGCGCTCTTGACGCTCTGGCTGTCAATGATGGCCGCTGTCGGACTGGCCGCTCGGTCGGCCTGCTCACGGCAGAGCACGTAGAGCGCATGGTGGAGCCGATCGAGCGTGCCGTCGTATTGCCAGCGGCAGAAATAGTGGTTCACCGTGCTGCGCGGCGGCAGGTCTTTCGGATCGCACGCCACTGGCAGCCGGTGCTCAGCACATACATCAGGCCGTTCATCACCTCGCGAACATCTACCGTCCGCTTGTTGCCGCCTCGTTTGGCGCGCGGAATTCGCGTCTTGGCCAGAGCCCACTCCTCGTCGGTCAGGTCGCTGGGGTAACGCAGCCGGCTGCGGTCATAGCGGGCGCGGTTCTCAACACTCCACATCGGCAGGCTCCTGCGAATCGGGGTTAAGCAGCACGGAATTACAAGCGATTCCAGAGACTTCAGACGATCTTGTCTCACAGCAACGCTCGCGTTCCGCTTTCAACCACTTCAAAGCGCTCATCAAACTCGCGAATAAGACGTTGCTGCTCTTGGTCTCCGTGCTTTTATCCTGAAATTTTCGTGATTACGAAACTCGGTGTTTGTCTTCCGAGGAGCTTTCGAGCTTGGTGCTCAAAACGTTGGAACTGATTCCTCTTCCCCTTGATCAATTCGCTGAGCGGCCCGGTCCGCTTGTCCCAAGCGGTCGAAGTCCGATAAATCCGTCATTCAAGAACTTGGTAGCTTCTGACTGAGCCCCAATTGGCAGTGACATCTCCCGCGCTACCATCGGTTTTACGATTTGCGACAGCACCTGCTTTTCCGTCTTGTTGGGAAGCGTCTTCTGACGTCCACCGGAAAGTAAGGCTATAGCGTGATACGGCACACTTCTCTCCACGCTAAAGCTGCAACCGCCATACCCTGACCGAGCTCGCCATCCGCTCTCGTTTGCAGTTCTAGCTTTCTCACCCCGTTTATCTTCCAGGGGTGCAACCGGCGAAGATTGCAGTTGGCGGTCAATATCCGTCCATGTGCATCGATGCGAGGCTCGCGGGCAACGCCGAGACGGCCACCGTTGCGGAAGTCGCCCGGATGCCAGCTGACGGCGCTCCGCAGACGTAAGCGGGCCGGGCGCGAGCGCGCCAATGCCGGGCCGCACTCTGGACCCCAGACAGGAGTGGAAAAACATTGCTTGACATTCGCGCGTCGGTTGTGTTCTGTCTTCGTTCATGTCCGCCGCGCTTTCTTCCGCCCAGCCTTCCCACCCGCCTCGCGGCCGTCATCGAGCTGCTGAGCCGGGGACTCGCGGCCAGCTTGCCGGCAATTTGGGCAATGCCGCCCTCGCGCTGCGCGCATGGACCCGCCTGAAGAGATTGCTCGCGCGGTTCGCGGCCCTGGTTGCCGCCGTGGAGGCCGGGCGGATCTCCGCCTCCCGCCGCACGAGGCCAGCGGCGGCCCGGCAGCGCCCGGCGGCGCCGGCGTCCGGCTGCCGGGCGGATCGGGCTGGCTGCTCAGGCTCGCGCCGGTGCTCGATACGCGCATCGGCCGCTCGCAGCTGGAGAGCCTGCTCGGCGACCCCGAACTCGTGGCGTTGCTCGCGCAAGCGCCACAGGCGGGACGCATCCTGCGCCCCTTATGCCACATGCTCGGGATCGAGCCGCCGCCCTCGCTGCGCCTGCCGCGCCGTCCCCGTCGCTGCCCCGATGCGTCCGGACCATGCGGACGGGAGGGCGAAGCGGCGGTCGAAACGCTCACCGGCGGAGCCGGCGCGATCCAGTCTGCCCGGGCGGCTCACCCGGCCCGCCTCGCCGCCGATGCCGGTCGGAAGAACGCCCGCCGTCGCACCGCCTTATCCGGCGAGGACCGGACCGCCCGGAGCCGACCGAGCCTACTTCACCAGCGGACACCCGCCCTGATCCATCGGCCGGAACGCCTGCCCGGCGGGGATCGTGTCGACCAGCTCGTAATAGTCCCAGCGCGCCTTGGACTCCGCCGGGCTCTTCACCCGGAACTCGTACATGTCGTGGATCGCGCGGCCGTCCGGGCGCACGGTGACGCGGCCGAACAGCTTGTCGTCGATCGGGGCGCGCTCCATCGCCGCCATCACCTTGTCGCCGTCGGTGCTGTCCGCAGCCTGCACCGCGTGCAGATAGGCGAGCACCGATGAATAGACGCCCGCCTGATTCTCGGTCGGCACGCGGCCGCCGAAGCGCTCGGCGAAGCGCTTGGAGAAGGCGCGCGTGTCGTCGTTCAGATCCCAGTAGAACGCCTCGCTCAACAGCATCCCCTGCGCGTCCGTGAGGCCGATCGCATCGACATCGACGATCTGCGTGAACAGCCCGGTCAGTTTCTGCTGGTGCGTCAGGCCGAACTCGGCCGCCTGCTTGACGGCGTTGACGAGATCGGTGCCGGTGTCCGCGAGCGCCACCACCTTCGCCCCGGAGGACTGCGCCGCGAGCAGGTAGGAGGAAAAATCCGCCGTGCCGAGCGGGTGCTTCGAAGAGCCGAGCACCTTGCCGCCGAGACCCTTCAGCACCTCGGTCGCGTCGCGCTGCAGCGCGGCCCCGAGCGCATAGTCGAACGAGATGAAATACCAGCTCGTGCCGCCCTCCTTGTACAGCGCGCGGGCGGCGGCGTTGCCGAGCGACCAGGTGTCGAACGTCCACTGCACCGTCGTCGGCGAGCAGGCGCTTGCCGGTCAGGTCGGACGTGCCGGCGCTGGAGGCGATGAAGATCCGGTTGCGCTCGCGCACCACTTCGTTGATCGCGAGCGCGACGGCGGAATTGACGACGTCCGCGATCGCCACGATGCCCTGCTGGTCGATCCACTCGCGGGCGATCTGCGCGCCGATATCGGGCTTGTTCTGATGATCGGCGGAGTCGATCTCGACCTTGAACCCGCCGCCCGAGGCCGTGAAATCCTCGGCCGCCATCCGGGCCGCGACAACCGATCCCCGGCCGGACTGGTCGGCGAACGGCCCCGACACGTCGTTGAGGATGCCGATCTTGACGATGTCGGGCACCTTCGCGCGCGCCGGGACGCCGGGCAGGAGCAATCCGAAGGCAAGCAGCCAGGGCCACGCGCGCATGACAAGTCTCCCGAGAGCGGAAGGCCGAGCATGCCGGCCCGGCGGCAAGCAGGCAATCAGACCTGCAGGCCGGGCGGTATCTTCAGGCCGAGGCTCACGGGGACGTTCCATGTCTCGCGGACGTGGCGCACGGGGCGGAACCCGGCGCGCAGGTAGGTCGGCAGCGCGCGCGGGTTGTCGGCGGTGCAGGTGTTGACCGTGACGCCGCGCGCACCGCCGCGCCATGCCTCGTCGACGGCGTGCCGCAGGAAGACGGGGCCCAGACCACGGCCGATCGCATGCGGCATCAGGCCGAAATAGCTGAGATTGACGTCCGGCCAGTTGCGCGCGTCCAGTTCGTGGAAGCCGTACGGCTCGCCATGCGCGTAGAGCACGGTGATCGCGATCCGCGGATGGGCGAGCAGGGACGCGAGCTCGTCGTCGGACGCGGCCCGGCGCAGCCACCAGACATGCGCCGCCCCCACGCCGCCGTAGAGATAGCGGTAGAACAGGACCGAGCACGGCGCGACCCGCACCGGCGCCGTGCCGGACGGGAACGGACGCGCGGGCTCGGCGGGCGGCTTATCCATGCGCAGGAACGTAACCGTGACGCCGACCCGCGTCACCGCGTCCGTGCCCCGTTCCTCCGCGCCTGATCGCAGCGTCGCCAACGGTCAGTCGTCGAGGAAGCTGCGGAGCTTGCGGCTGCGGCTCGGGTGCTTGAGCTTGCGCAGCGCCTTGGCCTCGATCTGGCGGATGCGCTCGCGCGTGACGTTGAACTGCTGCCCGACCTCCTCCAGCGTATGGTCGGTGTTCATGCCGATGCCGAACCGCATCCTGAGCACGCGCTCCTCGCGCGGCGTCAGGCTCGACAGCACGCGCGTCGTCGCCTCGCGCAGATTGGCCTGGATCGCCGCGTCGAGCGGGATGATCGCCGCCTTGTCCTCGATGAAGTCGCCGAGGTGGCTGTCCTCCTCGTCGCCGATCGGCGTCTCGAGGCTGATCGGCTCCTTGGCGATCTTCAGCACCTTGCGCACCTTCTCGAGCGGCATGCCGAGCTTGTCGGCCAGCTCCTCGGGCGCCGGCTCGCGGCCGATTTCGTGCAGCATCTGGCGCGAGGTGCGGACGAGCTTGTTGATCGTCTCGATCATGTGGACGGGGATGCGGATGGTGCGCGCCTGATCCGCGATCGAGCGGGTGATCGCCTGCCTGATCCACCATGTCGCGTAAGTGCTGAACTTGTAGCCGCGGCGGTACTCGAACTTATCGACCGCCTTCATCAGCCCGATATTGCCCTCCTGGATCAGATCCAGGAATTGCAGGCCGCGATTGGTGTATTTCTTGGCGATCGAGATCACGAGGCGCAGGTTCGCCTCGATCATCTCCTTCTTCGCCCGCGCGCTGTCGCGCTCGCCGCGCCCGACCGTCATGTAGACGCGGCGGAACTCGCTGATCGGCAGTCCGGCATCATTGGCGACGGCTGCGATCTGCGCGCGGGTTTCGATGATCTCCGCCGGATAGCGCGCGGTCAGCGCCTTCCAGCCCTTGCCGGGCAGGCGGGCGACGCGGTCGAGCCAGGCCGGGTCGAGCTCATGGCCCCGGTAGTGCTTGAGGAACTCCTCCCGGTTCACCTTCGAGGCTTCCGCCATGCGCAGCAGCTGGCCCTCCAGCGCGGTCAGGCGCTGATTGAGCTGCTTCAGTTGCGTGACCAGTTCCTCGATGCGGTTGTTGTGCAGCCGGACCTGGCCGACATGCTGCACCAGCTCCTCGCGCGACTTCTCGTAGGTCTTCTCCGAGCGGGCGTTGACCTCCTCGCCCGAGGTCATGCTGTCGAGCCGCTTATGCTGCATTTTGTGCAGCTTCTTGTAGAGGTTCTCGATCTCCTCGAAGGTCGCGAGCACCTCGGGCTTCAGCTTTTCCTCGAGCGCCGACAGCGATATCGCGGCTCCTTCGGGGTCGTCCACATCCTCGGGCGCTTCCTCGGCCTCGGGGGTCTCCGCCGCCGCGGCGCCGTCCGCCGCCGCGGCGCCGTCGGCCGCCCCCTCCGGGGGCGCTTGCGGCACGCCGGCGCCCTGCGTCGCTTCGAGGTCGATGATGTCGCGCAGCAGCATCCGCCCGGCCTTGAGCTGGTCGTGCCAGGAGATGATCGCCTTGAAGGTGAGCGGGCTCTCGCAGAGGCCGCCGATCATCATGTCGCGCCCGGCCTCGATGCGCTTGGCGATCGCGATCTCGCCCTCGCGCGACAGGAGCTCGACCGAGCCCATCTCGCGCAGATACATGCGCACGGGATCGTCGGTGCGGCCGACGCTCTCCTCGTCGATATTGCCGGACTGCTCCTCTTCCTCGTCGGCCTTCTCGGTCTTGGCAGGCGGGGCCTCGCCCTCCTCGTTCTCCTCGCTCTCGACGACCTGGATGCCCATTTCGCTGAAATTGGCCATCACGTCCTCGATCTGCTCCGAGCTGTTCTGATCCGGCGGCAACACGACGTTCAGCTCGTCGAAGGTGATGTAGCCCCGCTCCTTGCCTTTCGCGATCAGCCGCTTGACGGCGGCCGACTGCACGTCGAGCAGCGTGGTCTCGACGTCGTGGTCGGCGGCCACGGCCTCGTTCGCGGTGCTCGGCTTCGTTGCCATCGTTCACGATACTCCGGAAAACAGACTGCTCTCGCGGCCGCGCGGGCGAACGGCCACTCCTCCCGTTTCAGGCATGATCGGAGCGGGGATCAGGCGTCCTCCCGCTCCTCGCCCCGCCGCAGCGCGTCCCGCGTCTTGCACAGCAGGACGAAGCGGTGATGCGAGGCGCCGTCCCGCTGCCAGTGGCGACCGGCCGCCGCCACCTCCTCGTCGAGTCGGTCGCGGTGCATCAGCCCAAAGATATGCCACCATCCGGCCTCGGCTTCCGCGGGCATCGCGCCCGGGTGCGCGCAGCCGGGCAACGGAACCGGCAACGCCGAAAGAGCCCGCGCGGCGTCCGCTGCCAAGCCGACCGCGTTCAGGTGGGCAAGCAGGCTTGGGGAGTCAAGCGGTTCCGAACCCTCGGCCCGGCCGAACAGCGCATCCCGCAGGCGAGCGAGATAGTCCGGCAACACTATCTCCGCGAATGCGTGCTCGACATCGTGCAGCAACCCTGGGTGGTTCAGCAGAGTCGCGACCAGGATGCGTCCCCGCTCGGCCGTGACGCCCCCCGCGTCCGGGACCGGCAGCGGCTGGCGCGCTCGCGCGGGCCCGCCCCTGCGCCGAGGCCCCCCCTTGGGGTGCGTCTCGTAGAAGCGAGCGAGGAGAGCTCGGCGATACTCGCTGGCGAGCACCTTGTTCGGAATGGTCGCGGCCGCCGCTTCGAGTCTGGCGCGGAATGCCGCCAGCTCCTCCGGCGTACGCGGCTCGACCGTTCCTTCCCGCAGCAGGTCGAACAGCGCCTCCGACAACGGCCGCGCGGCGGCGATGCGGGCGCGGAACGCGGCCTCGCCCTCGCGCCGGATCAGGCTGTCCGGGTCTTCACCTTCCGGCAGCGCGGCGAGGCAGAGCGTCCGTTCCGGCGAGAGCAGCGGCAGGGCTGTCTCCGCCGCCCGCGCCGCCGCCCGCGCCCCCGCCGCGTCGCCGTCGAAGCAGAGCACGGGCTTTGGCGACAGCCGCCACAGCGCCCCGAGCTGCTCTTCGGTCAGCGCCGTGCCGAGCGGCGCGACCGCGCCGCCGAACCCCGCGCGCTGGAGTGCGATCACGTCCATGTAGCCTTCGACCACGATCAGCGTCCCGCCGGGGCGGAGCGCCTTCCGCGCCCGGTCGATGCCGTAGAGGCTGCGGCGCTTCGAGAACAGCGCCGTCTCCGGCCCGTTCACGTATTTCGGCTGCCCGTCGCCGAGCGTGCGGCCGCCGAAGCTGATGAGCCGGCCGCGCCGGTCCCGGATCGGGAACATGACGCGGTTGAAGAACAGATCGACCGGGCGGCCGCCGTGCTCCGCTTCCCGCATCAGCCCGGCCTCGGCCAGCAGGTCCGGCCCGATCCCTTGCGAAGCGAGTGCGGCGGCGAGCGCGCCCCTTCCCTCGCCTGCCCAGCCCAGGCCGAGATCGCGGACGGCCTCCTCCGAAAGCCCGCGCTCCCGTATATAGCCGAGCGCGGCGCGGCCCTCGGGCGCGAACAGGCGATGCTGGAAAACGACGGAGGCGGCTTCGAGCACGTCGTGCAGGTCAACGCGCCGGCGTTCGGCCGAATCCGGCACGGGCTTGGGCACCTCCAGCCCCGCCTCGCCCGCGAGCCGCTCCACGGCTTCCATGAAGCCCGCGCCCTCGCTCTGCATCACGAAGCTGATCGCATCGCCATGCGCGCCGCAGCCGAAGCAGTGGAAGTGGTCGTCATAGACGTAGAACGAAGGCGTCTTCTCGCCGTGAAACGGGCAGCAGCCCTTCCATTGGCGGCCCGAGCGCGCGAGCTTCGTGCGGCGGCCGACGACCGCCGCGATCGGCGTGCGGGCGCGCAGCTCGTCGAGGAAGGAGGCGGGCAGCGCCATCAGGCGGACAGCTTCGCCTTCACCATCGGCCCGGCCTTGGCGTTGTCGAGCGACGCCGCGTACTTCGCTCTCAGCGCCGCCATTACCCGGCCCATGTCCTTGACCGAGGTCGCGCCCGTCTCGGCGATCGCCTCATCCACCGCACGACCCATCGCCCCATCGTCCATCTGCAGCGGCAGGAAACCCTCGATCACCGCGATTTCGGCTTCCTCCTTCGCGACCAGCTCCGGCCGGTTCCCCTGTCTGTACAACTCGACCGATTCGCGGCGAGACTTCACCATGCCGCGCAGGGCCGAGACGATGCCGCCATCCGGCACGCGCTCGACGCCCTTCGGGCGGGCCGCGATGTCGATGTCCTTCACCCGCGCGAGGATCATGCGCAGCGTGGAGACGCGTGCGACCTCGCCGGACTTCATGGCTGTCTTCAGATCCTCGGTGAATCGCTCGCGCAAGCTCATGGGCACGCCTCCAGAAACACGCCTCTATATAATGGCGGCCTCGCGGGTGGGAACCGTTTTCCCATAGGAGCCGCGAGCTTGCGTCTGGGAAGCGGTTTCCCATAGACTGTTCGCATGCCTGACATCGACCGCATCATCGAACGCCTTGGCGGGGCCGGGGCGTCTTCCCGTCTGACCGGCGTCGGCACGGAGGCCATCCGGAAGTGGCGGCAGACGAACGCGATCCCCTCGCGGCACTGGCCCGCGATCATCGCCGCGACCGGTCTGTCTCTCTCCGATCTGGCCGGCACCGCCTCCACAAGCAAGGACCATAGCGTGCCGCCACAGGACGAAGCCCCCGACGGCGCGACCGCCGCCCTCCTGCTCGCGGACGGCGCCGTGTTCTGGGGGCGCGGCTTCGGCGCCCAAACCGGCTCGGCGCTGCCCGTGGGCGAGGTGTGCTTCTCGACCGGCATGACCGGTTATCAGGAGACCCTCACCGACCCGTCCTTCGCCGGGCAGATCATTACCTACACCTTCCCCCATATCGGCATCGTCGGCGCCAACCCGGCCGACGACGAGACGACGACCATCGCCGCGCGCGGCATCGTCGTGAAGCAGGACGTGACCGCCCCCTCCAGCTGGCGCGCGGCGCAGCCCTTCGATGCGTGGCTCCGCTCGCGGGGGATTACCGGCGTCGCCTGCGTCGACACGCGCGCGCTTACGCTGCGCATCCGCGACGGCGGCGCGCCCACGGGCGTGCTGGCCTTCCCCGCCGACGGCCGGTTCGACCTCGCTGCGTTGCGGGCGGAGGCGGCGCGATGGCCCGGGCTGGAGGGGATGGATCTCGCGAAATCCGTCTCCTGCACCCAGAGCTACGCCTGGGACGAAACCGAATGGGCGTGGCCGCACGGCACGGGCCGGCAGACCGACCCGAAGCACCACGTCGTGGCGGTGGATTACGGGGCCAAGCGCAACATCCTGCGCTGCCTCGCCTCGGCCGGGTGCCGCGTGACGGTGGTGCCGGCGACGGCGACGGCGGACGACATTCTGCGCCATGAGCCGGACGGCGTCTTTCTCTCCAACGGCCCAGGCGATCCGGCCGCGACGGGGGAATACGCCGTGCCGGCGATCCGGGGCGTGCTCGATGCCGGCGTGCCGCTGTTCGGCATCTGCCTCGGCCACCAGCTGCTCGCTCTCGCCCTCGGCGCCAAGACCTACAAGCTGGACCGAGGCCACCGTGGCGCGAACCAGCCTGTCAGGGAGATCGCGACCGGGAAGGTCGAGATCACCAGCCAAAATCACGGTTTCGCGGTCGACGACACATCGCTGCCAGAGGGCGTCAAGATCACGCATGTCTCGCTGTTCGACGGCTCGAACGAGGGCATCGCCTGCACCGGCCGCCCGGTCTTTTCGGTGCAGTACCATCCGGAGGCCAGCCCCGGCCCGACCGACAGCCACCACCTGTTCCGCCGCTTCGTCGATCTGATCGAGCAGAAGCGGGCGGCATGATCTCCCGCGGCGCTGCAAACGCGCGTGCTCGAGATCGCGCGCGCGCATTGGATCGACGAGCCGAATGCGGAGGCCGGGTTCGCGCGGCTGCGCGCGCTCGGCTGCATGGCGGAGGACGCGGCGCTCGCTGAGGCCGTGGCTGCTTGCGTGCGTGACGGCAAGCTCGCCGACCCGGTGTTTCTCGCCGACGGCGCGTTGCAATGCCGGTGGCGGCTCCTGCCCCGCCGCACCCGATCGTAAGGGCCGAGACCATGCCGAAGCGCACCGACATCGCAAGCGTCATGATTATCGGCGCCGGGCCCATCGTCATCGGGCAGGCCTGCGAGTTCGACTATTCCGGGGCGCAGGCGTGCAAGGCGCTGCGCGCCGAAGGCTACCGCGTCATCCTCGTCAACTCGAACCCGGCGACGATCATGACCGATCCCGGTCTCGCGGACGCGACCTATGTCGAGCCGATCACGCCCGAGATCGTCGAGAAGATCATCGCCCGCGAGAAGCCGGACGCGCTGCTGCCGACGATGGGCGGACAGACCGCGCTCAACACGGCGATGGCGCTCGCGGCCAACGGCGCGCTGGAACGGCACGGCGTCGAGCTGATCGGCGCGCGCGCGGAGGTCATCGACCGCGCCGAGGACCGCCTGAAGTTCCGCGACGCGATGAGCGAGATCGGCATCGAAAGCCCGAAGAGCGCAATCGCGCATTCGATGCGGGAGGCACGCGCGGCGCTCGCGGAAGTCGGTTTGCCGGCGGTGATCCGTCCCTCCTTCACGCTCGGCGGCACGGGCGGCGGCATCGCCTACAATCGGCAGGAGTTCGAGCAGATCGTCGCGAGCGGCCTCGAAGCCTCGCCCACGACCGAGGTGCTGATCGAGGAGAGCGTGCTCGGCTGGAAGGAGTTCGAAATGGAGGTGGTCCGCGACCGCGCGGACAATTGCATCATCGTCTGCTCGATCGAGAACGTCGACCCGATGGGCATCCACACCGGCGACAGCGTGACCGTCGCGCCCGCGCTGACCTTGACCGACAAGGAATACCAGATCATGCGCGACGCATCGCTTGCGTGCCTGCGCAAGATCGGCGTCGAAACCGGCGGCTCGAACGTGCAGTTCGCGCTCAATCCCGCCGATGGCCGCCTGGTCGTGATCGAGATGAACCCGCGGGTCTCGCGCAGCTCCGCGCTCGCCTCCAAGGCGACGGGCTTCCCGATCGCCAAGGTCGCGGCCAAGCTCGCGGTCGGCTACACGCTGGACGAACTGGCGAACGACATCACCCGCACGACGCCCGCGAGCTTCGAGCCGACCATCGACTATGTCGTCGTGAAGATCCCGCGCTTCACCTTCGAGAAGTTTCCCGGCACGCCCGCCCTGCTGTCCACCAGCATGAAATCCGTCGGCGAGGCGATGGCGATCGGCCGCAGCTTCGCGGAAGCCCTGCAGAAGGGCCTGCGCAGCATGGAGACGGGCCTCTCCGGCCTCGATCCGGTCGAGCCGCCGGGGGACGGCGAGCACGATGCGTTCCGGGCGGCGCTCTCCACGCCGAAACCCGAACGGCTGCTGATGGCGGCGCAGGCGCTGCGCGCGGGGCTCTCGGTCGAGCAGGTGCATGCGACCAGCAAGTTCGATCCGTGGTTCCTGCGCGAGTTGCAGGCGATCGTGGACGCGGAACGCGCCGTCGAGATCAACGGATTGCCTTCCGGACCCGGCGCCCTGCGGCGATTGAAAGCACTCGGGTTCTCCGACAAGCGGCTCGCGCAGCTGTCGGGCAAGAGCGAGACCGAGGTGGCGCGCATCCGTGAGCGCCTGGACGTCCGCCCCGTCTACAAGCGCATCGACACCTGCGCGGGCGAGTTCGCCTCCGCGACGCCGTACATGTACTCCACCTACGAGGGCGGCTTCGGCACGCCCGCCTGCGAGGCCGATCCGACGGACCGGCGGAAGATCGTCATTCTCGGCGGCGGACCGAACCGCATCGGCCAGGGCATCGAGTTCGACTATTGCTGCGTCCACGCCGCGTACGCGCTGAAGGAAGCCGGGTTCGAGACCATCATGGTCAACTGCAACCCGGAAACGGTCAGCACCGATTACGACACGTCTGACCGCCTGTATTTCGAGCCGCTGACCGGCGAGGACGTGATCGCGCTCGTGAAGCGCGAGCAGGAGCGCGGGACCGTGCTCGGCTGCATCGTGCAGTACGGCGGGCAGACGCCGCTGAAACTCTCGCAGGCGCTGGACCGCGCCGGCATCCCCGTGCTTGGCACCTCGGCGGATGCGATCGACGTCGCCGAGGATCGCGAGCGGTTCCAGCATCTCCTGCAAGGCCTCGGGCTGCGGCAGCCGGATAATGGCACGGCCCGCTCCGCCGAGGAGGCGGAAGCGATCACCGAGCGGATCGGCTATCCCGTCGTCATCCGCCCGAGCTACGTGCTCGGCGGCCGCGCCATGGAGATCGTGTACGACCGCAACGGCCTGCACCGCTACATGCGCGAAGCGGTGCGCGTCTCCGGCGACAATCCCGTGCTGATCGACCGCTATCTCAACGACGCGATCGAGGTCGACGTCGACTGCATCTCGGACGGCGAGACCGTCTATGTCGCCGGCGTGATGGAGCATATCGAGGAGGCCGGCATCCATTCCGGCGACAGCGCCTGCGCCCTGCCGCCGTACACGCTCTCGCCCGCGACGGTGACCGAGCTGAAAGCCGAGACCGAGGCGATGGCCAAGGCGCTCGGCGTCGTCGGATTGATGAACGTGCAGTACGCGATCAAGGACGACGAGGTTTACGTGCTGGAGGTCAATCCCCGCGCCAGCCGCACGGTGCCGTTCGTCGCCAAGGCGACGGGCGTGCCGGTGGCGAAGATCGGGGCGCGCGTCATGGCGGGCGCGAAGCTCGCCGAGTTTCGCCTCGACGGCCAGGCGGTCGCGCCGCATGTCGCGGTCAAGGAGGCGGTGTTTCCGTTCGCGCGCTTCCCGGACGTGGACACGATCTTGGGTCCGGAGATGAAGTCGACCGGCGAGGTGATGGGCCTCGACGCGAGCTTCGAGCGCGCGTTCGCGAAATCCCAGCTCGGCGCGGGCGTGCGCCTGCCCTCCGAAGGTTCGGTGTTCATCTCCGTGAAAGCGGCGGACAAGAAGGCGCTCCCCGCCATCGCGCGGCGGCTGAACGATATGGGATTCTCGCTGATCGCGACCAGCGGCACGGCCGCCAACATCCGCGAGGCCGGTCTTCCGGTGCGCGTCGTCAACAAGGTGCTCGAGGGCCGGCCGCACTGCGTGGACGCGATCCAGTCAGGCGAGATCCAGCTGGTCATCAACACGGCGTCGGGGCCGCAATCGGTCGCCGACAGCTACACGATCCGCCGCACGGCGCTGACCCATGGCCTGCCGCACTACACGACGATGGCGGGCGCGCGGGCCGCCGTGCATGCGATCGCCGCCCTGAAGTCGGGGACGCTTGAAGTCGCCCCGCTCCAGTCCTACTTTCGCGGATCGTTCTGAATCGCCGGCCCGGGGCAACCGCGCCGGACCAGTGGCGTTTTAGCGGGTTCGTCGCTAGAGCGCGGTCACTTACTCCGAGGATCGTCACGTGCAGAAGTATCCGATGACCGCCCCCGGCCTGCAGCGGTTGGAGGACGAGCTTCGTAAGCTCAAGTCCGAGGAGCGCCCGGCCGTCATCCGCGCCATCGCGGAAGCGCGCAGCCACGGCGACCTGAGCGAGAACGCGGAGTATCACGCCGCGCGCGAGCGGCAGTCCTTCATCGAGGGCCGCATTGCCGAGCTCGAGGAAATCGTCTCCTCGGTCGAGGTGATCGACCCAGCGAGCCTATCCGGCGATCACATCAAGTTCGGCGCGCATGTCCGGCTCGTGGACGAGGAAACCGACAAGGAATCGACCTATCAGATCGTCGGGCTGCACGAGGCGGACATCAAGATTGGCCGCCTGTCGGTGTCGTCGCCGCTGGCGAAGGCGCTGATCGGCAAGAAGGTGGGCGACACCGTCTCCGTTCCCGCGCCGGGCGGCGACCGGAGCTACGAAGTCCTCGAACTGCGCTTCGGGTGACGGTTCCTGCCGTCGGCCTCGCGGATGTCGAGGCGGCATCGGCGCGGATCGCCGGGAGGGTAATCCGGACTCCGGCGCTCGCGAGCGACGCGGTTTCACGCGCGACCGGCGCGTCGGTGTTCCTGAAGCTCGACAACCTTCAGGCGACCGGCGCCTTCAAGGAACGCGGCGCGGCCAACCGCCTGTCGCTGCTCAGCGACGCCGAACGCGAGGCGGGCGTGATCGCCGTCTCGGCGGGCAATCACGCGCAGGCCGTCGCGCGGCACGCGCGGCTGCTCGGCATCCAGTCGACGATCGTCATGCCTCGGCACACGCCTTCCACCAAGGTGACGCGCACCGCCGCCTGGGGCGCGCGGGTCGTGCTGCATGGGGACGATTTGGCCGAAGCCGCCGCCCACGCCTTTGCCCTCGCGCGCGACGAGGGTCTCGTCTTCATCCATCCGTATGACGATCCCGCGGTCGTCGCCGGCCAGGGCACGCTCGCCCTCGAACTGCTGGAGGACGTGCCCGATCTCGACGCCGTGATCGTGCCGGTCGGCGGCGGCGGGCTGCTCGCCGGGTGCGCGACCGTCACCGCGGCCCTGCGGCCCGGAATGGCGGTCTGGGGGGTCGAGGTCGAGAGCTACCAGCCGATGGCGCAGCATCTCGCGGGCCAGCCGGTCTCGGTCGGCGGCCCGACCATCGCCGAGGGCATCGCCGTGCGGGACGTGGGCGCCCTGCCGCTTGCGATCATC
The DNA here is from genome assembly GCA_963777325.1 of uncultured Alphaproteobacteria bacterium. Taxonomy (GTDB): domain Bacteria; phylum Pseudomonadota; class Alphaproteobacteria; order Acetobacterales; family Acetobacteraceae; genus JAFAXA01. The sequence continues at coordinate 253,234 of CAVZQE010000016.1, read as the reverse complement.
CGGGATCTCGCGGACGGCGTGCTCGTGGTTCCCGAACGCGCCATCGAGGAGGCGATCGGCCTGCTCGCGGAGGGCGCCAAGGTCGTCGCCGAGGGCGCGGGCGCGGCCGGCATAGCAGCCTTGCTGACCCATGGCGAGCGTTTCGCCGGCAAACGCGTCGGCATCCCGGTCTGCGGCGGCAACATCGATGCCCGCATCCTCTCGAATATTCTCCTCCGCAACCTGCTGCGCGATGGCCGGCTGCTCCGGCTGCATATGCAGATCCCGGACCGCCCCGGGGTGCTGGCCGACATCGCGTCCAAGATCGGCGGCAGCGGCGGCAACATCATCGAAGTGTCGCACCAGCGTCTGTTCGCGTCCGCGAGCGTGCAGGCGGCGGAACTCGAAATCATGGTCGAGGCGCGCGACCCGGACCACGCCCAGGAGATTCCTGGCCGCGCTGGAGACCAGCTACGTCGTCCGCCTGATCTGAGCACCGCAAAGGGACCAGCCGGCCGCTTTCGGCCGTGCTCCCGCCGCCGATCCGGCGCGCGTGAAGCTCCCATCGGCGGAGCGGCCTCTCAGTGGAACCGGGACGCCAGGCTCCCGACGAACGTCGCGAGGCCGCCCAGCACGGCCGCGACCTCGACCACCTGGAGATCGCCGATCCACGACGCCGACCCGGGCAGGTCGCGGTCGGAGATAGTCGCGCAATCGTCCCAACCCTCGGGGAGAGGGTAGAGCCCCGCCGCCTGCTGCTCGGCGGGAAGCAGGCTGTCCGCTTTGCGAGATCCGTCCATTGCCGCCTCTCCTGTCGTTCAGCGGCGGCATATCCGGCCTCGGCGTGGCCGCACTATGACGCAGGTCACAGGCGGTGGATCACAGGCGGGGGTCACAGGCGGGGGGTCACAGGCGGGGGGTCACAGGCGGGCGGCGGGCTACTCGTTCGTGGCCGGACCCGGAGCCGGGCGGGTCAGCCCGCCATCGGGCGCAACCGGCTGGTCGCGATTCTCGTCCGCTTGCGGCACCGTCTTGGGCGGCTGGATTGTCCCTTCGGGCTTCGCCTCGCGACGGCCGGGCATGTCCCGGTTCATCACGTCGCGGTTCTCGTCGAACACGGCCTGGACCTTCTCCGCGTCCGTGACCGGCTTGTCTGATTCAGCTGAATGCATGATGCGGACCTCCGGGACTGCAACCCTCCTACCCCCAAGCCGGTTGCCTCTCGCCAACCGGAGAAACATCCCAGCATGTCCACCGAGACGTCTTCCCTTGCCGCCGAGCCGGACGCGCTCCTCGCCGCCAGGCTGATCGAGCGTCTGGCCGATCGCGGCGGCGACACGATCGTGGTGGCCAGGAGCGAAAATCGCGCCGCGCGGTTGCGTCAGGCGGTCGCGACCCTGGCGCCCGGCCTCGAGGCAAGTCTGCTGCCGGCCTGGGACTGTCTTCCCTACGACCGGGTCATGCCCGCGCTCCAGATCATGGGAGCGCGGATGGAGGCGCTGCACCGGGCGGCGGCGCGGGATCGCGGGAAGCTGCTGCTGATCGGCTCCGTCGATGCGGTGACGCAGCGCCTGCCGCCGCCCGGCGCCTGGCGCGAAATCGCTCTGCGGGTCGGCGAAGCCATTGACCCCGGCGCGCTCGAACGCCCGCTGGCGGCCCTGGGCTACGCGATCGAGGACCGGGTGGACGAGCCGGGGGAGGCGGCCATCCACGGCAGCGTCATCGACGTGTTCCCGCCGGCAAGCGCCGTGCCGTACCGGATCAATCATTCGGAGGGCGCGATCGCGGACATGCGGCCGTTCGACCCGGCGACGCAACGGAGCGGCGAGGAGGAGGTCGCCTCGCTCGTGCTCGGGCCCGCATCCGAAGCCTTGCTCGACGAGACCGCCCCGCCCGACGACCGGCCGGAGCATGGCATGGAGCAGCTTCTGCCCAGCCTCTACCCGGCCCTCACGACCATTTTCGACGCCATGCCCGGGGCCGAAATCGTGCTTGACCCGGAGACGGAGGCGCTCGTGTCGCAGCGCGAGGCCGACATCCGCGACGCCTTCCGCGCCATGGTCGCGCTCTCGCCGGCGGAAGGGGCCGCGAGCGGGTCGCCTTGGGTGCTCTATTTGGACCACCCGGCCTGGCGGGAGGCGCTGAGCGATCGCGCGGTCGTCCGGCTGGTAGAGAGCGACGACGTCCCGGCCGGCGCCCTGCCCCGGTTCGCGGGGCCAGCGGAGTTTGTGCGTTTCGTGCGCGAGCGCGCGGGCGCCGGAGGGCGGATCGGGCTGGCCGGCCCGGAACGGCACCGCCGCGTCTTGCTGCGAGCGCTGGCGGTGCCGGACGCGCCCGTTGTCCCCGGTTGGCTGCCGCTGCTCGCGGCCGAGGCGGGGACGATCGCCCGGCTGGACGGCACGCTCGAGGCCGGCTTTCAGACCGAGAACGCGGCCGTGATCGCCCCCGTGGATGTGCTGGGCGCGCGGGCGCGCCCGAGGCAAGCGGGCGCTACCGCCGTTTTCGAGACGGCGATGACGCCGGGCGATGCCGTCATCCATCTCGATCACGGTCTCGGGGTATTGCGCGGCATCGAGACGGTCGCGACGGGCGATCTCGCGACCGACTGCCTGCAGCTGGAATATGCCGGCGGCACCGGGCTGCTCGTGCCGGCCGACGAAATCGACCGGGTGTGGCGGTACGGGGCCGACCCGGACGGGGTCGCGCTGGACCGGCTCAACGGCGAGGCCTGGCCGAAGCGGCGGGCGGAAATCGAGCGGGATATCGGCGAGACCGCCCAGCGCCTGGTCGCGCTGGCCCGCGCGCGAGAGGCGGCGTCCGCGCCCCGGATGCGGCCGGAGCGCGCGCCCTACGCTCGGCTCGTCGCGCGGTTCCCGTTCACGCCGACCTCGGATCAGGAGGACGCCATCGCTTCGGTCGAGGCCGATCTCGGATCGGGGCGGCCGATGGAGCGGCTGGTGTGCGGCGACGTCGGCTTCGGCAAGACGGAGGTCGCGATCCGCGCTGCCGGCATGGCCGCGCTCAGCGGCTGGCAGGTGGCGATCGTCGCCCCGACCACGGTGCTCGCCCGCCAGCACATCCAGACATTCGGCCGGCGCTTCGCGGGTCTGGGCGTACGGGTGGCGGGCCTGTCGCGCCTGACCTCGCCCTCGGAAGCACGCGAGGTGCGCGCGGGCCTCGCGGATGGCAGCATCGGCATCGTGATCGGCACGCAGGCGCTCGCGAGCAAGACCGTGCGCTTCAAGAAGCTCGGTCTGCTGATCGTGGACGAGGAACAACGGTTCGGCGTCCGACAGAAGAACGCTCTGCGTAAGTTCGGCACTGGGGTGCACACGCTCACCCTGACCGCGACTCCGATCCCAAGGACGCTGCAGACGGCGCTTGCCGGACTGCAGGAGCTGAGCGTGCTCGCGACGGCGCCCGCCCGCCGCCAGCCGATCCGCTGCGTGCGCGCGCGCCTCGACACGGCGTTGGTCGCGCAAGCCCTCCGCCGCGAGCGGCGGCGGGGCGGCCAGAGCTTCGTCGTCTGTCCCCGCGTCGAGGATCTGGCGCCGATGCGGGCGCGGCTCCGAGAAGCCGTTCCGGAGCTTCGTCTTGTCGAGGCGCATGGCGGCATGAAGGCCGACGCGCTGGACGAGGCGATGCTGCGCTTCGCGGCGGGAAGAGGCGATGTGCTGCTCGCGACCAACATCATCGAGGCTGGCCTCGACCTGCCGCGCGCCAACACGATGCTGATCTGGCACCCGGACCGGTTCGGCCTCGCGCAGCTGCATCAGCTGCGCGGCCGCGTCGGCCGCGGGCGCGCGCGCGGCGCGGTCTATCTGCTGACCGAGCCCGACGCGAACCTCACGGCGGCGGCGGAGAAGCGCCTGGAGGCGCTCGAGAGCTTCGACCGGCTCGGCAGCGGTTTCGCGATCAGCGCGCGCGACCTCGACCTGCGCGGCGCGGGCGACCTGCTGGGCGAAGATCAGGCCGGACACGTCAAGCTGCTGGGCCTTGACCTGTATCGCGACATGCTGGCACGCGCGATGCGAACCGCGCGCGGCGAGGAGGAAATCGAGGATTGGTCGCCACGGATCACGCTCGACATCACTGCCTATCTGCCGAGCGACTACATCGCCGACGGCACGCTGCGGGTCGAACTGCACGACCGGCTCGGCCGCGCCCTGAGGCTTGGAGAAAGCACCGCGCTGGACGAGATCCGCGACGAACTGGAGGACCGGTTCGGCGCGCTGCCCGCGCCGGTCGAAAACCTAGTGTCAATTGCATTCATGCGTATGCGTTGTCGCAAGCTCGGAATCGCCACGCTTGACGCGGGACCGTCCGGCGTGGCCATCACGCTTCGACCTGGCCGCCGCGCGAAGCCTCCGTCGCGCCTGGAGCGCAAGGGAGAACGCCTGGTCTTCCACAAAGCGAGCGCCGATGACGCGAGCCGTCTCGCGACGGTGCACGCGCTGCTCGACATGTTCGAAGATGCCATGGCTCCGACCCACAGGAGGGGGCGAGAGACAAAACTTCACGAGCGGCAGTGCGTTTGAAAACCGGGCTCCTGTTTCTATATGCTGAACACCTCTCAGTTTTCAGTCACCGGCTCGTTTCAGGAAGGCAGACCGTTCCCTCAATGCGAAACGAGGTTCTCACTTTCAAACGCGACCGGATTCTCGAGGAGGCGAGCGCACTCTTCTACAAGCACGGTTTCACCGCTACCACGCTGGACGACATCGCGAGCCAGCTCGGCGTCACCAAGCCTTTCATCTACGCCCATTTCCGAAGCAAGGCCGACCTGCTCGCAGCCGTGTGCAGGCCGCCTTTCGAGCAATCCCTTGCAGCCGCTACCAGGGCGGCGAAGGGAAAAGGCTCCTGCGCGGAGCGTCTGAAACGGCTCACCACCGAACTGACAGCGATCACGCTTGAGGAGCATTCGAATGTCGCGATCTACCAGCGGGAAGCGCTAGCCCTGGATGCTCCCGCAAAGAGCGAGATCGATTCTCTCAGGAACCGGTGCAGCCGGGTCGTTCTCGACTTGCTGCGCGCCGGAGTGGCGGCGCGCGAATTCGAAGTGGAAGATGTCGCGTTGGCAGCGCTGGCCCTTATGGGGCTGATTTGCGGCCTGGGTCACGCGCCGAGGAACGGCAACCGGGCACCGGCGGAAGACACGCCGGAGCATATGGCGAACCTGGCCTTGCGGATGGTCGGGGTGCGGGAAGCCCGAGCCGGGCGAGGCCGCACCATCGGCCCGACCCAGGCGTAGGCCTGTCGCCCGGCGCTCAGCGGGAGAACGCGTCGCGCAGCATGGCTCCGATGATCGCGATCGCGGTGTCCGAGGCGCGCACAACCCCGCCCATGGTCAGATAGCCATGCATCTGATCCGCCGCGTGCAGGGCGGAAACACGGACGCCCTCGCGATCCAGCCGACGCGCGTATGACTGACCTTCGTCGCTCAGTGGATCGTAGCCCGCCGTCAGCACCAACGCCGGAGCGACGCCGGACAGGCTGGACACGCGGGAGGGAGAGGCCCGCCAGTCGAGGGCATCCTGCGGGTCGCGCAGATAGTGATCGGCAAACCAGCGCGTCGATGCCGAGGTGAGCGGCAAGCCCTGCGTGAAGCGCTCGTAGGCGGGCGCGGTCATCCTCAAATCCGTCGCCGGATAGATCAGGGCCTGGTAGCACAGCGGCGGCAGCTCGCCGTCGCGCGAGCGGAGCGCCATCACCGAAGCGAGGTTGCCGCCCGCGCTGTCGCCGCCGACCGCGACCCGGACGGGATCGACCCCGATGAGCTCACCTTGGCCGATGATCCACCCCGTCGCGGCCGCGCAGTCCTCGACGGCCGCCGGAAATTTGTGCTCGGGCGCCAGGCGGTAATCGACGGCGATGACGATGCACCCGGCTGCGTTGGCGATGCGGCGGCACGCGCCGTCATGCGTGTCCAGATCGCCGATCACCCATCCGCCCCCGTGATAGCAGACGAGCGCCGGCAACGGACGGCCCGCATCCGTGCCGACCCCCCGATACAGGCGCAACGGAATTGGTCCGGCCGGACCGGGCGCGCTCAGTTCGCGGGTGTCGGCCACCTCGGCGGGAGGCGGCTGCAGCAGCGAACGGGTCTTGCGATAGTTGCTCCTTGCCTCAACGGGAGAGAGCTTCTCAACCGGAGCGAGGCCGCTCTCGCGCAAGAGGGCGAGGACACGCGCGCAATCGGGATCGAGCGGCATCAGCGGCCCACCTTCAACATGGATGATCTAGCTGAACCAGGGGCACGAAGACCACCTGCAACACGACGCGCCGGGACATCTCGCCTCTCGCGTCCTTTTCGATCAGCATGAGCGTCTGCTCCGATTCCGGGCCGCCGACCGGGATCACCATGCGCCCGGGCGCGGCCATCTGGTCGATGAGCGCCGGCGGGATCTCGGTGGCGGCGGCGGTCACGATCACCGCGTCGAACGGCGCTTTCGTCGCCCACCCCTCGGCGCCGTTCCCGACCCGGAAGCCGATATTGCGTGTAGCCCATGGCCGCGAGGACCGACTGCGCCCGTTCCGCCAGCGCTCCGATCACCTCGACCGTGTACACGTGACCCGCGAGCTCCGCCAGGATCGCGGTCTGGTAGCCGGACCCGGTGCCGATTTCTAGCACCTTCGAGGAGGGACTAAGGTCCAGCAACTCGGTCATGATCGCGACGATGAAGGGCTGCGAGATCGTCTGCCCGTTGCCGATCGGCAGCGGCACGTTGGCCCAGGCCCGCGGCCGCCCGGCCTCCGGGACGAAGCGGTCCCGCCGCACGCGACGCAGCGCGCCGATGACGGGCTCGCTCGGACGGGAGCGGCCAGTATACGAGGCGGTTTCCTGGAACTCCGCCTCGATTTCGTGGATCAACCGGTCTTGCGGGTCGACTTCGATCATGCCCCTGAGCCGTCTCGCCAGAGTAGTAATCCGCCCTCCGCACCCGCGAAGCGTATCCGCCGCGTGCCCGGAATGCACCCCGGTCAGTGCGGCTTAAGCGCGATGTCGGCCTCCACGGTCGCGTCGACCCGCACGTCCTCGGCTTCCGCCGCCGGTGCAGCGGGCGCGGCTAGAGCCGTCGCCATCGTCCGGAGCCGAGGCGGCGGCATGGGAGCAGGGCTGCCGACGGTGAGACTGCGATAGACATCGAATTGCAGACCGACGATGCCGGCGATCTCGTCCGTGCGCGCCCGGAGCTCGGCCAAGGCCTGGCCGGTCGCGGTTTTCTCAGCCGAACGCGCGGTTTCGGGCGCCAATTCCCAGCCGAGGCGCTCGACCGCAAGCCCTTTCCGCTGCAGCGCGCCAACGAGCTTCAGCACGGACGGGCCATCTCCTCCCCGCAGGAGCACGGTCTGACTGGCCCGCCACTGTCCGGCCTCCCCCGGCCTCGGCTCCAGCCGCCAGACGCTGTACTGCTCCGTGGCGACCTCTATCCCCTCGGCCTTTCTCGCCTCGGCAAGCGCGCCGGCGATCGCCGTATTCACACGCTCCTGCGCGGTGGCCGCGCTGTCGGTCGCGGCCTCCGCCCGGAGTGCGGCCATCAGCCGGTCAGGATGGACCGTCACGGTGGCCGTTTGCGACAGATGCAGCAGCGTTTCGGCCCGCACGGCCGGCGCGAGCGCGCACGCGGCGAGCCCCGCCAGCATCGCCCTCATCGCGAAAGCGGCGGGGCCGCCGAACCGGAGGTAGGCGGCGCGCCGGGAGATTGCCGGCCCGTGCCCGGCACCAGCGGCGCCCCGCTGAACGGCGTCGCATTCGGCGGCCCGGAGGCGGTCGCCGCCCCTCCCGGCCGTGCGGCGGGAGAGACAATTTCGGGCGGCACGCTCGACGCACCCGTCTGCGGGGTCGGCGGCGGTATCGCCGGGACGGGCGCGGGCGACGTGACCGGCGCTTTCGCGGTCGCATCCGGAGCCACGGACTGCGCCCGGACCGGGACCGCGAGGGTCAGCATCCCGGCAAGCGCCACGGACAGGCGGAGCATGGGCATCCTCCTCATCGGCTCATCGCCGGAGCACGACATCGATCCCCGTCGCGAGCATGCGGCCCACGAACCCGCGCCGGCGCGCCTGCCACGCGACCGGGCGCAGCATGGTCATGAGCGCGAAACTCTGCCCCATCTGATGCATCGCGGTCTGCCTGACCTGGAGCGCTTCCAGCTCGACCCGGTCGGGCGCGTTGCGCGAGGCCAGCACGGCGAAGACGATGCAAAAGAACAGGTCCACCCCGAGCACGATCAGCGCCGCGCTGATCGGACCGAACGTGTTGGCGGCGTAGAGCCACCCGATGATGTGCAGCATCGTCAGCACGGCGAGGCCGAATACGGCGAGGATGACCGCGAAAACCGCGCGCAGCGCGGTTCTCCGGGCGATCCGGCGAAGACGGAGTGCTTCCGCCTCCGCCGCGATCCGTGCGAGCCGGACGGTCCTCATTCAGCGAGCGATGCGGCCGATGAGGTACCCGGCCGCGGCCGCGATCACGAGCGCCAGCAACGGCTGCTCCTTGACCCGGCCCGACAAAGCCTCGGCCTGTTCGCGCGCGACGCCTCCCGCCTGCTTCGCGGCCTGCTGCGCCCGCTCCGTGGCATCGGACAGCGCCGGGCTGACGCGGTCCCGCATCAGGCTGTCGACCTGATCGCGCAGCTTCGCGATTTGCTCCTTGGCGTCGGCGGCCCGGTCGGACATGGCATTTCTCCAGCTGTGAATGGGGCGGTCGTCGGCCCCGAAGATGCGTCGCACAACGCCATGGTCGGGTGACGGTTGCGAGACGGGCCCTCGATGTTCTCTCCTCCCGGCGTTCTCCGCAATGAGGGCAACGCCGGATTGCCGCCTACGTTACCGGCCTGTAGCGTCGCGCAGCGATAATTTCCGGAGCCGCTGGAATGTATGCCCGCACCCTCGTCGCGGCCGGGGCCATGCTCCTGGGTGCGGTCTCCCCCGTCATGGCCCGGACCTTCACCCTGGCGCTGCAGGGCGGCAGGCTCGCGGAGATGCAGGAGCGGATCTTTCTGGAACCGTTCACGGAGGTGACCGGTATCGCGCTCGACCAGCAGGGCGGGCCCGTCACGCTGGCGTCCTTGCGGGACCGCAAGGAAGGCGCGCCGGCCCCGGTGGATGTCGCGATCGTCACGGGCGACGCGCTTGCCGCCGGCTGCGAACAAGGAATGTTCGAGAAGCTCGATTGGACCCAGATCGGCGGACGCGATCACTATCTTCCGCAAGCCGTCTCCGATTGCGGCGTCGGCGCGGCCCTTTTTGCTTTCGTGCTCGCCTGGGACCGCGACAAGTTCCCCGGATCGCCGAGCTGGGCCGATTTCTGGGATGTCACGAAATACCCCGGCAAGCGCGGCCTCCAGCGTGGTCCGGAGACCAATCTCGAATTCGCGTTGCTGGCCGACGGCGTGGCTCCGGGCGACGTGTACCGTACGCTGCGAACCCCGGACGGCGTCGATCGGGCCTTCCGCAAGCTGGACCAGCTCAAACCCTACATCGTCTGGTGGCAGACGAGCGCCGAAGCGGCCAAGATTCTCGCCTCTGGCGAGGTGCTCATGACAAGCGCCGCCAACCCCGCCGTGATGGCGGCCAACCAGGGTTCGGGCCGCAATTTCGGAGTGCAGTGGAACGCGAGCCTGTCCAGGATCGAGAGTTGGGCCGTGATGAAGGGCAGCGCCAATTCGAGGCAGGCCCACCAGTTCCTCTATTTCGCGGGATCCTCGGCGATCCAGGCCCGTTTCATCACCGAGGCCGCTTACGGTGGTCTGGCCAAGGGCGCCAACGACGGGCTGCCGCCGGATGCGCTGGCAGCCTCGCCCAGCGCTCCGGCCAACCTCGCCGCCGAACTCGCGATCGACGAGCAGTTCTGGCGGGACAACCGCAACAAGCTGACCGAGCGTTTCGACAAATGGCTCGGCGGATGAAGGCCGTGGCCACCCCGCTGAGGTCAGCCCAAAGGTGAGCGCCGGAGCCGAGCCGGAGGCGCGGCTGATCGTCGAGGACGCGCCGGATGCGCGCATTCTCCGGTTTGGCGGCCGTCTGGATGCGGACGGCGCGGCCAGGCTCTGGAGGGCAACGATGCGGGCGGCCGGAGGAGATCGCCCAGGCGATCGCCCCTTGGCGCTCGACGTACGTGATGTCGGCTATTGCGATCTGGCCGGCACGGCGCTCCTGCTGACGGCGGAGGCGGCCCATGGCGGCCCCACCCTCATCCGGGGCGAAAGCGAGCAGCTCGGCGCATTGCTCCGCCGGGCCAGATCCGCACCCGTCCGCGCCGGCGTCGCTCCCGGTCCGGCGGCGACGCCCGATGTCGCCGCCTGGCTGACAGCCGGTGCGCGGAGCGCCGCCGATGCCGCGGCTTTTCTCGGGGAGGCGCTGGTCGCCCTCGTCCGCATCCCGGAGCGGCGGCGCATGATGCAGCCGGCCGAGGTGATGCGCTACGCCGACCAGGCGGGGGTGCGGTCCGTGCCGCTCATCCTGCTGCTCGGCTTCCTCATCGGATTGATCCTCGCATTTCAGTCGGCGGTGCCGATGCGCCGGTTCGGCGCGGATCTCTACGTCGCGAACCTCGTCTCGATCAGCCTGTTGCGCGAACTCGGACCCCTGCTCGCCGCCGTGATCCTCGCCGGGCGGACGGGATCGGCGTTCGCCGCCGAGATCGGCACGATGAAAGTGAACGAGGAGATCGACGCCCTGACGACGATGGGCCTTGATCCGATGACGATGCTCGTGCTGCCGCGCATGCTGGCGGCGATGCTGGTCATGCCCGCCATGACCGTGCTGCTCGACATCGCCGGGCTGCTCGGAATGACCACCGTCATGACGGCGTTCGGATTTCCCCTGGTCGCGGTCGCCAACCAGGTGGCGCGCGCGGCCCATGTCGGCGACCTCGTGCAGGGGCTGGTCAAGGCGGTCGTGTTCGGCGCGGCGATCGGCGCGATCGGCTGCCGGGAGGGCCTCGGCACGGGCGTCGGACCGCGCGCGGTCGGGCGGGCGGCGACCGGCGCCGTGGTCGGCGGCATCGTCTCGACGATCCTGCTCGACGGATTGTTCGCGATCGTGATCTACCGGCTCGGGCTTTGAGCGAGAAGGACACGCCGATCCTGCGCGTGGAGGGCGCGGCGCAGCGCTTCGGTACCCGCACCATCTTCCGGGATGTGTGCTTCACGGTCCGCGCGGGCGAGGTGTTCGTCATCCTCGGCGGCTCGGGATGCGGCAAATCGACGCTGATGAAGCAGATGATCGGCCTGCTGCCGCCGACCGCCGGCCGGATCGTCGTCTCGGGGCACACCGTCGCGGATGCCGCGGCGCCCGCCGGCCAGGACCAGGATGGGCGCGACCGCGCGTTGCGCGGCATCGGCGTGATGTTCCAATCGGGAGCGCTGTTCGGCTCCATGTCCTTGCTGGAGAACGTCATGCTGCCGCTCGAAATGTTCACTTTCCTGCCGCCGGACGCGCGGGAGGCGGTCGCGCGGGTCAAGCTCGGCCTGGTCGGTCTCGGCGACGCGGCCGGGCTGATGCCGGCCGAGATCTCGGGCGGCATGGCGAAGCGGGCCGGGATCGCGCGCGCCATGGCGCTCGACCCGCCGCTCCTGTTTCTCGACGAGCCCTCGGCCGGACTGGACCCGATCACCTCGGCCGGGCTCGACCAGCTGATCCTCGACCTGCGCCGCGATCTCGGGGCGACCTTCGTGATCGTGACGCACGAGCTCGGCTCGATCCTCGCCATCGCCGACCGCTGCATCATGCTCGACCGCCACGCGCACGGGGACGAGGGCGGCATGATCGCGGAGGGCGATCCGCGCCGGCTCCGCGACGACAGCACGAACCCGATGGTGCGCGCGTTCTTCCGGCGGCAGGTGCCGGTTCCGGCGGAGAGTGTTTGATGCGCGGACGCGCCGCCTATCTGCGGGTCGGGCTGTTCGTTCTCGCCGGCACGGCGATCCTGATCGCGCTCGTGCTGTTCCTCGGCGGCCCGAGCACATCGGGTGGTACGAAATATGAGTCGTATTTCCGCGAATCGGTACAAGGGCTCGATGTCGGCGCCCCGGTCAAGTATCGCGGAGTCACCATCGGCCAGGTGACGGATATCGGCCTCGTCGGCGCGGAATACGGCGGCGACAATCTGAGCCAGGAGATCCAGCACGCCGACTACCGGCTCGTATTCGTCCGCTTCGCCGTCGATCTCAAGAAGGTCGGGCGCGTGCCGGACACGGCGGCGGCGGTCAGGCTCGGCCTGCGCGCCCGCCTCGCGTCGCAGGGGCTGACGGGCCTCGCCTATATCGAGCTCGATTTCGTCAACCCGCAGCAATATCCGGCGAACCACATTCCCTGGACGCCGAGGGCAGAGTACATCCCCTCGATGCCGAGCACGTTGAGCCAGGTGCAGAACGCCGCCCAGCAATTCGCGGCCAAGCTCAACAGGATCGACATCGAGGCGCTGGCCGGCTCGATCCAGGGCCTGATCGGCGATCTCCGCCACCAGCTGGAGGAGGGCGACACGCGTCTGGCGCTGGCGCGGGCGGCGGATCTCCTGCAGGAGTTGCAGAGGACGGTGAAGGCGGCGGAAGTGCCGCAACTGACGGCCGACCTGCGGCAAACCTCCAGCTCGGTCCGCGATCTCGTCGAGAGCCGGCAGATCAAGACGCTGCTCGGCAATCTCGAGACGGCGACTGCGCGCCTCTCCGAAGGCTTGGCCAGGCTGCCGCAGGTCATCAGTGCCCTCGACACGACCGCCCGGCGGGCGGGCAGCAGCACCGCCGACGTGCAGGCGAGCCTCGTGCCGCTGCTGCGGGACATGCAGGCGACCGCCGCCAACCTGCGCGACACGACCGAAGCGCTGCGCCGCTACCCGGCGCAGGTGCTGCTGGGCGGCCCGCCGCCGAGGGACATCCGGCGATGAACAGGCGCGTCCTGCTCGCCGGGTTGCTGCTCGGCTTGACGGGCTGCGGCCTTTCGCAACGCCCCTATCTCGAACGCCGGCAATGGCCATTGATCGTCAGGCGCCCGGTGACGCTGCCTCCCCGCCGAGGCGGCCGCGTTCTCCTGGTGCGCGCCGTCCGCGCGGCCCCCGGCCTCGATGCGCGGGGGCTGCAATCCATGCGCGCCGACGGCAGCCTCGACGTGAGCTTCTACGAGGAGTGGTCTGTCCCTCCGGCGCAGGCGATCGAGGACGATTTGCGGCAGTGGCTCGCGGCGAGCGGCGCGTTCGCGGCCGTAGTCGCGCCCGGCAGCCGCCTCCCCGCCGACCTCGTGCTGGAGGGCGAACTGAATGCTTTCTGGGCGGACATCCCGGCCAGACGGGCGCGGGTATCGCTCGGGATCGTGCTGCTCGACGAGCACGGGGCGGATGCGAAGGTGCGCCTGCAACGCACTTTTGTTGCCGAGACGCCGCTCATCGGCGCCGACGCCCCGGCGATCGCCGCCGCCCTGCGCGCCGGAGTTGCGGACGTATTGGGCCGGATCGAGGCGGCTCTGGCGCCGCAGGCCGGCCCTGAAGGGCACGCCCGCGTCTCGTCGCGGCGAAACAGGACGAGAACCCGGACCGCTCACGATTCATAAGCGGGCCTGCTGATTGCCTGCCAAGCTGGCTTCTGCCATCCTGGCCTCACACCAATGCGCGGCCGTTCAGACCCGATTCGCAGTCAGCGCCGGGACTAGGGTTGGTGCGCTCCCGGGAAGGAACGTCTGGATGATTCTGGCTTACCTCGTCGTGATCGCGTGCGGCGTGCTGGCGCTCGCCTACGGCTACGTCACCAGCCGCGAAGTGCTGGCCTCCGATGCCGGGACCGCGCGCATGCAGGAGATCTCGGCCGCCGTGCAGGAAGGCGCCCGCGCCTACCTCAACCGGCAATACACGGCCATCGCGATCGTCGGCGTCGTCATCCTCATCGTGCTCGGCTTCACCCTCGGCGTCCGGGTCGCGATCGGCTTCCTGATCGGCGCCGTGCTCTCGGGCGTGGCGGGCTATGTCGGCATGAACGTGTCGGTTCGGGCCAACGTCCGTACCGCCCAGGCTTCGCGCGACGGTCTGGCGCAGGGGCTGGCGGTCGCCTTCAAGTCGGGAGCCATCACGGGCCTGCTGGTCGTCGGCCTGGGGCTGCTCGGCGTCTCGATCTACTACTTCATCCTGCGCGCCTCGCTGCCCGCGGGAGCCGAGCTCCGCCCCGTGATGGAGGCGATGGTCGGCTTGAGCTTCGGCGCCTCCCTCATTTCGATCTTCGCGCGGCTCGGCGGCGGCATCTTCACCAAGGGCGCTGATGTCGGCGCGGACCTCGTCGGCAAGGTTGAGGCGGGCATCCCCGAGGACGACCCTCGCAACCCCGCCGTGATCGCGGACAATGTCGGCGACAATGTCGGCGATTGCGCCGGGATGGCGGCCGATTTGTTCGAGACCTACGCCGTCACCATCGTCGCGACGATGCTGCTGGCCGCGATCTTCTTCGCGCCGCCAGTCCGGGACTGGGTGATGATGCTGCCGCTCGGCATCGGCGCGATCTGCATCGTCACCTCCGTGGTCGGCACCTATTTCGTCCGGCTCGGCCCGGACAACAACATCATGAAGGCGCTGTACAAGGGTCTGGTCGTGACCGGCGGCCTCTCGGTCGTCGGCATCGCCATCGTGATCGCCCTGTTCGTCGGGTTCACGACCGCCCTGCCCCTGGCCGCCGGTTCGGCGCTCGCGTCCGTCGACGGCTTCGACCTGTTCCTTTGCGCGATCGTCGGCCTGCTCGTGACGGGGCTGATCGTCTATATCACCGAATACTACACCTCAACCGAGTACCGGCCGGTGCGCAGCATCGCGCAAAGCTCGACGACGGGACACGGCACCAACGTGATCCAGGGCCTCGCCGTCTCGATGGAGGCGACGGCGCTGCCGGTCGTCGTGATTTCCGTCGGCATCATCATCGCCTTCCTGGTCGCGGGCCTGTTCGGCATCGCGATCGCGGCCACGACCATGCTGGCGCTGGCGGGCATGATCGTCGCGCTCGACGCGTACGGGCCGGTGACCGACAACGCGGGCGGCATCGCCGAGATGGCCGACCTGCCGCGCGAGGTGCGCGTCACGACGGATGCGCTCGACGCGGTCGGCAACACCACCAAGGCCGTGACGAAGGGCTACGCCATCGGCTCCGCCGGCCTCGCCTCGCTCGTGCTGTTCGCGGCCTACACGCAGGACCTCGCGCACTACTTCCCGACGCTGACCGTCAATTTCGAGCTGCAGAACCCGTTCGTGGTGGTCGGGCTGTTCATCGGCGGCCTGCTGCCGTACCTGTTCGGGGCCATGGGCATGACGGCGGTTGGGCGCGCGGCCGGATCGGTCGTCGTCGAGGTGCGACGGCAGTTCAAGGCGCTGCCCGGCATCATGCAAGGGACCGACAAGCCGGAATACGGCCGCGCCGTCGACATGCTGACGCGCGCCGCCATTCGCGAAATGATCGTGCCCTCGCTGCTACCCGTGCTGGCGCCGATCGTGCTGTGGATCGTGATCGACCTGATCGCGGGCCGGGAGGCGGCGTTCGCCTCGGTGGGCGCGATGCTGCTCGGCACGATCGTGACGGGCCTCTTCGTCGCGATCTCGATGACCTCGGGCGGCGGCGCGTGGGACAACGCGAAGAAGTACATCGAGGAGGGCCATCACGGCGGCAAGGGCTCGGAGGCGCACAAGGCCGCGGTGACCGGCGACACGGTCGGCGATCCCTACAAGGACACCGCCGGTCCGGCGGTCAATCCGATGATCAAGATCACCAACATCGTCGCTTTGCTGCTGCTGGCGGTGCTGGCGGGTTGGCTGCATTGATCACCGGGGAGCGAGCGAGCTCGAACCATTTGGTTACGCGCCTAACCAACTTATCCTCTGTCGGCTGCTTGTAAGCGCGCCGCGAGCCGGCGGGCGTGAAGCACGGCGGTCTGCGTCGGAAGTCGCCGAGCCTTTAGCAACAGAGCGTCGCGCGCTCGAGGTGACCGCGCATCGAGCAAAGGGCAGCGGCAGGGAAAAGTGCAGCCCTCATAGAAGATTAGTTGCCGGAGCGGTCCCGGGCGCCTTGCCAAATGCGGAGTATCCGTACGACGTGCGGATCGACGCGATACACGATGGCATAGGGCCAGACCGCGACCAGCTCGCGCCTTCCGGGGACTAGGCCCGGCCGTGCGCTCGGGAAAAGATGCCGGTTCGTCGCAGCAGCCGGCGACCTGCAGGGCAACCCGGTTCGCGGCGGCCGGCTGTCCCGCCCAATGTAGTTCCGAATGCGCATCAAGTCGGCCACAGCTAGCGCGATAAGGACTGCGGGCACGGGGGTGGAGGAAGCTCCGCGTCACTGCCCCAGGACAGCAGCCAAAGGCGAACGGCCTCGTAGGAAATGGTGCGGCCTGCGTCAGCGGCGGCCATCCCCTCGTGCACCGCCTCGACAAAGGCGGTATCATTGTCAGCCGAGAAGGAACGCGCTGGTTCGACCATGCAGCCACTCTAGCCCAGGAAGCGGCGAACGAGGCATGGATCAGAGCCGTCAGCCACCCTGACCACGCCGCCAAAGGCGGCACTGTCAGCCGATAACCGTCATTGTACAAGCACCGAAAACAGAAGCTCCGCGAACGCTCCTTATGTGAGCCTACCTCGGGCGTTAGACGCTTCGACGCACAATGTGAAGTGTTTCATATGTCAGTCTTTCCCCGCGAGCCAAATTTGGCAAGTGGGATCCGCGAAAACCCTCGCGATCCGATTCGCTGGGAAAGGAAGTTGCAAATGACTTAGAGTATCCGAGTGTTCTGGCCGCCCAGGCACGGCACAGCTTCGATGAACTTCGATTGGCAGGGCTCGCCACTCCAAGCTAACTCGGTGGTTCTTGTAACGGCAAGTGAATACGATCCATCGGCTCCGGCGGATGCGGACGGGTCCGCCAAGCGTTTTGTTGGAGCCGCCAACATCCGCGTCAACAACATCTCCCCACACGGACCGCCGTCGGACGCAAATCCCGGCGTGACATTCATGCTGGAGGCTGACTGGGGTAGCTCACTGGATATCTGCACCGACATCATAGTGTTGGACGACGCTCCACAAGTCTTTTATGTCGAGGGAGCGATCTCGCCAGCTCATTAGCGTCGCTGTCCCTTTAAGGGGATGCGGGTGCGCTAGGACGGCCGGGCGGCGTTCAATTAGCCTGCGCCTCGGGAACCCTGCTGACATTGTCAACAGGTGCGCCCCCGCGCCCGCAAAACCTCCGACGGAGCTGTATCCTGAGCGTTCAATGGCGTAATCCTGGATCGGCAGCGACGGCCGATGCTGAGCCAAAAGCGCTTTGCCCTGCCTCGGCACCTCACCCGCAACACGGCGTCAGCCTTGTGATATTGCAGTGCTGCCTCGGCCTTCCTCGCCACCGGGGGAGGGATCTTCTCGCGCATGCCATTTGCTGAGACGAATGCAGCGCGCTGATAGACTCAACCGCAGCATCGGATAGTCCTGTGGGTGTAGTTGCCGCCAAGTCCTTCAACCACCCACAACGCGGGCTATCAGCGCCTCGTATCCCGCGAGATAGTCGGTCATGGCCAGGTTGGCTTCGGCGTAGCTGCGCGCGGCGGAGCCAAGCTGCTGCGCGAGCGGGCGGTCCTCCAGCATCCGGAGCACCGTGTCCGCAAGCGCGGGCGGGTCGAAGAAGGATGTGAGCAGGCCATTCGACCCGTGCGTCACGAACTCCCGCACCGGGGCGGTGTCGCTGCCGACGACGGCGCAGCCGGCCGCGAGCGCCTCTCGTAGCGACCACGAGGCGACGAACGGATAGGTGAGATACACATGCGCGTCCGACCGCTGCAGCAGGCGCAGGTAGGTCGCGTAGTCGATCCGGCCCGGAAACAGCACCCGATCGGGATCGAGCGCGCCGCCGAGCTCGCGCGTGAACAGCGCTCGCCATGTGCCCGAAGCCGGCGCCGCGCCGTAGCTCACGCCGTCGCCGCCGACCATCACCACGCGCGCCCGCCGGTTGCCGCGCAGGATATGCGGCAGCGCCCGCATCATGACGTGAAAGCCCCGGTACGGCTCGAGGTCGCGAGAGACGAAGGTGACAAGCGCCTCTCCGGGCGCGATGGTGGCATCGCCGATCCGCAGCGGCTCCTTCCGGACGGCCGGGTCCGGACGGCAGGCCCGCAGATCGACGCCTTCGCGCAACAGCGCGATGGAGGGGCGCGCCCAGGCGGGATAGGTCGAGAGCTGCCACTCGGTAGGGGTCTGCCCCACGGCGCCGAGCTGGAGCGCGAGCAGGTTGGTCGCGTTCTTCGCCCGGATGCGGGCGTAATCCGCCGGTCCGGTCGGGAACTCGGGATCGAAGCCGATATCCGCGCCCTCGATCCGGTAGAAGAATTCGAGATAGCCGAGCAGCGGCACGTCCGGCCACACGTCGCGGACGTTGAGCAGTTCGCCCCAGCCGTGATGGCCGATGACGATGTCGGGCGTGAAGCCGAGTTGCCGGAGGCCGGCACAGGTGCGGGCGACGATTTCGGCCCGCCGCGCCGCGCCGTCGAATTCGCGCGACACCGGATGGATGCCGGGCGAGAGCTCCGGACCGGCATACGGCACCTTGCGCACGCCCGCCATGACGTTCGCGTTCGGCTCGGTCAGGAAGACGATGTCGTGCGTCCCGGCGGCGACCAGGTGGCGCACCAGATGCAGGAACTGGCCGGGAAAGTTTTGATGCAGGAACAAATAGCGCACGCGATGGGTCCGTGGCGGCTCGAACGAGGGAGTTCAGCTTGCGGGCAGGATAGCGGGTGAGGCGCGCGGCGTCAGCGTGATCCGGAGAGCCTCCAGCGGCGCGAGGCTTGGCGAGTGGCAGGCCTCCCCAGCCGCGACCGGCCCGGCGCTCGATCCGTCCACGAATGTTGCCGCGTAGCCGCAGGCGAGCGCCTCCGCGGCGCGGCCGCGCAGCCGGACACGCAAGCCGAGCAGCGGCAGCGCCATGCCGCGGCTGCCGCAGAAGGCGCCGCCCTCGACCCAGGGCGAGGCCCAGCTCCGGCCGAGGATCGCCTGATACTCGATCTCCCCCGCCGTGAGCGCGTCGCCGGGCGAGAGGCCGAAGCCTTCGATCGCGAGACGGCTGCCCGGCGTGCCGATCCATTCGCCGAACCGCCCCAGGACGTCGCCCCGGCCCTGGACATGGGCCAGCACGTCGAAACGCGGCGACGCGGCGTCCGGCGGCGGCGGTCCGGGGCGGTTCTCGGCGGCTTGCGGCTCGCGCTCCGGCGTCAGGCGGAGAACCTGGAGTTTCGGCGCCGCCTTCCCGTCACGCGCGGGCGACTGATAGATCGTGACCAGGATCTGCGCCGGACCCTCCGTGATCCGCACCAGCGCCGCCTCATCCTGGCCGCCGAGCCATCCGTCCGCGCGGAAGCTGCTGATGGCGACCCCGTCGTGGCCGCCCGGCGGTGGCGAGACGCGGACGGCCGGCAGCCCCGACCCGTCCGGCGGCGCTGCCGCCCGCGACTGGACGATGCAGAACAGCCCCGTCTCCAATGTCATCAGGTGAGCCGAAACCCCGAGTGCGCTCATCGGGGCCGGAACATTAGGTCCGCAAGGGCCGGGCAGCACGGCGGGGGCGGCTTCGCTCATCAGGCGCTGGCGGCTTCCGCTTCGGGCTGGCGTTCGGGCGCGGCGGGCAACGACGCGAGATCGAGCCTGGCGCCCTCGACCCCTTGCGCGGCGGCCCGCTCGGACCAGAGCCGCGCCTCGGCGGGATCGGCCTTCCCCGCAAGGCCGCGCGCGAGATAGCGGCCGAGCATCATCTGCGCCAGAGGATGGCCGCGCTCGGCCGCCGCGCGGAACCATTGCTGCGCCATGACCCGGTCCTGCGGCACGTCGTGGCCGCCGCCCTTCAGCGCGCCGGAGGCGAACATCGCCCCCGCATGTCCCTGCCCCGCCGCCCTGCCGTAGAGGACATACGCCGCCGCGTGATCGCGCAAGCCGCCGGCGCCCTTCACCATCATGTCCGCGAGCGCCACCTGCGCGTCGGCGTGGCCGGATTCGGCGGCGCGGCTCAGCCAGGCCCGCCCCTCCTCGGCATTCGCGGGAACGCCCCTGCCCTCGACCAGCATGCGGCCGTAATAGTGCTGCGCGTTGGGGACGCTCTCGGCCGCCCGGCGCAGCCATTGCGCGGCCAGGCGCTCGTTGCGCTCGACGCCGACGCCTTCGGCGAGGCAGACGCCGTAATTGAACGCCGCGACCAGATCGCCGGCATTCGCGGCTTCCTCGAACCAGCGGCGCGTATGGACCAGATCGGCCGGATCGCCCTGCCCGCGCAGCACGAGGTTGGCGAGATCGGCCGCCGACTTCGTGTCGCCCTGCTCGGCCGACTGGCGGAACCAGCGCGCCGCCTCCTCGGCGTCCCGCGCGGTTCCCGCCCCGGTCAGGTGCAAGAGGCCGAGCGCGCGCGCCGCCCCGGCATGGCCGGCCTCGGCCGCGCGCCGGAACCACATCCCGGCCTCGGCGAAGTTGGGCGGCAGCTTGCCGCCACGCGCGTAGAGGTCGCCGAGCAGGGCGGCCGCCTCGCGGTCCCCGGCCAGTGCCGCCCGCCGCAGCCACGATTCGCCCTCGGCCGCGTTTTGCGGGACGCCGTTGCCCTCGGTCAGCGCGAGACCGTAGCGCGCCTGTCCGTTGCGGTCGCCCTTTTCCGCGGCCCGGCGATAGAACTGCACGCCGGCCGCGCGGTCCCTGGCGACGCCGATGCCGCTCTCGGTCAGCACGCCCATGAGATAGAGCGCGGTCGGCAGCTCGGCCTCGACGGCCGGCCGCAATTCCTCGACGACCTGAAGCTGGCCGGTTTCGTCCTGTGCGGTTCGTGCCAGCGAGAGCGCATACCCGAGCGCTCCCTGCGGCACGCCCGCGCGCGCCGACCGCTCGTACCACAGATGCGCGGCCTCGAGGTCGCGCATCGCCTCGGGGCCGGAGGTCAGCAGATAGCCGAGCAGCGCCTGACCCTCGCCCGAGCCGGCCTCGGCCGCGCGCCGCGCCCAGCGCTCGGCGGACGCGAAATCGGCCTGCACGGGCTCGCGCCCCTGAAACAGAGACGACGCGGCATCCTCGGCCGCGCCGGGCGCCAGACCCTGAACGAGCAGCCCGGCAAGCCGCACCTGGGAGGCGACATGTCCCTGTGCGGCGGCTCGCTCCAGCCAGCGCACGCCCTCGGCCACGCTGGGCGGAACGCCGGTTGCTTCGAGGTAGCAGCGTCCGACCCGATGCTGCGCCTCCGGCAGGCCAGCCCTCGCCGCGCGTGCGAAATACCGGAAGGCGGCTGCCGGCTGGCCATCGCCGGCGAGACGCTCGGCGCGGCGCAGGGCGGCCTTGGAGGAGAGCCGGGTCAGCATCGGGTCGAGCAGTCTCATCGGGGCATCGGACTCACGGCTCGCGCATGCCCTCGGACGCGACCGGCAGCACGCGCCCGAGCAGGTAGTTCAGGACGGTGCGCTTGCCGACCTTGATGTCGGCGGTGACCGGCATGCCCGGAGCAACGTGAAAGCCCGGCGGCACGTCGTGCAGCTCGGTCTTGTCGATCGCGATGCGCGCGCGGAAGAACGGCTCGGTCGAGCCCTGCGGCACCGGCACCGCGCCCGTTCCGCCCGTCCGGCTCCGCTGCTCGTCGGCGCTCGTGAAGCTGTCGGCGCTGACGGTGCGCACCGTCCCGGTCGCCATGCCGTATTGATGATACGGGAAGGTGTCGAACTTGATCGCGACCGGATCGCCGACATGCACGAAGCCGTCGTCGCGGCCGGCGATGTTGGCTTCGACCTCGAGCGGCGCATCGCGCGGCATCAACGTAATGAGTTGATCCCCGGATTGCAGGACGGAGCCGACCGACACTTTCGCGACCGTCAGCACGGTCGCGTCCTGTTCGGCGCGCAATTCCACCAGCCGGCGCCGCAGTTGCGCCTTGTTGAGATTCTCGCGCGCGTCGCTGAGCGCCCGTGTCTGCTCGGCGAGCTTTTGCGAGTTCTCCGCGCGCCAGTTTTGCAGGTATGCGTCCCGCTCGGCGACCATGGCCGTCAGATCGCGCTTGGCGCTTTCGCCCTGCTCGACCGCGTTCTGCAGGCCCCGGGTCATTTCGAGACGGCTGTCGGTCGCGGCGAGCGAGTTGAGGCGGCTGCCGACCTCGAGCTTTTCCAGCTGTTTGCGCATCTGCTCGACATCGACCGCGACCGAGAGTCGCTGCTTGTAGGCCGCCGCGTCCGCATGGTTGCGCGCCACCGCCGCGACCAGCCCCGAGATCTTCTGCTTGTAGTTCTCCAACCGGAAATCGCGCTCGGCCTGGCGCTGCGCGAAGATCGCGGCCTGTAGCGACAGGGCGGGATCGAGGCCCGTATACGCGAACGGCTTGCCGTCCGCTTCCGCCTGCAGGCGCGCCACCTCGGCCTGCAAGCTCGAAACCTGGTTCTGCAGCGCGCCCACGTCGGCGGCGGCGAAGGTCGGATCGAGGCGCGCGAGAATGTCGCCCGCATGCACGTGCTGTCCCTCGCGCACGTCGATCGACCGCACGATCGCGGTCTCCAGCGGCTGCACGACAATGGTCGGGCTCTGCGACAGAACCTTCCCCTGGGCGGTAACGACCCGATCGATCGGTATGAGGCCCATCGGCACCAGGCAGGCGACGAACAGGCTGCTGACGAGCCAGATCGTGCCGCGCGCGGAGCGCGGAACGGGCGTGGCAACGATCGCGGCCGACGGCGACTGGAATTCGAGGATGACCGGCAGCGCAGCGTCCCGCTTGCGCGCCGGTATCAGCTCAATCGGCTTGGGCGAAGGCTGGAGCGAGAGCTGCATGGCGGGGCCCCTGCATGTCGAGATGACGGTTTTGCTGCGCCCAGAGCTGGCGGTAGAGCGGGCAGCGTTCGAGCAGCGTCTTGTGCGGCGCTATGTCGATCGCCCGGCCCTTTTCCAGCACCAGGATCTGGTTGCACTCGGTGAGCGACGACAGGCGATGCGACACGATCACCATGGTGCGGCCGCGCGCGATGCGGTGCAGGTTCGCGTTCACCAGCGCCTCGCTCTCGGGGTCGAGCGCGCTCGTCGATTCGTCGAGGATCAGCAGGCGCGGGTCGGTGATGAGCGCGCGCGCGATCGCGAGCCGCTGCCGCTGGCCGCCCGACAGATTGGGCGAACCCTCCTCGATGAAGGTCTCGTAGCCGTTCGGCATCCGCTCGATGAACTCCTCCGCCCCGGCGAGGCGCGCGGCCTGCACGACGTGATCGAGGGTGAGGCCCGGCCGTCCGGCGATGAGGTTGTCGCGGATCGAGCCGCGGAACAGGAAATTCTCCTGCAACACGACGCCGAAGCTCTGGCGCAGATGGCGGAGGTTGATCGCCTTCAGATCCGAGCCGTCGATCTTGATGAAGCCGGAATAGTCGCGGTTGATGCCCTGCAGCAGCCTTGTCAAGGTCGACTTGCCGGAGCCGCTGCGCCCGACGATGCCGAGCATGGTGCCGGCGGGCACGGAGAAGGAGACCCGGTCGAGCGCCGGCAGCTTGGTGCCGCCATAGGTAAAGCTCACATCGTCGAAGGCGAGCGCGCCCGAGAATTGCGGCCGCGTGCCGCCCGACGCCGCCTCCGCCTCGAGCGGCCGGTTCAACACCGACGCCGCCTCCCCGACGGAGGAGCCGACCTCCTCGTAATCCTCGATCAGCTTGGCGAGCCCGACCAGCGGCTGCGCCACGCGCATGCTGAGCATCATGAAGGCGAACAGGGCGCCGACCGCGTATCCGGTCTTGTCCGCGAGCGCCATATACGCCCCGAACAGCACGATGCCGATCGACATGAACCGCTCGATCGGGTTGACCAGCGTCTGCGGCCAGTTGCCGAGCTTGCCGAAGGCGAGACGCCACTTGCCCGCTTCCGCGATGCGAGCGTCCCAGAGCGCGCGGCGCTGCGGCTCGAGCGCGAGCGATTTCACGGTCTTGATGCCGAACACCGTCTCGCCGAGCGCGGAGGCCTTCTCGGTCTCGGCCGCGACCACGCTTTTGAACACGCGCCGCAGCGGCTTCAGATACGCGACGATAATGAGCATGATCAGGCCGGAGCAGACGAGCACGATCCAGGCCAAAGCCGCGTTGAGATAGAACAGGAACGGCAGCAACACGACCAGGGTGACGAGATCGAGGAAGGTCGTCAGCAGCTTGCCGGTGAGAAAGTCGCGGACCTTGTACACCTGGCTGATCTTGTGCATCGTCTCGCCGGCCGGGTGGCGCTCGAAATAGTCGAGCGGCAGACGCAGCAGACGATTGAAGACGTGCAGGTTGAGCCGTGCATCGAGCCTGATGCCGACCACCAGCACGATCAGCCGCCGGGCGTAGCCGAGCAGCGTCTCGTAGACCATCGCGAGCGCCAGGATCGCGGACAACAGCGCGAGCGTGGAGATGCTGTGATGCTCGAGCACCTTGTCCACGACCGTCATCACCAGCAGCGGCGGGAAGATCGTGAGAAAGCTCAAGGTCAGCGACGCCAGGCCGATGTCGCGGAGCGAGCGGCGCTCGCGCAGCACGAGCGCGGCAAGCCATCCCATCGTGAACGGCGCATCCGCTTCCTGCGCCCCGCGCTCGGCTCGCAGCAGCACGGTCTCGCCGTCCCAGACCTGGGCCAGACGCAATTCATCGACCGGAACAGGCTGCGCTCCGCCGGCGGCGGCCGGATCGGCGAGGAAGACGACGTTGTGTTCGGCGTTGGCGCCGGTCAGCAGGGCGGCCGAGCCATCGTTCAGCAGCAGCACCACGGGCCCGGTCTCGTGCAGCTTCACGAGCTGCTTCCAGCGCAGCCGGACGCCGCGCGCCCACATGCCGCCGTCCCGCGCCCAGGAAGCGAGCGACGCCGCATCCGCCGCGCTCTCGCCGGGCGAAGGACGAAACTCGCCGGGATCGAGCTCGATGCCGTAATAGCGGGCGGCTGCCATCACCGCCTGAAGGCGCGGGTGGACAAGCGAGGGATCGTCGGCCGGCGGGGCGGCACCGGCGGCGGATCCGATCGCTCGTACCGCTCCGCTCAAAATTGTACCGTCAGGTATTCCCACGGCGTCGTCCCTCGCTGAAGCTGCGCCAACCGTGCCGTGGCGGCCCGTCAAGCACGATGTCGGTTTTGCGTGCGTCTAGCCGGCTTGTGATCGTCGCGCCAATATGCCCCAGCCGGGCAATCAGGATCAACACCTATAAGTTGTAAAGGACGACGGAAACTCGCTTCCCTTCTCCATGCGGGCGGCGCCGCTCGCCCGCGACACGGCTCCGAGGAGACGCCGACCAATGACGATCCGACCCGCGACACCGGCCGACATGGCGGAAGCGCAGGCCATCTATGCGCATCACGTCCTGCACGGCGCCGGCACCTTCGAGGAAACGCCGCCTTCGCTCGAGGAGATGACGGCGCGATACGAGGCGTCCATCGACCGGCGCGGCGCGTGGCTGGTCGCCGCCGACGTTAGCGGTGTGCTGGGATTTGCGTATTACGCACGGTTCCGGGACCGCACCGCTTACCGCTTCGCGGTCGAGGACAGCATCTACGTGCGGGACGACGTGCGCGGCCAGGGCGTCGGCAAGGCGCTGGTGCAATGCCTGATCGAGACCGCGACCGAAGCTGGATTCCGCCAGATGATCGCGGTGATCGGCGATTCCGAGAATGTCGGCTCGGTCGGCGTGCATGCGAGCCTCGGTTTCAGGCGGGCCGGCACCTTGCGGGCGGCAGGCTACAAGTTCGGCCGGTGGCTCGACGTCGTGTTCATGCAGCGGCCGCTCGGGGCCGGAGACCGGAGCATCCCGGCCGAGAGCTAACCCGCTCAGGCCGAGACCGCCGCCCAGGCCGCGCGGTAGCGGCCGCCGACGAGCGGATCACGGCGGATCGCCTCGCGGATGGCGGCCTCGGCGCGCGGGTCGTCGCCGGCAACCAGGACGGCGGTGAAGAACGGCGCCTCTCCCCGCGCCCGCGACAGGAACAATTGCGTCAGGGCGGAAGCGAGCGGCCCGCGCGGCGCGCAGCAGGCGCAGGCGGGGGGATGGGCGGCATCGCCGGGCGGAAGCGCGTAGCGCTGCACCGCATGGCCGTCGGGCACGGTTGCGGGTTCGCCCTCCGGCAGCAGCACGGCCTCGCCCGGCCGCAGAGAGGCCAGGGGACC
This sequence comes from uncultured Alphaproteobacteria bacterium, assembly GCA_963777325.1. GTDB lineage: Bacteria > Pseudomonadota > Alphaproteobacteria > Acetobacterales > Acetobacteraceae > JAFAXA01. The sequence continues at coordinate 227,144 of CAVZQE010000016.1, read as the reverse complement.
GAACCGGATCGGCAGGCGCGCATCGGCGAGCGAGGGCATGACTGGACATAAGGATATCTTTATGTCACATGCAAGCCGTGGAACCGCTTCTCGCCAGCCTGCGCGCCGCCGCCGAGCCGACCCGCTTGCGGTTGCTCGCCCTCGCCGGGCGGGGATCGTTCTGCGTCATGGATTTCGTCGAGATCCTGGGCCAGTCGCAGCCCCGGCTGTCGCGGCATCTCCGCCTGCTCTGCGAGGCCGGGCTGCTCGACCGGGTGCGCGAGGGGGCGAATGTGTGGTTCACGCTGGCCGCCTGCCCGCTCGCCCGCGCGCTGCTCGCGCAACTGCCCGAGGACGATCCGGTGCTCGCATCCGACCGGCGGCAGGCCGCGCGCGTGCTCGCCGAGCGGGCGCGGGTCGCCTCCGAGAGCTTCCGGCGTCAGGGGTCGGACTGGGACGAGATGCGCGCCCTCGGCCTCGCGGCGGGCGCGGTCGAGGCCGCCCTGCTCGCGCTCGTGCCCGAAACCGGCGTCGGACGCCTGCTCGACATCGGTACTGGCACGGGTAGGCTGCTTGAGCTGCTGGCGTCGCGCGTGGCGCACGCTATGGGCATCGACGCGAGCAAGGCGATGCTGGCGCTGGCGCGCACCCGGCTCGCCCGCGCCGGCCTGTCGCATTGCGGCGTGCGCCTCGCGGACATGTACCGGCTGCCCTTCGCGGACGGCGTGTTCGAGTTGGCCGTGCTGCAGATGGTGCTGCACTACGCCGAAGACCCGGCCGGCGTCGTCGCCGAGGCCGCGCGCGTGCTCAGGCCAGGCGGCACGCTGATCGTCGCCGATCTCGCGGCCCACGACCGCGTGGATGTGATCGAACGTCTCGCGCATTGCTGGCCCGGCTTCGGGGACGCCGCGATGGAGAGCATCCTCGCCGATGCTGGCCTCGCGGCCGACACCCCGCTGGACGTGCCCGGAACCATGCAGGTGCGCCTGTGGCGGGCGATGCGCGAACCCGACCGCGCCCTGGCGCCCGTACGCGGCGACGCCGCCATCCGCCTCCCCGCCTGACCATCCCCGTTCAGCGAACGAAAGCAATCGGATGTCCCGTCCCCATCTTCTCGACGCCCTTCGCGACCAAGTGCTGCTGTGCGACGGCGGCATGGGCAGCCGCGTGCAGGCGCTCACCCTCGACGTGGAGCGCGACTATTGGGGCAAGGAGAACTGCACCGAGGTGCTGAACCTCTCCCGCCCCGACCTCGTGCGCGAGATCCATCGCGGCTATTTCGAGGCCGGCGCGGACATGGTGGAGACGAACAGCTTCGGCGGCTCGCCGGTCACGCTCGCGGAATTCGACCTGCAGGACCGCACGCACGAGATCAACAAGGTCGGGGCGGAGCTGGCGCGCGAGGCCGCCGACAGCTTCGCGGACAGGCGGCACCGCTGGGTCGTCGGCAGCGTCGGGCCGGGAACGAAGCTGCCGAGCCTCGGCAACATCGCCTACGATCCGCTGGAGGCGGCGCTCGCGCGGCAATGCGAGGGGCTGATCGACGGCGGCGTGGACGCGATCCTGATCGAGACCTGCCAGGACACGCTGCAGATCAAGGCGGCGGTCAACGGCGCCAAGATCGCGCGCAGGAAACTCGGGACCGACACGCCGATCTTCGTGCAGGTGACGGTGGAGACGACCGGCACCTTGCTGGTCGGCCCCGACATCGCCGCCGCCGCGACGGTGATCCACGCGCTCGACGTGCCGCTGATCGGGCTGAACTGCGCCACCGGGCCGCAGGAAATGGCCGAGCACGTGCGCTGGCTCGCGGCGAACTGGCCGGGCCTGCTTTCCGTGCAGCCGAACGCCGGATTGCCGGAGCTCGTTGACGGGCAGACGCGCTATCCGCTCGGCGCCGACGAGATGGCGAGCTGGGTCGAGCGCTTCGTCGTGGAAGACGGCATGAACCTGATCGGCGGCTGCTGCGGCACCGACGTGCCGCATATCCGCGCTCTCGACGCGATGCTCCGCCGGCGCGGCGGCTTCCGTCCGGCCCCGGTCGCGCGCAAGCCCGTCTGGGTGCCGTCGGTCGCGAGCCTCTACGGTCAGACGCCGCTCAGGCAGGAGAACAGCTACTTTTCCATCGGCGAGCGCTGCAACGCCAACGGCTCGAAGAAGTGGCGCGGGTTGCAGGAGAGCCACGACTGGGACGGCTGCGTCGCGGTCGGGCGCGAGCAGGTGGGCGAAGGCTCGAACAGCCTCGACGTCTGCACGGCCTTTGTCGGGCGCGACGAGACAGCGGAGATGAACGAGGTGATCCGCCGCTTCACGTCGTCCGTCAACGCGCCGCTGGTGATCGACAGCACCGAGACGCCGGTGATCGCGGCGGCGCTGAAGCTGCACGGCGGCAAGCCGATCATCAACTCGATCAATTTCGAGGACGGCGAGCACGCCGCGACCGAGCGCCTGAAGCTCGCCCGCCAGTTCGGCGCGGCGGTGATCGCGCTGACGATCGACGAAGCCGGCATGGCCAAGACGGCGGAGGACAAGCTCCGCGTCGCGCGGCGGCTGGTCGATTTCGCCTGCAACAATTATGGCCTGCCGCAATCGGATCTGCTGATCGACCCGCTCACCTTCACCATCGCGACCGGCAACGAGGATGACCGCAAGCTCGGGCAGTGGACGCTCGAAGGTATCCGCATGATCCGAGACGAGTTCCCGGACGTGCAGATCGTCCTCGGCCTCTCCAACATCAGCTTCGGCCTCAACCCGGCCGCGCGCGCGGTGCTGAACTCCGTCTTCCTCGATCACGCCGTGCGCGCGGGGATGACCGGCGCGATCGTGCATGTCAGCAAGATCCGCCCGCTGCACCTGATCGCGCCCGAGGAGGTGCGCGTGATGGAGGATCTGATCTTCGACCGCCGCGCCGAAGGCTACGATCCGTTGCAGAAGCTTCTCGAGATGTTCGCAGACCGCAAGGCGGCGGACGCGGTGAAGAAGGTGCGCGCCGACACGGCGGAGGGCCGGCTCAAGGACCGGATTGTGGACGGCGACCGCAAGGGGCTGACCGACGATCTCGAAGAGGCGATGCGCCGCATGGCGCCGCTCGACATCATCAACACCGTGCTGCTCGACGGCATGAAGGTGGTCGGCGAGCTGTTCGGCGCGGGCAAGATGCAGCTGCCCTTCGTGTTGCAAAGCGCCGAGACGATGAAGGCCGCCGTCGCCTATCTCGAACCGCACATGGAGCGCGTCGAGGGACAGGAGAAAGGCACGATCGTGCTCGCGACGGTGAAGGGCGACGTGCACGACATCGGCAAGAATCTCGTGGATATCATCCTGACCAACAACGGCTACCGTGTGGTCAATCTCGGCATCAAGGTGCCGCTCGCGGACATGATGGCGGCGGTGCGCGAGCACAAGGCCCACGCGATCGGCATGTCTGGCCTGCTCGTGAAATCGACCGTCGTGATGCGCGAGAACCTCGAAGAGATGTCGCGCCAGGGCCTGGAAGTGCCGGTGCTGCTCGGCGGCGCGGCGCTGACCCGCACCTATGTCGAGGACGCCTGCGTCCGCTCCTATGCCTGCGGCCGCGTCGCCTACGCGCGCGATGCATTCGATGGGCTGCACCTGATGGACCGCGTGACCGGCAACGGGTTCGACGACTATCTCGCGGCGATCCAGGCTAAGCGCGTGGGCAAGACGCGCAACACCGCGCGCACGCTCGGCCAGGCCGATCAGCGCGCCTTCCGCCCGGTCGATATCGAAGCGGTGCGCGAACGGCGGCGCCGGCTGACGCGCGGCACGCCCGTGCCGATACCGCCCTTCTGGGGTGCGCGCGTGGTCGAGGCGCCGCCGAAGGCCATCGTGCCGTTCGTCAACGAGCGCAGCCTCTATCAGCTGCAGTGGGGTTTCCGAAAGCAGGGCCGCACGCTCGACGATTTCCTCGGCTGGGCCAAGCAGGAGCTGCGGCCGGTGCTGCGCCGGATGCTGACCTTGTGCGAGGAGCGGGACATCCTGCGCCCGCGGGCCGCGTACGGCTTCTGGAAGGCGGCGGGACAGGGCAACGACCTGATCGTGTTCGCGGAAGACGGCAACACGGAACTCTGCCGCTTCACCCTGCCCCGGCAGCCAAAGGAGGACGGCGAGTGCATCGCCGATTTCTTCCGCGACGTGGACGACGAGGAGCGCGACGTGCTCGGGCTGCAGGTCGTGACCATGGGGCAGAAAGCGTCAGAGACGACGCGGGAGTGGTTCGAGGACAACCGCTACCAGGACTATCTGTATCTGCACGGCCTCTCGGTCGAGATGGCGGAGGGCATGGCGGAATACGTCCACAAGCGCGCCCGCGCCGAACTGGGCTTCGCCGCCGAGGACGACCGCGACATTGAGAAGATGCTGGCCCAAGCGTATCGTGGCTCGCGCTACTCCTTCGGCTATCCGGCCTGTCCGCGCATCGAGGACCAGGAGCCCCTGCTGAAGCTGCTGCAAGCGGAGCGGATCGGCGTGTCGCTTTCCGACGAGTGGCAGCTGCATCCGGAGCAATCCACCAGCGCAATCGTTGTGTTCAACCCCGCGGCGAAGTATTTCTCGGTCTGAGGCAAAGCGGCGCATGATCCGCGTCGGCATCGGCGGCTGGGACTACGCGCCGTGGCGCGGGCTGTTCTACCCCGAGGGCCTGCGCCGCGCCGATGAGCTGGCCTATGCGTCGGCGCGGCTGACCTCCATCGAGATCAACGCCACGTTCTACCGCACGCAGACGCCCGCGACCTTCCGCTCTTGGCGCGCGGGTACGCCGGACGGGTTCGTGTTCGCGGTCAAGGCCGCCCGCAGCGCCGCGCAGCGCAAGGACGCGGCCGAGGCGAAGCCCGCGATCGAGCGCTTCCTCGGCTCGGGCCTCGCCGAACTCGGCGACAAGCTCGGGCCGATCCTTTGGCAGCTTCCGGCGGGGCGGCGGTTCGACCGCGAGCAGCTCGCTCGCTTTCTAGATCTGCTGCCACCCGCGCTCGACGGCCTCGAGCTGCGCCACGCGCTGGAGGCGGAGCACGCGAGCTTCGGCGGCGATGAGGCGATTGCGCTGCTGCGCGAGCGCGGCGTTGCGCGGGTGATCCTCGACAAACCGGGAAGCGCGCCCTGGCACGGCGTCACGGCCGGGCATGTCTATCTACGGCTGCAGGGCACGGTGCACGAGGAGCCGGCCGGATACAGGCAGGCGGCGCTCGACGCGTGGGCCGCGAGGCTCCGCGCGCTCGCGCAGCCGGACCGGCGGCCCGTCTTCGCCTATGTGATCTCGGGCGCGAAGCACCGCGCGCCCGCCGCCGCGATGGCGCTGATCGAACGAGTCAGCGCGGCGTAAGGCTGTCCGCCGACAGCGCCAGGTTCTTCGAGGTCGCCGACACGGAAACGCTGCCATCGGCGCGGCTTAACCTGCCTTCCATGTCGACGACGTAGCCCCCGAGCGAGGCTTTCGGCTGGATGTCCGTCACCGTCCAGACCAGGCTGAGGGTTTCGCCCGCCTGGACGGCGCGATGGAAGCGGAAGGTAAAGCCCAAGCCCACCCCTGGCCCGCGCTCAGTGATAGCGCGCGCCACGGTCCCCATCATCAGCGACGTATAGTGACCGGCCGCCGCGATCAGGCCACCGAACCGCGTCGTGCGCGCGTACGCCTCGTCGTGATGCAGCGGGTTCGTATCGCCGGTGCTCGCGGCAAAGGCGCGAATCGCGTCCGCCGTGAAGGTAAACTCGTCCGTGAACCGCTCGCCCACCAAAAAACCGCTCTCCGGCATGCACGGGCCTCCCGCTGGTTCTAGAGTTGGCGCCGTTCCGGGGAGGACGCCGTGAAGATCGCGATCGATTCCTACTGCTATCATCGGCATTTCGGCGAAATCTATCCGGGTCTCGAGCAGGATCCGAAGCGCCGGATGTCGCTCGGGGATTTCATCGACCGCGCGGTCGCGCACGGGGTCGGAGGGGTATCGATCGAGTCTTTCATGCTGGAGGACGGCGCGGCCTCCGTCGCGGAATTGCGGCGCAAGCTGGAGGCGGCCGGGCTCGACCTTGTGTGGGCCTGGGGGCATCCTAGGGGCCTCGGCTCCGGCGCGGAACCGGACGCGTTGCGGGATTTACGGCATCATGTCGATGTCGCGCAGGCGCTCGGCGCGCGCGTCATGCGCATCTGCGCGGGCGGCCGCCGCACGCACACCCGGCCCTGGCCGGAGCACCGCGAGCTGCTGTTGCCGCTGCTCGCCCGGGCGGCCGAGCATGCGGCGGAGCGCCGGGTCGTGCTCGCCGTCGAGAACCACATCGACCTCTCGGCGGACGAGATGCTCGACCTGGTCGCCACGGTCGGCCATCCGGCGCTTGGCGTCTGCCTCGATACGGCGAACAATCTGCGCTTGTTCGAAGACCCGGTCGTGGTCGCGGAGACGCTCGCGCCCTACGTGCGTGCCGCGCATGTGAAGGACGTGGCGGCGTTTCGCGGCAGCCCGCGCGATTTCTCCTTCTGGCCGAGCGTGCCCCTCGGCGAAGGCCTGATCGACCTGCCCCGCATCCTCGGCATCCTCGGCGACGCCGGCTATGAGGGCCTGCTCGCGCTGGAAATCGACTATCTGCACCCGGACTACCCGGACGACGAGGCGGCGATCTCGCAGAGCCTCGCCTATCTGCGCCGTCTGCTCGACCGGCGGCCCGTATAGACCCGCATCTGCGCGATAAAAAGGAGGTCCGCCGTGCCCGATATCCGAGTCGCGCTGATCGGATCAGGCTTCATCGGACGCGCCCATCTGCAAGCGGCGGCCGAGACGGACGGCGTCGCGATCTGCGGCATCGCCGATCCCAACCCGGCCGCGCGTGCGATCGCGGATGAGTTCGGCGTGCCGCTCTACCCGGACCACCGCGCCTTGCTGGCGGCCGAGAAGCCGGGCGGCGCAATCGTCGCGACCCCCAACGCGCTGCATGTGCCCGTCTCGCTCGATTGCGTGGCCAAAGGAATTCCCGTGCTGGTCGAGAAGCCGGTCGCGGACACGGTGGAGGCCGCTCGCCGGCTGTGCGAGGCGGCGGAGAAGGCAGGCGTCCCGGTGCTCGTCGGCCATCATCGCCGCCATCACCCGATCATCCGGCGGGCGCGGCAACTGGTGCGGGATGGCGCGCTCGGGCGCGTGGTCGCGGCGAACGCGCTCGCGCTGTTCCTCAAGCCGGACGCGTATTTCGACGCCGCGTGGCGGAGATCGCCGGGCGGCGGTCCGGTGCTGATCAATCTGATCCATGAGATCGACCTGCTGCGCTTCTTGTGCGGCGAGATAGCAAGCCTGCAAGCCGTGACGTCGAACGCCGTGCGGGGCTTCCCGGTCGAGGATACGGCGGCCCTGATCCTGCGCTTCGCGACCGGCGCGATTGCGACGATCGCGCTGTCGGACACGGCGGTCAGCCCGTGGTCCTGGGATCTCACATCCGGGGAGAATCCGGCCTTCTCTCGCACGGCGTCCGACTCTCATGTCATCTGCGGCACGGAAGGCTCGCTGACACTGCCGTCGCTCATGCTCTGGCGCTATCCGGACGCGCGCGGGTGGCACGAGAAGCTCGCCAGCGCCCCGGTGACGGTCGCAACGGGCAGCCCCTATGCGGAACAGATGCCACACTTCGCGGCGGTGATCCGCGGCGAGGAGGAGCCGGTCGCCTCCGGCCGCGACGGCGCGCGCACGCTGGCGGCGACGCTCGCCGTGAACGAAGCAGCCGCGAGCGGCGCGACCGTCAGGCTCTCATGAGTCCGCGTTGTTGTTTCGAAACAGACAGTCTGGGTTCGGAGGTAAGGTCATGCAAAACACCCGCGCGACAGCGGCGAAGCCGGTCAGGACGCCCGGACCCGATCATCCGATCATCGTCGCGCGCAATCCGAAGCGCGTGATCGTGAGGGTGGCCGGCCGGGTTGTGGCCGACACGCGGAACGCCCTGACGGTTCGGGAGGCGAGCTATCCGCCCGTGCAGTACATTCCCCGCGACGACGCCGACATGGCGCTGCTCGCACGAACGGGCCACGCGACCTACTGCCCCTATAAGGGCGACTGCGCCTATTTTACCATCCCGCTCGGCGGCGACCGCTCCGTCAATGCGGTTTGGACATACGAGAACCCGCACCCGGCCGTGGCGGCGATCAAGAACTATCTCGCGTTTTACCCCGACCGCGTGGACGCAATCGAAGAGACGGCTCGCCAGTAGGTCAACCCTCGAACGGGTCGCGGACGGGGATCGTGTCGTCCCGCTCGGGGCTGGTGGAGAGCAGCGTCACCGGCGCCTCCACCAGTTCCTCGATTCGGCGGACATACTTGATCGCCTGCGCCGGCAGGTCCGCCCAGGACCGCGCGCCGCGCGTCGAGCCTATCCAGCCCTCGATCGTTTCGTATAGCGGAACGGCGGCGGCCTGGGCCGCTTTGCCCGCCGGCAAATGCCGGACTAGCGCGCCGCCGACGCGATAGCCGGTGCAGAGCTTCAGCTCGGGCAGGCCGTCCAGCACGTCGAGCTTGGTCAGCGCCAACCCCTGAATGCCCCCGACCTTGACCGCCTGACGCACGAGCGCCGCGTCGAACCAGCCGCAGCGGCGGGGGCGTCCGGTGACGGTGCCGAATTCGTGACCGCGCTCGCCCAGCAATCGCCCGGTCGCGTCGTGCAGCTCGGTCGGAAACGGGCCGGAGCCGACGCGCGTCGAGTAGGCCTTGGCGATGCCGAGCACGAAGCCGACCGCGCCCGGCCCGATCCCCGCGCCGGAGGCGGCGGTCGCGGCCACCGTGTTGCTGCTGGTGACGAACGGATAGGTGCCGTGATCGACGTCGAGCATCACCGCCTGCGCGCCCTCGAACAGAATGCGGGCGCCGGCGCGGCGCATGGCGTCGAGCCGCTCCCAGACCGGCTCCATGAACGGCAGCAGCCGGGGCGCGAGTTCCTGCAACTCGGCGAGCAGCGCGTCCTTGGCGAAGGGTTCGGCGCCCAAGCCTCGCAGCAGCGTATTGTGGTGCAGCAGCAATTCGTCGAGCTTGGCCGACAGCACGTCCGGCTCCGCCAGGTCGCACAACCGGATCGCCCGCCGCGCCACCTTGTCCTCGTAGGCCGGGCCGATTCCTCGCCCCGTCGTGCCGATCCTCTGCTCGCCGCGCGCGGCTTCGCGGGCGCGGTCGAGCGCCGGATGGAGAGGCAGGATCAGCACCGCGTTCTCGGCGATGCGCAGCGTCTCGGGCGTCACGGTCAACCCTTGGGCCGTCACGCGGTCGATCTCGGCCAGCAGGGCGCGCGGATCGACCACGACGCCGTTGCCGATGATCCCGAGCTTGCCCCGCACCAGGCCGCTCGGCAGGAGCGACAGCTTGTAGGTCTGATCGCCCACGACGAGCGTATGCCCGGCATTGTGGCCGCCCTGGAAGCGCACCACGATCTCGGCCCGGCTGGCGAGCCAGTCGACGATCTTGCCCTTGCCCTCGTCGCCCCATTGCGCGCCGATCACGCACACATTCGCCATGGCGTCAGCCTCCCGTCCCGGCGGTCTCGACCGGAACGGCCGCGCCGTCCCGCAGGATATGCGAGCAGCGCAGCCGCCGCGCCTCCTCCGCCGCGTCCATATACGGCGTGAGCGCGGCGACGGTCACGAACCCGTCTCGCCGCAGCTCGGCCGCCGCGTCGTGCCCTGAGCCGGGCGGGACCAGTACGCGCTGCCGGGGCGCGCGATCGGGTACGGCGCGCAGGATCGCGTCGGGGTACAAGGTGAGCCCGAAAGCGGGCTCGGCCTCGCCGCTCATGTAGCGGCCGCCTCGTCCCAGCTCCTCCTGCCGGCTCGGCGCGTAGATCGTGACCGAGACGCCGGTCTCGTAGCGAAATCCCCGGAACTCGACGGGATCGACGGTCAATCTCAGCCCCGGCGCCTGTGCGCGCAAAACCCGCACCGTCTCGGCGAGCCGGGCTGCAAGCCCGCGTGCTGCTTCGGGCAGAGCCGCCGCCGCGAGGGCCGCGAGCGCCCGCTCGCTCGGACCCGCCGCGCGCAGCAGGTCGCCGAAAGTGGCGGCCAGAGGACCGCCGGACCGCTGCACGGCGGCGTCGTCCTTGCGGTCGAGCGCGCGCGCGAGTTGGGCGCGCTGGCTTCCGGACAGGCCCGCTTCGTCCATCAGCGTCGGCGCGAGCGTCGGCAACGTGAGGTCGATGCTGAGCCGGTCGACGCCCGACGCCGCGAGCGCCTCGACGCCGACCAGGATGATCTCCGCGTCCGCACCTGGGCTGTCGCAGCCGATCAGCTCCATCCCCGCCTGCTCGACCTGCCGGTCCGGCGCGATCTGCGTTCCCCGCACACGCAGGCACGGCCCGGCATAGGACAGGCGCACCGGGCGCGGCGCGGCGGCGAGGCGGGTCTGGGCGATGCGCGCGACCTGCGGCGTCGTGTCGGCGCGGACGCCGATCATGCGCTGGCTGTCCGGGTCCATCAGGCGGAAGGTCTGCTCGGCGACCGCCGCGCCCGATCCGGCGAGCAGGCTGTCCTCGAACTCGACCAGCGGCGGCCGCACCCGCTCGTAGCCGTGCGATGCGAACACCGCCATCAGCCCCGAGACGAGCGCCGCCTCCCGCTCCGCCTCGGGCGGCAGCAAGTCGCGCAATCCGGCGGGCAGCAGGGCGATGTGGTTCGGCTTGTCTTCGGTCATCGGGGGTCTCGTCGACGGCGCGCGGCGTATAGCATCGTCGCGGAAAGGCCGAAAGCAGCTCAGGGGATCGTCGTTTTGGGCGATCCGGAAGGCATTCCCGCGTGGTTGCGTCAGAACGCACCGGTGCATAAACCGGTCGAACCGACTGGTCTGAGATCGGAGACGTGCGCGAGATACAGGCGTCGGAGGCGAAGACGCATCTGACCCGGCTGCTCGACGAAGTGGAGCGTGGAGGAACACCCATTGCCGCCACGGCCCTGAATCGCATCGAGACGGGCGACGCGTGGGTGCCTTTTGCCTGGTGGTTCAAAATCCGGAATTCCCTGGTGAACGAACGGCGCGGCCGGTTGAATGAAGCTGGCACCGCGTCTTTTCTGCGCAACCTGGTGCAACTCGCCATTCATGTTGATCGCGAGCCAGCGCAAGCTGCTTTGCTCGCACTCGCTCGCCACCACCGCCTCAGCGTCTATGACGCGGCCTATCTCGAACTGGCGCGGCGCGAAGCGCTGGTATTGGCAACGCTGGATACGGTACTGCGCCAGGCCGCGACCGCGGTCGGAGTGCCTTTGCTGGCCGAGGCCCGATGATGGATACCGCGTGGCTTGAGGCACTCAGAGGATGAACCTCGAAAAAGCTTCAAACGCCCAGCCGCCGCCGCGCCCAAAGCGTCGCCGGCATCTCGACCCAGAAATGCACGACAACCGCGATCACGCAGGCGAACAGCACCGTGAACGCGACATAGGAGAGGATACCCGCCATCCCCGTCCAGTGCAGCTTCTGCCACAGCACGGCGAAGGCGCGCATCGGGAATGGGTGGACGAGGTAGATCGCGTACGAGGCGTCGCCGAGCAGGATGCCGAGCCGCAGCCGGGCGGACACGCGGCCCGATGCCGGACGCGCGAGCACGCAGGCGGCGACGAACAGCGTCGCGGGCAGGCCGTAGGCCAGGAAGCGCCACGGCCCGTCCGCCCTGCCCTCCACGAACAGCATCCCGACCCCGCATGCTGCGAGCAGCAGACGGACCGGCGCGGCGAGCCGCACGCCCGCGAGCAGCAATTGCGCGACGAGCATTCCGGCCGCGAATTCGAGGACGATCGGATCGGTCCAGAACAGCGCTTGCGGGTTCGACGGGCGCAGCGCCTGCCCGGCGACAGCGAGCGCGAGCATCACGGCGAACACGCACGCGACGGCCCGGTTTCGCCTCAGCCCGATGAACGAAGCGAAGGCCGCATAGAACAGCATTTCGTAGTTCAGCGTCCAGCCGAGGCGGAACAGCGGCTGGATGAACCCGTCCGGCCTCCGCCAGGGAATGAACAGGTAGCTCGCGAGCATGGAGCCGATGCCGCCGGGTGCTTCGCTCAGCGTGCCGGGCATCAGGAGAGCGACCGCGAGCACGAGCGTCGTCGCCATCCAGTAGAGCGGCACGACGCGCGCGAGCCGCCGTCTTGCGAACAGCCCGACCGCGCCCGGACGCCCGAACAGGCGCGCGGACGCGTACACCATGACGAAGCCGGAGATGACGAAGAAGATGTCCACGCCCGCGTCCCAGGGCAGGAACTCGAGCCAGGGATAGGGCGTCTCGCCCGGCCGGCCGACGAACGCGCCCGCGTTCTGAGCCACATGCAAGACGCTGACCGCGATCGCGGCGACGGCCCGCAGCACCTGCACCGACGCGATCTCGCGCGTCCCCTTCGGGAGCGCGACCGGAGCGGCGGATGCGACAACGCGCGCTTCCCACGGCGGCTCGGGCGACGCCGTGGGCAGGCCCGCCACGTTCAGAAGGCGAGCGCCGAGGCCTGCATCACGAGCGGCAGCGCGCGGACCTTGGCGAGCACCCGCTCCGAGACCGGCTCGTCCACCGACACGAGGCAGATCGCATCGCCGCCCTGCTCGGCGCGGCCGAGATGGAAGGTCGCGATGTTGATGCCCGCCTCGGCCAGCATGGCGCCGAAATGGCCGATGAAGCCCGGCTTGTCCTGGTTCGTGACATAGAGCATGTGCCGCGCGAAATCGGCCTCGACCGGGATGCCCTTGATCTCGACGATGCGCGGCCGCGCGCCCGCGAACAAGGTGCCGGCGACCGTGCGCGTCTGATCGCCGGTCTGGACGGTGACGCGCACCAGCGTCTGATACTCGCTGTCGCGGTCGAGCACCGTTTCCGCGACGTCGATGCCGTGTTCGCGCGCGGCGATCGGCGCGGAAACCATGTTCACGCCCTCCATCATCGGCGACATCAGCCCGGCGAGCGCGGCGGCGGTCAGCGGACGATGGTTGAGCTCCGCCGCCATCCCCTCGTACTCGATCGTGACGCGGCCGATCACGCCGTCCCGCGCCTGCGTCAGCTGGCCGGCGAAGGCGCCGAGCTGACGGCACAGCTCCATATACGGCTTGAGCCGGGGCGCGTCCTCCGCCGACACCGACGGCATGTTGATCGCGTTGGTGACCGCGCCCGTGAGCAGAAAATCGCTCAACTGCTCGGCGACCTGCAGCGCCACGTTTTCCTGCGCCTCCGCCGTCGCCGCGCCGAGATGCGGGGTGCAGACGACGCTGTCGATCGCGAATAGCGGGCTGTCCCGCGCGGGTTCCACCGCGAACACGTCGAGCGCCGCTCCGGCGACGTGGCCCGAGCGCAGCGCCTCGGCCAACGCCTCCTCGTCCACGAGGCCGCCGCGCGCGCAGTTGACGATGCGCACGCCCGGCTTCAGCCGGGCGATGCTTTCGCGCGACAGGATGTGGCGGGTGGCCTCCGTCAGCGGCGTATGCAGGGTGATGAAGTCGGCGCGGGCGAACAGCGCGTCCAATTCCACCTTCTCGACGCCGAGTTCGACGGCGCGCTTCTCGGTCAGAAACGGATCGTAGGCGGCGACCTTCATCCTCAGCCCGACCGCGCGGTCGGCGACGATCGAGCCGATATTGCCGCAGCCGATCAGGCCGAGCGTCTTGCCGGTGAGCTCGACGCCCATGAAGCGGTTCTTCTCCCACTTCCCGGCCTTGGTGGACGCGCTCGCTTCCGGTATCTGCCGGGCGAGCGCGAACATCATGGCGATGGCGTGCTCGGCGGTCGTGATCGCGTTGCCATGCGGCGTGTTCATGACGACGACGCCGCGCGCGCTCGCCGATTTCACGTCCACGTTGTCGACGCCGATGCCAGCGCGCCCGACCACCTTCAGGCGCGGCGCCGCGTCCAGCAGTTCCTTCGTCACCTTGGTCGCGGAGCGGATCGCGAGGCCGTCGTACTCCCCGACGATCTCGCGCAACTCGGCGGGCGCGAGTCCGGGCCGCACGTCCACCTCGATCCCGCGCGTGCGGAAAATTTCGACCGCCGCCGGCGAGAGCTTGTCGCTGATGAGAACGCGGGCCATCGGCGTCACTCCGCCGCCGCCGCTTGCGCGAACTTGGCCGCGACCTCGGCGTACGCCCAGTCGAGCCAGGGCAGCAGCGCTTCGATGTCCGACGTCTCGACGGTCGCGCCGCCCCAGATGCGCAGGCCCGGCGGCGCGTCGCGATAGGCCGCGATGTCGTAGGCGACGCCCTCCCGGTCGAGCAGCGACGCGATCTGCCTGGCCGCGTTCCACTGGGCCTCCGTCGGGAGCGCCGCGAACCAGGGTGCCACGATGCGGAGGCAGATCGAGGTGCACGAGCGGATCGCCGGATCCTCGGCGAGGAACGCCGCCCAGTCGCTTCGCCCGACCCAGGCGGCGATGGCGGCGAGGTTCGCTTCCGAGCGCGCGATCAGGCCGCGCACGCCGCCGACCTGCTCCGCCCAGACCAGCCCGTCGATCGCGTCCTCGACGCAGAGCATGCTCGGCGTGTTGATCGTCTCGCCCTTAAACACGCCCTCGATCAGCTTGCCGCCCTTGGTGAGCCGGAAGATCTTCGGCATCGGCCAGCTTGGCGTGTAGCTCTCCAGCCGATCGACCGCGCGGGGCGACAACGCGAGCATCCCGTGCGCGGCCTCGCCGCCCAGCACCTTCTGCCAGGACCAGGTGACGGCATCGAGCTTGTCCCAGGGCAGCGCCATCGCGAACGCGGCCGAGGTCGCATCGCAGATAGCGAGGCCCTGTCTGTCGCGCGCAATCCAATCGCCGTTCGGGACACGCACGCCGGACGTCGTGCCGTTCCAGGTGAATACGACGTCGTGCGTCCAGTCGACCTGCCGAATATCGGGCAGCGCGCCGTACTCCGAGGACAGTACGCGCACCTCGGGCAGCTTCAGCTGCTTGACGATATCCGTCGACCAGCCGGCGCTGAAGCTCTCGAACGACAACACATCGACCGGGCGCGGGCCGAGCAGCGACCACATCGCCATCTCGAAGGCGCCGGTGTCGGAGGCGGGGACGATGCCTAGCTTCCAGTCCGGGGGCAGGCCGAGCACCGCGCGCGAGCGGTCGATCACCTCGGCGAGCCGCGCCTTCGGCTGCTTGGCCCGATGGCTGCGGCCGAAGAACGCGCCGCGCAGGCCGCCCAGCGTAAAGCCGGGGCGCTTGGCGCAAGGACCGGAGGAGAAATTGGGGTCGGCCGGACGAACGTCCGGCTTCGGGGCGGCGATCGCCATGGCGGCTCTCCCTTACAGAAGAGAAGCGTCCCGGTGGGGGGACGTGGCCCGGCGAGCGGCGTAGTGCAGGCCGGGCGCGCCGTCAATCGCGCCGGTCAGCGGAGCAGCGGTGCGCCGCGCGTCAGCTCATTGCGGATGGTGGTCGCGGCGACCCCGCCCTCGCCCATGGCGTGGCTGATCTGGTCGAGGCCGAGCACGACGTCGCCCGCCGCGTAGAGGCCGGGGACGCTCGTGCGCTGGTGCGAATCGACCTTGATGCAGCCCTCGTCGGTGCGGTGGGCGCCGAGTTGGGCCGCAAGGCCCGAGTGGATGTCGGAGCCGAGCGCCGGATAGACGCTCGCGAACATTTCGCGCCCGGCGCTCGCCTGAAAGCTTAAGCCCTCCGGCGTCAGAACGAAATCCCGCACCGGGCCGTCGGTCACGCGGACGCCGATCCCGGAGAGGCAGTTCCGGTCGTCCTCGCTCAGCGCGTGCGCGCCCTCGGCCGCGAACAGCGCGACGGACGCCGTGTAGGAGCGCAGGAAGGTCGCCTCCTTGACGCCATGGTCGCCGGTGCCGATCACCGCCACCGTCTGATCCGTCACCTCGTAGCCGTCGCAGATCGGGCAGTAGCGAAGCCGTCCCTGCGCCAGCGCCGCATCATGCACCGCGTCCGGGATCGCGGGCCTGCGATTGGTGACGCCCGTCGCCAGCAGCACCGCGCGCGCGCGCGCCGTCTCCGTGCCGGACGCCGCGAACACGTCGCCGTCCTGCGCCAGCGCGTCGATCCGGCCGGCCCGCACCTGCACGCCATACCGCTCGGCCTGCCTGCGCATGCGCGCAAGCAATTCGGCGCCGGCGATGCCGTCGGGGAAGCCGGCGTGGTTGTGCGAGCAGGGGATGGTGGCGGCGCGACTGCGGCCGCTGTCCACGGCGACTACATCGAGGTGGAAGCGAGCGAGATAGATGGCGGCCGTCAGTCCGGCCGGTCCCGCGCCGATGATGAGGCAATCGTGGACTGTGCTCATGACCACACTTCCCATCGATGTCCTGCCCGGGACGTAGCGCGGCCTTCCGGGCCAATTCCCGTAGAGGACACGCTCGACGTAGAGCCGGTGTTCCGTCAACAGCCGCACGAAATGATCGAAGGTGAACGCGAGGGCGCCGAGCGGCCCTTGGGGTTCTGCACGTAGGCGCCCTCGCCGTACTCGTGCTCGAACTGAAAGGCGGCACGCCCATCGCGGATCAGGGCGCGAACGCCGGGATCGAGCAGGAACAGGCTGATGAGAGCCCGTCCGTCCTTGGCCAACGCGCGCCGCATCGCCCCGAGCGTCTCCCGCGCCATGTCGCTGTCGAGATGCGTGAACAGCGATGTCGCGATGCAGAGATCGACGGCTCCGGGGGCGCAGGCCTCCTCCAGCGAGGCAATGGTTCGCGAAGCGCCTTCGTGCCGCCAGGGGTCGTAGGCCGGATTGTCCCGTTGCAGGGTGACGAAGCTGAAGTTGGGATAGCGCCGGGCGATGTGCCGGTTCGCGAAATCGACCAGCCCGGCAACGATATCCACGCCTCGATACGGCCCTGCGGCCCGATATGCTGCGTCAGCGCCGCCGCGAGCCGCCCGCAGCCGCAGCCGATATCCAGCACGCGTCCCCCGGCCCGATCGGCCTGGTCCCGCAATACGTCCATGAAGTGCGCGCACCGCTCTAGCCGCCGCCACCATTCGCACGACATCCCGTCTACCGCCTCCGTGCGCTCGCGTCAATCGCCGCACCTCTTGTAGTCGACGTACCTGGCCATCATGTGTCTCCCGCTGACTGGCCTAACGGAGGCGCCGTCTCTGGCGGTCGCGGGTCGCGGCGCCCATCTTCCATACGAAACCGGCGGAGGCTTCGCTAATGGATCTCAGGCTCGATGGAAAGACGGCCTTCGTGAGCGGATCGACCGGGGGCATCGGCTTCGCGATCGCCTCGGGCCTTGCGTCTCAGGGCGCCCGCGTCTGGATCAACGGCCGGGGCGAGGAGCGGGTCGGGCAGGCCCGCAAGCGCGTGAGCGACGCCAATCCGGGCTGCGCCGTCCAGGGCATCGCCGCCGACCTCGCGACGCAGGAAGGCGCGGAACGGGTGTTTGCCGCGCTCCCGGAAGTGGACATCCTCGTCAACAATCTCGGCATCTTCGAGCCGAAGCCGTTCGACGAGATCACCGACGAGGACTGGGGGCGGTTCTTCGAGGCGAACGTGCTGAGCGGCGTCCGCCTGTCGCGCCAATATGTAAGGGGCATGCGCGAGCGGAACTGGGGCCGCATCCTGTTCATCTCGAGCGAGTCCGCGCTCAACGTTCCGGTCGAGATGATCCATTACGGCATGACCAAGACGGCGCAGCTCGCCGTCTCGCGCGGCCTCGCCGAGACCGTCGCGGGCACGGGCGTGACCGTGAACGCGGTGCTGCCCGGCCCCACCAGGTCGGAGGGCGTCGCGACCTTCGTTCAACGGATGGCGGAGGCACAGGGGATCGACTTCGCGCAGGCGGAGGCCGATTTCTTCAGAACCCAGCGCCCGACCTCTCTGCTGCGGCGCTTCGCGACGGTGGACGAAGTCGCGAACATGGTCTGCTATCTCGCGAGCCCCGCCGCTTCGGCCACCAACGGTTCGGCGCTCCGGGTCGATGGCGGCGTCGTCAAGCTTGTGCTGTGAGCCGGCCCGGATCGACGGTCACGGCGTGGCCGAGCGGGCCGTGACCGCGCCCGAAGCCCGGGGCCGCCGCGATCGCCGCCCGCACGTAGGCGCGCGCCCGCAGCACGGAGTCCCGTAGGCTCATGCGCTGCGCCAGCCCGGCCGCGACGGCGCTCGCCAGCGTGCAGCCGGTGCCGTGGGTGTGGCGCGTCTCGATCCGGGGCGCGGCCAACTCCTCGACGCCGTCGGCGGTCGCGAGCACGTCGACAACGGTTCCGCCGGGCAGATGGCCGCCCTTGAGCAGAACGGCGGCCGGACCGAGCGCCAGCAGAGCCTCGGCGGCCTCGCGCATGGAACGAAGGTCGGTGACGGCGATCCCGGCCAGCGCCTCGGCCTCCGGGAGGTTCGGCGTCAAGACGCGCGCGCATGGGACGAGCCGGCGCTTGAGGGCCGCGAGCGCGTCGTCGTTCAGGAGGCGCGCCCCGCCCTTCGCCACCATGACGGGATCGACGATGACCGGCACGCCGGCGGCGTCCGCGTCCAGCCCGTCGCACACGGCCTCGATCATGGCCGCCGTGCCGAGCATCCCCGTCTTCACGGCGTCCGCGCCGATGTCCTCCAGCACGCACGCCATCTGCCGCCGCACGAACTCCGGCGGCACCGGCAGCACGCCATGCACGCCCCTAGTGTCCTGGGCGGTCAGTGCGGTGATCGCGGTCGCGGCGTAGCCGCCGAGCGCGGTGATCGTCTTGATGTCCGCCTGGATGCCGGCGCCGCCGCCCGAATCGGACCCGGCGACGACGAAAACCCGGCCTTTCACACCGCTTCCCGCTCCTGGCAGACTTCGGCGATGGTCGCGCACAGCTCGTCCACGACCCGGCCCACCAGCCCCTCGTCCTCGGCCTCCGCCATCACGCGCATCACCGGCTCAGTGCCGCTCTCGCGGATCAGCAGCCTCCCCGAGCCGTTTAGCAACGCCTCCGCCTCGGCGACGGCCGACCGCACGCTCGCCGCTTGCAGAGGCGACGGGCCGGCAAAGCGCACGCTGCGCAACCGTTGCGGCAAGGGCGCGAACACGCGGCACACCTCGCTCGCGGGACGGCCTTCCTGGACCAGCACGGCCAAGACCTGCAACGCCGCAACGAGACCGTCTCCGGTGGTCGCGAAATCGGACAGGATCATATGGCCCGATTGCTCGCCACCGACATTGAATCCGCGCTCGCGCATCTTCTCGACCACATAGCGGTCGCCGACCCGCGTCCGGTGCAGGGCCAGCCCCGCCCCGGCCAGGAAACGCTCGAGGCCGAGATTGGACATGACGGTCGCGACGATCCCGTCCCCATGGAGCCGCCCGGAGGCGCGGAAGGAGCGCGCGATCATCGCGAGGATCTGGTCGCCGTCGATCAGCTCGCCGCGCTCGTCGGACAGCAGCAGCCGGTCCGCGTCCCCGTCGAGCGCGAGTCCGAGATCGGCCCCGTGCTCGACTACCTGCGCGCAGAGATAGTCCGGCACGGTCGAACCGCAGCCCTGGTTGATGTTGAACCCATCCGGTTTGATGCCGACGCTCACGACCGTCGCGCCGAGCTCCCAGAGGATCGTCGGCGCGACCTTGTAGGCGGCGCCGTGCGCGCAATCGACGACGATCTTGAGCCCGTCCAGCCTGAGGCCGCGCGGAAAGGTCGCCTTCGCCGCCTCGATGTAGCGGCCGGCCGCGTCGTCCAGCCGGGCCGCCCGGCCAAGGGCGCGCGAGGGCGCCATGCGATGACCAATCTCGGACGCCATCAGACGCTCGATCTCGGCCTCCGTGTCGTCCGACAGCTTGAAACCGTCGGGACCGAACAGCTTGATGCCGTTATCCTCGAACGGATTGTGCGACGCCGAGATCATGACGCCGAGATCGGCCCGCAGGCTGCGCGTCAGCATGGCGATCGCGGGCGTCGGCAACGGCCCGACCAGCGTCACGTCCATTCCCGCGCCCACGAACCCCGCCGTCAGGGCCGGCTCCAGCATGTAGCCCGAGAGCCGCGTGTCCTTGCCGATGACCACCGAATGCCGATGCGCGCCGCGCGTGAACAACAGGCCGGCCGCCTGCCCGAGCCGGAGCGCCGTTTCGGCGGTCATGGGCTCCGTATTGGCGGTTCCCCGGATGCCGTCGGTGCCGAAGAGGCGTCTGCTGGCCATGGGCGTGCAACTCCCTCCAATAATCGTATCATACAGCCGTTGCGATCGCGTGCCAAACCCGCACCGCCTGCACCGTCTCGGCGACATCATGCACACGCAGAATTAACGCGCCGTGTGCCAAAGCCCACAATCCGGCCGCGATCGAGGCAGGACCGCGCGCGGCCGCGTCCCGCTCGCCCGACAGAGCGCCAAGCATGCCCTTGCGCGACAGCCCGGCGAGCACCGGGAAGCCGAGCGCGTGGAGGCGCGGCAGCCCCCGCAGCAGCGCCACGCTCTGGGCCGGGGTCTTGGCAAAACCAAAGCCCGGATCAAGCGCGATCCGCTCCCGCCGCACCCCGGCGGCGCGCGCCGCCTCGACGCGGGCCGAGAGTTCGGCCGCGACCTCCGCCACCACATCCCGATAGCGGGCGAGACCCGTCATCGTCGCGGGCGTGCCGCGCATATGCATGAGCACGACCGGGCAATCCCGCGCCGCCACGAGCGACGGCGAGGCCGCATCGTGCGCGAGGCCGGAAACGTCGTTGACGATCGCGGCCCCTGCATCGAGCGCCGCCGCCATCGTTGCCGCGTGCCGCGTGTCGACCGAGACCGTGCGGCCCTCGGCCGCGAGCGCCCGGATCACCGGGAGGATGCGCGCCTGTTCAAGCTCGGGCGGCACCTCGGCGGCGCCGGGCCGGGTGCTCTCGCCGCCCACGTCGATGATGTCGGCGCCCGCCGGGCCCATCGCCCGCCCGGTTGCGATCGCCGCCTCAACGGCCTTATGGCGGCCGCCGTCGCTGAAGCTGTCGGGCGTGACGTTGAGGATGCCCATGACCAGAGGCCGGTCCAACGCGAAACCGGCCCAGCCTGGGGCTGGGCCGGTGATCGCGCGGGGGGCGGCGAAGGCCGCTTGCATCACCCCGGCTGCGGCGCCGGACCAAGGCCGCCCGCGGGGGGAGGCGGACTCTGGGCGGGCCGGCCCGCGGTCGGCACCGAGGCGCGGCGGTTCTCCGGCGCGGGCTCGTCCACCACCTTCTTGATCACCGGCTCGCCGCGCAGGACGGTCCGGATCTCGTCCCCGGAGAGCGTCTCGTGCTCCAGCAGCCCGCGCGCCAGCCGGTGCAGCTCCTCGACGTTCTCCGTCAGCACGTGCCGCGCCTTCGTGTAAGCATTGTCGATGATCTGCTTGATCTCGCTGTCGATCTCGCGTGCGGTCGCTTCGGAGACGTTCTTGTTCTGCGTCACCGAGTGGCCGAGGAACACCTCCTGGCTGTTGTCGCCATAGGCGATCATGCCGAGCTTGTCGCTCATGCCCCATTCGGTGATCATCATGCGCGCCTGGCCGGTCGCCATCTTGATGTCGCCCGCGGCGCCGTTCGAGACCTTGTCCGGGCCGAAGATGATCTCCTCCGCCGCCCTTCCGCCCATCGCCATGGTCAGTTCGGATAGCAGCTTCGACTTGCTCTTCGAGTAGCGGTCGCCCTCCGGCAAGCTCATGACAAGGCCGAGCGCGCGGCCGCGCGGGATGATCGTCGCCTTGTGGACGGGATCGCATTCCGGCTCGTGCAGGGCGCAGAGGGCGTGGCCGGCCTCGTGGTAGGCCGTCATGCGCTTCTCCGCCTCGCTCATGACGAGCGAGCGGCGCTCGGTGCCCATCAGCACCTTGTCCTTGGCGTTCTCGAACTCCGCCATCGCGACCACCCGCTTGCCGAGGCGGGCCGCGAGCAGCGCCGCCTCATTGACGAGATTGGCGAGATCGGCGCCCGAGAAGCCCGGCGTGCCGCGCGCGATGGTCTTCGGATCGACGTCGGAGGCCAGCGGCACCTTGCGCATGTGGACGCGCAGGATCTTCTCGCGGCCGTTCACGTCGGGGTTCGGGACCACGACCTGCCGGTCGAACCGGCCGGGGCGCAGCAGCGCCGGGTCCAGCACGTCCGGCCGGTTCGTCGCCGCGATCAGGATTACGCCCTCGTTCGAACTCGAAGCCGTCCATCTCGACGAGCATCTGGTTCAGCGTCTGCTCGCGCTCGTCGTTGCCGCCGCCGAGGCCCGCGCCGCGATGGCGGCCGACGGCGTCGATTTCGTCGATGAAGATGATGCAAGGCGCGTTCTTCTTGCCCTGCTCGAACATGTCGCGCACCCGGCTCGCGCCGACGCCGACGAACATCTCCACGAAGTCGGAGCCCGAGATGGTGAAGAACGGCACGTTCGCCTCACCGGCGATGGCGCGGGCGAGCAGGGTCTTGCCGGTGCCCGGCGGGCCCACCAGCAGCACGCCCTTCGGGATCTTGCCCCCGAGCCGCTGGAATTTCTGTGGGTCTTTCAGAAACTCGACGATTTCCTGCAGCTCGCCCTTGGCCTCGTCGATGCCGGCGACGTCGTCGAAGGTGACGCGGCCCTGCTTCTCGGTCAGCATGCGCGCCCGGGACTTGCCGAAGCCCATGGCGCGTCCGCCTCCCGCCTGCATCTGGCGCATGAAGAACACCCAGACGCCGATCAGCAGCAGCATCGGGAACCAGGACAGCAGGATGTGGAGCAGCGGGTTGTCGCTGTCCTCGGGCTTGGCGATGACCCGCACGCCCTTATCCGTCAGGCGACCGACAAGGGACGGATCTTCAGGGGTATAGGTCTGGAAGCTCCGGCCGTCATTGAGCTGCCCGCTGACGGTGCGGCCCTGGATGACGACGTCCCGCACATGGCCGCTGTTCACCTCGCCGATGAAATCGGAGTAGGCGACCTGGGTCGCTGCATTGCGGGTAGCGCCCGGCTGGAACAGGTTGAACAGCACCACCAGAAGCAAGGCGATGATGACCCAAAGGGCGAGGTTACGGCCAAAGTTGCTCATTCATGCCTGCTTGGTTCACGTCCGGTGAGCGCCATTCCAAACGAGGCTGAGGCGCTCAGTCGATCCTGTCAACAATATAGGACGAGCGTGTCGCGGTGCATCCCCGCCCGGCCGTCCTTCCTATGCTCCATCCGCATCGCCGCCAATCGTGATCTCACGTCTTAACACGGGCGGAACGGTGCGCCCGATGCGGGATCGGGCGGGCTGAAGAAAATGCGCGGGCAGCCCTTCCCGGCCGGGTCGTAACCCAGATGCGGCACAGCGAGAAGCCTGCCGCCCGACCGGATCGCGGGAAGCGTCTGGAGAACGGACGCGGGCAGGCGCGAGGTCCGACGCATCAGCCGGGCGTCGGCCCCAAGGGCGCCGATCGTCGCCTCTCCCGGCAGGGTTCCCGGACCGAGCCGGAAGCGGCCATCCCAGGTCACGCCGGGTCGCGCGACAACGGAGGCCTGCATCCTGGAGGCTTCGCGGATCAGAAGCCATCCGGGTCCGAACCGGCCCGCCGGAACCAGCCGCGTTCCACCGAGCGTGGCGGGCCGCAGCGTTGCCGCGAGCCGCGCGGTCGCCGCCGGGGCCGGGGTGAAGGCGCGTCCGGCAACGACCCGGATCAGGGCCGCCAGCGCCTCCCGCGGCAGCGTCTCCCGGCTCAGCACCGCGTAGCCCTCCGGATGCAGCGACGCCGCTTGCGCGAGCGCACAGGCGAGCGCCGCGTCCGCTGCCGCCCGCGCCGCTCCGTCAGCCCGCGCCGCCGCGCAGAGCGCGGCTGTCGCCGCCCCGCTCCCGTCCCGGTCGCGCCGCCCGGCCCGCAGCCGCGCCCGGAGCGCGCGCGCGTCGGCGTTGGAGGGGTCCTCGATCCAGGTCAGTCCGGCCATTTGCAGCGTCGCCCGGAGGCGCACGGGAGGCACGGCGAGCAACGGCCGCAGCAGCCGGACGGCGTGGGTTTCCACGAGCGCCGCCATCCCGGCGAGACCCGCACGGCCGCTGCCGCCCAGGGCGCGAATCAGCACCGTCTCGGCCTGATCGGCCGCATGGTGCCCGAGCAGAAGGTGCAGGATGCCTGCCTCCGCGCAGGCGACGGCGAGCGCCTCGTAGCGGGCCCACCGCGCCCGCGCCGCGAGGGCGGAGCCTTGCGACAGAGCTGCAAGCCGTAGGATGCGAGCCTGAACGCCCTGATTGTGCAGCAACTTCGCGGCCAGTGCAGCTTCGGTGACCGCCTCCGGGCGCAGGCCGTGATCGACGATCAGCGCCGAGACCGCTCCGCCGCGCGACGCCGCCCACTGCCTACAGAGCAGCGCCAGCGCCAGGCTGTCGGCTCCGCCCGACACCGCGAGGGCGAGGCGCGGCGCGGCCTCGAAAGGACCGAGCGGCGCCATGAGACGGTCGAACTCAGCCGCGCCGACCGGCCCCATCGCCCCCGGCGCGCATTGTTCAGCAGCCGCCGCGCTGCCGGGCGGCGGCGACCTGCTGCGAGAGATCGGACCGTACGTGCGAGAAATCCGTCCGCAACTTGGCGAGCGCCGCGCATCCGGCCCGCTTGTCGCCGAGGCCGATCAGGGAGGTGCCGAGGCCGAGCAAGGCATCCTGCGCATGCGCACCGTTGCGGGAGCGGCTATACGTGTCGTCATAGGCGATCGCCGCCTGCGACCAGTTCTGCCGCCCGGCCAGCGCCTGCGCGAGCAGGAACTGGGCGTCATAGGCCCGCGGCGACGTCCGGTTGTTCGCCAGGATGTCACGCGCCGCCGCTTCGGCGCCGTCATAGTCGTGACGGGCGAGCGCCGCCCTGCCTTCCTGCAATTCCGCCTCCGGCTTGCGCGCAGCCGTCGAACCGCCGGACCCGGCCGCCTCCGCATTACGAGAAGGCGGGGCATTCTCCTGGGGCGGTTTCGGCGAGGCCGGCGCGCCTCCCCGGCTCCCCTCAAGCCGCTGGAGGCGGAAGGTGAGATCGCCGATCTGCTTCGTCATGTCCTGGCCCTGGACCTGGGCCTGATTGCCGATCTCCTCGACCCGGCCGCGCAGCGCCCGCACCTGTTCCTCGAGGGCATTGACCCGATCGAGCAACTGCGCCGTGAGATCGCTGTTGCCGCCGCCGCCTCCACCACCGCCATACGGGCCGGGCGTCAGCGGCACGGGCCGGCCGTTGGAGCCGAGGAACGAGCCGCCCGCCCCGGGCTGGGCGCGCCCCGGCAGGTCGCGCATACCCTGCAACTCGCGCCGGAGTTCGAGGATCTGGTTCTGCAGCGCAATGCCCTCGCGGGTGTCCATCTGCGCCGAAGCAGGTACGCCGGCCAGGGAAGCCGTGACGGCGACCGACACCACCAGACCGAATCCTGCACGCTTCATCGACATCTCGCTTCACTCAATCAGACACGCCCAGCCGTACGCCAAACCGGCGGCCCTCGGCCGCCGGTTGACGCATATCACAGGCGTCGGAGAAAGGCGCGACCCTGCTCAGCGCCCCTCTCAGCGTCCCCTCTCAGCGCCCCCTCTCAGCGGACGGACGTGGTGGCGTTGCGGTTCTGCGCCCAGGCTTCTTCGTTGTCGCCGAGCGCCGTCGGGCGGTCCTTGCCGTAGCTGATCGTGCCCATGCGGGAGGAATTCACGCCCTGCGCGACGAGGTAGTCCCGGGCAGCGTTCGCGCGGCGCTGTCCGAGCGCCAGATTGTATTCCTCGGTGCCGCGGTCGTCGCAGTTGCCGGCGATCTGCACCGAGACCTGGGGGTAGCGCGCGAGCCAGCTCGCCTGTCGGCCGAGCGTGCCCTGGCCTTCGCCGCTGATCTGCGAGGAGTTGAAGGCAAAGAAGATGCGGTCGCCGACATTGGCGACCAGATCCTCCTGGCTGCCCGGCGCCGGGCCGCGAGAGGTCATCGACGTGCCGCCCGCGCCGGTGGCCGCCCCGGTGTCGGCATTATGGGAGGAGCAGGCGGCCAGAAGCGCGACCGCCGCCACGGCGCCGACCAATCTCATGTTCATTATCTGAATCCCTGCCAGAGAGGTTCCGGATCGTCACAGGTCAACAACAACCGGAGCGCGAATCCGTTCCGGCCTAGAACCTGAATAAGAACCGCATCCGCGCCCGGTCAAGCGCTTATGGCGAGGCTGTGGCCCGGGGTTGACGCGCGCCCTCCCGTTCTCACGCGGCCAGTGGCGACCAAGCCGGATCCGAGGCATCCGTCGGCGTCGGCATCACCCGCTCGTTGAACCCGGTAATGTCGATCGAAACCAGCCGCGACGAGAACCCGGTCCCCCGCGCGTCGCGCGCCTGCGTCTCGCGCCAGAAGGCGATCACGCGGCCGTTCGGCGCGAAGGTCGGCCCCTCCACCGCGAAGCTCTCGGACAGGATGCGCTCGCCGCTGCCGTCCGGGTGCATGACGCCGATCGCGAAGGTGCCGCCGTTCAGGCGGGTGAAGGCGATGAGATCGCCGCGCGGCGACCATACCGGCGTCGCGTAGCGCCCCTGGCCGAAGCTGATGCGCCGCGCGCCGCCGCCGCCCGCGTCCATCATGTAGAGCTGCTGGTCCCCGCCCCGGTCCGAGTTGAACACGATCTGCGAGCCATCCGGGCTGTAGCAGGGGCTCGTGTCGATCGACCCCGAACTGGTCAGCCGGCGCTCCCGGTGGCTGCCGAGATCGACCGAGACGATGTCGGAGCCGCCGCCGCGCGCGACCGACATGATGACACTGCCGCCGTCCGGGCTGAAGCGCGGCGCGAACGTCATGCCGTCGAAGTCCCCGAGCACCTGTTGGCGGCCGGAGCCGAGGTCGAACAGATAGACGCGCGGCCGGTTCTGCGCGTAGCTCATGAAGGCGATCTCGTCGCGGGTCGGGTGGAAACGCGGCGTCAGCACCATCCAGGTTCCGTCCGTCAGGAACCGGTTGTTCTCGCTGTCCTGGTCCATGATCGCGAGCCGCCGGGTGCGCCGGTCGCGAGGCCCCGAGCCCGAGATATAGACGATCCGGGTGTCGAAATAGCCCTTCTCACCGAGCAGCCGCTCGTAGATGACGTCGCTGATGATATGCGCGATGCGCCGCCAGTTGGCCTGCGACGTGGTGTAGGCGGTGCCCTGGATCTGCTGCTGCGGCAGCACGTCCCAGAGCCGGAACTCGACCCGCACGCCGCTGCCGCTGCCCTGGACGACGCCGGTCACGAGCGCCTGCGCCCCGAGCGCGCGCCAGTTCTGGAAATTCGGCGTCTCCCCGCCCGACGGCCCGGCCTGAATGAAGGCCGACTGGGCGATCGGCCGGAACAGGCCGCTGCGCGCGAGGTCGTTCGTGATCACCTGCGCGATCTGGCGTCCGAGCGCCTCGCCGCCGAAATCGGGTATGGCGATCGGGATCGGATCGGTGCGCGCGCGGTTCACGTCGATCACGGCGCTCTGGTTCCCCCCTTGGCCGCTCCCCTGGCCGCCCCCGGCTCTCGGCTGGGGGGCGCCTTGCGCCCGCGCCAGTCCCGGAGCGGCCAGCAGCGAAGCGCTGCCGGCAAGCCCGCTCGCGATCAGGCCGCGCCGGCTAAGGGCGCAGACGGCGATGGGACCGAAAGCGTCCTCGATGGATTTCGACATGGCTTACTCCCCAGGCCTGAAACGGAACGTCAAGGACTGCGACTGCCCGAGCATGTTTCTTGGCAGCGGCAGGTTTGCGCATTGCGCGCTGAGCACGGCACGCACGGCGCGTTCGGCGAACGCGCGGAACACGGGGTCGCCCATGCGGCCGCGATCCGGTTCGGCCACCGTCGCCTGTCGGGCAACCCCGCCCTCGTCGGTGCGCACGGTCAGCAACACGACCATCCGGTTCACATCCTTTGCACCGGCGTCGTAGGTCCAGCATCGCTGCACCGTCGCCCCGATCGCGCGGATCTGGTCGGCCGAAAGTTTCGAGGTGTCGTCCCCGTTCGGCTGGCCACCGGCATTCGGCGCGCCGCCCCGCGCCGGATTGGCGCGCGCGCGCGGCGCCTCCCTCTGCCGCTGCATCGCCCGCAGCTTCTCGAGCGTGTTTTCGAGCGCCTGGCTGTCCACCGCCGCATTCTTGGTCGGATGCGGCTGCGAGGTCGCGCTCGGCTTCACGGCGGGCGGCGGCGGGGCGGGCGGCGGCGGCAAGGGCGGCGGCGGCACGGGGGGCGGCGGCGCGGGCTTCGGCGGCGGTGGCATCGGCGGCGCCGGCGGCGGCGGCGGCGGCACCGGCGCGGGTTCGGGCGACGGGGTTGGCGGC
Organism: uncultured Alphaproteobacteria bacterium; assembly: GCA_963777325.1. Classification (GTDB taxonomy): domain Bacteria; phylum Pseudomonadota; class Alphaproteobacteria; order Acetobacterales; family Acetobacteraceae; genus JAFAXA01. The sequence continues at coordinate 199,099 of CAVZQE010000016.1, read as the reverse complement.
GGGGTCGGCACCGGCGGCTTCGCAGGCCTCGGCGGCGCGGGCAGCGGCGGCGGCGGCGGCGGGGGCGGCGGTGGCGGCGGCGGCGGCTCGGGCGGCGCCGGCTTCGGCGGCTCGGGCGCGGGCGGCTCCGGGCTCTCGACCGGCGCGGGCGCGGAGGCGGCGACCGGCGCGGGGGTTGGCGCGCGGCGCGCGTTCGGGGCGGTGCCCTCGAACACCATCGCGACCGATTGCTCCTCCGGCTCCGGCGGCTTCGTCACCGGCAGGCCGAGCAGCAGCCACGCGAGGACCGCCGCGTGCAGGGCCGCCGAAACGGCCACGCCGCGGCGGAGCTGCCTGGGCATTCCGGGGCGCAACGGTCGTGCTCAGCCGGGCCCTTGTCGCCGCGGCTGGGCGGAAGGAGCCCGCGCGGGCGCGGCGGTGCCGGACGGCTGGGCGGCGTTCGCCGGCGCGGGCGAGGATGGCGGCGCCCCGGACGGCTGCTCGGCCAGGAGCGCGACCTTGGTGAAGCCGCCCTGGGTAATCGTGCCCATCACCTCCATGATGCGGCCGTAGGCGAGATCCTTGTCGCCGCGCACGAAGATGCGCCGGTCGGGATTATTCTGCGCGATCTGCTGCAGCTTGGGCACCAGGTCGCCCAGTTGCACCTCCGCCTCCTGCAGATAGATGTCGCCTTTCGCGTTGATCGACACCGTCACCGGCTCGCTGTCCGAGTTGAGCGGCTGCGCGGTCGTCTTCGGCAGATCGACGGGCACGCCCGAGGTCATCAGCGGCGCCGTCACCATGAAGATGACGAGCAGCACGAGCATCACGTCGACCATCGGGGTGACGTTGATCTCGGCCAGCGGCCGGTAGCGCCCCCTACCCTTCGTCCCGTTCAGCGAGGCTATGGCCATCCGTCAGGCCCTCTCCTCGCTCTGGCGGGACAGGATGGCGCCGAACTCGGAGCCGAACCCTTCGAGCCTGGCGGCGTAGCGGGCGAGATCGCTGCTGATCGCATTGTAGGCGAGCACGGCCGGGATCGCGGCCACGAGGCCGATCGCGGTCGCGAACAGGGCCTCGGCGATGCCGGGCGCGACCACGGCGAGATTGGTGTTGTGCATGGCGGCGATGGCCGAGAAGCTGTGCATGATGCCCCACACGGTGCCGAACAGGCCGACGAACGGGGCGACCGCGCCGACCGAGGCGAGGAACACCATCCAGCGCTCCAGCCGGTCCATCTCGCGCTGGATCGTGACGCCGATCGCCCGGTCGACCCGCTCGCGAACGCCCGACCGGCTGACATCCGCGCCCGCGACCCGCGCCGTGCGCCGCCACTCGCCCATCGCGGAGCCGAAGACGGCCGCCATCGGGTGGCCCGGGCGCTGGCCCTCGTGCTCGTACAGCTCGTCCAGGCTGCCGCCGGACCAGAAGCGGTCCTCGAACGCGCCCGCCTGCCGGTTCACGCGCCGGAGCGAGGTGATCTTCTCGAAGATGATCGCCCACACCCAGACGCTCGCCGCGAGCAGCCCGACCATCACGATCTTGACGACGATGTCCGCCTGCACGAACAGGCCCCAGAGGGACAGATCGCCCGAGGCCGCGCCAAGATTTATCGCATCGACTGCCCGGTCCACTCGCTCACTCCTGATTAGCCGCCATCGCGACCGGCTGCATGCAACGATTCGAGGGCGTGGCGCCAGCGATCCGGCATCCGCTCGGGCCGGTTGGCGCCCACCGCGAGACAGCCGAGCTTGACGACCGCCACCGCGAGTTCCGCTTCCTCGCCCGCCCGCTCGAAACCCTGCCGCAGCGTGACCGAAGCCCCGCCCACGGCCAGCGGCCGGGTCGTCACCGTCAGCAGATCGTCCAGCCGGGCCGGGCGGAGGTAGTCCATCTGGATGCGGCGCACAACGAACATGAGGTTGAACCCGGAGACGAGGTCCGCGTGCGCAACGCCGAGGTCGCGCAGGGCCTCCGTCCGTCCGCGCTCGGCGAAACGGAGATAGCTGGCGTGGTAGGCGATGCCGCCGGCGTCGGTGTCCTCGAAATAGACCCGCACCGTGTAGCGATGCCGCCCCTCTGCCATGGTTGCGGGAAGATGACCGATCGGCAATGACCCGGCTTTCTCTCGTAGCACCGGCCCGGGACTGCACCGGGCTTGCCGCCTCCTGTCATCCGCGCCCGCGTCGCGTCAAACGGCTTCGGCTTGATCGTGCCCGCGCCGACGCCGCCTCGCCCACCGGATGTGAAGCATATCACAGCCGCCCGACGGCCACCGCCTATGCTGCACCGACGGACGCGGCCATCCGCGTCCTTGAGAAGCCGCAGGGAGCAAAACGGCTCATGACACGTCTCGATGTGGTCGGCCTCGCGCTCGCCTTTCTTTCCCTTTCCGCACCGGTCATGACCTGGGCCGATGAACTGCAGGAGCCGCTACGCCCCGTTCCCGACGTCGCGTTCAATCCGCCGGCTTGCGGCAAACCACTGCCCGGCGCGGTCAGCGGCGCGCATCTGATTGCGCGGAGCGCGGAGCGCATGGTCGGTCCCTACAGGGCCACGCTCGACGCATTCTCGAACCCCGGCGAGCCGGATACCGCCCGACCGATCCTGATCGAGGCCGACGCCGGAACAACCCTTCGGATCGACCTCGACAATCAGATGCCGACCCGGACGGGCGCGGATGCGATGCTTTCGATGACAAATCTCCACACGCATGGCCTGATCGTCCGGCCGAAGCCGTACGATCCCGAGCACCCGTGCCCAGGCGATTCCGTCTATCAGCACGTCCCGCCGCAGCCAGACCCGGCCTCTCTCCGGCAATACCGGATCGACATCCCCGCCAGCATTCCCGCCAGCATGTTCGGCCTCGGCGGCCCCCCAATCGCCCATCCGTCCGGCCTATTCTGGTTCCACGCCCACCTGCATACCGTGGCCCGCCCGCAGGTTACCTCCGGCCTGTCCGGGCTGATCTCCATCGGCGATCCGATGACGCATTTGCGGGTGGACCGGGAGGACGCGTCGGGCATCTCGCAGGTGGACGAGGCGAAGACCCGGACCCTCCGGGCGCAGACCGACGTGAAATACCTGGCGCTCCGCGACATCCAGCTCGCCGTTCCGGCTTGCCCGGCCGGCGGCGGCAGCCCCTGCGACGTGACGGCAACGCTGCCGGGCCATCCGGGTTCGGACGGGCTCGCGGCCACAGTCTGGGATTACGATCCAGCCCTCTGCCCGGGTACGGTGCCGGGGCGATCTGGCGACCCCTACGACCCGCCCGACGCGGCGTTCTGCGCCAAGCACGTGCAGGACGACGCCGGCGGCCACAACGTGTCCTGGATGTTCACTGTCAACGGGCAGTTTCTGCCGGACGTGACCGTGGGCGCGAACCGTAACCAGTTATGGCGTATCGCCAATCTGAGCGCGTCGCTCACCTACGTCCTCGAGTTGACGGATACGGGGACGCCGGACCCAAGCGCGGGTTTGGTGCAGCTCTGCGTGATCAGCCTCGACGGGGTGGTGACGGGCAGCACGGCGCCGACCTGCTCGGGCCAAACCGCGAAAGCGAGCTCTGCTCGGTATGACAACGTCGGGTTCGGTGTGAAGCAGCTGCTGCTCATGCCGGGCAGCCGGGCCGAGATATTCCTGGCGTACAACGACCTGGCGACCGAGCAAGCGCGGACGCTCTTCCTGCGGACAGCCGGCCTCAATATGGGCAACTCAGACCCTGCGACCCAGGGCGACGTGTGGCCACCGATGACACTCGCGCGCGTCATGGTCGCCGCCAAGCCGCAGGCGATCGCCCCACCCGTCCCAGCCTTTCGCGCCAATCTGGTGCGGACGGGCGCGCCCGCCGCCGCCGCTCCGGGCGCCAAGGCTCCGACGCAACCCGTCACTCCCCCCGCGCCGCCATCCGATCAGGGCGCCTTGCTGAAGGCGAACCGCGACTGCGTTTTCTTGCCGGCTGGGTCTTCGCATCGACGGCAGCTCATTTTCGACGAGTACGAGAGTGGCCACGGAACATTCGACACGCACGCCACCTATCACCAGGGTTTCGCACTCGGCAGCCGGGTCGTGGACCGCAATGGCCATCCCGATTCCCGCACGAAACTTGGTCCGGTCGACTACGGCGCAACCGGATCTTCGAGCCCGGCACGCGAGGCCGGCGCGGGCACGACGACGGGCGCGATGACCATGGACGAGGTGCCGACCGGTCGCAGGGTCTGCGCCGTGCTCGGCCGAGGCGAGGTGTGGGAGCTGACCAACTGGACAACGGAGACGCACAATTTCCACATCCATCAGGGCAAGTTCCGGCTTGCCAAGGCTGGCGATCCGGGACTGCCGGCCGGCTTCAATCAGGCGATCGTGGGTGAGGCTTCCGGAACACCGATCATGTTGTTTCTGACCCAGTCGGTCGGTTCAAGCGACGTCCAGGCCTGGCACGACACGCTGCCCGTTCCGCCCCGGCTAAGCCCGACCAAGCCGGGCCAGGTCTTCGTCTATATCCCGTTCGAGGCGGAGCAGCAGGTCGGCAGCTTCGTGTTCCATTGCCACATCCTGGAACACGAGGATCGCGGCATGATGGCGGATATCGAGGTGGTACGCCCCGTGGTACGCCCCGTCCGGCTTGAGAGGCGGGTTTCGCGGCGATAGCAGAGGCCGGCGCCCGCGCGGACGGGGGAGGCGCTACTCCTCCCGCAGCAGGTCGAGCTGGTCTGGCGCGCGCGGCGGCGGGGTGAGGTCGAGGTGCCGCCAGCCCGGCTCGCCCAGCATGCGGCCACGGCTGGTGCGCAGGATCAGCCCCTCCTGGATGAGATACGGCTCGACCACATCCTCCAGCGTGTCGCGCGCCTCGGCGAGCGCCGCCGCCAGTGTTTCGACGCCGACCGGCCCGCCCGCGTGGTGGCGCGCGATCCGCAGCAGATAGCGCCGGTCCATCGCATCCAGCCCGCGCCGGTCCACCTCCAGCCGCACCAGCGCTGCGTCGGCGAAGGCGCGGTCGACCGGCGTTACATCCTCGACCGCCGCGATGTCGCGCACGCGCCTGAGCAGCCTTCCTGCGATGCGGGGCGTGCCGCGCGAGCGCCGGGCGATCTCGGCCGCGCCGTCGCGGGTCAGCCGGAAGCCGAGCTTCTCCGCGCCGCGCGCGACGATCAGCTCCAGTTCCTCCGGCGTGTAGAACACGAGCCTGAGCGGGATGCCGAAGCGGTCGCGCAAGGGCGTCGCGAGCAGCCCGGCCCGCGTCGTCGCGCCGACCAGCGTGAACGGCGGCAGGTCGATGCGCACGCTGCGCGCGGCCGGCCCCTCGCCGATGATCAGATCGAGCTGGAAATCCTCCATCGCCGGATACAGCACTTCCTCGATCGCCGGCTGCAGGCGATGGATCTCGTCGATGAACAGCACGTCGCGCGGCTGAAGGTTGGTCAGGATCGCCGCGAGATCGCCCGCGCGCTGGATCACCGGCCCCGACGTCGCGCGAAAGCCGACGCCGAGCTCGCGAGCGACGATCTGCGCGAGCGTGGTCTTGCCGAGGCCGGGCGGCCCGTGCAGCAGAACGTGATCGAGCGCCTCGCCGCGCCCGCGCGCGGCCTGGACGAACACCGCGAGGTTCTCCCGGCTCGCCTTCTGGCCGATGAACTCGGCGAGCGTCTGCGGGCGCAGGCTGCCCTCGCCCGCATCCTCGTCGCGGCGGCCGGGGCCGATGGCTCGATCGTCGCTCACCGGGCCAGCTCCTTCAGGCTGTCGCGGATGACCGCGTCGAGCGCGGCGCCCTCGCCCAGCCGCCCGACGACACGCAGGATCGCGGGCTGCGCCTCGGCCCGGCGGTAGCCGAGATTGACCAGAGCCGAGAGCGCGTCGTCGGCGACGCCCGCCGGGAGAGGCGCCGCCCCGGGCAGGACGACGCCATCCCCGGATGGCATTACCCCCGCCTTGTCGCGCAGCTCGCTGAGGATGCGCACCGCGAGCTTCGCCCCGACGCCCGGCGCGCGGGTGAGGCTGGCGCGGTCCGAGGCCGCGACCGTCGCGGCCAGGTCGCGCGGAGAGAGCGCCGACAGGATGCCGAGCGCGACCTTGGCGCCGACGCCCTGTACGGTCGTCAGCAGCCGGAACCAGTCCCGCTCGGCCGCATCGGCGAAGCCGTAGAGCAGAATCGCGTCCTCCCGTACATGCGTCTCGATCAGCAATCGCGTTGTTGCCGGCGCGGGTTCGACGGCGCTCAGCGTGCGGGTGGAGGCGTGGATCAGGTACCCGACGCCGTTCACGTCCATGACGCAGCGCCCATCCTCGATGCCCTCGATCCGGCCGGTCAGCCGCGCGATCATGCCGACCGGACGCCCGCCGCCCAGGCGATCCGGCTCGCGCGGTGGTGGGCGTGGCAGATCGCGACCGCGAGCGCGTCCGCCGCGTCCGCCCGCCCGATCACCGCCCCTGGCAGCAGCCGGCGGACCATGACCGCGACCTGCTCCTTATCCGCGCCGCCGGTGCCGACGACCGCCTTCTTCACGGCCTTGGCCCCGTATTCCGTGACTGGGATGCCGGCGAGCGCCGGGGCCAGCAGCGCGATGCCGCGCGCGTAGCCGAGCTTGAGCGTGGCGGCGCCGTTGCGGTTCACGTAGGTCTCCTCGATCGCCGCCTCGTCCGGCGCGTGCCGCCCGATCAGCGCCGCCAGCGCATCGTGCAGCGCCCGCAGTCGGTACTGAAACCGGCTGTTCGCCATTCGTCGCGATCACGCCGTCCGCCAGGTGGCGCAGCCGATTGCCCTGTACTTCGATCAATCCCCAGCCGGTGAACCGAAGGCCGGGATCGACGCCCAGCAGCCGGAGATGCCCAAACCCTCCCATTCCACGAATTGCCTTAATCCTTGTTCGGTCATTCCCAGATACCATTCGCGGCGCCGTCGCGCGCGTCACGGTCCAAAGGCGTGGCGACGGACGGGTCGGAACCCATTACAGGGAGAGCGAAGCAACCGGTGAGCGAAGCCGTGATGCGCGAACTGGACTTACGGGAGAAGCTGGCGCACATCGACCAGATGCTTGCCGATCACGACCGGAAACGGCAGGAAATCAGGCTTGCGCCGTGGCAGCACTTCGCTACCGGAGCCGGTGCCGGTGCGGCGCTCTTCGCGGCCGGCGCCGCGTTTTTCCGGTTGTTGAGTTGAACGGAGAAGATCAGCCGCCTTCTGGAAAGCAGCGAGAGCGGGCACTGGAGCGGCAGAAGTGCTGGACCGAGTTCCAGGCGTGGCTCGATGGGCGGAGCCATTCGCGGTGGATCTTCCGTGGGCTGGGCGATGTCAACTACGAACTCATTCCGGGCGTGGGTCGCTCGACGGCCTACACCGAGGCGAACGAGCGGGCCATCTTCGAGATCCTTGAACGGCGCGCATCGGAGTTCCTGGATCTCACATCGCTCTCCGATTGGGACAGATTAGCTCTGGCACAGCATCATGGACTGCCAACGCGTCTGCTCGACTTGGACAACAAACCCGCTCGTCGCCGCCTACTTCGCTGTGGAGGGCCGAGACCGGTTGAGTGGATACCAGGAAGATGCTCGCGTGATCGCATACTCGGTCAAGGCCGAAAATGTTATCGACACCAGCACGGATTTCGGCGCCGTTCGGCTGTCCCCGTCAGGGTATCGTCTTGACCAGATCCCTGAGCACCCGAATCGTGGCGCAAGGAGGTTTGTTCAGTTATCATCCGAGGCCAAACCTCGCCTGGAAAGAGCCTCTCGCCAAAGGCCGGAACTGCTTTGTGATCGGCGGGGCCTTTCGAGCTTACTTTCGGCGCCGCCTGTTCTATCTCGGAATTGATCCGCAGAGGATCATGGGCGGTCTGGACGGCGTGTGCGCCCGGCTTAGCTGGCAGTATGCGGCTAAGATCGGTCTCGGCACGGTTCGATAGAGGTTGAGATGGAAACGCCAGAAGCACGTCTGACACCTGCAAATCCCGAGGAGCGACAGGTCATCATTGAAGCCATCGATGCGTATGCCCATGAGTTGAACGACCCCGATCTTTCCGCGCTATCGTCGAACACCGTCGTGGAAGCGCTCGATGCGAACCCGCTCGGAGTATTCATGAGATCGGGGAACGACTTCGAGGCAGTGGGCAGTGTATACGCAAAGCTGAACTACCCAGAAAACGTGTCCATGACCGAGGAATTTCCTGTGCTCGTCAAAGGCCGGGTTCTGCCGGGGTCAAAGGTCGAAATCGAAAACGTGAAGGTTGATACCTCCTCCTTCTACGACTGACGACCTCCCTATGGCACCAGCACCGCGGCGCCCCCGAACCGGCCCGCGCGCAGGTCGGCGAGCGCCTCGTTGGCCCGGTCCAGCGGATAGGGGTTCGTCTGTGTCCGGATGCCGATCTTCGGCGCGAGGCCGAGGAAATCGATCCCGTCCCGAGATGCGAGGTTCGCGACCGAAACGATCTGCTCGCTCCTCCCAGAGCAGGCCATCGGGGAAGCCCGGGATGTCGCTCATATGGATGCCCGCGCATACGACCCGCCCGCCTTTCCGCACCGCTCGCAGCGCGGGCGGCACCAGCGCACTCACAGGCGCATAGATGATCGCGGCGTCACGGGTTCGGGTGGCATCTCGTCAGAGCCTCCAGCCCCCTGGCAGCCCAGGCCGCGCGCAAGCTCCTGCGTGGCCGTATCCCCCGGCCGGGTGAAAGCACAGACCGTGCGGCCCTGCCAGAGCGCGACCTGAGCGATGATGTGCGCGGCCGCGCCAAAGCCGGAGAAGCCGAGCCGTCCGGCGTCGCCCGTCCTGCCACGTCCTCACCTTCCTCGCCGGGCGGAAAGGCAAGCGCCGGTCGGCGACCGCCGCCGCCGCATAGTCGCCGTCTCGCGTGTAGCCGGTGAAAAGCGGTGAGTTCGCAGAGATTCGCGTGGTCGCTCCGGCAGTAGGGGCAGACACCACAGGTGTGGCGGAGCCAGGGAATGCCGACCCGCTCGCCGACGCGCAGATCCTTGACGTCCGGCCCGACAGCATCGATCGGCCGACGATCTCGTGGCCGGGGATGATCGGCAGCTTCGGGTGGGTCAGGTCGCCGTCCACCACGTGGAGGTCCGTCCGGCAGACGCGCGGCGGCGGCGCGCACCCGGATTCGCCTCAGCCGGGCACCGGATCAGGCAGATCCATCGCCTGCAACGACGTGCCCGGCCGGCTCAGCACCACGGAGTGCATCACTGCCCCCCGGCACGGTGCTACTTCTTCGGCTCCACGTTTTCCGCGCCGGTTCGCGTGCCGCCGAACCGGTCCGCGCCGCCCTCGTCAGCCGCGCCCGGCTGTTTGTGATTGCCGGTGTGCTGCTGGTCCTGCTCGGGCTGCTCGGGCTCGCTCGACGCGGGAGTCTTTACATCGTTCATAGGTTCTCCTTTTCGCTACGTGCGCCCGGGAATCAGGCCGACAGCTTCTGCAGCACCGCCTCGGGTATGTCGAAATTTGCGTACACGTTCTGCACGTCGTCGTTCTCGTCGAGCGCGTCGAGCAGCTTCAGCACCGACGCCGCGCGGTCCTCGTCGAGCCTCACGACCGTCGTCGGACGCCAGTCGAGCCTGGCGCTCTCGGGAGCACCTAACCGGGCTTCGAGCGCGTCGCGCACCGCGAAGAAATCGCCGGCCGCGCAGGTCACCGCGTGCGCCTCGTCGTCGCTCTCGACATCATCCGCGCCGGCCTCGATCGCCGCTTCCAGCATGTCGTCGGTGCTTGCGGCGCTGGCCGGATAGCGGATCACGCCCAGGCGGTCGAACAGGAAACTCACCGAGTTGGTCTCGCCGAGCGCGCCGCCCTGCTTGCTGAAGGCAGACCGCACGTCGGAGGCGGTGCGGTTGCGGTTATCCGTCAGCGCCTCGACGATGACCGCGACCCCGGCCGGACCGTAGCCCTCGTAGCGGACCTCGGCGTAGTCCTCGCCGCCGCCCGCCCCGGCCGCCTTCTTGATCGCGCGGTCGATCGTGTCTCGCGGCATGTTCGCCTCGCGCGCAGCCGCGACCGCCGCCCGCAATCGCGGATTGGCGGCCGGATCGGCCAGCCCGGCCCTGGCCGACACCGTGATTTCGCGGATGATGCGCGCGAACTGGCGGGCGCGGCGGGCGTCCTGCGCGCCCTTGCGATGCATGATGTTCTTGAACTGGGAATGGCCGGCCATCGTCCTGGTCTCGTCGTCGCTGCTGGCCCGATCCTAGCAGTCGCGCCGGGAGGGGCAAAACCGCATGCGAGCCGAACACGCACTCCGTCTCAGTCCCGGTAGCGGAGCGCCTCGACCAGTATCGCGAAGGCAGGGGTGGGTTGTCGGCGGCTCGGATAGTAGAGATGATACCCTGGGAAGGGCGGACACCACTCGGCCAGCACTCGGACGAGCCTCGCGTCCGCGAGATGCGCCCGCACCTGATCCTCGGGCAGGTACGCGACGCCGCGGCCCGGGTGAAGCTTCGCTCCCGCGCGACCGCGATCAAGGCCACGAGGTCGTTGAGGTCCGTGCGAGGCATTCAGTAGGTCCGCTTATCGCTCCATGCAGACCCTAGCCGCTAATCGCGCCTGACGCCGCGGCCTACATGACGAACGAGACCCCAGCGAGGAACGAGGATCATCATGGAAATCAGTCGCGCAGGCTCCAAGCCCTCCGGCAAGGGACCGGCGGAATACTTCACGGGGACGGTGCGCGTCGACCCGCTGTTCGGCCCGCCCGATCCGGCACGGGTCACTGGCGCCCTGGTCACGTTCGAGCCGGGCGCCCGCACGGCGTGGCACACGCATCCGCTCGGCCAGACCCTGATCGTCACCGGCGGTTGCGGCTGGGTGCAGCGCGAGGGCGGACCGGTCGAGGAGATCAGGCCCGGCGACGTGGTCTCCTTCGCGCCGGGCGAGAAGCACTGGCACGGCGCCTCCGCCACCACGGCCATGAGCCACATCGCCGTCCAGGAAAAGCTCAACGGCTCGCCCGTCAACTGGATGGAGCAGGTCAGCGACGAGCAGTACGGACGCGGCAAGGCTTGATCCCGGCCAATCGTTCTCCGACCCACGCGGCAGGAACCGTAACCGGAAGGACAGGACAATGCCGCACGTGATCGTAAAGCTCCAGACGGGAAGATCCGAGCAGCAGAAAGCGAAGCTCGCGGAAGAAATCACAAAGGCCGTGATGGTTAGCGCGAAGTGCGCCGAAGCTGCGATTTCGGTGAGCATCGAGGACGTCGAGCCGGGCCGCTGGACCGAGGACGTCTCCGTCGTAGCCCAGGGCGACACTATGCCGGCGAGGGTCGGACCGCGCTGCACGCCGCCGATGCGGTCAGCGCGGGTCCGCGGTCCCGGGCGGCCGGGCGAGCGTGCCCGGCACGGGCGATGTCCGCTTCCGTCGCGGCGCGGCGAGCTGGTTCAGCAGCTCGACCATCGCGGAGAAGCCGATCGCCGCATAGACGTAGCCGCGCGGCACGTGCAGGCCGAACCCGTCCGCGACCAGCATCGTGCCGATCAGCAGCAAGAAGCTGAGTGCCAGCATCTTTACCGTCGGATGGCGATTGATGAACGCCGCGAGCGGGGCGGCGCTGACCAGCATCAGCAGCACGGCCAGCGTGACGGCCACCATCATCACCCAGAGCCGGCTCGCCATGCCGACGGCGGTGATCACGCTGTCGAGCGAGAACACGACGTCGAGCAGCACGATCTGCACGACCGTCCCGAGAAACCCCACCGTCCGCGACGGACCCTCGGCGTGCTGGCCGCCGCCCTCGATGCGCTCGTGTACTTCGGCGGTGCCCTTGTAGACGAGGAACAGGCCGCCGCCGATCAGGATCAGGTCGCGCCACGAGAAGGCGTTTCCGAATACCTCAAAGACCGGGGTGGTCAGCCGCATCATCCACGAGATCGCGGCCAGCAAACCGAGGCGCAGGCCGAGCGCGAGGAAGAGGCCGATGCTCCGCGCGCTCTGACGGCGCTCCGGCGGGAGCCGGTCGGCAAGGATCGCGAGGAAGATCAGATTGTCGATGCCGAGCACGATCTCCATCGCGGTCAGCGTCAGCAGGCTCGCCCAGAGCGCCGGATCGGCCAGCCATCCCATGACTAAATCTCCGCTCAGAGCAGGCTGCTCGGAAGCGCGGGCACTCCCCCGGATGCGGACGCGCCCGCTTTCCAGGGCGCGGCGGCGGTCGGGGTCACAAACCCATCCCTGCGGCGCGGAGGCCCAGGCGGTCGCCGATGACGCCGAGCAGCGCGGTCTCCTGCGGCCAGGCGACGCCGTCCGCCAGCGCCACCCGCCACGCGGCGGCGGCGATCAGCAGCGCGCCCGGCTTTCCGGCGAGGCGGTCGAGCGCGGCGAGGCCGTCAGCCGTTTCGGACAGGCCCCGGCGGCGCTCGTCGCCCACCGCGCCGTCGTACGAGGCGAGCACCGCGCTCCGGCCATACCGGGCGAGGATACCGCGTTCGCGCAAAAAGCCGAGCAGCGCCTGACGCTCGCGGAGGTCCGCATGGCCGTCGGCGCGGGCGACGGCGCCCGCCGCAAGAATAATCCCGGCCAGCGTCTCGCGACCGACCTGCTCGACGACGGCGACGTCCGGAGAGGAGGCCCTGCGGCGGCGGGTAAGGTGATGGGGTTTGGGCATGGTGACGCGGTTTCCTTCTGCGATGAGGGAACACGCGCTGCGAGGATGGAACCGTAGCCGGGCCTGTTCGATCGCCGCATGCGCGCGGTGATCCGACATCGCGGGGTTGCTTCCCGCCAGAGGGGCCCGGATTTGCGTTTCTTGGTCAACGCTTGCCGGGCAGATGGTCCTGAACCGGCCGCGCTTCAAGCACTGTTCGCGAGGACCGGCATCGCCTGTCCGAGCCTTCCGCCGACCCGCAGAGGCTCGATCCGACGCGCAAAACCCGTCCGGTCGTCCGTTTCGACGAACGCGCCGCAGACCGTCGCCTCGCCCTCGGCCGGGGCGAGCCGCTCGCCCGGCGTCTTGCGCCAGAACCGGATCGCCGCGCCCTCCTTCGCCATGCCGATGACGCTGTCGTAGTCGCCGCTCATCCCGGCGTCGGTCAGATAGGCGGTGCCGCCCGGCAGGATCTGGTGGTCCGCCGTCGGGCAGTGGGTGTGGGTGCCGACGACGAGCGATACCTGCCCGTCGAAGGAATGGCCGTACGCCATCTTCTCGCTCGTCGCCTCGGCGTGGAAGTCCGCGACGATCGCCTGCACGGTGACGCCGAGCCGGTGCCGGGCCAGTTCCTGCGCCGTGCCCCGAAACGGGCAGTCGAGCGGGTCCATGAACAGCCGCCCCATGGCGTTCAGCACGAGCGCGCGGCGGCCGTCGCTGACCTCGACCACGACGCTGCCCGACCCGGGTGTGCCGGGAGGGAAGTTGAGCGGCCGGATCACGCGCGTCGTCTCCCCGAGATAGGGAATGATCTCCTTGCGGTCCCAGGCGTGATTGCCGAGCGTGAGGACGTCCGCGCCGGCGGCGAGCAGCATCCGCGCCATGTCCGGCGCGAGGCCGAAACCGTGCGAGGCGTTCTCCGCGTTCACCACCGCGAGTTCGACCCCGAGCGCCGCCCGCAGCCCGGGCAGACGCTGGGCCACCGCCTCGCGGCCGGTCCGGCCGACCACGTCGCCTATGAACAGAATGCGCATTGCGGCCTTATCCCTCGAAGCGTCACGCCCGGCAGAGGATCACCCCGGTTTCGGTCGCGATCGCGCCGAGCGTCACGTCATAGGGACCGGCGGGCACCTCCGCCACCTCCTGCGCCGCAAACGCGCAGCCGATCGCGCAAGCGGCCGGGAGCGAGGCGAGCGTGCGATCGTAGTAGCCCGCACCGTAGCCGAGCCGGTGGCCGCGCCGGTCGAAGGCGAGCAGCGGCACCAGCAGCACCTCAGGGACGATCTCCGGCCCGGCCGGGGTCATGGTCCCGAAACGGCCCGGCGCCAGAGCCTCGTCCGGCCGCCACTGCCGGAAGGCGAGCGGCAGGCCGCGCCGGGGCGTCACCGGCAGCGCGACGCGATGGCCTCGCGCGGCGAGCGCCAGCAGCAGCGGGCGAATGTCGATCTCGCCGGCGAGCGGCCAGTATCCAGCGACCACGGCGCCGGCAGGCGGCGGCAGAGACCGGAGCAGGTGCTCGCCCAGCAGCGTTCCGAGCGCGGGATCGTGACCGGTCCGCCGCTCGATCGCCCGCGCACGGGCGGCGCGCTTCGCGTCGTCGAGCGCCGGGCTGGTGGGAAGCACGTGCGGAGCCGCCATGGCCGTTGGCGCAATGACCCTCCCAAGGCCTGCGTGAGCAGGTGGGCGCCGGATACCCTGACCAGGGCCAGGGCAGAGCCAGCTCCCTGGGAGTTGCTTATCGGCCCCGGGGGTGATGAGCCTGACGCACCGGGCAGCCCCGCCCACCCAATCTAGGAAGCCTCGAGCCCGGTCGCAATCTCCTCGGCCCGCTGCGCGAGCTTGCCGAGCCGCCGCGCCAGCCGCGCATCGGCGGTCGAGCCGGCTTCGGCGCGCACGAGCTGCTTCTGCATGGCCGCGAACTCGCGCCTGAGATCGTGCAGTTCGTCCGCCATCATCAGCGCCGCCAGCACGATGAGCCGCGATTCGCCGCTCGGGCCGACGGACGCCTTGATGCCCTCGACCCGCTGCTCGACCTCCGCCGCCATCGCCTCCAGGTGAGACTCCTGACCGTCCGCGCAGCCGACGGTATAGGCGTAGCCGTTGATCCGGATCGTCACTTGCGCCATCGCGTCACCTCTGTGGGGTTGTCGATCACTCGGGCTGGCCGGCGAGCGCCGCCCGGAGATTGGCAATGAGCGCGTCGAGCCGGGCGGTCAACTCGCTTCGGTCCTCGTCCGCCATGTCCGTCTGGGGCGCCTCACCCGCCGCGCCGATGACGCCGGACGCGGCCGCGTGCGCGATGCGGTCGAGCGCTTCCTCGAGCCGGAGCGCCGCCGCCGCGGGATCGTCGTCTTCGGGCGTCATCGTCGCTGCTTCTCCCTGCCGCGGTCACCCTAACACAACACTTGCCGATGGGGCGCGCAATCGCTTGAAGATACGGCATGAAACCCTGGCCCGCCGTCATCGTCCACGGGCTCGCGGGGGCGCGTTCCGCGCTCTCCCCCGGCCTGCCCGTCCGGCTGCTCTCGGCCGAGGGCGCGGCGCTCTCCATGGGGGTCGGCTGGTGGCAGGCGCTCGTGGCGGCGGCGCGCGCGGCGCATCCCGGCACGCCGTGCGCGGACATCCTCGACTGCGCCGACAGCCCCGGCCGGGCCATGGCGGCGCTCCGGATGCACCAGTCCGCGCTGGTGCTGGCGCCCGACACGCCCGGAGTCGCGGCGATCGCCCGCATCGCGGCGGCACAAGGGGCCGTGCTGCTGACCGAGCGCCCGCCCGCGCTCGATCTCGGCCGTCCGGGCGCGGCGCGCGCTCTCTCCGCGTGGCTGGCGGCTGGTGACAGGCCCTCCCCGGTGGGTTAGGAAGCCGCGAAGGGCCGCTTCATCTCAGACAAGAGGGCGTAACGCAGTGGCAGGCGGGACGAGTGAGCGGGACGGCTGCCGCCTCTACCTCATCACGCCGCCCGCCCTCGACCCAGCGCGCTTCCGCGACGACCTCGCCGCCGCGCTCGACGCGGGCGACGTCGCGGCGGTGCAGTTGCGCCTGAAATCGCTGGAGGACGCGGCGCTGCGCCGCGCCATCGAGACGCTGCGGCCGGTGGCGCAGGCGCGCGGCGTCGCTTTTCTGCTGAACGACCGCCCGGATCTCGCGCGAGAGACGGGCTGCGACGGCGCGCATGTCGGGCAGGACGACATGCCGGCCCGCGACGCCCGACGCCTGCTCGGCCCCGATCTCACGCTCGGCGTCACCTGCCACGACAGCCGCGATCTGGCGATGCAGGCGGGCGAGGACGGTGCCGATTACGTCGCCTTCGGCGCGTTCTTCCCGACGGCCACCAAGGACGCGAAGACCCGGGCGGAGCCAGGTTTGCTCGCTTGGTGGACCGAGCTGATGGAGATCCCGGCGGTCGCCATCGGCGGCATCACGCCCGCGAACTGCGCGCCCCTCGTCGCGGCGGGCGCCGACTTCCTCGCGGTCTCGGCCGCCGTCTGGAGCCACCCGGATGGGCCTGCGGCGGGCGTGCGGGCGGTGAACGAGGCGATCGCCGAGGCCCGCGAGGCAGCCGGAACGGAACACCGCTCGCCAGGCTGATTGATGCCGCCCGCCGGCGCTCCTGCTTGCTGGCGGCCGGAGAAGGGGCGATGCTCCACGCGTCGGCCCGGAGAGGCCGCAAGGGAGGAGTTCCGAGATGACCGGCTTTCGACGTTGCGCCGCCTTTTCCGCCGCCGCCCTCGCCTTGGGCGCCTTTGGCACCGCCGGCGTGAGCCGCGCCGCCACCCTCAAGAGCGAGCCGTTCGGCCAGCACGACGGACAGCCCGTCACGCTCTACACGATGACGAGCGGTCACGGCCTGACCGTCAAGTTCATGAGCTATGGCGGCATCATCACGGAGATCGACGCCCCGGACCGGCACGGAAAGACGGCCGACGTGGTCCTCGGCTTTCCGACCCTGAAGGACTACGAGACGACCAGCGCCCAGGACGGCCTCTATTTCGGCGCCCTGATCGGACGCTACGCCAACCGGATCGCAAAGGGGCACTTCACCCTCGACGGGCACGACTACGCGCTGCCGGTCAACAACGGTCCGAACTCCCTGCACGGCGGCATCGTCGGCTTCGACAAGAAGAACTGGACGGTGACGCCGGGCGAGAAATCGGGCTCCAGCGTCAGCGCCACGCTGTCCCTGGAGAGCCCGGACGGCGACCAGGGCTATCCCGGCACGCTCAAGGTCCAGGTCACCTATTCGCTTTCGTCGGACAATGCGCTGACCATCCATTACACCGCGACGACCGACAAGGACACGGTCCTCAACCTCACCAACCATTCCTACTTCAACATGGCCGGGGTCGGCGCGCAGGATGGCGTGTTCGATCAGATCATGACCATCGACGCGGACCAGTATACGCCGACCGACAAGACGGCGATCCCGCTCGGCAAGCAGGCCAACGTCGCGGGAACGCCGTTCGACTTCCGGCATCCGACCGCGATCGGCGCCCATATCAGGGTTCCGGACCAGCAGCTCCTCTGGGCCCACGGCTATGACCACAACTGGGTGCTGAACAAGAAGGGGAACGCCAAGGGACCGAGCTTCGCCGCGCGCCTCATGGACCCGAAAAGCGGCCGGACGCTCGAGGTCGACACGACGGAGCCCGGCGTTCAGGTCTATACCAGCAACTTCCTCAACGGCTCGGACGCCGGCACGGGCGGCATCTACCGTCAGACGGAGGCGGTCACCTTCGAGACCCAGCACTACCCGGACAGCCCGAATCACCCGGACTTCCCGACGACGGAGCTGAAGCCCGGCCAGACCTACGAGCAAACCACGATCTTCCGCTTCTCGACGGCGCACTAGCGCGTTGTTCGCCGCCGCTCCCTCCCCGCCCGCAACGCCGCGAGCGTGACCGGGCGGAAGCCGCGCGCGTCCACGCCGACGTCGGTACTGCCGCGTCATCGGCGCGAGGCGCCCGTGGCTGTGGCCGTGCAGGTTGACCGCGCCCCTGCCCATGTCGCGCCACGTCCGCAGCGCATAATGGCAGAGCACGAGCCTTGTGCTGTCGAGCACGATTTCGGCGTAGTCCGAAACGGAGACCCAAGCCGTCAGCGCGCGTGTCGCGGGGCCGTCATTGTTGCCCGCGATCAGGCGCTTCCCGCCATGCAGGGAAGCGAGCAGCGCCGCCATCGCCTCCGGCGTCCGCCTGAGCGCGAAATCGCCGAGATGCCAGACCTCGTCCCCGGCGCTCACGGTCTCGTTCCAGCGCGAAACGATCGCCGCGTCCATTTCGGCGACGGAAGCGAACCGGCGGCGGTAGAGGCCGAGCGCGCCCGCGTGGCCGAAATGCGTGTCGGCCGTAAAGAACACCGCCACGCCGTCAGTCGCCGAACAGGCGGCGCAGGAAGCCCGGCGTCAGGAGCGACAGCGGATTGACGGACACGCGCGGATCGTCGAGCGGGCCGCGCACCGTGAACGCCGCCGCGACCAGCCCGCCGCCGCGCTCGGGGCTGAATAGCTTGCCGACCAGGGGAATCCGGCCGGGCAGCGCATTGAAGAAATAGGCCGGCACGATCGTGCCCCTGATGTCCGCGCGGCTGTCCTTGAGGTCGATCCGGCCGGTCGCGGTGACCCCGAGAGACGGGCTGACGGCGCGCGCCGCGCCTAACTCCAGCTGCTCGTTCGCGAGCGTGAACGGCGCCACGACCCGGCTGACGCCGATGCCGGGGCCTCGCAGCAGATCGGCGATGCCGTAGATGCTGAGCGCCTTGAGCAGCCGCGCGGCGAACGGCGCGTCGGTGATGCGGAACGGCTGCATCCGCGCCTCGGCCGTCAGGCGGTGATCCGGCCGTTTGTCGTCATAGACGCCCGACACGGTCAGCGCCCCCCCTTCGATGCCGTCCAGCAGGCCGAGCGCGTTCAGCACCGTCCCGACATCCCGCGCCGCCCCGGTCAGAAGCCGGGTCGCGCCTTCGGGCACGATGTCGGCGCGTACGCTCCCCGGTCCGGCTTCGGCTGTGGCGTGCAGCCGGCGCAGGATGCGGCCGTCGTCCTCGGCCGAGAAGACGAGGCCGGTCAGGTCGTGCGCCTTGCCCGTAAGCACGCGGCCGAACCGGGCATCGACGGACCAGGGCGTGCCCTCGGGATCGGGCGGCTGGGGCGGCTTCGGCTCGGAGGGCATCCGCTTGCGCGCGAGCCGGGCGGAGAGATCGAGCACCGGCCCGGTGACGGTCGCCGCGATCGGTCCCGCGCCCGGCTGCGCCGGAAACCGGACCTGCCCGACCATGTCCGAGCGCCCGATCCGCAGCCGGGCGAAGCGCAGCAGGGTGGGCCTGCCCTGGGCGAAGACGGCGTGGCCGCGCACCTCGAGACCCCGGCCCGTCAGCACCAGATCCTCCACGGAAGCGAGCCTTCCGTGCAGCAGCCGCGCGCGCGCGCGGCCGTCCGCCGGGGCTCCTTCCGGCTTCTGCCAATCGAGCGGCGCCGCGGTCAGGACCGTGTCGGTCAGGTCGGCCCCCATCTCGACGAGCCCCTCCCCGCTCCTGCGCTGCACGAGCTGCGCCCGCACCGCGACCGTGCCGGACATGGCGCTGCGGGCGTCGATGCCCGCGTCGGCCAACTGGTCCATGGTCCCGCTTCCCGTGAGGGTGACGCGCTCCAGCACCTGCGACGGCGGCCCGGCGCGGAAATCCATGTCGCCGGCGAAGCCGACCGGGATACGCGCGACGGTCGCCGTGCCGAACGCCGTCATTCCGTCCTGGGTGACGTCGAGATCGGCGACGCCCCGCTCGACGTTCTTGCCCGCGAACACGTCGGAGACGCCGACATCGTCGAGGCGGGCCAGCGCCCGCAGCGGGATCTGGTCAATCGTGACCGCGTCCTCGAGCGGCACCGTCAGGGTGAGCTTTACCGCGGCATGGCCGGACGGGTTCTTGAGCGGGATCGGGTGCTCGCTCAGCAGCTTGAGCCGCTTCTCGCTCGAATAGTCCGACCGCGTCGGCGAGCGGGCCGTCGATGTCGGCGACGATCGCTCCGAACTGGTGCGGCTGCTCTATGCCGGTGATGCGCACCGTGCCGCCGCGCAGCACAAGGCCGGCCCGCGGATCGCTCGCGCGCGCGCCGCTCGGCCGCTGACGGCCGCCGGTCACCACGACGAGGAGCGTATCGGGATCGAGGATGCGCAAACTCGCCGTCCCATGCTCGATCGGCGGCACGGGACGAAGCCAATGCACGGTGAGATCGTCGCCTTGCAGCCCTCCGGCCGCCGACGTCAGTTGCACGTCCGAGAAATCGGCCGGCGCGGTCACGACAAAATCGACGTGCGCGGCGCGCGCAACGCCGCCGGTAATGTTCCGCGTCACCCATCGCCTTGCATTACGGCCCACCTCCTCCGGCCATAGCAGCGGCAGATCGGCGAACGCTGCCTGGTCGAGATCGAGCCCAGCCGTGAATTCCAGGCCGGGAGCCTCGCGCGCCAGCGTACCGCGCAAGGCAATCGTGGTCGGGCTGCTCTCGGGCCGCCCCCGCACGACGATCCGGGCGAGATTCAGAGCCATGCGGTCGGGCGTGCCGTCCGCGACCACGCTCGCCCCGAGGAGCGCGACCCCGGCGCCGTTGATGCGCGCCGTGCCGGAAGCGGCGTTCGCCTCGGCATGCACATGCCGGACCCAGAGATCGGGGCCGAGATCGCCCGTGATGTCGGCCGAAACCGGCGCGTCCAATGCGGCGAGCGGCGCGAGTTGCGGCGCCGCCATCGCCCACGCCCTAGGAGTGACCGGCTCCAGGCGCAGGCGCGCATGGGTCGCCTCCGTGACGGGGTCGGCGCGGGCGACGATGATCGCGGTCGCGGCCTGGCCGCCGAGCGCGAGCGCGACGTCCCCCGTCCCATCAATGCCGCCTTTCGCGCACCGGGCGAACGCGAAGCCGCCGGAGGAGAGTTGCCATGTCGTGCCGAGCATCTCGTCCGCGACCGTAATCCGGCTGTCGCGGAGGGCGACGCGCCGGATCTGGCGGAAGATCGCGGCCGGGTCGGGAGCGCCATCGGACGGAGCCTTTCCCGCGCGCGGATTCTTGGCGAGATCGAGGCCTAATCCGCCATCCGCGGCCCGATGCAGCCGCAGGCGGATGCCCGTCGCCTCGATCGCGCGCGGGCGGATCTCGCCCGCCAGCAGCGGCGGGAGCGCCAGCGCAACCGACGCGCTCGGGGCCGCGAACACCCGCGCACCGTCCCCGTCCTCCGCCCGCGCATCGGCGACCGACAGCACGAGCGGCGCGTCCGGCCCGTCGCGCCACGCCGCCGAGGCGAGCGAGGCCGCGCCGATCCGCAGTTTGAGCGTGCCGTCATCGTGGTTGGCCGCCGCCTCGATGACGCCGGCGAGCCACGGCACCCGCATCGGCCCCCGCGACAGCCGCCACTCGAGCGCGATGAGGCCGGTCAGCCCGAGCATTCCGAGCAGCAAGGCCGCGTTCGCCGTCCAGCGCAGCAGCGCCGCCCCCGCGCGCGCCGCTTGACCCCCCTCGCGCCTCATGTCCAGCCTGCCGCCCCATGAACGGCCCGATGAGCGGCCCCATGAGCGGCAACGTGGATTTCCGCCTGCCCGACGCGTGGCCCGCGCCGGCCGATGCAGAGGCGGGCGCGCGGCTGCGCGAGCGTTTCGCGGAACTGGGCGAGCAAGAGCGCGACATCGCGGCCACGCCGAACGCGCGGGCCATGCTCGACAGTCTCGGCGGCAACAGCCCCTATCTGTCCGATCTCGCGATCCGGGAAGCCGGGACGCTCGCCGCCCTCGTTGCGCACGGGCCGGACGCGGTGGCGGCGGCGGAGTTCATGGCGCTTGGCGCGATCGCGCCCACCGAAAAGCGGCCGGCCATCGCCGCCGCGCTCAGGCGGGCCAAGCGCCGCGTCGCGCTCGCCGTGGCGATCGCGGACATTGGTCGCATTTGGACGCTGGCGCAGGTCACGGGCGCGCTGACCACGCTCGCCGAGCGGACGCTCGAGCTTGCCGTTTCGCACCTGCTGCGCGCGGCGCAAGACACGCGCGACCTCGATCTCCGCGATCCCGATAGGCCGCAGGCGGATAGCGGCTTCATCGTTCTCGGGATGGGCAAGCTCGGCGCTCGCGAACTGAACTACTCGAGCGATATCGACCTGATCCTTCTGCACGACCCCCCGCCCGGCGTCTTCCTCGACCGCCGCCAGGACGGCGCCTCGGCCTTCTATAGCCGGCTGGCGCGGGGGCTGGTCGCCCTGATGGATGCCCGCGACGCCGACGGCTACGTGTTTCGCACGGATTTGCGGCTGCGTCCCGACCCCGGCTCCACGCCGCCCGCAATGTCCGTGCTCGCCGCGACCACCTACTACGAGAGCATGGGCGAGAACTGGGAGCGGGCGGCGATGTCGAAGGCCCGGCCGGTCGCGGGCGACCTCGCGCGCGGTCACGCCTTCCTGGCCGACATCCGCCCGTTCGTGTGGCGGCGCGGGCTCGACTTCGCGGCCGTCGGCGACATTGTCGCCATGAAGCGCCGCATCGACGCCCACAAGGGCGGCACCCTGCCTCGCCAGCCCGAACGAGACCCCGCCTTCCGCGTGCTCGGGCACGACCTCAAGCTCGGCGAGGGCGGCATCCGCGAGATCGAGTTCCTGGCGCAGACGCTCGAACTCGTCTGGGGCGGGCGGGAGCCGGTCTTGCGCGATCCGACGACGCTCGGCGCGCTCCGGCTGCTCGCGGCGACCGGGCACCTTCCAGGGCAAGCGGCCGACGAGCTCGCCAGCGCCTACGGGTTTCTGCGCTCGGTCGAGCACCGGCTCCAGATGGTCGCCGACCGCCAGACCCACGCGCTGCCGGACCGTCCGGCCGAGCTTTCCCGCTTCGCGACCTTCATGGGGTACGCGGATGCGGACGCGTTCGCGACCGCCCTGCTCGGCCATCTGAGCCGCGTGCGCGTCCACTACGCGGAGGTGTTCGAGCGCGTCCCGGAATCGGCGGAGGGGGACGGCGGCGCCGGCCATTCGCTCGACTTCCACGGCAATCAAAGCGTGCCGGAGCCGACGGTCGCCGCGCTCCGCCGTTTCGGCTACCAGGATATCGAGCGGGTGGTCGCGACCGTGCGCGCCTGGAACACGGGCCACGCTCGCGCGCTGCGCTCGGAGCGGGCGCGCCACCTGCTCGGCCAGACCTTGCCCGCGATCCTCACGGCGCTCGCCCGCCAGCCGCGCCCGGACGCAGCGCTCGACCGGTTCGACCAGTTCCTGGCCCAGCTTCCGGCGGGCGTGCAGATCCTCTCGCTGTTCGAGCGCAACCCGCATCTGCTCGACCGGGTCGCGGACGTGCTCGGCGGCGCGCCGTCGCTCGCGGACCACCTCGCGCGCCACCCGGCCGCGCTGGACGGGCTGTTGCAGCCGGACGAGGATCCGGCGCCGGACCGCGTGATCGAGAGCCGGCTGCGGGTCTCGCGCGGCCTCGAGGATACGATTGCGATCACCCGCCGCGCCGTCCGGGAGGAGGATTTCCACATCTCGGTCGCGACCATGGACGGGCGGCTGGACGCGGACGAGGCGGGCGAGCGTCGTGCCCTGCTCGCCGACGCCGCCATCGCCGCGCTGCTGCCACGCGTGCTCGCGGATTTCTCGACACGTTTCGGCCGCGTGCCCGGCGGGCGCATGGCCGTGGTCGCGCTCGGCAAGGCGGGCGGGCGGGAGATGATGGCCGGCTCCGACCTCGACCTGATGCTGATCTACGACCATCCCGAGGAGGCAGCCGAGAGCGAGGGCGCGCGGCGGATGCCGGCCGGGCAGTGGTTCGTGCGCGCGACCCAGGCCTTCATCGCCGCCCTGACCGCGCCCGGCGCCGACGGGCCGCTCTACGCGATCGACATGCGGCTGCGCCCGTCCGGCAATGCCGGGCCGGTCGCGGTGTCGCTCGCCCGCTTCGTCCATTACCACGAGCACTCGGCCTGGACGTGGGAGCGGATGGCGCTCACCCGCGCCCGGGTCGTCGCCGGCGACCCGTCTCTCGCTGCCGCCATCGAGGGCGCGATCGGCGACGCCCTCGCGACCGTGCGTCCGCCGGCCACGATCCGCGCCGACGCCGCCGCAATGCGCGCCCGCATGCTGCGCGACCTGCCGCCGGACGGGCCCTGGGACACCAAGCTCCGCCCCGGCGGCCTCGTCGAAGTGGAGTTCGTGGCGCAAGTGCTGCAACTCGTCCACGCGCCGGCGCATCCCGGCCTGTGCAGCCCGACGACGCGCATTGCCCTCGCGAACCTCGCCGCCGCCGGGTTGCTGCCCGAAGCGGACGCCGCCCTCCTGATCCGGGCGGACCGGATCTGGCGCACCGTGCAGGGCATGCTGCGGCTGACCGTCGGCCGCGCTGCGCGCGAGGTGCCGCTGCCGGACGCGACGGCGCAGGCTTTGCTGCGCGCGACGGCCGCCGCCGGAGCGAAGGCGGTTGACGTGGCTTCGCTGCGTGCCACCTTGGACGCGCTGGCGGGCGAGGTTCGCGCCGCATTCGTGCGGCATGTGGGGGAGATCGCATCGTGAGCATCGAGCAAGGCAGCGTCGCACCCGATTTCGAGATGCCCGCCTCCGGCGGCCGGACGGTCCGCTCGGCCGATCTCAAGGGCAAGCCGTACGTGCTCTACTTCTATCCGAAGGCCGACACGCCGGGCTGCACCACCGAGGCCTGCGCCTTTCAGGAGGCGCTGCCGCAGCTCGGCAAGCTCGGCCTAGACGTGATCGGCGTCTCCAAGGACAAGCTCAAGCCGATCGAGGCGTTCGCCGCGAAGTACAACCTCTCTTTCCCGCTCGCCTCGGACGAGACGGCCGGGGTCGCCGAGGCGTACGGAACCTGGACCGAGAAGTCCAGGTACGGCCGCAAATACATGAGCATCGAGCGCAGCACCTTCCTGATCGGCCCCGACGGCCGGGTGGCGCGGGTCTGGCGCAACGTCCGCGTTCCCGGTCATGCGGCCGAGGTGCTGCAAGCGGCTCAGGCGCTGGGCTAAGCTGTCGCCGCGTCGGTAGGCTAAGGACGACTTCGTATCCACCCCCGCAAGGCAGTTATGGCACAGGCCCCGTGCCGTCGGGCCGATTTCCCTCGCGGCGCGCATTCCTCTCGCACATATACCGGCCGTTCTTGGTAGAGCCGAAGTAGCGGCTTTGCCAAAAGTAGTAGGTTGAGGTTCGTGTGTTCACCCACACGATCTCGTCGTTGGGACAAAGATCACTCGGCACGTAAATCTGCTCGGGGAGCGGGTCGTTCGGTTCTCCTTTCTTTCCAAAGTGGAAGTCGTATTCACCTTGAACACACAGAGCTAGCGCTGGCTGAGTTTTGTGGGTGCTTCTACAATCCTCGACGGCTCTCCAGAAATCCCGGTCCGTGTTTGCAAAGGCCACCGCTGGCAGCAGAAAAAGCGCAGGCGCGGCGGCCAGTCGCACTCTCATCGGGTGCGCACCGCATCGGGCTTGCAATTCATGGTGACCCTCTCCCCGAGCCGAATAGCCGTGGCAGCCAGGTGGCGGGTTTCCATTCCGCCGAGCGGCGCTGCGCCTCCGCGACCTGTGCTGGCGTCATCAGCCGAGCGACTTCCTCGCGATCGTTGGGCGCGATCAGGGCGCCATGAGCGGCGCCGAGGTTCATCCATTTGTAGGCCTCGACGTAGTCCTTCGGCACGCCTAAGCCGAATTCATACAGCGTGCCGAGATCGCCCTGACAGGAAGCGTCTCCCTGATCGGCGCACAAGCGCCACCATTTTGCCGCGCCGGAAAATCTGTTCTGGTGGAAGTAGATATTTCCGATGGCACCCTGGGCCTCCGCATCTCCCGCCTTCGCAAGCTCGCATAGCTTGCTGACGGGGTTACACGGATCGGATGCGGGAGGGGCCGACGAAAGCGCGAGGAAGGCCGTCATCGCCGCACTAAGGGGAGCGCTCACGGTGTCAGTTCAGATCTGGCTGGCAAGGTTGCTGGCGATGGAAGCCACGTTCAGTCTGGACCGAACGCCTTGGCGCATTGCGGGCAGCCAGAACCGAAGCGGTTGTCGTCGTAGACCGCTGCAAGAAGGTCTGTCGAGATCGCGGCGAGTTCTCGTCTGTTTCCAGGGTGATTGCGCCGGACGTCACCCGCGCGTTCATGAGCCTGTAAGCGTCAACGACTGGCCCCGGACCCTCAAAGAAGTTGCCGGGGTGATACTCGCATTCCTGGATCGCGCCCACTTCGCACAGGAGACTGCGAGCCCACTCGTATCGATCGGCTTTCTCCAATGCCCACTGCTTGCAACATCCCATTGTTCTCATCTCGCCCTTTTGCGAGATGCTTACCCGTCACGCCTATCCAAGCGATTAACGTCCCTCACAGCCCCTGAGCCGTGCGCCGTCGCGCCGAGTAGCCCAGCGAGTCCGGGAGCATGATGCTCAGCATCCAGCGGATCGGCTGCCCTGATCGTCCGCAGCCGGGCGGGCGCGTTCGCCCGGCGCGGCGGCGGCCGCATGCGAAGCCAGGCGAGGCTGGCGGCAGCCACGGCGAGCGCCGTCAAGCCGACCCAGGCGCTCGGTCGCAGGCCGTGGGCGATCTGGAAGTTCGCGTCGAAGATCCGCGACGCCGGCACGCGGGTGGCGATGCCGTACCAGCCCGCCTCCAGCGCCGCCGTCGCGGCAGTCGCCCCGAGCGCAAGCGCGAGCAATGTCGGCGCGCGGTTCTGCCATCCGGCCGAGATAGTCCGCCACAGCATGAGCCAGACGAACAGCCCGGCCGTAAAGGCGGCTTCGGAGACGTTCGCCTTGGTCTGCATGAAGTAGTGAACGAGGCCCAGCACCGCGATGAAATAGGCAAGCCGATGCAGCCGCTTCCAGTTCTTGCCGAGGCGCCGCATCCAGCCGTTCGTGGACGTGATCCCGAGCGCGGTCAGCCCCAGCAGCGCGACGAAGCCGATCATCAGATAGATGCGATGAATGATCTCGCTCGCGACAAGCAGCGGCGAAAACCCCTCCATCGCCGCATACAGGCCGAAATGGGCGAGGCCGTAGGCGAGCGCCGTCACGCCGAGCATCCGGCGCACCAGCAGGATCTGCGCCCAGTTGAACGCGGACCGCGCGGGCGTGACCGCGAGGGTGATCAGCAGGAAGCGGATGGTCCAGAGGCCCATGACGTGATTGGCCGCCTTGAAGGGCTCCGGCCCCAGCCCGGCGGCCAGCCACTCGGCCAGCAGCACCAACGCCGGGGTGAAGGCGAGCGCCAGCACCACCGCCTTGATCGGAACCAGCCGCCCGCGCCGGTCCCGCCAAGGCGCCTGCATCATCGCGCGCCCATCCCCGGCAGCTTGTTCGCCTCGATGCGCTGGTAATCGTCCGGAACCCGGAACAGGCCGGGCGGCTGCGGCGCATAGCGCACGGAGGTTGCCGTGAGCACCACCCGGTCCTGCGAGCGGACCTGAAGCAGCACGCCGTCCGGCGTCATGCAGGCGGTCGCGGGCTTGTTCGCCGTGTCGGTCGTCCGCCAGTTCGTGCAGGTCAGTCCGGCCACGGTTTCGTCGGTCCCCCTCGTCGTCGTATCCAGCCGGTTCTGAAGCCCCGCCATGACGCTCGCGGGCGCGGTCACGTCGAGAACGGCGTGCTCGGCTTGCCGCACCATGCTCATCCGCTTGCGGTCGTAATCGACGATGACGAACATTTGCGGGATCGGCGGATCGATCCGCAGCAGCCGCGCGGCCGCGTTCCAGCGGATGCGCTGCGGCATCGTGTGGCCATCCTCGGCGATCGCGTAGCTGACATCCACGTCGCGCGTCGGCAGCAGCTGCGGCCGGCTGGCCTCGGCCCCGGCGCGTGACAAGGGGAATACAAGCAGCGCGAGCACCAGGACGGCGAGGCTGCGGAACGAGATTGTCGTCATCGGAACACTCCTACGGCGGCCCCCCGGCTCCGGTTACGGGCGCTAAGCTCCGGGGGCGGTCGAGCGTCCGGCCATCGCCCTGAACTCGGAAGCGAGCGCAGCCGCCTCGGGCATGCAGGTCCAGATCGCGGGGTAGTCGACCCAGCGCGCGAGATGGGTCTTGTAGAGTTCCCGCGCAATCTCGACGGTGCCGAACTGGGCGAGATGGGCGGTCACGAACTGGGTGTCGAGCAGCTGGAAGCCGCCGAGCCGGAGCCGGGCGGCGAGATGCGCGAGCGCGACCTTGGAGGCGTCGCGGACCTTGCTGAACATGCTTTCGCCGAAGAAGACGCCACCGATCGAGACGCCGTAGAGACCACCGACCAGCCGCCCATCCTCCCGGCATTCGATCGAATGCGCGTAGCCAAGCCGGAACAGGTCGAGGAACAGGCGCTCGATCTGGCCGTTGATCCACGTGTCCTCGCGGCCGGGCGCCACCTCGGCGCAGCGCGCGATCGTACCCGGGAAGTCCAGGTCGGACGTAACCTCGAACCGTTCGGACTGGATCGTGCGCAGCAGCCGCCGGGGTAGATGGAACGTGTCGAGCGGCAGGATGCCCCTCTTCTCGGGGTCCAGCCAGTAGAGCCGGTTGCCGCGACGGCTTTCCGCCATCGGGAACAGCCCGTGACGATACGCGCGGACCATCAGCTCCGGCGTGATCTCGACGCTGCGTCTCGACATGGCCCTATCCTGCCGTAGGAGGCGGCCGGAGGATAGCGCTATGCGCGCGTGCTCCCTCGCTGAGATCGCGCCCGCCAACGAGGTGACTGCTCAGCGGCGTCGGCTCCTACCCCCTCGTGACCAGGCCTGGGCCGATATAGCGCGCTCTCGGGCGTATGATCGCGCCAGACGTCACCTGTTCGATGCCATGCGCGAGCCAACCGATGCTGCGCCCGATGGCGAACAGCGTGAACGGTGCATCGTCGGGCAGCCCGAAGCGCGGGGGCAACGCAGCAAGCGCGACATCGATGGTCGGACGTTGTCCCGTCGCGGCGCTCACCTGCGTAATGAGCCGCTTGAAACGGGGCGGCGGGTCGAAACGCGCCAGCAGCTCCGCTGCCCGCGGATCGCCGTTCGGATAGAGAGGGTGTCCGAAGCCCGGTATCGCCAGGCCCGAATTGAGATGCCGCGCGATCGCTTCCTCGGCGCTGGTTCGCTCCACCTCCTCGACCAAAGAGCGCACCAGCGCCGTGGCGCCGCCATGCAAGGGACCCGAAAGGGTTGCGAAGCCGGAGAGGACACAGGCTCCCAAGGCCGCTCCGGTCGAGGCGGCCACGCGCGCCGCAAACGCCGAAGCGGTCAGCTCCTGGTCCGCCAGCAGCACGAGCGCACGGCGGATCAGGTCGACCGCAGCCCCGTCGGCCTTCCAGGCCCGGGCCAGTCGGGTGTGCAACGGTCCGGCGTCCGGGGCCGCGCCAAACGCCGAACCGAGACACCCGACCAGGCTTGCCGCCTCGGCGTGGAGCACGCTGGGCGCACGGCCGAAGGTAGGCCTGCCGCTCGCGGCTTCACGGGCGAGCGTCTCGAAAGCCTGCAAGCGGCCGGTTCGGCGCGGCGCCGGTTTCCGCGAAGCCGGCGCAAAGTCGGGAGTTGACCCCGCGCCCCACAGCAGGGCTGCCGTCTCTTCGAGCGTCGCCGTCGCGGACAGCTCGACCGCATCCCGTCCGCGATAGTGAAGCCGGCCCTGAATGATCGTCGAGATCGAGGTTTCGATGATGGGCTCGCCAAACGCCATCGTGCTGGCGGCGATCACCTCCGGCCGTTTGCCGCGCTCGCGGCGCTTGACCAGGCTGGCGATGTCGTCGTCGCGGAACAGGCTGCGGCGCGGATCGTTCGGGTCCGGCTGCGTGCCGATCTTCCCACGGCTCACATAGGCGTAAAGCGTCTGCGGACGGACTCGAAGCGCCTTCAATGCCTCGTCTCGGGTTACCCAGCCGCCCACAGTTGATTCTTTCAATCAAGATTGACGCAAGCAGCATACACCATCAATCAACGGCGGCGAAAGCACGCGCACGGGAGGAAAATGAAATGAGCGGGGCCGGCGTCAGAGACGCGATCAACGTCAGTGAAGCGGCGCGCCCAACACGGGCGACACGAGCACGTTTCCTGATCCTGTTCTTCGTGCTGATCGCGACGGTCATCAACTACGTCGACCGGACCAACCTCGGCATCGTCGCGCCGTTGATGTCGAAGGAGATCGGGCTCGATAAGGCTCAGATGGGCCAGATCTTCGCGGCGTTCGGCCTGACCTACGCCTTTGCCCTGATTCCCGGCGGATACATCGCCGACCTGCTCGGGTCGCGGCTGTCCTATGCGGTCGCACTCGTGACCTGGTCGTTCGCCACGATGTTCCAGGGTCTCGCAACCAGCTTCAACGCCGTGTTCGGGGCGAGGCTTGCCATCGGTTTGCTGGAATCGCCGGCCTTTCCCGCCAACGCGCGTGCCGTGACCCTATGGTTTCCAACCAAGGAGCGGGGCCTCGCAACCAGCGTCTATATCACCGGTCAGTATCTCGGCACGCCGCTGTTCACCGGCCTGTTGATCTGGCTCACCGTCACGTTCGGCTGGCGTTCGGTGTTCTACTTCACGGGCGGCGCGGGCGTCCTGTTCGGGCTGTGCTGGTACTTCATCTATCAGGATCCGGCCAAGAGCAAACGCGCCAACGCGGCCGAGCTGCGCTACATCGAAGAGGGCGGCGGCCTGACCGATACCAAGGAGACGACGTCGTTCGATTGGAAGGCGATCTTCGAGCTGCTCCGCCATCGCCAGATCCTGGCGATCTGCCTCGGCAAGTTCTGCAGCAACTCGCTTCTGGTGTTCTTCACGACCTGGTTCCTCACCTATCTGGTGGAGGAGCGAAAGATGACGATGATCAAGGTCGGCTTCTTTCAGGCGCTGCCGTTCCTCGGCGCGACCGCCGGAATCCTGCTCGCCGGCCTCATCTCCGACCTGCTCATCCGTCGCGGGGTAAGCATGTCCGCCGCCCGCAAGGCGCCGCTCATCTTCGGAACGCTGCTTGCGTCGACCATCGTGCTCGCGAACTACGTGACGTCCGACTGGGCCGTGATCGCCGTGCTCACCGCCGCGTTCTTTGCGCAGGGCATCGCGGCGTCCTCCTGGGCCGCGGTCTCCGAGGTTGCGCCCCGGCAGTATATCGGGCTCACCAGCGGCATCACGAGCCTCGCCGCCAACCTGGCCGGGATCTCGACGCCGCTGGCCATCGGCTACATTCTAAGCGCCACGGGATCGTTCTACTGGGCCCTGAACTTCATCGGCCTCGTGTCGCTCATCGGCACCTTCTCCTACGCCGTGCTGCTCGGCCGGCTACACCGCATCGAAATGGCGTAGCCGGAGACGGTCGGTCCGTGTGCGCGCGCGGTACGGGCCGGCGCTGAACTCAGTCCGGGTTCAGTTCCGACCTGAGTTTTCAGGAGAAACGACATGTCACAAGTGCAAGTTCTTCCAAGCCGTACGGTTCCAGGCAGCCGATTCCGCCTGCTCGTGGCCCGCCGGGTTCCACCGGCCGTCGCCGAGCGCGCCCAGCGCGAGTTCGACGCCGTGCTGGCCGAAGCCGACCTGGACGCCGACGCAGCCATCCGCGCTGCCGCCGAGCACGGCAGCGAGGCCATCTTCAGCGGCCCCAAGGTTCGCCGGACCGGTGAGAAGCTCGCGGCGTTGCCGGACAGCGTGCGGATCATCGCCAATCCGAGCGCCGGGACCGACCACATGGACGTTGCGGCGGCGAAAGCGCGCGGGCTCATCGTCACCAACACGCCGGACGTGCTCACGGACAGCACCGCCGATCTCGCCTTCCTGCTGATCCTCGCCGCTTGCCGACGCGGCGCGGAATACCTGGCCATCATGCGCGATGGCTGGCGCAAGCCGTTCGGCATGCCGGACAATCTGGGGATCCAGCCGAGCGGGCGGACGCTCGGCATTGTCGGCATGGGTCGCATCGGGCAGGCCGTGGCGCGCCGCGCCCGCGGCTTCGACATGCGCATTGTCTACCACGACCGCGCCCGTCTGCCGGCCGAGCGCGAGCAAGGGGCCGAGTTCGTCGACAGCCTTGAGGCGCTGCTGCCTCGCTCTGACATCCTCTCACTGCACCTGCCCGGCGGTCAGGCGGAGACGCTGATGACGCGGGAGCGCTTCGCGCTGCTGCCGCGCGGCGCCGTGTTCGTCAACACCGCCCGCGGCTCGCTGGTCGACGAGGAGGCGCTGATCGAGGCGCTTGAAGTCCGGCCACCTGTTCGCCGCCGGGCTCGACGTGTTCCGCTCCGAACCGGATTTCGACCGGCGATTGGCGGAACTGCCGAACGCGTTCCTCACCCCTCATGTCGCGAGCGCCACGGTCGAAGCGCGCGATCAGATGGGCTTCAAGGCGCTCGACAACATCGCCGCCGTCCTGTCCGGGCGTCCGCCCATCAGCCCCGTGTAGCCGTAGGCCAGCCAGAGAGGGTTCAACATGTCCATGGAAACGGCGTCGCCGTCGGCTGCGCCGGAAGGCAAGGAAACGCATGTCCGGGTCTGGATCTGCGCCTTGATCCTGTTCCTCTCGACCGTCGCCTATGCCGATCGGTCGATCCTTTCGATCTCGGGCTCCGGCATCAAGGATGAGTTCGGCCTCACCACGGTCCAGCTCGGCTTCGTGCTGTCCGCCTTCAGCTGGGCCTACGTCCTCGGTCAGGTTCCGGGCGGGATCATCCTCGACCGCTTCGGGACGAAGTGGGTCTACGGCACGACCCTGGTCACCTGGTCGGTGGCGACGTTCCTGCTCGGCTTCGTGGGCAAGTTCGCCAGCGGCGTCACCGGTGTCGTGGCGATGCTGTTCGCGCTTCGCTTCATCCTCGGGTTGATCGAGGCGCCAAGCTTCCCGGCCAATGCTCGCATCACCGTCATGTGGTTCCCCAAACTGGAGCGGGGGCGGGTCACCTCGCTGTTCGCTTCCGCCTCGTATTTCGCGGTCGGCATCTTCTCGCCGCTCGCCGGCTGGCTGGTGTCGCGCTTCGGCTGGCCGTGGCCGTTCTTCGTGCTTGGTTCGATCGGCGTGCTCGCCGCGTTCATCTGGTTCTGGTTCATGCATGAGCCGCGCCAGCACCCGAAGATGTCCCGGGCGGAGCTGGACCACATCATCGCCGGCGGGGCACTGGTGGACATCGACGACGCCGAGGAACTGCGGGTCAAGCCGCACGTGTCCGGCGCGATGGTCAAGACGCTGCTCACAAGCCGCATGTTGTGGTGCGCCTATCTCGGCCAGTATGCGACGGTCGCGCTCAGCTACTTCTTCATCACGTGGTTCCCAATCTACCTGGTGCAGGCGCGTCACATGAACATCATGTCCGCCGGGTTTGCCACCGTGGCGCCATCGCTGTTCGGCTGCGCGGGCGGGATCTCGGGCGGCTGGATTTCCGATGCGCTGATCAAGCGCGGCTGGTCGGTGACCTGGGCGCGCAAGACACCCTACATCGCCGGAATGTTCTTGGCGTCCAGCCTCGTCCTGGCCGCGATCTCGAACAGCAACCTCCTGATCATCGCGCTCATGTCGTTCGCCTACTTCGCCAAGGGTGTAGCCGCCGGAGCCGGAACCTGGGCCGTAGTGACCGACACCGCGCCGAAAGAGGCGGTGGGCCTGGCCGGCTCCATCTTCAACTGCATCGGCAACATCGCCGGGATCGTGACGCCGATCGTGTTCGGCTACATCGTCGCGGCGACGGGCGGCAACTACGGCGCCGGGCTCTATTTCGTCGGTGCCCACTGCATCGCCGCCGCCCTCCTGTTCCTGTTCGTCATGGGCCGGATCGAGCGGGTGGGCGGGGAGGAACCGCCCCGTGCCGCACTGCCCGAGCCGGCGGCGATCTGACACGACACGGCTCCGGGGGCTCACGTCCCCGGAGCCGATCTTTAGCAACTGAAAGGAACGTCAATGACCATCCGCCGCAGAAACCTGGCCATCGGGGCCGCGCTGTTCGGCACCGTCGCGCTGAGCCGGACGACGTTCGCGCAGTCGGAAGACGCCGCTCCCGTGGAGCAGCAGGTCGAAGCGTTGCGCAAGCTGATGATCAATCCCGACCGGCAGGGCCTCGAGGCGATCTTCGCCGACCAGCTCACCTACGGTCATTCCGACGGCCGGGTCCAGACGAAGCAGGCGGTCGTCGACGCGCTGGTGAACCACCGCTCGGTATTCCACAGCATCACGCTTTCTCAGCAGACCGTGACGCTCTCCGGTGACGTCGCGGTGGTGCGGCACCGGTTCGAGGCGGACGCGGTGAGCAACGGAAAGCCTGGCCACCCCGACATCAAGGTTCTGCAGGTGTGGCAGAAGCTGGGCGGCCACTGGCAGCTGCTCGTCAGGCAAGCGCACTGACGTATGCGTGGCCCCGAACATCAGGCCTCTGGCCAGCTCAGGTCTGGTGTCTGCCCGTGAGAAGGTGGGCCCTCGGCAGTTACCGGTCAGGCGAAACGAAATGTTCCAGCCAGTGGATGTTGAAGTCGCCCGACTGAAACGCCGGTTCGCCGATGATCCGGCGATGCAAGGGCAGCGTGGTCTCGATGCCGACCACGGCAAACTCGTCGAGGGCGCGCCGCAACCGGGCGATCGCCTCCGCGCGCGTCGGCGCGTGGACGATCAGCTTCGCGATCATGCTGTCGTAGTAGGGCGGCACCATGTAGCCAGCATACAGAGCTGAGTCGACGCGCACGCCCAAGCCCCCGGGAGCATGGTAGGCGGTGACCCGGCCGGGAGTCGGCATGAAGGTCTCCGGGTTCTCGGCGTTGATCCGGCACTCGATCGCATGGCCGTCGAAGCGGACGTCGGACTGCCCGTAGCCGAGAGGGAGGCCCGACGCGACCCGGATCTGTTCGCGGACGAGGTCGACGCCGCACACCATTTCCGTTACCGGATGCTCGACCTGCAGCCGCGTGTTCATTTCAATGAACGCGAACTGACCGTCCTGATACAGAAATTCGAGCGTGCCCGCGTTGCGATAGCCGAGCGTGCGCAGCGCGTTGGTCGCGATCTCGCCGAGGGCGTCCCGCTGCCCGGACGTGAGCGCCGGAGAGCCCGCCTCCTCCAGCACCTTCTGGTGCCGCCGCTGCAGGCTGCAATCGCGCTCGCCGAAATGCACGACCTGGCCCGAATTGTCGGCCAGGATCTGCAGCTCGATATGACGGGGACGGTCGAGATATTTCTCGATATACACGGCGTCGTTGCCGAACGCCGCCCGCGCCTCGCCCCGCGCCGCGCGCCAGGCCTCCTCCAGCAGATCGGCGCTTTCCGCGACCCGCATCCCGCGCCCGCCGCCGCCGGCGGCTGCCTTGATGAGCACCGGATAGCCGATGCCGTCGGCGACCGCGCGCGCCTCGTCGAGATCGCGCACTTCGCCGTCCGAACCCGGAACTAGCGGCACGCCGAGCGACGCCATCGCCGTCTTGGCCGCGATCTTGTCGCCCATCATACGGATATGATCGGCCGAGGGGCCGATGAACGTGACGCCGTGCGCCTCCACCATGTCGGCGAAGCCGGCGTTTTCGGACAGGAACCCATACCCCGGATGGATCGCGTCGGCGCCCGTGATGCTGGCGGCCGACAGGATCGCGTGCATGTTGAGGTAGCTGTCCTTGGTCGCGGGCGGACCAATGCAGACGCTTTCATCGGCGAGCCGGACATGCATCGCGTCCGCGTCGGCCGTCGAATGCACCGCGACCGTGAAGATGCCGAGCTCGCGGCAGGCGCGCTGGACGCGAAGGGCGATCTCGCCGCGATTGGCAATGAGAATCTTGCGGAACACGGCCCTATTCCACGACGGCCAGAACCTCGCCGTACTCGACCGGCGTGCCCGACGAGACGAGGATGCGGGCGATCGTCCCGGCCTTCGGCGCCTTGATTTGATTGAACGTCTTCATCGCCTCGATCAGCAGCAGGGTCTGCCCGGCGGTCACGGCCTGGCCGACGCTGACGAAGGGCGCCGAGCCCGGCTCGGGCGAGAGATAGACGATTCCAACCATGGGACTGAGCACGGCGCCCGGATGCGCCGCGTCGTCGGCCGGCACGGCCTGGAGCTCGGCTGCATCCAGTGCGGCCGGAGACGCCGCTGCCGGCTGGGGCGGCGCGCTCGCGGCCGGTACGGGCACAGGGGCACGCACGAGGCGCACACGGCTGTCCCCGTCCGCGACCTCGATCTCGTTCAGGCCCGTCTCGGTGAGGATTGCGGCCAGGGCGCGGATGGCCTCGGGATCGAAGCTCGCGCGGCTCACGCGCCAGCCCCCGCGCGGGCCGTTCTCGCGCTCGGTGCCGGGGAAGAGCCGCGAGTGCCGAGGTCGCATGGGACGCCTACCGCCGTGTTGTGGATACCCACCATCTTCGGGCCGTAGCATAGGCATCTGCGGCGGTCCAACCCGGGTCGTGTTGCGATCCGACGGTTCAGGCCGGCCGCCCGACGAGGAAGCGATAAATGGCGACAATCTCCTCGCGGCTGGTCCTGAACCACTCCTTCCGCCGGCCGCGACCCCGGCCCCGCGAAAGTCCAGCACCGGGTCG
This sequence comes from uncultured Alphaproteobacteria bacterium, assembly GCA_963777325.1. GTDB lineage: Bacteria > Pseudomonadota > Alphaproteobacteria > Acetobacterales > Acetobacteraceae > JAFAXA01. The sequence continues at coordinate 163,105 of CAVZQE010000016.1, read as the reverse complement.
ATGGCTCGCTCCAGCGAAGCAACAATCGTGCGACCGGAGTTCCAGCAAGGGAGCGGGCTGATCCGGGGAGCCTGTGCCGATCTGCGCGGAGCGCCTGGGACGCCCTGCTCCGTCTGACGCCGAGGCCCGATGACTTCGCGCCTTTCCCGAGGATGACAGGGAGCCGTTAGCCCCGGGTTCAGCAGACGAGGCCGTGCGTGCTTGTCCGCGCCGTTGGCGGTGCCCATACTCGGGGCATGCAAGACAGGATCGAGCTGACCGTGAACGGCGATGCGCGCACCTTCGCCGCCCCGCAGACGGTCGAGTTGCTGCTCGAGGCTCTTGGGCTCGACCGCCGCAAGATCGCGATCGAACGGAACGAGGAAATCGTACCGCGGACCAGCTATGCGGCCACGCATCTCGCCAGCGGCGATGCGATCGAGATCGTGCACTTCATCGGGGGAGGCTGACATGGACGGGGATTTCGTCGCCGAGGATAGCTGGACCGTCGCCGGGCGGCGCTTCCGCTCGCGGTTGATCGTCGGCACCGGCAAATACAAGGATCTGGAACAGACGGCGGCGGCAATCGAGGCGAGCGGGGCCGAAATGGTCACGGTCGCCGTGCGCCGGGTCAATCTCTCGGACCCGGGCGCCCCGATGCTGCAGGACTACGTCGATCCGAAGAAGATCACCTATCTCCCCAACACGGCCGGGTGCCACACCGCGAAGGACGCGGTCCGCACGCTCCGGCTGGCGCGGGACGCCGGCGGCTGGAATCTCGTCAAGCTCGAAGTGCTCGGTCCGCCGCCGACGCTCTATCCCGACATGCCGGCGACGTTCGAGGCGGCCGAGGCGCTGATCCGGGACGGGTTCGAGGTGATGGTCTACTGCGCGGACGACCCGGTGGCGGCCAGGCGCCTGGAAGAGATGGGCTGCGTCGCGATCATGCCGCTCGGGGCGCCAATCGGGTCCGGTCTCGGCCTGCAGAACCCGGCGATGCTGTCGCTGATGATTGATCTCGTCAGCGTGCCGCTCGTCGTCGATGCCGGGATCGGCACGGCGTCCGACGCCGCGATCGCGGTGGAGCTCGGCTGCGATGCGGTGCTGCTCAATTCCGCCATCGCGCACGCGGGCGATCCGGTCCGGATGGCGGGGGCAATGCGGCACGCCGTTCAGGCCGGCCGGCTCGCCCACCTCGCCGGCCGGATGCCCCGCCGCATGGGCGCGGACCCGTCCAGCCCGCTCACCGGCCTCATCCGGTAGCAGATCGAGGCTCCCGAAACGCCAGCCGGCCTATTCCGGCCGGCGTTGCCTTTTAGGCTTTCAGATCCGGATCGGAGGTAATCGCGGGCGGCTCAGCCTTCCGCGACGTGGTCGGCGACATAGGCGCCGCGCCGGCCGATCGGCTTCGCCGGACCTTCCGTGCTGTCGCGGGCCGTCTGCAACTCGAGCTCGGAGTTCAGCTCGGCGCCGAGTAGGACGACGTAGGCCGTCACGTAGAACCACATCATCACGCCGACCACCGCGCCGAGCGGCCCGTAGGTGACGTCGTAGCTGGCAATGCGACCGACATAGAGCGAGAACAGCACCGAGGCGATCAGCCAAAGCACCGTCGCGAGCAGCGAGCCGGGCGTGACCCAGTGCCATTTCGCCATGCGCCGGCACGGGCCAAAGCGATAGAGCAGCGAGAGCGTCAGCGTTACGAAGCAGACCATCAGCAAGGTGCTGAGAGCTTGCAGGAGGGTCGCCGAATAGGCGGACAGGCCGAAGAAGCCGACGACGTTCGGCAGGAACACGAGGGTCGCGATCGCGAGCGACACGCCGAACACCCCGCACAGGGTCATGCCGAGCGCGGTCGCATTATAGTGCAGTATGCTCCGTCGCTCCGCCTCGTCGTACGCCATGTTGAGAGCGGCGATGACGGCCTTGGTTCCGGCAGCCGCACTCCAGAGCGCGACCGAGGTGCTGATGACGAGGCCGAGGCTGAGCGTGCCGGTCCCCTTGGTCACGAGCTGGTGGACCCGGTCGGTGATCAGCAGGTACGCGGACGGTGGCAGCAACTCGCGGAGCACATGCAGCTGCGGCTCCACCGTGACCGGGTCGAACACGAGCCCGTAGGTGAACACCAGCATGCTGATTGCCGGAAACAGGGCGAGCGTCGCGTAGAACGCGCACCCGGCGGCCACCAGCGAGGCGCGGTCGGTGATCATCTGCCGGCCGGTGCGGCGCAGGACCGCTTTCCAGCCCGCCCACGGAATCTGACGGGGCGAGTCGGCCCGGCGTCCGAGCGCGGTGGCGTCCGGCGCGAGCAGCTCCGCCGTCGCCTCGAGGCCTTCGACCACGTCCTCGCGCGGCTTCGGCACGGCTGGCGGGGGTTCGGGTTGCGGATCGCTCGGCACTCTGCCCTCCCGGCTGGATGGCCGCCGGTCACGCGGCGCTCTCCTATCGCCGCGTCCATGCGACGAACGCCCGGCCCCATTTCACGGTTGCGAGGCCTTCGGGGCGCTCGCAAAGCCCGCAGACGCAGATCAGGCCTTGCGCCGGGGGGATCGCGGGCCTATCTCCCCCTCCCACGCAGCAACGCACGTGCCTCTGGCCCTCAGTGGTTACGCAACGACGTCAAGCGTTCTGGCAACTCGCTTTGGTCGCTGGTTCGTTCGACCGTTTCGTCAATCAACGCTCGCCGCCTCTCTCGGGCGGGCATTCTGGAGAGGGAGGCCCGGTGCGATGACCCCGAAGATCGCCCGATTCCTTGCGCAACGCCAGCCGGCGACGCCGTGTCTGGTCCTTGATGTCGATCGCGTGGAAGAGAACTTCCGCGCGCTCCGGCGCGCCTTGCCGCTCGCCCGCATCTACTACGCCGTCAAGGCCAATCCGGCCGTGCCGGTGCTGGAGCGGCTGGTGCGGCTCGGCAGCAGCTTCGATGCCGCCGGCATCGAGGAGGTCGAGGCGTGCCTGTCGGTCGGCGCCGCGCCCGAGGCTATCAGCTTCGGCAATACGATTAAGAAGGTGTCGGCGATCCGGCGCGCGCACGCGGCCGGCCTGTCGCTGTTCGCGTTCGACTCGGCCGAGGAACTGGCCAAGCTCGCCGAGCACGCCCCTGGAGCGCGGGTCTATTGCCGCATTCTGGTCGAGAACGAAGGCGCCGAGTGGCCGTTGTCGCGCAAGTTCGGCACCACGGTCGAGAGCGCGCGCGACCTGATGATCCGGGCGGGCGAACTCGGCCTCGATCCGTACGGCCTCTCGTTCCACGTCGGCAGCCAGCAGACCCGGACCGACGCCTACGAGGCGGCGATCGGGCGCGTCGGCATGCTGTTCACGGATCTCCGTCGAGCCGGGGTGGAGGTGAAGATGGTCAACCTCGGCGGCGGCTTCCCGGCCCGCTACAGCACGGAAGTGCCGGATATCGACAGCTTTGCCCTTGCGATCACGCGCGCGCTCACGGCCGCGTTCGGCAACGCGCTGCCCGAGATAGCGGTCGAGCCGGGGCGCTACATCGTCGGCGATGCGGGCGTGGTCAGTTCCGAGGTGGTGCTGGTCAGCCAGCGGACGGCCGGCGATCCGTTGCGCTGGGTGTATCTCGATATCGGCCGCTTCGGCGGCCTGGCCGAGACGGAGGGCGAGTCGATCCGCTACCGGATCACGACGCCGCACGACGGCGAGCCGACGGGTCCGGTCGCGATCGCCGGCCCGACCTGCGACGGCGCCGACATTCTCTACGAGCGGTCCAGCTACCGCCTCCCCCTCGCCCTGACACATGGCGAGCGGGTCGAGTTGCTCGCCACCGGCGCTTACGTCTCGACCTACGCGAGCCAGGGCTTTAACGGCTTTGCGCCGCTCGACGAGCATTACGTCTGAGACCGCTGGGAGGAGCGCGGCCGCCGTCGCGCTCCACCCTGCTCCGCGGACGCCGGTGTCAGATGACGTCCACCCAGAGCGTGTAGCCGACCGCGTGTCCAAGCCCCTCATGCGCGATCCGGCTGGAGCCGACGACGCACTCGGCCGCGGGCACGCCCCAGGACCGGGCGACGACGCGACGCACGAAATCCTGGGCGCCGCCGCAGACTTGCTGCAGGGAGGCACCGGACTTCGCGAGCCCGAGATCGGCGGCGGCAACCTGGCGCACGGGCCGGGACAAGCCATCCAACTGGATCACACGGACCTGCACCCCCTGGTCGGGCTTGACCACCGCCCACCCTGCGATGGCCCCTGAGATTGGAGTGTCCGGTTCGGCGGCGGCTTGGGGCGACGCGGCCTGCAGCGGCGAGGGCAGGATACCGGCCAGCGCCATCGGTCCGGCCAGTACGGCGCCGGATTGCAGGATCGTCCTTCGAGACAACTGAGCCATGGTCATGGCAACCCCCGACCTTGTTGATGCGCACCGAGATGTCCGCCTGCATGGACGCGCACCGGAGAGCCGCGCCTAAGATGCGGCCCTCTCAGCGTTGCTGGTTTGACGCCGGCTTGCTGGACGGAACGTTGTCTCCGCCCTGCAGCTGCATCTCGTTCGTTCCGGGCTTGCCCGCCATCTTCTTCTCCAGTCCTTGCAAGGGGTCGGAGACATACTGGAATGCGGGCTCGCTGTTCCACGGTCCCCGGAGATCGGAACCCGGGCCGTTGGACAAATTGAAATACATGTTCACCGTCTCGTCGGGCTTGAGATCGCCGAACAAGGGCTGATCGAGCTTGTTGATGGAGCGCAGCGCCTCCATGAACATCTTCGTGTGGGAGACCTCGCGGGTCGCGAGGAAGGTCAGGGCTTTCTTCGTGCCTTCGTCTTGGGCGTATTTCAGCAGGTTCTCGTACGTTTGCAGCGCGCCGGCCTCCGCGCCCACGTCCGCCCGCAAGTCGCGCGCGGGATCTCCACCCTCGTTGACGTAGCGGGAATCCCAGAAGCTTCCCTTCGAGTCCACGAGGTGGGGGCCACGACCGCGGATCGCGAACAGCGTGCTCTTGTAGGCCTTGTCCTGGGCGTCCTGCGAGCCGCGCTTCGTATGCTGCTCGATCAGCATCGCCACGACTTCCAGATGACCCAACTCCTCGGTGCCGATGTCCTGGAGCATGTCCCGCAGGCCGGGATCCTCCATGTGGAAGGATTGCGTCAGATAAGTGAGCGAAGCGGTCAACTCGCCGGTCGCGCCGCCGAACTGCTCCAGCATCATTTCGGCGAATACCGGGTCAGGGTCTTTGACGTTGACCTCATGCGCCAGCAGCGGCTTGTGAATGAACATGACGGACTCCCAGGGACACACGCCCGCGTGGGAGACGTGCTCGCCGCGCCGCGGTTGCGCGCCTCCGCGCATGCTCTCGATGATGGGATGATGCTCTCTCCGGGCCGCCACGGCCGCCTACGTCTCGATCCACGCAGGCCAGGGCTTCGGCGGGATCGCGCCTGCCCGAGCACGCCGCGGGAAACGGACGCAGCCACGCCGGAGGCAGGCGCCTCCGGCGTGGCGCGGTTTGGGGTCAGCCGTTCCTAACCGGACTCGCCCCTGGCTGCTCCGGATTCACGGCTCTGGCCGGCGGTCTCGCCGCTACCCTGCCCTTGTCTCTGTGTTTGCTCGATGCTGGCATGCGGCTGAGCGCCCTGGATCTGGATGCGGCGGCTCCGCTCCTGCGGCTGCGTCTTCGCGAGGGAAACGGTGAGGACGCCGTTCTCGAACCGCGCCTGAACCTTGTCCGGATCGACCCGGAAAGGCAGCCGAAGGGACCGCTGGAAGGTTCCGAAAACGCGCTCCGTGAAATGCACGCCCTCGCGCTCTTCCTTTCGCTCCTGCTTCTTCTCGGCACGGATGGCCAGCACGTCCTCATCGAGCGAGATGTCGATATCGCTCTCGCTGACGCCCGGCAGTTCGACCTTCACGCGAACATCCTTGTCGGTCTCGCTGACATCCATGCTCGGGGCGATCAGCAAGCCGCTTTGCCTTTCACCCTGCCCACCCGCAGGCGCTCCACCGCCGCGCAAGACGTCGTCGAACAGCCGGTTCATCTCCCGGTGCAGTGTCAGGAACGGGTCGCCCCCGGCACTCAACAGGGAGCCAGGATTGAAAAGACCAGGAACACGGGCCATGGACCTCATCTCCTCTCATCGCGCCGCATCGGTCAGCGTCGAAACCTTGCGGCATGTTGGTCATCGCAAGCGGCAGGTCGTGGCGCCCAAATGTGCCTGCCTGCCCCCGCTGCGCGACAACTCGCACCCCCGGATCAAGTTGCAGCGCGCCTTGCACACCGGCGTGATCGGACCTTTCCCACGACCGCCGCAGGGGAACAGAGTAGGCCGGCAGCAGAAAGGGACGCACCATGCCGACCATGACCATCGCCGCGACCGACAAGAGCGGCAGCTTTTCGGCCTATGTTGCCGAACCGGACAAGACCCCCGCCGGCGCGGTCGTGCTGATCCAGGAGATCTTCGGCGTCAACCAGGCGATGCGTGACGCCGCCGGCTGGGTCGCCGATCTCGGCTTCGTCGCGATTTGCCCCGACCTGTTCTGGCGGCTCGAGCCCGGGATCGACATCACCGACAAGACCGAGGCGGAGTGGAAGCGAGCGATGGCTCTCATGCACGCCTTCGACCAGGACAAGGGAGTCGAAGACCTCAAGGCGACCGTGGCGGCGGTCCGGACCGCGCCGGGGGCGAACGGACGCGTCGCGACCATGGGCTACTGCCTCGGCGGTCGCCTTGCCTTCATGATGGCCGAGCGCTCCGACGCCGACCTGAATATTTCCTATTATGGCGTCGGCCTGGACGGGCTGCTCGGGGATCTCGACCGCGTGCAGAAGCCGCTCGTCGTGCATATCGCGGGCGAGGACAAGTTCTTCCCCGAAGCGGGCCGCGCTCGCGTCATCGAGGCGGTCAAGTCCCGTCCGAACATCGACGCCTACGTCTATCCCGGCGCGGACCATGCCTTCGCACGGATCGGCGGCGTTCACTGGAACGCCCTCGCGGCGACGATCGCCAACGGCCGCAGCGCCGAAGCCCTGGCCGGAGCGCTCCTCTGAGGCGATCCTCGGACCCCGGCGGCCGCTCGAACCGCCGGTCCTGAGCAGCCCGGAGATGCTCGACCGGCGCTCGGCGTCTTGCCTCCTTCTTGAGTCAGGCGTTCTCAGTCAAGTAAAGTTGGAAGACAATACTTCCATTCAAAATGTAGAGCCCCACCATGGCGAGTCTCGCGGGTGGTTACTTCAGCGCGCCTGCCACTAGAAAAACCGAGCCATGCAGCATTCGCGCTTGCCACGCCGGTCGGATTTGAGCATTTTGCCGTGCGGGGGAACAAATCTCTTCCGGAAGGCAGAATAAAGCCGCTGCGTCGTGACGATCATGAACAATCGATCCGCCTTCATTGGGTCGGCCCTGTTGGTTTCCGCCCCTTCGCCCGCTCTCAGAAGGAGGTTCCTCGGTTCAATCTGCGGATACTGCGCGGGAGGTTTGTTTCGCTTCCGATAATCGGAGCTTTATTGAACAAAACGGAGTTATTGAACCATGATGGTTCGGGTTGCGACTGCGGGACTTGTTGCGGGAATGTTGGCCATGGCCGGCCAGGCCAACGCCGCCGATCCGCACCGGGGACTCCGTCCCGCAGCCAGTCACGCGCAGCCAGGCCGCGAGTCCGGCGCCGGCTTCGATTTCGCCTATGGCGATCGGAGCAGCCCGGATGGTCTTTGGCACCAGAAGGGCACGGCTTCGTATTATGGACTAGGCCATCTGAGCCGCTACACCGCGAGCGGCGCCGTGTTCAACAGGGGCGCGATGACGGCGGCGCATGCGTGGCTGCCGTTCGGCACGCGGGTCAACGTGCGGGACGAACGAACCGGCCGCGAAGTCACCGTGACGATCACCGACCGGCTGCCGGGCACGCGGCGCGTCATTGACCTCTCGGTCGGGGCGGCGCGCGAGCTAGGCATCCTGCATCGCGGGCTGGCGGTCGTGTCCCTTCAGCACGCGACCTGACGGGCTTCCCGTCCTTCGCCGGCCCGGCGATACTGGGCTTGTGCCGCTCGATCCCCTCTCCCCGGCCGGCCTTCCCTCGTCCCTCGAACGGCGGAACTGCGTGGAATGGCGGCACGGCGCGGTGCGAGAGAGCACCCGGGCGCTGCCGGAAGAGACCGCGATCGCCCTCAGCTACAATCGCCTGTCGCACGCGGTGATGATGGCGACCCCGGCCGCACTCGAGGATTTCGCGACCGGCTTCAGCCTTGCCGAGCGCATCATCGAGCATCCGCGCGACATCGAGGAACTCGCGATCGTGCCGGCGGCCTCCGGCGTCGAACTGCGTATATGGATCGCCGGGCCTCGCATGGCGGCCCTGACCGCCCGCCACCGCCGGATGGCCGGACCCACCGGCTGCGGCCTTTGCGGGCTCGAAAGCCTGGGGGACGCCATGCGGCCACCGCCCCGCGTCTCAGCCGAGCCGCGCTTTGCCGCCTTCGCCCTCGCCCGCGCCATGGCGGCGCTCGGGACCGCTCAGCCATTGCGCGCCGAGACCCGTGCCGTCCACGCCGCCGCGCTTTGGCTCCCGTATGCCCAGCACGACGGCGGATTGGCGATGGTCCGCGAGGACGTGGGACGCCACAATGCGCTCGACAAACTCGCGGGCGCGCTGGCCCGCAGCGGCACCCCGGCGGCCGAGGGAGCGGTATTGCTCACAAGCCGGGTTTCGGTCGAACTCGTGCAGAAGACGGCCCAGATGGGCGCGGCCGTGCTCGTCGCAATCTCGGCTCCGACCCTGCTCGCGCTCAGGGTTGCCGAGGCGGCGGGGATCACCATCGCGGCCATCGCTCGCCCGGACGGGTTCGAGGCATTCACCCATCCCGGCCGGATCGATTTCGGCAACTGAGGGCCGCCGGACACGGTCGCCAGCCACAGAACACCTGCGTCCTGAACAGCGGCCCGGCTATACGGACATCCAGCAAGGAACGCCCGATGCCGCATAGCTCGCCCCTGATCGCCACCATCGTCGTGGGCCTCGGCCTCGCCTTCGTCCTCGGAACGCTCGCGCATCGCCTTCGCGTGTCGCCGCTGGTCGGCTACCTCCTCGCCGGCGTCGTCATCGGGCCGGTCACGCCCGGATTCGCCGCCGATCAGGGCATGGCCAACGAGCTCGCCGAAATTGGCATCATCCTTCTGATGTTCGGCGTCGGGCTGCACTTCTCGCTCAAGGATCTGCTGGCGGTGCGCAACATCGCGGTGCCCGGTGCGATCGGGCAGATGATCGTCGCGACGGCGCTCGGCATGGGATTGGGCCATTTCGCCGGCTGGTCGGCCGGCGCGAGCTTCCTGTTCGGCCTCGCTCTGTCGGTCGCGAGCACCGTCGTGCTGCTGCGTTCGATGCAGGAACGCCGTCTGCTGGAAACGCAGCGCGGACACATCGCCATCGGCTGGCTGATCGTCGAGGATCTCGCGATGGTGCTGGCGCTGGTGCTCGCGCCGGCCATCGCCCGCCTGCTGGATGCAAGCTTCGAGGAGGGCGCCAACGCCGCCCCGGTCGCGTTCGGCCCGCTCGCCGCCACGATCGGCTACACGCTGCTCAAGGTCGCCGCCTTCGTCGCCCTGATGCTCGTGGTGGGACAGCGGGCGATCCCCCGGCTGCTGCACTGGGTCGCCCACACGGGCTCGCGCGAGTTGTTCCGACTCGCGGTGCTGGCGATCGCGCTCTGCGTCGCCTACGGGGCCGCGATGCTGTTCGGCGTGTCGTTCGCGCTCGGGGCGTTTTTCGCGGGCATGGTGCTGTCCGAATCGCAGCTGAGCCAACGCGCGGCGCAGGAGACGCTGCCGCTCAGGGATGCGTTCGCGGTGCTGTTCTTCGTCTCGGTCGGAATGCTGTTCAATCCGCGCGTGCTGGTCGAGCATCCGCTCCACGTGCTTGCGACGGTCTGCATCATCACGCTGGGCCAGGCGGGGATCGCATTCGTAATCGTCCGCCTGTTCCGCTACCCGATATCGATCGCGCTCACGATTGCGCTGAGCGTTGCGCAGATCGGTGAGTTCTCCTTCATACTCGCGGGCCTCGGGGTCGAGCTGGGCCTGCTGCCCGCCCTGGCCCGAGACCTGATCCTGGCGGGCGCGATCATCTCGATCCTGCTCAATCCTATTCTGTTCGCGGCGCTGGACCGGCTCGAGCCGGTCCTGACGCGCCGTGAAGCCGAGGCTGAAGCCGCTGCCGGTCATGCGCCCGCCGAAGCAGACGCCGGGCCCGCGCCGACGACCCTGACCGGCCACGCCGTTGTCGTCGGCTACGGCCGGGTCGGAAGCGTCGTCGGCGCCATGCTGCGGCGGACCGACCAGCCCTTCTTCGTCATCGAGGACCGCGCCGAGCTGGTCGAAAGGCTGCACCAGGAGCATGTCGAGGCGATCGCCGGCAACGCCGCCGATCCCGCGATGCTGGCCGCCGCCAACGTCGCTCAGGCCCGCCGCATCTACGTCGCGATCCCCGAGACGTTCGAGGCCGGTCAGATCGTCGAGCAGGCCCGCGCCGCCAACCCGGCCATCGAGATCCTCGCCCGCGCCAGCTCGGATGCGGCGGTCGAGCATCTGTCCCGGCTCGGGGCCGATCTCGTGGTGATGGGCGAGCGCGAGGTTGCAAACAGCATGATCCGCGGCCTCGGCACGCGGGAACCGGCGCAGCCGGCCGCCCTGCAACCGGCCTCCCTGGCGACCACCGCGCCGGGTTGAACGGGGTCAGAACAAGGCGTCCCGCAATTGCCGCTCATAGTGCCGGTAGTATTTGTCCGTGATCAGATCGCTCTTGACCACGATCGCGACGTCGGTCGTGTTGAACTGCCGGTCGATCACGGCGCCGTCGCCGACGAAGCCGCCGAGCCGCAGATACCCTTTCACGAGAGGCGGCAGTTGCGCGAGCGCGCGCTTACGGTCCAGGCGCTCCGGGGCGATGCGCCGCATGTCGATATAGCGGCTCTCGATCGCGCGCGGGCAAAGCGCCGGCGGCGCCAGATGATTGTAATAGAGGTAGCTCAACTCAGGGCCGAGCGCATCCGGATCCGTTCCGGGAAGGCTTGCGCACCCGAACATGACGTCGATCTTGTGACAGAACACGTAGGCCGCGATCCCACGCCACATCAGCTGCATCACCGCGCGGCTGCGATGCGCCGCATCGACGCAGGATCGGCCGAGCTCCAGCACCTGCCCCGGAAACTGGAGCATCGGCGTGATGTCGTACTCGTCCGACGAGTAGAAGCGCCCCACCTGCGCCGCGGCGTGGCGCTGGATCAGTCGGTAGGTGCCGACCACGCCTTCCGGACCAGGGCCGATCTCATGATCCACCACCACGAGATGATCGGCGACCGCGTCGAAGGCGTCGCAGTCGCGCCGGACCGCACGCGCGGCTTCGTCGGGGGCCGCGCCCATCTCCTCGAAGAACACGCGGTAGCGAAGGGACTGCACCGCGTCGATCTCGGCCGCCGTGGTCGCGATCCGGACCCCGAGATGACCGCCGCGCAGCTCGCCGAAACCCCGGGCATCCTCGTCGCGCGGCGGCAGCCCGAAAGGTCGCTGCGCCGTCACCGGGCGGTCCCAGGCTGTTCCGTGCTCTCGGACCCGTCCCGCGCCTGGGACCGGCCGATGCCGGCTCCGGTCCCTGTCGCGGCGCCGGCCTTGAGGCGCGCCGGATCGACACGCCGGCCGAACAGTTCAAGCTTGATCGACGCGAGGTCGAACCCCAGCCGCGAGGCGATCGTCTGCATCAGGCGCTCATGCTCCGCGTCCTCGAACTCGATCACCTTGCCGGTGTCGACATCGATCAAATGATAATGGTGGCCATGCTCGGTCGGCTCGTAGCGCGCGCGCGCGCCGCCGAAATCCCGGCGCTCCAGGATGCCTTTCTCTTCAAGCAGCCGCACCGTCCGATAGACGGTGGCGATCGAAATGCGTGGATCGAGAGTCGAGGCGCGCCGATAGAGTTCCTCGACATCCGGGTGGTCGGTCGCCTCGGACAGCACGCGGGCGATCACCCGGCGCTGCCCCGTCATCTTCATTCCCCGGCCTATGCAGAGCTGCTCGATCCGCGATTCCATCCTGCCCCGGCATTCTTCCGAGCGCCGACGATGGAGGTTCATGGGAAGTCCACGGGCGCCGACACGGTGGCACGGCGTAGCCGATCCCGGGCCGGTCTGTCCAACACCGGCGCCGCGGACCCTGCATTGGGCGACGGATTACTTCCCGCGCGCCGAACGCGGCTTGGTCCCGAGACCGATCTTCTTGGCGAGCGACGAGCGGTGCCGGGCGTAGTTCGGCGCCACCATCGGATAGTCGGGCGGCAGCTGCCAGCGTTCCCGATACTGCTCCGGAGTCATGTTGTAGGCCGTCTTGAGATGACGCTTCAGCATCTTCAGCTTCTTCCCATCCTCCAAACAGACGATGTGATCGGGAAATACCGAGCGCTTGACCGGAACGGCCGGCTGCGGCTTGTCCACGCTCATCGGCTCCTTCTCGACCCCGGCCAGGGTCCGGTACACTTCCTGAATCAGTGACGGCAAAGCATCCGGGGTCACGGAGTTGTTGGATACATGGGCTGACACGATCTGGGCCGTCAGTCCGAGCACGTTCTGATTTGCCGGAAGATCGACCATAGCTGCACCTTTCAAAGAATAGCCTCGCTCTATAAGATCACATACAGCAGTTTTGCAACGTATATTCAAGACCCCAAGAAGCGCATCAATGACAGGCCAAGTGAAGGACACCGATCACGAAATTGACATCACCGGCGAGGTCTGCCCGATGACCTTCGTCCGGACACGTCTGGCGCTCGACCGGCTGACCCCCGGCGAGACGCTCCTCGTGAAGCTCAAGGGCGAGGAGCCGCGCCTCAACGTGCCGCGCACGGCGCGCGAGCAGGGCCATGAGGTGCTTTCCATCGAAACCGGCGGCGACGGAATCACTCGCCTGCGGATCCAGCGCGGTCCCGCAGCAGGGTAAGTGTCATTATTAGAGCGTCGGCCCCGCCGGCATAGTACCTGACGCCGCCGGCCGGTCTCGGCGAAGCCGGCGGCTTCGTACAGCCGCCGCGCCGGGGCGTTCACGGCCGACACTTCGAGGAACAACGCCTGCGCACCCCGCGCCCGCCCCTGCCGGGCAGCCGCCGCGACGAGCGCCGCGCCGATGCCCCGCCGCCGCTGTTCGGGCGTGACGGCGATCGTCAACACCTCGGCCTCGTCCGCCGCCACCCGGCCGAGCAGCATTCCGCCCCCCGGGTGTAGCAGACCGAAGCACCCCGGCAGGGCGAGCAGATCCCGGATCGCCGCCGCGCTCCAGCGATCGCCCGAAGAAAAGGCGTCGGCGTGAACGAGCGCCAGCACCTCCGCATGAGCGACACCCGCAAGCACGATCTCTCCGCCCTCGTTCACCGCGGGCCGGGCGGTGGCCTGGCAGGCTGCGCCGGAGGCTTGGTCTGCGGCCCATCCACATAGAGCGGCTGCGGCGGCCTGAAGGCGGTCCCCGCGCGCGCGGCGGTCCGGGCCGCCACCGCCGCCATCGCCGCGCCGGGCAGGCGGAGGTCCGTCAGCCGCACATCCGCACCCAGAACCGCGAGCCGGGCGGCGATCTCGGGCGCGGCGTCGCCCGCCACCGCGACCGGGCCCGCGGCAACCGGCAAGGCGTCGGGGGCGCAGGCCGCCACCACCCCTCCCCGCTCGATGAACACGCGGCCGCGCTTGCTGTCGATCGCCGACCAAAGCTCCCGGCCGGCCAGCGGCCCGGCTGCCGCCGCCAGAGCTTCGCCAACCGTTACGCCCGCGACCGGCACGCCGGCCGCGAAGCCGATCCCGAGCGCGAGCGAAAGCGCGGCACGGATGCCGGTGAAGCTGCCCGGTCCGACCGTGACCGCGATCAACTCGAGCGCGCCTGCGTCCCATCCCGCCTCGGCGAGCACGGCGGCGACGAGGCCCGGCAGCACCGCCGCTTGGCCCCGGTCGGCGTCGACGATGGCCTCGGCCCGGGTCCGGTCGTCTTCCACGGCCGCAGCGGAGCATCGGGCCAAGGTGGCGTCGAGGGCGAGGATGCGCATGATCGCCCCGACCGTATTGCCGCCGCGTGGCCGCGCCAAGCGCTGGCCGGCTCATCCGGCCCGATGTGAGTGCCGCCAGCAACGAAGCTGTGAGGTGCGGCGTTCACATAACCATGAGCAACACCGAGACGGCGGACAAGACGACCGAAGCCGGTCCCGCGCCGCCGCAAGATCCCCGGGAGGCGTCCGCCGCCGAGATCAGCGCCCTCGGGGATGATCCGCGGTCCTTGTCGCTGGTCGTGCTCACCGTGCTCGCCGTGTTCTATACGCTCTATGCCGCTTCGGCCTTCATCGTGCCGATCGTGCTCGCGATCGTCCTGAACCTGCTGCTTCAGCCGCCCAAGCGCCTGCTCACCAACCGGCTGCACATTCCCGCTCCGGTCACGTCGCTCTTGCTCATCCTCGCGCTGTTCAGCGCGGTCGGCGCGGTCGGGGCCGCGATTTCGGTTCCCGCCTCGGGCTGGATCGCCAAAGCGCCCGAAACCCTGCCCGCGCTCGAGCAGAAGCTGATCTATCTGCGTCGACCGCTCGGCTATGTCGAGGCGGGCGTGCGGAGAGTGGAGCAGATGGCGCAGGGACGCGGGCCGGGCGAACACGCGGCGCAAGCCCCCGCCCCCGCAGCCAAGCCGGTGGCGAGCGTCGGCAGCGTCGGCCTGACCGTCCTCTCGGGCACCCGCGCCTTTGTCGGCGCCCTGTTCATGCTGCTCGTCACGCTGTTCTTCCTGCTCGCGTCCGGCGGCAGCCTGTTGCGCCGGCTGGTCGAGGTCGTGCCGCGGTTCCGCGACAAGCGCCGCCTGATCGAGATCAGCGACGAGATCGAGCAGAACATCTCGGGCTATCTGCTGACGATCACCATCATGAACGCGCTGGTCGGGGTGGCGGCAGGCCTCGCGAGCTGGGCCTGCGGGCTGCCCGACCCGCTGCTCTGGGGCACGATGGCCTTCCTGCTGAACTATGTCCCGATCCTCGGCCCGTTCTGCGGCGTGGTCGTGTTCTTTCTCGTCGGGCTCTTGACGTATCAGCATGTCTGGTACGCCTTGATTCCGGCCGGCCTCTATCTCCTGATCCACGTGGCCGAGGGCGAGACGATCACACCGATGCTGCTGGCCCGCCGTTTCACCCTGAACCCCGTCCTCGTGATCGTCTCGCTGTTCTTTTGGGATTACATGTGGGGGGTGATGGGGGCGTTGCTCGCGGTGCCGCTGCTGACGATCTGCAAGATCGTCTGCGACCACGTCCCGTCCCTGAACGCGCTCGGGCATCTGATCGGCAGCAGCGCCAAACGCGGAGAGGCGTCCGGGCTGACACAGGCTTAACGCGGCTTTCAGCCGAGGCGGACATCGTCATGCATCATTTTGCCGTCGGGGGACGGATGCCGATCTTCGCGCCGGACGAGCGGCTCGGGGCACGCCTGAGAGGCAGCCTCATCAAGCCGGCCTTTCCTTCGGCCGGGCGAACGCCCACATTCGCCGTAATGCAGATGCACGGAAGCTGCGCGGCGCGCGCGGAAGCTGGGGTGCTGCTCCTGGGGCCTCCTGGGTCGGGAAAATCCGATCTCGTGCTTCGTCTGCTGGACCGGGGCTTCACGCTCGTGGCGGATGATCGTGTCATTGTCGAAGGACTTTCGGCCGCCGCTCCGGCCTCGCTCGCGGGGCTGCTCGAAATCCGTGGCCTCGGCGTGATGCGGATGCCCTGGCTGTCCTCCTGCCGGCTGGCGCTGGTCGTCATGCTGGGCGAGGCGTCCGGGCGGCTGCCCTGGCCGGAGAGGCACGCCACGCTCGCTCTCCCGATGGTCCGCATCGACGCGACGGCCGCCTCCGCCGCCCAGCGGGTCGAACTCGCGCTGGATGCCGCGCTCGGGCGGCTGGACCAGCTTGCCGGAGCCTTTCGCGCATGAGCAGCGCCCCCGCGCAGGCCCGCCCGCGAATCGTCCTGGTCACCGGCCTGTCCGGCGCGGGCAAGGCCTCGATCCTGCGCACGCTCGAGGATCTCGGCTACGAGGCCGTGGACAATCCGCCGCTTCCCTTGCTCGAAGACCTGATCGGTCGCGGCGAGGGCCGGCTCGCCGTGGTGGTGGATGCGCGCACACGGGGGTTCGACGCGGGCGCGGTGCTCGACGTATTGCGGCGCGTGCGGGCGGGCGGCGGCACCCGCCCGGAGCTCGTGTTCGCCTGGGCCGACGAGGCGGCCCTGCTGCGCCGCTACACCGAGACGCGGCGGCGCCATCCGCTAGCGCCGCTCGGGCGCGTGACGGATGGCATCTGCCGCGAGGAGCAGCTCACCGCCGAGCTGAAGGAGGCGGCCGATCTGGTCGTCGATACGACGGAATTGGCGCCGGTCGGACTGCGGCAGCTGATCGAGGCGCATTTCGGATCGGAAAGTCCGGTGCTGGGAACCGCCGGGCTCAGCATCGGGCTGATCTCCTTCGCCTTCCCGGCCGGGCTTCCGCGCGAGGCGGATTCTGGTATTCGACGCGCGCTTCCTGCGAAACCCCCATTACGATGCCATTTTAAGGCCACGGACGGGGCTTGATCCCCAAGTCGGGGCGTATGTAGAAGCCGATCCGGACTATGCGGCTTTCTTCGCGATGATTAGAAGCATGCTCTCGCTGCTCTTGCCGAGGTTCGTGCAGGAGGGCAAGAAGTACGCGACCGTCGCGATCGGATGCACGGGAGGCCGCCATCGATCGGTGCATCTGGTTGAGAAAACGAGTGCCTTCCTCGCGGAAGCCGGGTGGAGGCCGAGTGTCGTCCACCGCGAACTGGCGCGTGAAGCCGTTGCCGAGAATGCCAACCGCCGGAGCGCGCGCCGGGGCGGAGAGGCGGAGACCGACACAGACGGGGCAGGCGCAGCACCCGGTTTTCAGGCACAGGAGGCCTGAGATCACGACATGAACCGTCCAGAATGCAGTGATACTGCCGGCCTCGCCCGCGCGCGTCCGCCGGAGTGTCCACGATGATCGGCATGGTGCTCGTGACGCACGGCCGGCTCGCGGACGAGTTGCGGCTCGCCATGGAGCATGTGGTCGGCAAGCAGCGGAACGTGGATACGGTCTGCATCGGCCCCGACGACGACATCGACCAGCGCCGGGCCGATATCGAGCAGTGCATCGTTCACTGCGACACCGGCGACGGGGTGGTCTTGCTGACCGACATGTTCGGTGGAACGCCGAGCAATCTCGCGATTTCGATGATGGAGCGGCGCGGGGTCGAGGTCATCGCCGGCGTCAATCTGCCCATGCTCGTCAAGCTGGCGAAGGTCCGCTCGGCCCAGCCGCTGGCGGCCGCCGTCGAGTGCGCGCAGGAGGCCGGGCGGAAATATATCGCGGCAGCCTCGCACGTGCTGCACGGCTGCAAGATGAACGGAACGAACGGCGCGTGCGGATGACAGCCTCCGCGGATGGCTCGGCCGGTGGCGCGACCGGCGTCCCCGCGATCGCCCGCAGCGTCGTCGTCTGCAACCGGCGCGGATTGCACGCTCGCGCCGCCGCCAAGTTTGTGACCATGGCCGAGCGCTTCGGGGCGTCGGTCGACGTGGTCAAGGACGGCCAGAGCGTGCCCGCCCGATCGATCATGGGCCTGATGATGCTCGGCGCGGGCCAGGGCTCCACGATCGAACTGCGGGCCGAAGGCTGGGATGCGAAGGAGGCCCTGGACGCGCTCACTGCGCTGATCGAGTTCGGGCTTCCATGAGCGGGACTGAGGAGAACGGGCTCGAAGCACGGACGTTCGGCCCTCCGCCGCCGCAGCACAAGCGGCTGAAGCCGCCCGCGCGATCCGAACAGCAGCGGCCCGAGCAGGTCTTCAACGGGATCGCCGTCTCGGCCGGCGTCGCCATCGGCCCCGTGTTCGACACGACGGAACCGGTTGCGGAAATCACCCGCCATGCGATCGAACCCGGCGAGGTCGCCGCCGAGGAAGCGCGGCTGTCGGAGGCGGTCGGGCGATCCCGCAACCAGATCGCCAAGCTCCGCAACCGGCTCGGCATTCTGCCCGTAGACAGTCAGGCGGAGATCGGGCCGCTGCTCGACGCCTACGCGCAGATGCTCGGACCGTCGCGCCTCCTGCGGGGCGCCAGCCGCCGCATCGCCGAGGATCTCCGCTCAGCCGAGAGCGCCGTGACGGCGGAGGCGGACGAGATCGCCGCCACGATCCTCGGGAGCGCCGGCGACGCGACGGACGATGAGCGCGCCAGCGCGCAACGCCGCTCGGACGAGATCCGCGAGATCGCGCGCCGCGTGGTGCGCAACCTGACCCGCCAACCATTCCGAAGCTTCGCCGGTCTTCCCGAAGGCGCCGTTCTGATCGCCGAGGCCCTGCGTCCGGCCGATGCCGCCCTGCTCGATCCGGCGCGGCTCGCGGCCGTCGCGACCGAGGAAGGCGGGGCGGACGGGCATACGGCGGTGATGCTGCGCGCGCTTGGCATCCCGGCGGTTCTGGGGGCGACCGGTCTCGCGCATTCCGTCCAGCCTGGGGCGACCGTGGTCGTGGACGGGTCGGAGGGGATCGTCGCCGTGCATCCCTCGCCCGCGCGCCTCGCGACCGCCCGGCGGTCGGTCGCCGCCTTCGCCCGAGCGCGGCAGAAGCTCGCCCGGTTTCGGCATCTGCCGGCCGTGACCACGGACGGGCACCCGGTCGAGTTGCAGGCGAACCTCGAATTGCCGATCGAGTTGCCGCTGATCGCGCAGTCGGGGGCGCACGGCATCGGGCTGCTGCGCACCGAATTCTTGTTCATGAACCGCGAGACGGTGCCGGACGAAGACACTCAGGCCGAGACCTACCGCGCCGTGATCGAGGCGATGAACGGCGACCCGGTCAGCATCCGCGTGCTGGACTGGGGTGGCGAAAAGGACATCGAGGCGCTGACCGGCGCCGGGATCGTCTCCGACGACGCGGAGACAAATCCCGCCCTCGGGATGCGCGGCATCCGCATGCTGCTCGCGAGACCCGAGCTGCTTGAAACCCAGATCGCCGCGATCCTGCGCGCCTCCAGCGCCGGACCGACGCGGGTGATGCTGCCGATGATCACCAACGTCGATGAGGTCCGGCAGGCACGGGCGATCTACGCGAGCGTGGTCAGGCGCCTGCGCCGGCGGGGCGAGAAATTGCGGGAGCCGCTGCCGCCGCTCGGCATCATGATCGAGACGCCAGGGGCCGCGCTATCGGCCGACGCGCTGGCGCTCGAATCGGATTTTTTCGCCATCGGCACCAACGACCTCACGATGTACACGGTGGCGGTCGATCGCGGCGGGACTGACGTCGCGCATCTCTACGATCCGCTGCATCCGGCCGTACTGCGGCTCGTGCAGTTCTCAACCGAGGCCGCGCTGCGGTTGCGCATGCCGGTGTCGGTGTGCGGCGAGATGGCGGCCAACCCGAAATACACCCCGCTGCTGCTCGGCCTCGGCATCCGCAGCTTCAGCATGAACGCCTCCGCCGTTCCGCGCGTGAAACAGGCGATTCGCGGCCTCTCGATCGACAGCTGCGTGCGCCTGGCTCGCCGCGTCATGGATCAGTCCGACGGCGGCAACATCCGCGCCCTGGTCGAGCAGTTCGGGCGCGCCGGCGCCAGCGCGTCCTAGCCCGCATGCCGGAGCGGCATTGATTTCCGCGCCGGCATCACCGCACAGTCCCCGCTGACGGCATCGGGCCGCGACACGTGAGGACGTTCAACACATGAAGAAAACAACCGCTGCGCGAGCCATCGGAGCATTGACGCTCTGGCTCGCCGCCGGCATCAGCGGCGGCGCGCATGCCCAGGGGTCCGGCTCGGCCACGCTGGACGCGATCCGGTCGCGCGGCGAGCTGCGCTGCGGCACGGCCAGCAACGAGCCCGGCTTCGCGCTGGCCGACAGTCAGGGCGTCATCCGCGGCGTCGACGCCGACACCTGCCGGGCGGTCGGGGCTGCCATCTTCGGCGACGTGAGCAAGGTAAAGTTCGTCTCCACGACGACGCAGAACCGCTTTACCGCGCTGCAATCGGGCGAGGTGGACATGCTGGCCCGCCGCACGACCTGGACGTTGTCGCGCGAGGCCGATCTCGGCCTTGAATTCGCATGGGTGAACTACTACGACGGCACCGGTTTTCTCGTGAAGAAGGCCGCCGGCGTCAAATCGGTGAACGAGTTGGACGGCGCGACCATCTGCGTGCAGCCCGGCACCAGCACCGAACTCGCGATCGGGGACTACTTCCGGCAGCACAACATGAAGTGGCAGCCGATCCTGATCCAGGATCTGAACGAGATGCAGGGCGCGTTCCTGTCCGGAAGGTGCGACGCCTACTCAACCGACAGCTCCGCGCTCGCGAGCTTCAGATACACGCAGGGCGCCAAGGCCGGCGACCTCGTGCTGCTGCCGGAGATCATCAGCAAGGAGCCGCTCGGCGTCATGGTGCGCAAGGGCGACGACAAATGGTTCGACATCGTCCGCTGGACGTTCGTCGCCTGGCTGACCGGCGAGGAACTCGGCGTCACCCAGGGCAACGTGGACGAGATGCTGAAGAGCGACAAGCCCGCCGTCCGGCGGCTGCTCGGCGTCGAGGGGGATTTCGGCAAGGCGCTCGGGATCGACAACAAGTGGGCGTACAACATCATCAAGCAGGTCGGCAATTTCGGCGAGATGTGGGAGCGGGACGTGACCCCGATGGGCGTGCCGCGCGGCCTCAACAATCTCTGGACCAAGGGCGGCCTGCAATATCCGCCGCCAATCCGCTGACGGTCGCTCCGGTCCCTGTCGAACCACGGGGGCCGGAGTCTCGCGCCGCGACCGGGCATTGCAGGACGGTCATTCGGCGGGCACATTGCGTTATCTGGTTCGCAGATTGCAACGAGGATCGCTTACGGGCCTGTCGTAGACGCTCCTCGCTTATGGAGGCCAGACCGAACGCATGTCCGGGACGACCGCCGATCCGCGTCTGACCAATGCCCGCGCCGCTCCGCGCAAGCGCGTGCGGCTGAGTTGGGCCGACCCCAAGTTCCGCAGCGTCGTCTGGCAGGTGCTGATCGTCGGCCTGGTCGTCGCGATCATCTGGTATCTCGTGTCGAACACGAATCGGAACCTCGCCGCGCGGCATATCGCGACCGGCTTCGGGTTCCTGTCCCGGGTCGCCGGCGTCCCAATCTCGTCGAGCCCGATCCCGTACATCCCTTCGGTCAGCACCTACGGACGCGCCCTCCTGATCGGCGTGCTGAATACGCTGGAAGTCTCGATCTGCGGCATCGTGCTCGCGACCCTGCTCGGCACGATCATCGGCATCGGGCGACTGTCGTCCAACTGGCTCGTCGCCAAGCTCACCGCCGTCTATGTCGAGGTGATCCGCGACATTCCCGTGCTGCTGCAACTGCTGTTCTGGTACACGCTGCTGCAGAACCTGCCGACGCCACGCCGGGCCATCGCGCTCGGCTCCTGGGCGTTCCTCTCCAATCGCGGCATCAAGGTTCCGGCGATCCAGTGGCAGCCGGGCCAGGGCTGGGTGCTGCTCGCTTTCGCGGCGGCAATCGCCCTCACTTTCGCCTATGCGCGCTTCAGCCGCAAACGCCAGGAAGCCACGGGCGGCAGGCCGCGCGTCTGGCCGGTCGCCGTCCTTCTCATCGTCGGGCTGCCCGCGATCGTCTGGGCAGCGGTCGGCGGCGGCCTCGTGATCGACAAGCCGGTACTGCGCGGCTTCAACTTCACGGGCGGCGCCGACGTCTCGCCGGAGTTCGTGGCGCTTCTGGTCGGCCTCGTCGTCTACACCGCCGCCTACATCGCCGAGATCGTCCGCTCGGGCATCGAGGCGGTGCCGCAGGGCCAGTGGGAGGCGGCGCGCGCGCTCGGCCTCCATCCCGGCCAGATGCTGCGCAAGATCGTGCTGCCGCAGGCGCTCCGGGTCATCATCCCGCCGCTGACGAGCCAATATCTCAACCTGACAAAGAACAGCTCGCTCGCGGTCGCGATCGGGTTCCAGGACATCGTGTCCGTCGCCATCACGACGCTGAACCAGACCGGCCAGGCGATCGAGGGCATCGCCGTCATCATGGCCGTGTATCTCACGATCAGCCTCTCGATCAGCCTGTTCATGAACTGGTACAACGCGCGCATCGCGCTGGTGGAGCGCTAGATGTCCTCGCATGCGGCGGACCGGACCGGCACCGCGCAGGTCGATCCCGTCCCCTCGGTCGCGGGCGAGACCGCGGCGCCGCTCGCCGACCCGACGCTGGCCGGCCCCCGCCTGCCGCCCAGGAGGATCGGCGGCCCGCTCGCCTGGCCGAAGCAGAACCTGTTCGGGTCGTGGTGGTCCACCGCGCTCACGCTCGGGCTCGGCTATCTCATCATCCGCTGGTCGGTGAGTTTCATCGACTGGGCGTTCGTGCACGCGGTCTGGTCCGTGCCGGCGGCGGCAGGCGGCACGCCCGATCCGACCGCCTGCCAGAATGCGCAAGGCGTCGGCGCCTGCTGGGCGGTGATCGGCGACAAGTATCGCTTCATCCTGTTCGGCCGCTTTCCGTACGCGGAGCAGTGGCGGCCGGCGATCTGCGTCGCCCTGTTCGTCGGCCTCTACGCCCTATCCGCGTGGCGGCGGTTCTGGCGGAAGGAATTGCTGCTGGTCTGGGTCGCGACGCTCGTCGTGATCGGCGTCCTGATGTGGGGCGGGGTCTTCGGTCTGACCTACGTGGCGCAGGACGAGTGGGGCGGCCTGCCGATCACGCTCATCCTCGCGACATTCGGCCTCGCCTGCGCCTTCCCGCTTGCCGTGCTGGTCGCGCTCGGACGGCGGGCGACCACCCTGCCCGCCGTCCGCGTGCTCTGCGTCGTCTATGTGGAGCTGATCCGGGGCGTGCCGCTGGTCAGCCTGCTGTTCATGGCGAGCGTGATGTTCCCGCTGTTCATGCCGGTCGGCGTGAACATCGACAAGCTGCTCCGGGCGCAGATCGCGATCATCCTGTTCGCGGGCGCCTATCTCGCCGAGGTGGTGCGCGGAGGCTTGCAGGCGCTGCCGAAAGGGCAGTTCGAGGGCGCGGATGCGCTCGGGTTGAGCTACTGGCAGAAGACCGGGCTGATCGTGCTGCCGCAGGCGCTGCGGCTGGTCATCCCGCCGCTGGTGAACACGTTCATCGCCTTTTTCAAGGATACCTCGCTGGTGCTGGTCATCGGCATCTTCGACCTGCTGACGGCAGGCAAGATCGCGCTCAGCGACCCGATCTGGGCGAGCTACACGACCGAGGTCTATCTGTTCCTCGCGGCGATCTACTTCCTGTTCTGCTTCGCCATGTCGAAATACAGCCGCGGCCTCGAACGCGAGTTCAGCCGCTCCCGCCGGCGCTGAAGGAAACGCATTCCATGAGCCAGGCCGCGACCGCCATCGAACCCGAAGCGACCACATCCGGGCCGCCTGCGATCGTGCTCGACGCGGTCAACAAATGGTACGGCGCAATGCATGTGCTGCGGGATGTCTCCATCACGATCGGCCAGGGCGAGCGCGTCGTCGTCTGCGGGCCGTCCGGTTCGGGCAAATCGACGATGATCCGCTGCATCAACCGGCTCGAATCGCATCAGGCCGGCCGCATCGTCGTGGACGGCACCGAACTCACCGACGACACGCGCGCGCTCGACACGATCCGGCGCGAGGTCGGCATGGTGTTTCAGTCGTTCAATTTGTTTCCGCATCTGACCATCCTGGAGAATTGCACGCTCGCGCCGATCTGGGTGCGCAAGATGCCCAAGGCCGAAGCCGAGGCGCTGGCGATGGAATACCTGCACCGCGTCCGGATACCCGAGCAGGCGCAGAAATATCCGGGCCAGCTCTCGGGCGGCCAGCAGCAGCGCGTCGCCATCGCGCGCGCCTTATGCATGAAGCCAAAGATCATGCTGTTCGACGAGCCGACCTCGGCGCTCGATCCGGAGATGATCAAGGAAGTGCTGGATACGATGATCGGCCTCGCCCAGACCGGCATGACGATGGTTTGCGTGACGCATGAAATGGGTTTCGCCCGCCAGGTCGCGGACCGGGTCGTGTTTATGGACAGGGGCGAGATCGTCGAGAGCGGCACCCCGCGCGAGATGTTCGAGACCCCGCGCACCGAGCGGCTCAAGACCTTCCTGAGCCAGATCCTGCGCGGACACTGAGACTCCCGAACGGGAGCGGATTGGGGAGACGGACAGTGGCTGGACGGCTTGCGGGTAAGGTTGCGTTCATCACGGCGGCGGCCCAGGGGATCGGCCGCGCGACGGCGCTCGCCTTCGCGGCCGAAGGCGCGCGCGTGATCGCGACCGACGTGAACGAGGCGCTCGTGCGCGAGATCGAGCGGGACGGCATCCATACGGCGCGGCTCGACGTGCTCGATCCGGACGCGATCGCGCGCGCGGCGGGTGATGCGGGGCCGGTCGACATCCTGTTCAACTGCGCCGGCTGCGTCCATCAGGGCACGGTTCTCGACGCGACCGAAGCGGATTGGGATCTCGCCTTCGATCTCAACGCGCGTGCGATGTTCCGCACCATCCGGGCCTTGCTGCCGGGCATGCTGGAGCGCGGGCGCGGCGCCATCGTCAACGTCTCGTCGGTCGCCTCGCACGTGAAGGGCGTGCCGAACCGCTTCGTCTACAATGCGAGCAAGGCCGCTGTGGTCGGACTGACGAAATCGGTGGCGGCCGATTTCATCGCCCGAGGCATCCGTTGCAATTGCATCTGTCCCGGCACGATCCAGACTCCGAGCCTCGACGAGCGCATCGCCGCCAACGCAGCCGAGGCCGGCTCGATCGAGAAGGCCCGAGCGGCATTTCTCGCGCGACAGCCGATGGGCCGGCTCGGCACGCCGGAGGAGATCGCGGCGCTCGTCGTCTATCTCGCGAGCGACGAGTCCTCGCTGGTCACGGGTCAGGCCATGGTGATCGACGGCGGCTGGACCGCTTAACGGCGGGGCGGGGCCTTTATGCCAGGCAAGACGCGGACTTGCCCAACCCTCGTCTATCGAGGGGCAAGCGGTGGGTAAGTCGGCTCGCGACGGCGAGGCTCTAGGGCCGCTCAATCCGGCTGGATCCAATGTCCGTCATGCCGTCCGGGTTGAGAACGGAGGCGTCAACCTCGGTCTTGATGTTTCAACAACGGTCAGAGTCTTGGCCGCGTTGGTGGCCTCGCGAATTGCCCACCGTTTTGACCGAATGGTTCGATCGCTCACGATGTCGTAGCCGATGAACTGGCAGATGGTGACTTCGCTCAAAGGCGCAAGTTCCTACTGGCAATGCGTGTAGCTGGTCGTCCCTAGATAATTGGTATTGCAGTTGATAGTCTGCGGAAGCTGCGGGGATGGGAGCGGCTGAGGCCTGTATTGCTGCCGCATCGCGTTCAGCTGCATCAAGGCCAGCCCGGTAGCCTGCCGACGTTGCGCCTCAGCAGCGCTTCGTTGCTGCGCAGCGCTCATGCCTTCGGCGATTACAGCCTGTAGCTGAGCCTCGTATTGAACCGGCGATATTTCGCCACGATCCGCCTTGTCAGCCAGATCGAGACGACGCGCGTCAACCATCATCGCAATGTCGCCGTCACGAGTTGACGGATCGGCTGCCCATTCGGCGTCGGCGCGGTTCAAACATTGAGCGCGATGAACAAAATCCCCTGGCTCCTTCTGGACTTCAGCGACACATACGGCGACTGCAGCCTTCCGTTTGCCCGCCGCTGCCTGCACCTGCTCGCGCAACCGTTGCTCGGCGCAGCCGGAAAGTAGCGCAAGAGCGGCGAGGCAAAAGATTGGCGCGGTGCTCGTAAGGCCGGTCATACAGGGTTTCCGGCTTGGGCAGACTGACATATCATCCGATCACTCCATCGAAACGATGCTATCGTCGGTCCAGGCTCCAGCGTCCCGCACCCCAGGCGACCAGTTGCAGGAAGCCGCCGGCCATCGCGACGTTCTTCCAGAAGTTGATCATTTGCCCGGTATCGTTGGGATGCCAATGCGCGATCGCCGCCGTCGCGAGGCAATAGGCCGCCATCCCGAGCGCCACCCATCGCGTCTTCCACCCGAGCAGGATCGCGAGACCGCCACCCAATTCGACGACGACCGCGACGATATAGGCCGCCTGGGTCGCCGCGATCCCGTCATGCGCGAAGGCGCGGAGCGTGGCCGCGTGATGCGTGAGCTTGGCCCAGCCGAAGATCAGGAAGATCGCGGCCAGACCCGCGCGACCCAACAGGGCGGCGAGCGGCGCGACCGGCGCGAGCCGGCCGCCGGAGCGGGCAGCCGGCCTCAGCCGACAATCTCCAACTGAGAGAAGAAGAAGGCGATCTCGCTCGCCGCGTTCTCGGGGCTGTCCGAGCCATGCACGGAGTTGGCCTCGATGCTTTCCGCGAACTCGGCGCGGATAGTGCCGGGGTCGGCCTTCTTCGGATCGGTCGCGCCCATGATCGTGCGGTTCGCGACGACGGCATCCTCGCCTTCCAGCACCTGCACGACCACGGGGCCGGAGATCATGAACCTGACGAGATCGTTGAAGAACGGGCGCTCGCGATGCACGGCGTAGAACCCTTGCGCCTGCGGCTCGGTCAGCTGCAGGCGCTTCTGCGCGACGATGCGCAGCCCCTTCTCCTCGAACATCGCGTTGATCCGGCCCGTCAGGTTGCGGCGGGTCGCGTCGGGCTTGATGATGGAGAGCGTACGCTGGGTCGCCATGATGTTCGCTGCGGGGCCAGCCCCGTTCCCTGATGGATGGCCGGGGCTTTAGAGCAGCAGCGGAACCACGACAACCCCTTTCGCCCGCGCTTGCGCCCCCGTACATCCTGCCGCCATGAGCCTGCTCACCATCACCGGCCTCGTCATCCGCGTCGGCGGCCGCACCCTGCTCGACGGCGCTGAGCTGAGCGTCGAGCCGGGCCGCCGCGTCGGCCTCGTGGGCCGCAACGGGGCCGGGAAATCGACGCTGCTGCGCGCGATCGCGGGCGACCTGCAAGCGGACGGCGGCGAGATCAGGCTGTCCGCCCGCGCGCGCATGGCGCAGGTCCGCCAGGAAGCGCCTTCCGGCCCCGCCACCCTGGTCCAGACGGTGCTCGAAGGCGACGCCGAGCGCCTGGCGCTGCTGGCGGAGGCCGAGACCGCCGCGCCCGACCGGCTGGCCGAGGTGCATGACCGCCTGCGCGCCATCGGCGCGGATGCGGCCCCGTCGCGGGCGGCGGCGATCCTCGCGGGCCTCGGCTTCGACACCGAGGCCCAAGGTCGCCCGGTCTCGTCCTTCTCCGGCGGCTGGCGGATGCGGGTCGCGCTCGCGACGGCGCTGTTCGCGAACCCCGACCTGCTGCTGCTCGACGAGCCGACCAACCATCTCGACCTCGAGGCGACGATGTGGCTCGAAGGCTGGCTCGCGAAGTTTCCAGGCGCGGCGCTCGTCGTCTCGCACGATCGCGGCCTGCTCGACCGGGCGGTGGACGCGATCGCGCATCTCGATCGCGGCAAGCTGGCGCTGACGCCCGGCGGCTTCGAGGAGTTCGTCCGCATCCGCACCGAGCGCGCGCTGCAGCAGAGCCGGACCGCCGAGGCGGTCGCGCGCGAGCGGGCGCATATCCAGAGCTTCATCGACCGCTTCCGCGCCAAGGCGACCAAGGCCCGGCAGGCGCAGGCGCGCATCAAGGCGCTGGCGCGGCTGCCCGAGATCGAGACTGTGGTGGAGAACGCGCCGACCCGCTTCGCATTCCCCGAACCCGCCCGCATCGCGCCGCCGATCCTGGCGCTCGACCGCGCCGCCGTCGGCTACGAGCCGGGCAAGCCCGTCCTGCGCGGCCTTTCGCTCACCATCGACATGGACGACCGCATCGCGCTGCTCGGCGCCAACGGCAACGGCAAGTCGACGCTGGCGAAACTTCTCGCGGGCAGGCTCGCGCCGCTGTCGGGGGAGATGCGGCGCGGGCCGAAGCTCCGGGTCGGCTACTTCGCACAGCACCAGGCGGACGAGCTCGTCGCCGCCGAAACGCCGGTCGAGCACATGGCCCGCGCGCTGCCGAAAGCGACGCCGACCCAGCTCCGCGTCCAGCTCGCCCGCTTCGGCCTCGATGCGGACCGGGCGGAGACGAGGACCGAGGCGCTGTCCGGCGGCGAGAAGGCGCGGCTCCTGCTCGCGCTCGCGACCCGCGACGCGCCGCAACTGCTGCTGCTCGACGAACCCACCAATCATCTCGACATCGACGCGCGGGATGCGCTGGTGCGGGCGCTCGCTGATTTTCAGGGCGCGGTGCTGCTCATCACGCACGACCCGCATCTGGTCGAGCTGGTCGCGGACCGCCTGTGGCTCGTCGCCGACGGCACCGTCCGGCCGTATGACGGCGACCTCGACGACTACCGCGCGCTGCTGGCCGAGCGCGCGCGTCCCGCTCCCCGCGCCGACGCGGCGCCAAGCCGCAAGGACGACCGGCGCGAGCGGGCCGAGGCCCGGGCGCAGCTCGCGCCATTGCGAAAGCAGGCGCGCGAGGCGGAGGCACGGATCGCCAAACTCGGCCAGGAACGCGCGCGCATCGAGGCGCGGCTGACCGATGCCGGGATGTATGCGGCCGACCGCGTGGCGGAGGTGACCGAAGCGAATGCGCGCCTCGCCGCGATCCGCCGCGAGATCGAGGCGGCGGAGACGGCGTGGCTCGCGGCCGAGGAGGCGCTTGAAGCGGCTGGGTAGGCGACTGATCCTCCGGCGCCCCTTCGGCTCAGACCACGTGATCGGGCCGCAGTACGCAGCGGTGGGCCGTCTCGGGGGTCTCCAGCTGAACGGTCGCGTGGCCGATCGCGAACCGATCCCGGACCTCGTGCGCGATCCGGTGCAGCAGCGCGGCGTCATCCGAGGCATCGTCGCGGACCAGATGCGCGGTGAGCGCCGTCTCGGTCGTGCTCATGCCCCAGATATGCAGGTCGTGCACCTCCCGGATTCCGGGCAGGCCGCGGAGATACAAGGCGACCTCGCCCTGATGGATGCCGGGCGGCACGGCGTCGAGCGAGAGGTTCACGGAATCCCGCAGCAGGCCCCAGGTGCCGGCGACGATGGCGATCGCGATGACGAGGCTGACGGCCGGGTCCAGCCGTTGCCAGCCCGTCACCATGATCACCGCCCCCGCGATCGCGACCCCGAGCGTGAGCGCGGCGTCGGCGGCCATGTGCAAAAAGGCGGCCCTGACGTTCAGGTCGCCCTTGCGCCCGGACATGAACAGCCAAGCGGTGCCGCCGTTCACGACGACGCCCACGAGACCCACGGCGACGATCACGAGACCGCCGGCCGGCTCTGGCGTGATCAGGCGCCGGATCGCCTCCCAAGAGATCGCCCCGGTCGCGACGAGCAGGAGGATGGCGTTGGCCAGCGCGGCGAGGATGGAGGAGCGGCGTAGGCCATAGGTGAAGCCCGCGCTCGGCCCCCGCTTGCCGAGCCAGGAGGCGAGCCAGGCCCCGAGCAGGCCGACCACGTCGCCCAGATTGTGCCCGGCATCCGCGAGCAGCGCCACCGAATGCGCCGAAAATCCCCAGAACGCCTCGGCCGCGACATAGACCGTGTTCAGCCCGACGCCGATCGCGAAGGCGCGGCCGAAATCGGCGGGTGCGTGGCCGTGGCCGCCGATACCGTGGGAGTGACCGTGGTGGTCGTGGCCGTGCGCATCTTCCTGGTGCCCGTGCTGGCTCATGCAATCGCTACCTGGCTACGTGGTTTACGCGTATCCCCGGATGGGCACGCCCGGGACGGCAATCCCGGAGGGCTGGGACATGATCCCCGGCGCGCGCGGATGCTCGCCGCAAGCCTGGTCATTTCGCGACCATTTCGGCGCTCCGCGCGCCCCCGGCGTCGCCCACCTCTACGGTCTCTCCACGCAGGACGCGGCGTACCGGGCCGAAGCCGTCGGGCGCCTTCATCTGCCCTTCCCGACCCACTTGAACGAACGGCTGGCGCTTACGCGCGCGCGCGATCGGCCGGTGTTCGAGGCGGGCGGCATGGCGCTGCTGAAGCGCCTGACTCTGGCCATCGACGGCGGCCGGATCGGCCACGTGCTCTTCCCGGTGTTTCCACAGGACCGCAGCGCGAGCGATGTGCTGGCGTGCTTGTCCGCCACTCGCTTCCGGGGGCGGCTGCGGCCGGATCACTCGAACTCGGTCGGAAGGGCGGGGTCGCGGGCGTGGGCGAACATGCGCCGGATCTGGTCCGGCAGCACCCGGCCGAGCGAGAGATCCGCCGGGATGTCGCCTTCCGCGAACCACCCGATCTCCGACGTCTCCGAACCGGTCCTCGCCGCCCCGCCCACGATGTCGCACATGAAGAAAAGCTTGCAGCAGGAGAACAGGCCGGAAGGATGGCCCTGGCGCGTCCGGTCCCAGACGGCGGCCAGCTTGCTCACCCGCGCCTCGAACCCGCTTTCCTCCCGAACCTCCTTGATCACGCTTTCGGCGACCGTCATGTTCACGTCCGCCCAGCCCCCGGGCAGCGTCCAGCGCCCGTGATCCGCCACCTCCCGGACCATGAGCAGCCGTCCGGTTTCGTCGAACGCCGCGCCGCGCACGTCCACCTTGGGGGTCGCGTAGCCGCTCTCGCCGGCGAACAGGGCCTCGATCCGCTCGGCGGTGGGCGTCGTATGCGCGGCCATGATCCTCGACGCGAGCACGCGCAACATCTCGTAGCGCTCGCGGTCGTAGGGGTCGCGCACGAAGGCAAGGCCGGTCTGGGCGATCGCTTGCAGCTCGCGGGTCCAGGTCAGCCAATCCGGGTCCGCCACGGCCCGTGTCCCCCAGGCCGTCGGCTACTGTTCCGGCGCGGCCCGGACCTCCAGCGAATAGATCAGGTTCACGGTCTCCGCGAACAGGTTTGCCGCCGCGCGCTCCTGCCGCGCGGTCCGCTCCTGGCCCATGACAAGCGCATAGAGTTCCGCGATCCGCACATCGTCGCCGCTGCTGAGCGCCGCGCGGTAGACCGGACGGAAGTGATCGAGCGCCCGTTCCGCGGCGACCGCGGCGTCCTCGGACTGGCGGACCGCCGTGAGTAGGCCGGTGATGATTTCGTCGCGGGTCATGGTGGCTCCTGGCTCGACGGGTTCGCGGTCACCAGCGCAGTTTGCACGGGCGAGCGTGGCGAGGAAGATGTCTTGCCACGCGCCGGGCAGGGGACGATTCCCTTCCCGCGCCCGCCCGACGCCACCTCAGACGGGAGTTCCCGCGTGACCAAAGCCGCAGCCACCCTGGAGATGGTCGATCCGAACTGGGAGCAGCTCATCCTGATCTGCCGCAAATGCAGCCGCAAGCTCGGTGGCGGCTTCGGCCTCTCCGGGCGCGAGTCGCTGCGTTCCGAGCTGAAGCGCGCGCTGCGGACCGCCGAGCTGGGGCGGAGCGTCCGCGCCGTGGAGGTCGGATGCCTTTCGGTCTGCCCCAGGAACGCCGTAAGCGTCGTCGCTCCGTCGAGATCCGCCCAGGTGCTGACCGTCCCGGCCGGAACCGATCCCGCCGCCGTGCTCGCTCTCGTGGCCAGGCAAGCGGAACCTCACGAAAGCGTCAGACCCGGGGAAACACCTCATTAACCATGCGGGCGGGACAGTGTCCTCCTTCGCAGGAGGCGCAGATCATGACGACCGATGTTCAGATCATCATTTTCAACCTGACCGGCCAGCGCTCGATTGCGCCGATGCCGACGGTGATGCGCAAGATCCAGGCCTATGTCGAAGGCGCCCGGGCCTGCGGGCTGAGCGACGAGGAGATCGCGCAGGACGTGACGGCGTTCTGGCCGAGCGCCCGGCGCGTGGTCTCCGTCGAGACCATTCCGGGCGGCGAGCTCCGGGTCTGCGTCATGCCGGCACCCACCGTCACCGCGGCCCGGAGGCAGAGGGTCCGCGTCACCGCCGGCCGGCAATGACGCGTCACGCCGCCACGCCATCCCCTAGAACGAGATCGCTTGCCGTGGGATCGCTGCTGAACGCGGCGTAGACCGCGGACACCAGCAATTCCGCGGCGTCCCGGCACCCGTCCGCGGCCGCGACATCGGCCGCGTGCGCCAGATGCACGCCGATTGCGTAGCTCGAAACGTCACTTCTCTTGGACTGAACGGTACCACGTGACATTGACCGATCCTCGCTCTTGCGGAACCCCTCGGGCCCGGATTACGCAAGCGAGACTACCCGATGGTATGCTCGCGTGCAGCGCATCTACGCGTTAACGAACGTGAAATCGTGTGAAATCGCGCGCCCGAATCCGGCTTTGTCCGCTCACGGGCCGGGGATCTCCGCGCAGGCCCGCGCGAGCCAGGTCCGGGCGGCTCCATCGAGCGACGGGCCGACCGTCGCGAGGATGCGGGCATGATAGGCATCGAGCCATGCCCGCTCCGCCGGTTGCAGCAGGTCTGGCGCGATAAGCGTACGGTCGAACGGAGCGAGCGTCAGCGTCTCGAAGCCGAGAAACGGCCTGGACGCGCCGGCGATCTCGGCCGTCCGCACCAGCAGCAGGTTCTCCAGCCGGATGCCGTACGCGCCCGGCTCGTAGAAGCCCGGTTCGTTCGACAAA
Source organism: uncultured Alphaproteobacteria bacterium (assembly GCA_963777325.1). Lineage (GTDB taxonomy): Bacteria > Pseudomonadota > Alphaproteobacteria > Acetobacterales > Acetobacteraceae > JAFAXA01. Next base: position 130,648 of record CAVZQE010000016.1, on the reverse strand, counting down.
ATCATTCCGTCCGCGATCGGCACGGGTTTGGCCGCGCGGGAGAGGCTCGCCGGGCCTTCATGCACCGAGAGATAGCTGCCAACCCCATGGCCGGTGCCATGGTCGTAGTCCAATCCCGCCGCCCAGAGTGCCCGCCGGGCGAAGGCGTCGAGATGCGGTCCGGCGACGCCGGCCGGGAAGACCAGCGTGGCGATCGCGACGTGGCCCTGCAGGACGCGGGTGAACCGCTCGCGCAACGCCCGAGGCGGCTCGCCAGGGCCGGTCCAGACCGTCCGGGTGACGTCGGTCGTGCCGTCGGGGTACTGACCGCCCGAGTCGATCAGATACGCCTCGTTGGGGCGGATCGCCCGGTCGGAGGCCTCGGTCACGCGATAATGGATGATGGCCCCATGCTCGCCCGCGCCTGAGATCGCCGGGAAACTCTCCCCCCTATAGAGCGGCGCCTCCGCCCGCAATGCGTCGAGCCGGGCGGCGGCGCTGCGTTCCGTCCAGGCATTCCGGGGCGCGGCCTCGGACAGTTCGGCCAGAAACCGGCACAAGGCGACGGCGTCACGCGCGTGCGCCGCCCGAGCGCCCTGCCGCTCGGTGCTGTTTTTGCAAGATTTCGGCAACAGGCAGGGGTCAGGCCCGGCGGCGACCGACGCTCCCGCCGCGCGCAGCGTCTGGTCGAACCAGACCGCCGCCCCGGCCGGATCGACCCGCACCACCCGCCCGGCGAAGCGTTGCAGCGCCGGTCCGAGCACGCCGCGTCCATGCACCGTCACACCGTCGCCGAGCCACGACCGCGTCTCGGGCGGCAGCTTGTCCGGGTCCATGAACAGCTGCACGCTCGCATTGGCCGCAATGATCGCGAAGCCGAGCGCAACCGGGGTAAACGGCACGTCCGAGCCGCGCAGGTTGAGCAGCCAGGCGAGCGAGGCGGGGTCGCTGATGACCGCGGCATCCTGCCCGGCGTCGCGCAGCGCCCCCGCAATGGCGGCGCGCTTCGCCGAGGACGCCTCGCCCGCGAATTCGAGCGGGTGCGGCAGCGCGGGTCCGCCCGGAGCCTTCGGCCGGCTCGTCCACACCGCATCGACCGGATTGGCGGCGATCGCGACCATCGTGAGCCCGGCCTGCTCGTACCGGCTCAGGCTATCCCCGCTGATGAACCACGGATCGTAGCCGATGCGCGCACCGGCGGCGTGCTCGGCGAGCCACGTCCAGGGCGGCGTCTCGGTGACGTGGCAACGCTCCCACAACGCCGCATCCGTCTCCGCCGCCGCCTGCAGGACATAGCGGCCGTCGGTGAACAGGGCGGCCCGCGACGCGAGCACGACCGCGAGGCCGGCGCTCCCCGTGAACCCCGTCAGCCAGGCCAGCCGCTCGGCGCTGGACGGCACGTATTCCCCGAGATGCTCGTCCGCGCGGGGCACGATGAAGCCCGCGAGATCGTTCCGCGCGAGCATCGCTCGCAACCGGGAAAGCCGGCCGGCAGGGTCATCCATATCGCTGATTCCGCATTATTGCTGCACTGCACGCATGGCTGAGGCCGCCAAGCACGGCTAACTGCATGACCGGCACGATACCACCTTCCCCCGAGGCGGCGACATTGCGCCGCCGCACTGGAAATTGGATTGAAGAAGATGCTTGCATTTCCCGTCATCGAAAATATCGCCAACCGATTGCCTTATGGCTTCGGCCATGTCGCCGACCTCTCCGCCGCCGGGCCGCGCGGAGCGCGCAGTCCCCTGATCGCCCGGATCGCCGCCTATTTGGCGACGCGAGCGCAACGCCTTGCCACTTTCCAGGCGCTAACGGCGATGTCCGATCGCGAGCTGGCCGATATCGGCCTTCGCCGGGAGGACATCCGTTCGGTGTTCGACGCCGCCTTCGCGGCACGCCACGACGCGGCCCGCCTTCGTCGCGCCGCCTGACGGCCATCGGCTGCCGGACGTCAGCGCCCGGCAGCCGGGCCAAGGGCCGCCCTCAACACGAGGGTCGCCCACGGGCCTTCCCGCAGCACTGCCTCGAGCCGCAAGCCGCGACGGCGATGCGCGGCCAGCACCGTGCCCGCCTGCGACGCGAGCAGCCCAGCCAGGATCACGGTTCCTCCTCGTGCCATGCGCACGGAGAGCGGCCACGCCATGCGACAGAGCGGGCGCGCCAGGATGTTCGCGAACACCAGATCGTAGGGAGCGTGCCGGCGCAGCGTCCCCGCCCGCCAGCCATCGGCGAGCCGGGCGCGTACGAGCCGCCTCGCCCCGTTCCGCCGCGCGTTGTCGCGGGCGACCCGCACCGACCACGGCTCGATGTCCGTTGCGAGCACCGGCCGATGCAACAGACGCGAAGCGGCGATCGCGAGGATTCCGGAGCCCGTGCCGAGATCGAGGATGCGCCGGGGCCTGCGATGCGCGACGCGCTCCAGCGCGCGCAGGCAGCCGCGCGTCGATCCGTGCTCGCCCGAGCCGAAGGCGACACCCGCATCGAGCACGAGGGCGATGCGCCCGCGAGGGACGGCCTCGCCCGCGAGATGCGAGCCGCGCACGATGAAGCGCCTGCCGACGGATTGCTCTGGAAATCCGGCATAGGTCCGGGCGAGCCAGCCATCGGCCTCGGTCGGCGCGCGCAGGAGCGCGGCCGGAACGCCGCTCACGGCCTCGGCCAAGGCGAGCGCCGAGGCAAGCTCCGCCTCATGCGCCCCCGCTTCGCGCACCCCCTCGACGCGCCAGAGCCCGGTCGCGTCGTCCTTGAAGAAGCCGACGCTCGCGCAGATGCGCCCGATCGCCGCCTCGTAGGCTTCGAGCGCGCTCTCCGGCACCTCGACGGCGATCGTCTCCAGAGCGAGCGCGAACCGGGCGCTCATGCCGGGTCCACGAAGCGGTCGAGCACGCGCTTCTGCCCGGCCTTATCGAAGGCGATGTCCAGCCGGTCGTCCTCGGCCGCCGTCACCACGCCGTAGCCGAATTTCTGGTGGAAGACGCGCGCGCCGACGGCGAGCGCGTCCGCGCGGGCCGGGCGGGGCGGCTGCTCCCAGACTTCGGTCATCCTGGGGCGGCGGGCGACGAGCGGGAACTGGCCGCTGAACACGGTCGGCATGGCGAGCATCGCGTCGCGGGCCAGCGCCGCCGAGCCGGTGCGCTCGACATGCTCGTCCGGCAGTTCTTCGAGGAAGCGGCTCGGCGTGCTGCTCTGCCAGTTGGCGTAGATGCGCCGGTTGGCGGCGTGGCTGATGATCGCGCGGCGGCGGGCGCGGGTGATGCCGACATAGGCGAGCCGCCGCTCCTCCTCCAGCCCCTTAAGCCCGGTCTCGTCGAGCGCGCGCTGGTTCGGAAACAAGCCCTCCTCCCAGCCCGGCAGGAACACCGTGTCGAACTCCAGCCCCTTGGCGCCGTGCAGGGTCATCAGGCTGACGCGGTCGGCATCGCTTCCCTCGTCGTTCTCCATGACGAGCGAGACGTGATCGAGGAAGCCCGCCAGCGTGTCGAAGTCGGCGAGCGCGCGCACCAGTTCCTTGAGGTTGTCGAGCCGGCCCGGCGCCTCGGCCGACTTGTCCTGCTTCCACATCTCCGTGTAACCCAACTCGTCGAGCATCGTCGCCAAGGTCACGACATGCCCGTCCCGCTCCAGCATCTCGCGCCAGCGCGCGAAGCCGCGCAGCAGCTCGGCGACGCTGTCCCGCACCCGGCCCCTCAATCCGCCCTCGGCCACGAGCTTCGCCGCCGCCGCTGTCAGCGGCACACGTTCGGCGCGCGCGGCCTGGTGCATGGCGCGCAGCGCGGCCTCGCCCACGCCCCGGCGCGGCACGTTGACGATGCGCTCGAAGGCGAGGTCATCCGCCGGCTGCTGCAGCACGCGCATATAGGCGAGCGCGTCGCGGATCTCGGCCCGTTCGTAGAAGCGCAGGCCGCCGACGACGCGATACGGAATGCCAAGCGTGATCAGCCGTTCCTCGAAGGAGCGGGTCTGATGGCCCGCGCGCACCAGCACCGCCATCTCCGCGAGCGCATGTCCGTCCCGCCGCAGCGCCTCGATGCGCTCGCCGACCATGCGCGCCTCCTCGTCGGAATCCCAAAGCCCGGCGACCGTGACCTTCTCCCCCTCGGACGAGCGGCGGCCCGGGCGCAGCGTCTTGCCGAGCCGGCCCTCGTTATGCGCGATCAGGCCGGATGCGGCGGCGAGGATCGGCGCGGTCGAGCGATAGTTCGCCTCCAGGCGGATGACCTTCGCGCCCTCGAAATCCTTCTCGAAGCGCAGGATGTTCTCGATCTCGGCGCCTCGCCACGAGTAGATCGACTGGTCGTCGTCGCCGACGCAGCAGATGTTGCGGTGGCCCTGCGCCAGCAGCCTGAGCCAGAGATACTGCACGAGGTTGGTGTCCTGGTACTCGTCCACCAGCACGTAGCGGAAGCTGCGGTGATACTGCGCGAGCACCTCCGGCCGGGTGCGCAGGATTTCCGTCATGTGCAGCAGCAGGTCGCCGAAGTCGCAGACGTTCAGCGCCCTGAGCCGCTCCTGGTAGGCGGCGTAGAGGCCGCGTGCCCGGCCGTCGGCGAAGTCGGAATCCTCGGCGGCCGTCACCCGCGCGGGCGGCAGGCCGCGATCCTTCCAGCGCTGGATGACGCCCATCAGCGCGGGCGGCGCCCAGCGCTTGCTGTCGAGCCCGGCCGCCTCGATCACCTGCTTCAGCAGCCGGAGTTGGTCGTCGGCGTCGAGGATCGTAAAGCCGGAGGTGAGGCCGACATGCTCGGCGTGCCGCCGCAGCATTCGGGCGCAGAGCGCGTGGAAGGTGCCGAGCCAGAGGCCCTCGGCGGGCTGGCCGAGGATCGCGCCGACCCGCTCGCGCATCTCGCGCGCCGCCTTGTTCGTGAACGTGACCGCGAGCACCTGGCTCGGGAAGGCGCGGCGGGTCAGCAGGATGTGGGCGAAGCGCGTCGTCAGCACGCGCGTCTTGCCGGTGCCCGCGCCCGCCAGCACGAGCAACGGGCCATCGACGGTCTCGACCGCTTCGCGCTGCTCCGGATTGAGCCGGGCGAGATAGTCCGTGGTCGCGGGGGACGGAGAGGGAACGCTCACCGGACCGCATATAGAAGGCCTGGCGAGCCGCTCCAAGCCGCCGCCCACGCCTTGCTCGCAGACCCGTGATGATCGGACCGCCTGGGTTATCCGCTAGGCATGACCGCTCGGTCAGAGTTTGGCCGCCTCCACTCGGGGAATTCGCGATCGCATGTCTGGATTTCGCCTCCTTCCCGCCCTGCCCGCGCTGCTGCTCGCGGGCTGCACGGTCGGGCCGGATTTCAAGGCGCCCTCCTGGGTCTCGCCCGCGAACTGGTTCGCAAGCCGTCCGAGCGAGGCCGGAGCGGCCCCGAGCGTCGCGGTGACGGCGCCGATCAACCCGAAATGGTGGGACCAGTTCCACGACCCGGAACTGAGTTCGCTCATCGAGCGCGTCGCTTCGGGCAATCTCGACATGCGGCTCGCGACCATCCGCCTCGCCGAATCGCGGAACCAGCGCGGGATCGCCGCCGCCGACGAGTTCCCGAGACTGAACGGCAACGGCTCCTACTCGCGCGAGAAGATCAGCAACCGCGGCGCGGTCAGCCTGTTCGGCGGCGGCGCCAGCGGCGGCTCCGGCGGTGGCGCCTCTGCCGGCAGCGTGAACACGAGCGCCAACGGTCTCGGCGGCCAGTCGGGCGCGATCCCGACGACCGCGACCGGCGGACAGAAGATCCAGCCCTTCAATCTGTGGCAATACGGGTTCGACGCGTCCTGGGAGCTCGATCTCTGGGGCCGGGTGCGCCGATCGGTCGAGTCGGCGGATGCGAGCGTCAACGCCTCCGCCGAGGCGCGCCGGTCCGCGCTGGTCTCCTCGCTGGCCGAGGTGGCGAGCGACTACATGCAGCTGCGCGGCGCGCAGGCGGCGCTGCAGATCGCGCGCGACAACCTGAAAACCGCGCAGCAGAGCCTGGCGCTCACGCAGCAGCGCGCGGCCGGCGGCCTGACGACCGAGCTCGACGTCGCCAATGCGGCGGCGCAGGTCCGCACCACCGCCGCCGATATTCCGCAATACGCGGATCAGGAAGCGCGCCTGATCAACGCGATCAGCCTGCTGCTCGGCCAGCAGCCGGGCGCGCTGCGCGGCGAGCTGGAGACCGCGAAACCGGTGCCGCCGGTGCCGCCGCGCGTGCCGGTCGGGCTGCCCTCCGAACTCGCGCGCCGCCGGCCGGACATCGTGCAGGCGGAAGCGCAGCTGCACGCGGCGACGGCCGACATCGGCGTCGCGGTCGCGAATTTCTATCCGAGCGTGACGCTCTCGGGTTCGCTCGGCATCCAGGCGCTGCGGTTCAAGGATCTGGGGAACTGGGACGCCCGGCAATACAATCTCGGCCCCGCCATCTCCATTCCGCTGTTCGAGGGCGGGCGTCTGCGGGCCACTTTGGAACTGCGCAAGACGCAGCAGCAGGAGGCGGCCGTGAACTATCAGCGCACCGTCCTGAATGCCTGGCACGAGGTGGACAATGCGCTGACCGCGTACGGCACGGAGCAGCGCCGCCGCGACGAGCTGGCGCAGGCCGTCGCGAACGACCGCCGGGCGCTCGGTTTCGCGCAGGACCGCTATCGCGCGGGGGTGGTCGATTTCCTGCAGGTGCTGACGGCGCAGCGCGACCTGCTCGCGGCCCAGCAGGCGCTGGCTGCGAGCACGACCAACGTGTCGAACGACCTCGTCGCGCTCTACAAGGCGCTGGGCGGCGGCTGGGAGACGGCGTTCCCGCGCGGGACGAAGACGGCGAGCGTCCACTCTTAAGCGACGGTCTTTCGCTGAGGCTTCTGAACGACAAAGGTTACTTTCGCCCGCACGCCCAGTTCCAAGTTGTCTCGCTTCTGGCGCTCCATCACTAACGGCCCGATTGTTCGCATCAAATCGGCAATGACATTCCAAATCCAAGCCAAATCGGCGGTCGCACCTGACTCCAAGTTGAAATAGCGAAAACCCTGATATTTGTTTCCGGAATCCAACAGCGACGCGATATTTCCAATCTCAGTGACGTCGTTTGGTCCTATGACCAGCCCCCGTTTCCGGCATTCGTGATAAAGATTGACAAGCTGATGGCCAGCAGGAGCGCGGCCGAGAGACGTCCCATTGATGGGAATGTTTTTAGAGCGCAAGAAGGCTTTGAGGGCTAGCTCCGCAGTATGGAGATAAAGAAAAGATATCGGGCTGTTTAACTGCCTGTGACCGTGAACCCTTGCTCTTGCAGCGGAAATCGCAAAAAGCTCGTCAGCAGCGTCTTGGTATTCACGAGCCATGTTAAAAAAGGCTATTGCGTGCACGTCTTGTAGGGTTTGGCTCGGCATTGTGGACACCCTGGGTGATTTGCGGTTCAATCAATCGAGCCTGGAATTACATTCTCGCCCTAAGAATTGCCCGGAGTGGAGGCAGTCTCCGCCGCGCGGGCGCGCGCGTAGGCCGGGCGTGCTCGCAACGCCGCCCGGTACGCGCGGACGCTCTCCGGCAATTGGTCCTTGAGGCCCGCAATCGCCGCAAGCTCCAGGGCGTAGCCGACCGAAACGTCCGCGATCGTGAAGCGGTCCGCGCAGAGATACGCGCGCGCCTCAAGCGCAGCCGCCACTGGCCGCAGTCGCGACAGGAACAGCCGCGCGTAGTCCTCGACCGCCTGCGGCAGCCGTCGCTCGGGCGATTCGAATTGCGTGTAACGCATCACGATGGTCAGCGGATAGGTGAGCGTCGCCTCGCCGTAGAGCAGCCAGTCGAGATACGCGCCGTACTCCGGCTCGTCCGGCCGCACGGCAAGGCCGCCCGGATCGTGGCGCGCGGCGAGGTACGCGCAGATCGCGACGGACTCCGTCAGACGCACGCCGTTATCGACATAGGTGGGCACGGTGCCGGTCGGGTTGACCGCGAAATACGCCTTGTCGTGAACACGCGGCGGAAACGGCAGCATTTTCAGCTCGTACGGAAGCCGCAGTTCCTCGAGCGTCCAGAGCGGCCGGAACGAGCGCGCGCCGGCGCAGTGATAGAGCGTCGCCGTCATCTAGGCCCGCAGCTCGGACGTGAGCGCGTCGAGCGCCCGCCCGACCCGCTCGACCATGTCGTCGATCTCGCTTTCGGTGATGATGAGCGGCGGGCTGAAGGCGAGCACATCCCCCGCCAGCGCGCGGCCGATGACGCCGTGCTGCTCGCACAGCTGCGCCAGCCGCGCGCCCACCCTTTGCGCCGGATCGAAGTTTGCGCGCGTCGTCTTGTCGCGCACAAGCTCCATGCCGCCGATGAGGCCGACGCCGCGCACCTCGCCGACCAGCGGGTGATCGGCGAAGCGCGCCCGGATGGCCGCCTGCATGTGCGGCCCGACGGACGCCACATGCGCGCCGATCCCGGTCTCGTCGTAGATGCGGAGCGTCTCCACCGCGACCGCCGCCGCGACGGGATGGCCGGAATAGGTGAAGCCGTGCCCGAACGTGCCGATCGCGTCGCTCTCGCGTGCAATCGCCTCGTAAATCGGCGCGCGCACGAGCACGGCGCTGATCGGCATGTACGCGGCGGACAGTGCTTTCGCGCAGGTGATGATGTCCGGCTCGGCGCCGAAGGTCTGGCTGCCCCAATAGCTGCCGGTGCGCCAGAAGCCGCAGATCACCTCGTCGGCGACCAGCAGCACGTCGTATTTGCGCAAGACCGCCTGGATCTTCTCGAAATAGCCGCGCGGCGGCAGGATCACGCCGCCCGCGCCCATGACCGGCTCGGCCCACATCGCGGCGACCGTGTCCGGCCCTTCGTCCAGGATCAGCCGTTCCAGCGCGTCGGCGCAGCGGCTCGCGAACGCCTCCTCGCTCTCGCCTTGTTCCGCGCCGTGGTAGTAGTGCGGCGCCATCGTGTGGAGAAAGCCCGGCAGCGGCAGGTCGAAGCCGCGATGGGTGTAGGCAAGTCCGGTGAGCGAGGCGGCGGCGACCGTGACGCCGTGATAGCCCTTGAAACGGCCGATCAGCTTCTTCTTGGCGGGTCGCCCGAGCGCGTTGTTGTAATACCAGACCATCTTGATGGCGCTGTCGTTCGCCTCGGAGCCGGAATTGGCGAAATGCACGCGGCCCATCGGCACCGGCGCGCGCTCCAGCAGCATTTCGGCGAGCGTCGCCATGGGATCGTTCGTCTTGCCGCCGAACGCATGGTAGAACGGCAATTGCTGCATCTGTTCGGCCGCGACGCGGGCCAGACGCTCGTTGCTGAAGCCGAGCGAGGCGCACCACAGCCCAGCGGCGCTCTCGATATAGCCGCGCCCGCTCTCGTCGAACACTCGCGCCCCCTCGCCGCGCGCGATCACCAACGGCTCGCTGCGCTCGTGGGCGACGAGGTTAGTGTAGGGATGCAGCACGCTCGCGACGTCGCGCGCGGCGATGGAGTTCGGACGGGCTTCTGTCATCGCGGGCCTCAGCCTTCCGTCTCGGCGCGGCGCGCATCGGCTTCGGCGGCGCTCGCGATGCCGCCATGCGCGCCCGACCAGCCGACCGGATCTTCCAGGAACTTGCGCACCGACGCGAGCGCGCTGTCGGCGAAATACGGCCGCTCGCGGCAGGCTTCGAGCACGTCCCACCAATTGCAGAGATGGTGCAGCGCGATGTCCATGCGGCCGAGCGTCTCGAAGCTGCCCGGGAACACGCCGTAGAAGAACACGACGAAGGTGTGATTGCAGATCGCGCCCGCGTCGCGCAGCGCCTGGGCGAAGCGGATCTTCGAGCCGCCATCGGTCGTCAGATCCTCGACCAGCAGCGTGCGCTTGCCCTCCGGCACGTCGCCCTCGATCAGCGCGTTGCGGCCGAAACCCTTCGGCTTCTTCCGCACATAGGCCATCGGCGCCATCATCCGGTCCGCGATCCAGGCGGCGAAGGGAATGCCGGCCGTCTCGCCGCCGGCCACCGCCTCGATCGTCTCATACCCGATATGGCGGCCGATCTTTTCGACCGCCAGCTCGCAGATCTTCGACCGCGCGCGGGGGAAGTAGATGATCCGCCGGCAGTCGATATAGACGGGCGATTTCCAGCCCGAGGTGAAGGTGTATGGCTCGTCGGGGCGGAAGTTGACCGCCTTGATTTCGAGCAGGATGCGCGCCGCCGTCAGCGCCGCGTCGCGGTCCCAATCCGTCGCGTGGCCGCCGGTCTTCGCGGTCAGGGATGCGGGGCTCGCCATGCTCGTCCAACCTTTCCTTCGGCGAGATCTGGTAGCCCTCTCCCGTCCTTGCGTCCATCTTGTATCCTGAGGCGGCCAAGCGGGAGGACGGAAGATGGCGGGCAGCTACCGGATCGCGGTCATTCCCGGCGACGGGATCGGCAAGGAGACGGCGCCCGAGGCGCTGCGGGTGCTCGACGCGGCCGCCGGCCGGTTCGGCTTCTCGCTCCGCACCGACGAGTACGACTGGTCCTGCGACACCTACAAGCGCACAGGCGCCATGATGCCCAGCGACGGGCTGGACCGGCTGGCCGAGGCGGACAGCATCCTGCTCGGCGCGGTCGGCTGGCCGGGCGTGCCGGACCACGTCTCGCTCTGGGGCCTCCTGATCCCGATCCGGCGCGGCTTCGACCAGTACGTGAACCTCCGCCCCTGCAAGCTGATGCCCGGGGTGCGGACGCCGCTCGCAGACCGGACCGAGGCGGATATCGATTTCTATGTCGTGCGCGAGAATACCGAGGGCGAGTACAGCAGCGTCGGCGGCCGGATGTTCGAGGGCACCGAGCGCGAGTTCGCGTCGCAGCAAAGCGTGTTCACCCGCAACGGGGTGGATCGCATCCTGAGATACGCGTTCGAACTGGCCCGAACCCGTCCGAAGAAGCACCTCACCTCGGCCACCAAGTCGAACGGCATCACGATCACGATGCCGTACTGGGACGAGCGCTTCCGGGCGATGGCGGCCGAGTATCCGGATATCCGCACCGACCAGTTCCACATCGACATCCTGACCGCGCATTTCGTGCAGCATCCGGACTGGTTCGACGTGGTGGTCGGCTCCAACCTGTTCGGCGACATCCTGAGCGATCTCGGCCCGGCGGTCGCGGGCTCGATCGGCATCGCGCCGAGCGCCAACATTAATCCCGAGCGGCGGTATCCCTCCATGTTCGAGCCGGTGCACGGCTCCGCCCCCGATATAGCGGGCAAGCGCATCTGCAACCCGATCGGGCAGATCTGGAGCGCCGCCATGATGCTCGACCATCTCGGCGAGAGCGCGGCGGCGAAGGCGATCACGGACGCGATCGAGACGCTGCTGCGGGAAGCGGGGCCGAAGACGCGCGACATGGGCGGACAGGCGGGAACGGAGGAGGTCGGGCGGGCGCTGGCCGACCTCGTCGCCCGAGGATGATCTTGCGGCCGGGCGTGCCGGGACCGATGATGGCGGACGCGGCACCGGAGACGCGCGCGTGAACATCCTGGCTCCCCCGAAGGCCCGGTTGGGCATCGAGATCGTGCACGATCTCGTCTGCCCGTGGTGCTTCCTCGGCGTGAGGCGATTGCTGCGCACCTTGCGGCGCCGGCCGGACCTGCTGTTCGAGCTGACCTGGCGGCCGTTCCTGCTCAATCCCGACATGCCGCGCAACGGCATGGCGCGCACCGACTACGTCATTCGCAAGTTCGGTGGCGAGGAGCGGGCGCGCCGCCTCTACGCCTCCATCTCCGAACTGGGACGGGCCGAGGGCGTCTCGTTCTCCTTCGAGCGCATCCGGCGCACGCCGAGCAGCATCGACGCCCACCGCATGGTGCGCTGGGCGGCGCGCTACGGCCGGGCGGACGCCATGGTCGAGGCGCTGTTCTCGGCGCATTTCACGGATGGCCGCGACATCGGCGAGGCCTCCGTATTGCTGGCGATCGCGGCCGCCTGCGGGCTGGACCCCGCCGCCGCCCGCATCTTCCTGGCCGGAGACGGCGAGGTCGACCAAGTGCACGCCGACAATCTGCGCGCCCATCGGCTCGGCATCAACGGCGTGCCCTGCTTCGTCATCGCCGGCCGGCACGCCATCGCCGGCGCGCAGGAGCCGGAGGTGATCGAGCGGCTGCTGGACGTCGCGTCGGTCGAGGCGTCCGGGTTCTGAGCGTGGCGACCCCTCTCCCGCTCGCCCGCATCCTGCTCACCAACGACGACGGCATCGACGCGCCCGGCCTCGCCGTTCTCGAAGCGGCGGCGGCCGAACTGGCGGCGGAGGTATGGGTCGTCGCCCCGGAGCACGACCAGAGCGGCCAGTCGCACGCGATCAGCCTGCACCACCCGATCCGGGCCGCGCCGCGCGGGCCGCGCCGGTTCGCGGTCACGGGCACGCCAGGCGACTGCGCGGTGATGGGCATACGCCATCTGCTGCCGGAACCGCCCTCGCTCGTCCTCTCCGGGATCAACCGGGGCGCCAATCTCGGCATCGAGACGGTGTTCTCCGGCACGGTCGGCGGCGCGATGACGGCGATGATGCTCGGCGTTCCCGCGATCGCGCTCAGCCAGGGCTGGGCCGGCGGTCATGCGGACGTGCGATGGGAAACGGCGCGGGCGCTGGCCCCGGAAACGGTTCGGCGGCTTCTCCAGGGCGGCTGGCCGGAGGGCGCTTGCCTCAACCTGAACTTCCCCGACCGCCCGGCGGAAGACGCGCGGCCGCTGGTGCTGGCGCGGCAGGGCGTCGGCATCGTGCAGTCGATCGACGTGGAGGCGCGCGTCGATCCGCGCGGACTCTCGTATCACTGGCTCCGCTTCCGGCGCGGCCCGCGTCCGCAGGACCCGGAGAGCGATTCGGACGCCCTCGACGCCGGGCACGTCGTGGTGACCCCGCTTCGTTACGATCGCACGGACGAGGCCGCCTACGACTCGCTGGCCGGGACGCTCCCACGTTTCAGCGGCTGAACGTGGCGCTCCCGTTCAGTGGGCGATCTCTTCCAAGCGCCGATTCATGGTCTTCGGCCCGAACCCGCCGATCGAAATCACCACGACAGCCATCGCGGCGGCGATGAAGCCGAACACGCCCGCGCTTCCGAAGTTTTGCAGGAAGAACGCGATCATGAAGCTGGTCAGCACCGTCGAGAGCCGGCTCCAGGAATAGACGAAGCCGACTGCCGTCGCACGGATGCGGGTCGGGAACAGCTCCGCCTGATAGGCGTGATAGGCGTAGGAGAGCAGGTTGTTGGACATCGTGATCAACACGCCGAGCGTGATCAGCACGGCGGGCGCGCTCATCCGCGAGAAGATGATGCCGAGCGTCGCGGTGCAGATCGCCGCCGCCACGATCTGCCATTTGCGCTCGGTCCGGTCGGCGATGGTTGCGCAGAGCAGGGAACTGACGGGATAGGCGATGGCGATGATGAACGCGTATTGCAGGCTGTGCGTGATGGTGATGCCACGGGATTCGAGCAGCGATGGCACCCAGTTGCCGAAGCCGTAGAAGCCGATCGTCTGGCAGAAATTGAACACCGCGAGCATGATGGTGCGGCGGCGATACGGCGGCTGCCAGATCTCCGCGAACCGGCCGGGTGTCTCGACCTCAAGGACGGTCGCGCGCGCGGGCGGCAGGGCTTGGCCCAGTGACGCTTCGGTTTCGGCCTCGATGCGTGAGGTGATCCGGTCCGCTTCCGCGAGCCGTCCCTTCTGCGCGAGCCAGCGCGGCGACTCCGGCACCCGCGCGCGGATGATCCAGACCCCGACCGCGCTGACCGCGCCGATCAGCACGACCACACGCCAGCCCGCGATGCCGAACGGATCGAGCGGCACCAGCACGTAGCAGAGGAACGCGACCACCGGGACGGCGCAGAACTGCACGCATTGGCTGACCGCGAATGCGCGGCCGCGCAGATGACCGGGCACCAGCTCGGCGATATAAGTATCAATTGTCACCAGCTCGACGCCGATGCCGATGCCGGCGATGAAGCGGAACAGGTCCACCCCGAAGGCCGTGCTCTGCGACGCCATCGCCAACGTGAACACCGTGTACCACAACAGGGAGGCGGTGAAGATCGCGCGTCGGCCGAATCGGTCGGCGGCCGGAGAGACGATGATCGTGCCGACGAAAAGACCGGCGAAGGTCGCGGCCGCGAACGTCGCCAGGTCGGAAAGGCCGAAAAAGCCCTTCGCGCCCACATGGAAGATGCCGCTGCGGACGAGGCCGGGCGCGAGATAGCCCGTCATGAAGAGATCGTAGAACTCGAAGAACGCGCCGAGCGACAGCAGCAGGACGAAGCGCCACAATATCCACGACCCGGGCAGCCGGTCGAGCCGCGCCGTGATCCCGGCGGCGCTGGCCGCATCCGGGCCGAGCACATCCTGTTGCGCGCCGCTCATCGTTGCTTCCCCATACCCTTCTTTATGTCATTGCGAGCCGAACGCGAAGCAATCCAGGACAGGCCAACCAGCGACGCAGATCCCAGATTGCTTCGTTGCGCTCGCAATGACGTTTACTTACGCCGCCTTGGCCTGCTCCACCATGCGGGTGAGGCTCGCCAGCGTGTCGCGCGCCATGCGCACGCGGGTCGCGACGTCCATTTCGCGGACGATCGCGAGCTTATGGTCGGGCCGGAGCTTGACCAGGCCGCCCTTGGTCGCGAGCCACGACACGAGGCCGGCCGGATTGCGGAACGCGTTGCCCCGGAACGTCAGCACCATGCCCTTCGGCCCCGCCTCCAGCTTCTCGACACCTGCTTCGCGGCAGGCGCGCTTGAGAGCGACCACCTGAAGCAGATTGTCCACTTCCGGCGGCAGCGTCCCGAAGCGGTCCACGAGCTCGGCCGCCATCGCCTCCGTCTCGGCGTCCGACCCGAGGCCGCCGATGCGGCGATACAGGCCGAGGCGCACCGGCAGATCGCGCACAAAGGTCTCGGGGATCAGCACCGGCAGACCAAGGCCGATATTCGGCGTCCAGTCGCGCTCCTCGCCCTTCTTGCGTCCCTCGCCCGCGCGGATTTCGCCGACCGCGTCCTCCAGCATCTGCTGATAGAGCTCGATGCCGACCTCGCGGATCTGCCCCGACTGTTCCTCGCCCAGCAGATTGCCCGCGCCCCTGATGTCCAGATCGTGCGAGGCGAGCGTGAAGCCCGCGCCGAGGTTGTCGAGCGTCTGCATCACCGTCAGCCGTTTCTCGGCCGCGACCGACAGCCGATGGCTCTGCGGCCAGGTAAGATAGGCGTAGCCGCGCTGCTTGCCGCGCCCGACGCGGCCGCGCAGCTGGTAGAGCTGGCCGAGACCGAACATATCGGCGCGGTAGATGATGAGCGTGTTGACGGCGGGCATGTCGAGCCCGCTCTCGACGATGTTGGTGGACAGCAGAATATCGTGCTTGCCGTCGCCGAACTCCGCCATGACGCGCTCGAGTTCCGTCGGCGCGAGCCGTCCGTGCGCCTGGACCATGCGCGCTTCCGGCACGATCTCGCGCAAGCGGTCGGCCATGCACCCGAGATCCTCGATACGCGGCACGACGCAGAAGATCTGCCCGCCCCGGAACCGCTCGCGCTGGATCGCCTCGCGCACGACGACGCTGTCGTACGGCATGATGAAGGTGCGCACCGCAAGCCTATCGACGGGCGGCGTCGCGATCACGCTCATCTCGCGCACGCCCGTCAGCGCCAGCTGCAAGGTGCGCGGGATCGGCGTCGCGGTCAGCGTCAGCACATGCACGTCCGCCTTGAGCTGCTTCAGCCGCTCCTTGTGCGCGACGCCGAAATGCTGCTCCTCGTCCACGATCAGCAATCCGAGATCCGCGAACGCGATCCCCTTCGCGAGCAGCGCGTGCGTGCCGACGACGATGTTGATCGAGCCGTGGGCGATGCCGCGCTTGACCTCCGCCGCCTCTTTCGCCGTCACCATGCGCGACAATTGCGCCACCCTGACCGGCAGACCCTCGAAGCGCGCGACGAAGGTGCGGTAGTGCTGCCGCGCGAGCAAGGTCGTCGGCACGACGACAGCCACCTGATTGCCCGACATCGCGGCGATGAAGGCGGCTCGGAGCGCGACCTCGGTCTTGCCGAAGCCGACGTCGCCGCAGATCAGCCGGTCCATCGGCCGTCCGGAGGCGAGATCCTCCAGCACGTCCGCGATCGCGCGCGATTGGTCCTCGGTTTCCGCGAACGGGAAGCGCGAGCAGAACTCGTCCCACGCGCCCTCCTCGGGCGTCATCATCTCGGCATCGCGCACGCGCCGCGCGGCCGCGATGCGGATCAGCTCGCCCGCCATGTCGCGGATGCGCTGCTTGGCCCGCGCCTTGCGGGTCTGCCAGCCCACGCCGCCGAGCTTGTCCAGGCCGATGCCCGCGCCCTCGCTGCCGAAACGGGACAGCATCTCGATGTTCTCGACCGGCAGGAACAGCTTGTCGTCGCCGTCATAGAGAAGCCGCAGGCAGTCGTGCGGCGCGCCCGAGACGGACAGCGTCACCAACCCGTCATAGCGGCCGATGCCGTGGTCCTGATGCACGACGAGGTCGCCTTCCGCGATCTCGGTCGCCTCGGCGATGAACTGGTCAGCGCGCTTGCGGCGGCGCGGCGGGCGGCTGATGCGCTCGCCCAAGAGATCCTGCTCGCCGACGAGCGCGATCCGCTCGGCGACGAACCCGCGCTCGACGCCGAGCGTGACCAGAGAGACGGCGCCGGCCGGCTTGCGCCGCACGGAAGCCCAGTCCTCCTCCTGCCGCGCGTCGCGGAAGCCGTGCTCGCGCAGCAGATGCGCGAGCCGCTCGCGTGACCCGGCGGTCCAGGCGGCGATCACCAGCCGCCGCCCCTCATTCGCCCAGCGCTCGGCCTGATCTTTCAGCTGATCAAACGCGTTTATGCCGGGCGCGCCCGCGCCGTGCGCGAAGATCGCCCCCGGGCGGCCGCCACCGTCGATCCCCTCGGCTCCATCGGGGCGGGCGAACGGGCTGAAGGCGAGCACCGGCCCACCCGCGAGCATCGAGGCCCAGTCGGCGCGATCGAGATAGAGCCGCTTCGGCGCCAGCGGCCGATACGGCACCTCGCCCTCGCGCGTCACGCCTTTGCGGGCGGCATAGTGATCCGCGATCATCTCCAGCCGCGAGGTCAGCACCTCATCCGCCTGATGGTCGAGGCTGACCGACGCGCCCGGCAAATAGTCGAGCAGCGTCTCCATCTCGTCATGGAACAGCGGCAGCCAGTGCTCCATGCCGGGATGCCGCCGCCCCTCGGACACCGAGAGATAGATCGGGTCGTCGGCCGCCCCCGGCCCGAACTGCTCCCTCCAGCCTTCGCGGAAGCGGGTGATGGCGGCGCGGTCGAGCGGCACCTCGGAGACGGGGCGGAGCACCAGACGCTGGCGCTTCTCGCGGCTGCGCTGCGACTCCGGCTCGAACACCCGGATGCTTTCCACGGTGTCGCCGAACAAGTCGAGCCGGACGGGGTTCGCTTCGCCCGCCGGGAAGATGTCGATAATGCCGCCGCGCGTGGCGTATTCGCCCGGCTCCATGACCGTGCCGGCGCGACCGTAGCCGTTCGCTTCGAGGAAGCGGGCCAGTTCCTCGGGGTCGGCGGTGCCGTTCACTGCTAGCAGCAGGCTTGCGCCACGGAACGCCTCGCGGGGCGGCACGCGCTGCACCAGCGCGTTCACCGTGGTCAGCACGATGCGGGGGCGGTCGGCCTTCTCCAGCAGCCGCCCGAGCGTCGCGATCCGCTCCGAGACGAGGGCCGGATTGGGGGAGACGCGGTCGTAGGGGAGGCAGTCCCAGGCCGGAAAACGCAGGATCTCGGTCTCGGGCGAGAAGAACGCAATCGCCTCGGCGAGCCGCGCCATGCGCGCGTCGTCGCGGGCGACATGCAGCAGCGCGCCCTTGATCTCGGCGCGACGGCGCACGAGGAGCTGCGCGTCGAAGCCCTCCGGCGCGCCGTACACGGTGACGGCGTTTCGCACCGGAGGGGGAGCAATCGCGGCGCTCATGCTCCCGCCGCCTCCCTGATCCGCCGCAGCATCGGGCTGTCCGCTTCGGGGGGGATCGGCTTGCGGCCGGTCAGCCAGTTGGCCAGCTCGACGTCGGGGATTTCAAGGATGGCCTCGATCGCTTCGAGGTCGTCCTCGCCGAATGCGGCGATGCGCGCGCTCACGAAGCCGCCGACCAGGATGTCGTTCTCGTGCGTTCCACGGTGATTGGCGCGGTACAGCAGGCGCCGGCGCCTGGTGTCCAGCAGGGCGTGTTCTGGCTCGTTCATCGCTGCGGTGTCATATAGCCGCCGCACCTGCCCATGTCAGCCGTGGAACACGACAAGCTCGCGCCTCTGTTCGCTCCTTTGTCCGCCTTGCGCGGGGTCGGACCCGCCTTGTCCGCCCTGATCGCGCGCGCGGCCGGCGGCGAGCGGGTGATCGACCTGCTGTTTCACATGCCTGACTCCTATACCGACCGCCGCGCCCGGCCGACGATCGCCGAGGCGCGGCCGGGCACGGTCGCGACGCTCGCGGTCGAGGTGGTCCGCCACGAAGCCCCGCTCAACGCCCGCCAGCCCTGGCGCGTGATCGTGACCGACGGCACGGGACTGGCGGAACTCGTGTTCTTTCGCTTCACCCGGCAGGGCCAGATGCCATCGCGCACCAAGCTGGTCGTGTCCGGCAAGCTCGAACGCTTCGGCGACCGCGTGACGATGCCGCACCCCGATCATGTGATGCGGGCCGATCGCGCCGAGCGTCTCGCGGCCGTCGAGCCGGTCTGGCCCCTGACGGGCGGATTGTGGCCGCGCCAGGTCGCCGCCGCCATGGCCCAGGCGCTGGCGCGCGTGCCCGACGTGCCGGAGTGGCACGACCCCGCCCTGCTCCGCCGCGAACGCTGGCCGGGCTTCCTCGATGCGCTGCGCGCGGTCCAGGCCCCCGCCGGCGCGATGCCCGGTCCGGAGCCGAGAACCCGCCTCGCCTATGACGAGCTGCTGGCCGGTCAGCTCGCCTTCGCGCTCGTGCGCGGCGGGACGCGCCGCCGTCGCGGCCGCAGCCTGCGCGGCGACGGCGCGCTGCAGGCACGGGCGTTGGCGCGCTTCGGCCACCGCCCGACGGCGGACCAGTTGCACGCGCTCTCAGAGATCGAGGGCGACATGGGCGCCGAGTGGCGCATGCTGCGGCTGCTGCAAGGCGATGTCGGCGCGGGCAAGACGCTGGTCGCAACGCTCGCGATGCTGCGCGCGGTGGAGGCCGGAACGCAGGCCGCGCTGATGGCGCCGACCGAGGTGCTCGCCAAGCAGCATCACCGCACACTGTCGGCGCTCTGCCCGGTGCCGGTTGCGCTGCTCACGGGCGCGGTCAAGGGCGCGGCCCGGACGCACACCCTGCGGGGGCTGCAGGACGGCTCGATCCCACTCGTGGTCGGCACCCACGCGCTGTTTCAGGAGGCGGTCGCGTATCATGATCTGGGGCTCGCGGTGATCGACGAGCAGCACCGGTTCGGCGTGCATCAGCGCCTCTCGCTGGGCGACAAGGGCGACCGGACCGACGTGCTGGTGATGACCGCGACGCCCATTCCGCGCACCTTGCTGCTGACGCAATACGGCGAGATGGAGGTGAGCCGGATCGCGCAGAAGCCGCTCGGCCGCAAGCCCATCCGCACTACCCTGCATTCGATGGGGACGCTCGGCGACGTGGTCGGCGCGGTCGCGCGCAAGCTCGCCGACGGCGGCCCCTCTGGCGGCCCCTCTGGCGGCCCCTCTGGCGGCCAGGTGTTCTGGGTCTGCCCGATGGTCGCCGAGAGCGAGGTGCTCGACATCGCCGCCGCCGAGGCGCGCTACACGGATCTGCGCGGGCGCTTCGGCGACCAGGTGGGGCTGGCGCACGGCCAGCAGGAGGCAGCCGTGCGGGATGCGGCGCTCGCGGATTTCGCGTCCGGCCGCATCCGCCTGCTGGTCGCGACGACGGTGATCGAGGTCGGCGTCGATGTGCCGCAGGCGAGCGTGATGGTGATCGAGCACGCCGAGCGCTTCGGCCTCGCGCAGTTGCACCAGCTGCGCGGCCGGGTCGGACGCGGCGGAGAAGCGAGCTTCTGCCTGCTGCTGCACGACGACTGGGTGAACGAGGCGGCGCGGCAGCGTCTCACGATGCTGCGCGACACCGAGGACGGATTCGTGATCGCGGACGCGGATTTCCGCATGCGCGGCGGCGGCGACTTAATGGGCACGAAGCAGGCGGGCCTGCCCGGCTGGCGGCTCGCCGACCCCGAGCAGCACGAGGCGCTGCTCGAAATGGCCCGCCAAGACGCCGCAGCACTGATCGAGCGCGATCCGGCCTTGCGGGCCGAACGGGGGCAGGCGCTCAAGGTGCTGCTCAGGTTATTCGAGCAGCGCGACGCGGTCAGGACCATCCTGGCGGGCTGACCGCGCCTGCTACATGGCTGCCTCGGTCCTCCGGTTCAGGCCGCCAGCCGCACCCGGTTACCGCACCTGCTCGACATGCAGGCTGCCCGCCGGCAGCGGGCGGAGCAGCTCCGCCTCGGGACGCGACAGGTCGAGCCAGGCGCGCCAATCCAGCCGGTCCAGCACGACCATCTGCCGGTCGTGGATGGGTGCCACGTCCGGGCCGGGTTCGGTCGTCAGCAGCGTGAAGGCGTCTCCTGCACCGTCGGGCATGGGACGCCACAGGCCGGCGAAGCAGAACCAGTCCTCTCCGGCCTTGATGAACTTCCACTTCGACTTGGGCGACTTCGATCCGGTGAACTCGAAGAAGTGCGACGCGGGCACGAGACATCGTCCGTTCGGGAACCGGCGCCCCTCCGAGCGGAAGTTGATGATCGGCGCTCCCTTCGGACGGGCCGGCGGAAAGCCCCAGCGCAACTGCACGAACTCGATCCCGTCTTCTGCGCGCCGGACCACCGGAGCCACATCGGTCGGCCAGATGTCGTCCCGCGGCTGCAGGTTCGGCGCCGCCCTGGGAAACCGGACCGGGAGTCGCGTCTCACTGAATGCCTCCAGATAGGCATGGTATGGTATGTTGTTGCCGTAGTCGTTGCACAAGGCTTCGGACCCCATCCCGAGAGTTCAATCGACGTAGCCTCCCAACCCTCGTCTCTCATCGCAAGACAGGCGGCCCAAATTCAGCTCGGGTCCACGACGTCTGACGTCTTTCCGGAGAATCACCCTTGCCCGACGACGACCGCCGCTATCCCTCGCGCCCCATGGTCGGCATCGGCGTCGTGGTCCTGCGCGAGCACTCCGTGCTGCTGGTGCGGCGGGGCAAGCCGCCCAACGTCGGCATGTGGAGCCTGCCCGGAGGCGCGCAGGAGGTGGGCGAAACCGCCGAGCAGGCCGCCCGCCGGGAGTTGCTGGAGGAGGCGGGCATCGAAGTCGGCGCGCTGCATCTCGCCGCCAATGTCGACAGCATCGATCGCGACGCGCAGGGGCGCGTCCGCTACCACTACACGATCATCGACTTCGCGGCGCTATGGGCCGGCGGCGAGCCCCGCGCCGGGTCCGACGTCACGGAAGCAACCTGGGCCGATCTGGATCGTTTGTCCCGTTACAATCTTTGGGACGAGGCGCATCGCGTCATCGGCATCGCCCGCGCGCTGCTCCTCGATGCGCGGGAGCCGGGTCAGCTCCGGCTCCGGTGATGCGGGTTGCGCGCGGCCGCGCGCGAGGCGAGGCTCATCGACACGCCGGCGCAGACAATGCCCAGCATGGCGGGAACCAGCCAGGTCGGCCGCACGAGCAGCGGCACGAAGCCCCACGTCCAGAGCCAGTGCGAGGAGACGCGCTCGACGAAGAACTGGACCCTGGACACGGCATCATGGTCGGCCAGCAACAAAAATTGCCCGAGCGGCATATCGGGCGGGCTGAGCGTCGCCAGCGCGACCGCGGAGACCAGCAGGGCAGCGGCCAGGACCGCCAGGATTCGCTGCGCAATCACATGAATAGCTTCTCGCTCTGTCGCCCGCTGTAGAGAGAGGCGACGGAAGGCCCGTAGCCATTATAGATCTGCGTGGGCACTCTGTCATTGCTTCCGAGCAAGCGCTCGGTCGCCTGGCTCCAGCGCGGATGCGGCACCGCCGGGTTGACGTTCGCCCAGAAGCCGGTACTCGTCGGGGTTGATGGCTTCCCAGAACGTGGTCGGGCGCTTCTCGGCAAACCGGATGGCGCCGATCGATTTGCCGGACTTGAAACCGTATTTCCACGGCACGGTCAGCCGGATCGGCCCGCCGTTCTGCGGTGGCAAGGGCTTGCCGAACAGACCGGTCGAGATAAAGGCAAGCTCGTTCGCGGCCTCGTCCATCGTCAGCGCCTCGACATACGGCCAAGGGTAGATCGGGCTGGAGAGGTTCGGCATCGCCTTGTCCTGCACCGTCTCGAACACCACGTATTTGGCGGAGCCGAGCGGTTCGGCGATCCGCAGCAACGCGCTCAGCGGAAACCCCGTCCACGGCACCGTCATCGCCCAACCCTCGACGCAGCGGTGGCGGTAAACCCGCTCTTCGAGCGACACCTGCTTGAGCAAATCGTCAACGCCGACAATACGCGGCTGTTTCAGCAAGCCCGCGAACGTGATCGTCCAGGGGCTGAGCTTCATCGCCTGCGCCGCGCGCCAGATGCTCTTGTCCTCGCCGAACTCATAGTAGTTGTTGTAGGTCTCGGCCCACTTCTCTTCCGTCATCGGCCGGCCCGGATCGAAGGCCGGGTTGCGCGGGGCGCTTTCGGAATGTCCCGGAGCCTCGGCCGCCCGCGCGCCGCGTATCCCGGCCGCGAGCGCCGCCGCGGTTCCGAGCAGGGTACGGCGCCCCAATACGATCGCCTCGGGCGTGACCCGTGACTCGGTCGTTCGCCACGCGGGCCGCGTCATGATGGACATGTGCCTGAGCCTTCCGTTTGACCTCATGTGGGGCGCTACGTCCGCCGCGCCAGCCCGGTTACGGCGCGCGCCGTCCCTTGTCAGGAGCTGGTCTTGCCGCAGGCGGCGGAGCGTGAGCGGAGATACGGTCCCAACACGCGCGCAACCTGGCAGGCGCTCAGGTGGCGCGGGATGCGGCTCGGCTGCCGCCCGATGTTGATCCGCGCCGATCCGCCGCCTGCCAGCGCGACCCGCAGAAAGCGCAACCGTGTGGCTCCCGCCCCGATCGCGGGAATCGGACGGCCCGCGCCGACGGCGGCGACGGCTTCCCGGTAGAACGCCGCGAGGCCGGGCGTGCGGGAGTGATACATCCCGACGGCCGTGAACCAGTTGCCGCCGGCGGGTCCATCGTGCAGCGCGCGCAAGAAGCGGGCGGCGTAGTCCGCATTGGCGCCCGGATCGAAGGCCTCGTCGAGCGAACGGAAGGCTTCCGGATGCATCGGCAGATCGACCTGCATGCAACCCACGTCGATGTAGCCGACCCCCTTGGTGGTTGCCTGCCGCGCCCAGGCGACGGCCGCGTCCTTGCTGTCGAAGAAGAGGCTCCGGCCGTCGGCGTCGATCGTCCAGGGCCAGGGCTGCAGGCCGAGACCGGCGGAAGCGCGGCCGCTCTCCACTTTGGCGATCGTCGCCAGCAATCCAGGCGGGGTCTGATGCGTCCGTTCCGCGACCGCGACCGCGGCAAGGCAGGCGGCGCTCGGATGCGCTGCGGAGCCATCCGGGCCGGCCGCCAGGACCGGCCTTGCAGCGAGCACAAGCAGAAATGCCAGAGGCAGACTGCGCATCGGTCTTATTGGAGAGGCGGAGCCGAGTCTGTCCAGGCATAACTTAACGATGTGAATTGAAAACGCCGCATCGCAGGCATACGCTCCTTGTTGAGAGCTGGAGACACGCCGCAGACCAAATTGAGACAAGGAGCCGGACATGCCTTTCGATGGGATCTCGTTTTCCGCGATTGCCGAGCAGGCGGCCGGATCAGCCGGTCCGGCCACCTCAACCACCCGCCAGACCTGGCGACAGCGGCTGCGGGCGCTGTTCACGCCAGAGGGCTGGGGCGGCGACGTCCATGCTTTCGTGCCGGGCCGAAGCTCGCCCGCCGCGGAGCCGACCGTCGGTGAGGTGCTCATCCTCGCCCGCCGCCTGATCGAGCACGAGGACCGGTGGATCAAGGGCCACTACGCGACGCTGGATGGGCGGCACTGCGCCGTCGGTGCGCTCCGCGCCGCCGCCTTGCGCCTGGATGCGCGCCGGATCGGCCGCAGCGCCCAGGATCATCTGCGCGACCTGTCCCGCGCGCGGGGCTTCCGCAGCATCGAGCAGATGAACGATCATTCGACGCACGCCGAAGTGCTCGACGTGTTCGACACGGCGATCCGGTCGGCGGATCACAGGGCGGCCTAAGCGGGGCGGCCTAAGCGGGCCGCCCTGCCCGAGTAAGCGACGCCGGAGGCTCTCCACGGTGCCGGGAAGAAACCGCGCGGCGTGGCCTCCGGTTCCGGCCGCTACTCGTATAGGGAGCGGAGCTGGTTGGGGCGGCGGAGCACGAGATATCCCGCCTGAAGATCCACAAGCCCGTCGTCCCGCCACACGCGGAGCTGCTTGTTCACGCTCTCCCGGGAGGACGCGACAAGCGTGCTGATGTCGCGCTGCGAGAGCTTGAGGTCGATGCGCAATCCGTCCGCGTTGGGCCGGCCGTAATCCTCGCCGAGCTTGAGCAGCAGCCGCGCCATCCGGGCCGGAAGGTCGAACAGCGCCAGCCCCTCCAGTGCAAGGCTGGTGCTGCGCAGCCTCTCGCAGAGCACGGAGATCAGCCGGAGCTGCAAGCCTTCGTTCTGGCGGATGAACGGCAGGAACTGCCGGCGCTCGACCACGAGCAGCAGCGTATCCTCGCTCGCGGTCGCGTCGGCGCTGCGTGGCTTGCCGTCGAGCAGCGCGATCTCCCCCAAAATCTGGCCGGGGCTGATGACGTTGAGCGTGACCTCGCGGCCCTCGGGCGACACGGCGCTGACCCGCACCCGGCCCCGCAGCACCGCCATCATGCTCGAGCCTTCGTCGCCCTTCTGGAAGATGGTCGAGCCGCGCGGCGCGTGCCGTTCGGAGGCGAGCTTGAGGATGTGGTCCACCTCCTCGGGCTTCATTGCCTGAAACAGCGGACTGGCCAGTAGCGCCGCGCGCTTGACGTCGCGTTCGAGCTTGTTCACCCGCACCCTCCGGACGGCTCGCGCGCCCCCACGCGTCTGTCTGCCAATATGCCGCCATAAGACGGCAGCCGCATAGACACCGCGCCTAGCTGTGCTATTCGCGCCTTGCATGCGCATCCTTTTCGTCACATCGAACAGGCTCGGCGACGCCGTCCTCTCGACCGGACTGCTCGATCATCTCATCCGTACCTATCCTTCCGCCCGCTTCACGGTCGTTTGTGGTCCGGTCGCGGCCGGCATCTTCGCGCGCATGCCGCAATCGCGAACGGACCATCATTCTCGAGAAGCGCCCGTACGGCCGCCACTGGCTGCCGCTCTGGGCCAAGACGGTGCGCACGGTCTGGGATCTGGTGGTGGATATTCGCGGCTCCGCCCTCTCCTTCCTGGTCCCGACCCGCAGGCGCGCGATCTGGCGGCGCCGGCCCGGCCCGAAGATCGCGGAACTCGGGGCGGTCCTCGGCCTCGACGATCCGCCCTTGCCGGTCGCCTGGACCGCGCCCGAGGACGAAACCCGCGCCAAAGCGCTCCTTCCGCCGGACAGACCCGTGATCGCGCTCGGACCCACGGCCAACTGGCTGCCGAAGGTGTGGCCCGCCGGACCGCTTCGCCGCGCTGTTCGCCGCCCTCGCCGCGGGGCCGCTTCCTGGCGCCGTGCCGGCGATCTTCGCGGGACCGGGCGAGGAGGAACGCGCGATGGCCGCTCCGCTGCTCGATCTGCTGCCGGGCGCGATCGATCTGTGCGGGGCGCTGTCGCTGCCGGAGGTCGCCGCCTGCTTCAAGCGCTGCGCCCTGTTCGTTGGCAACGATTCCGGCCTGATGCACCTCGCGGCGGCGGCCGGCACCCCGACGCTCGGCCTGTTCGGCCCGACGCCCTGGGCCGAATACGCGCCCTCCGGCCGCTGCGCCGGTTTCGTCTGCTCGCCGACCCAGCGGATGGAGGATCTTCCGGTCGCGGACGCGCTGGCGGCGGCGGTCGCGCTGGTCGGGCGGTCTCAAGCGGCTCGCCGAACCCTTTACCTGAACGTGGTCTACATTCTGATTCATTCCGGCAAGATTTCTGGCGTATCGGAGAAAAATGTCTCGATTTGATCTCCAGCGTATCGAAGGAAAAGAACATCCTGCCAGTTGATCGATGAAAAAGCATTCCGATCTGTTATAGGACTATTTCGGAGTCATGGCGTCGAGTTCAGAATGTCGGTCACAACAACGGATGATCACAAACGTGAGTTTGGGTCGGTCCGAATTCTTCGATCGCAGATAGCGGCATCTCCATCAAAATCTATCATTTCGGAAGGAGAAATGAGCCACGACAGCCAGAAAATTCGACTGAATGACTTCTTCCCGGGTGATTCGGGAGTGAAACTGTTGCTAGCGATTTTAGTTGGGGCGATCTTACCTACGGCCTTAAGCTAGGTCTGCCCGAAATTCATCGTTTTTCCCTCTGGTTCACAGCCTGAGCCTCTGCACTCGACACGAAACAAAATCGAAGACGCGTAAGACTTGACTGGTTACGCTGCTAGCCGCGCATCCTCGGCAGATTGCGCGGCTGCGCGAGCGCGAAGCTCGCTTGCGGGGCGTTTGGCGGACTCGTTGCCCGCCAGCATGACGACGTGCCGGAGCGCGAGGCCGCCCGCGAGCGTCGCGAGCGACGCGGCGGAGCTGACCGCCCGCCCCCGCCCGCCGAACAGCAGGCTGGCGGCGAACAGGCCAGCGGGCAGCACGGTGCCGAGCCCGACGACGCCGCCCCGCTCCGCGCGGTCGAGCGCGCTGCCCCGCATCGCCGCCGCGACCCCCGTGCGCCGGAGATCCCGATGCGCGCCGGCGCTCGCCACCAGCTCCACAGCAGCGCACCGAGCGCGAGGCCGTCGAGCCGCCGCGCGACCGAGGCATCGCCGCGCCCGTGTTCGAGCAGCGACAGCGCCGCGGCAGCGGTCGCGACCGAGGATGCCCCGTAGCGCACCGCAAGCCAGCGCGGCGACGCGGCCCAGTACGGCGTGCTGGTCGCCGATTGCAGCGCCGCCGTATACACGCTCAACCCGCTGCCCGTCACCGAGGCCGGCACCGACGCCGCCCGGCCCAGACCGCGCAGCCAGCAGCCCGCCCGCCCGCCGATCCGGTCGCCGAGCAGCTGCGCCGCCGCCGTGAGCGTGCTCGTGAGGCCGAAGCTCGTCAGGACGTAGGAGCCGATCGACATCGGCGATGTCGTGCGCAGGATGCGCAGCATGTTGTAGAAGCGCTGCGGCGTGTGCAGGTCGGCGATCAGCAGCCCCGGCCCGATGGCGGTTCCGAGCATCGCCAGCAACCGGCCCCGCCGCACCATGCCCCGCGCCGCCCGGCCGCCGAACAGATCGCCGATGGTCGCGAGCAGCTGCGCCGACCCGGACAGGCCGGCGAGATAGATGTAGAGTGAAACCATGAAGCCGAACGGACTCGGCTTGAGCTGACTGCGTCCATAGTAGGTCGGTCCGCGATAGGCTTCAGTCATGCCCGGCGTCCCAGCAGCGCCACCGCCGCGAGGGCGAAGCCCGCCATGGTCGCGATCCCCGTCAGCAGGCTCGGCGCGGTGCGGTTGGCGGCGCGGGTCGGTGCGCGCGGCAGGTTGTACACCTCCGGCGCGTCGGTCAGAAGGAAGAAGGCGTTGAGATGGCCGAGATCGCCGGTCGCGCCAGGACCGTCCGGAGCGCCGTAAAGATAGGCGGAGCCAACGCCCAGCTCGTGCAGATGCTCGACGCGCTCGGCGGCTCGGGCGTGCAGATCCGAAAGCTCCCCGAACTGGATCGAGTTGGTGGGGCAGGACTTGGCGCAGGCGGGTTCCAGGCCGCCTTTCAGCCGGTCGTAGCAGAGCGTGCATTTATGCGCCTTGCCATCCGTTTCGCTCAATTCGACGACGCCGAACGGGCAGGCCGGCACGCAGTAGCCGCAGCCATTGCAGACGTCCTGCTGCACGACCACCGTGTCGAACTCGGTCTTGAACAGCGCGCCGGTCGGGCAGGCTTCGAGACAGGGCGGGTTGTGGCAATGCTTGCACACGTCGCTCATCATCAGCCACTGGCTCTGATAAGGCTGCATCTCGGTCGCGCGGCCGCCGCCGGGGTTCGCGACCTGCTCGACAAAGGCGACGTGCCGCCAGGTGTTCGCGGACAGGCCGATCGTATTGTCGTAGCTCATGCCCGTCAGGCCGACGCGATCGGCGGGCAGGTTGTTCCACTCCTTGCACGCCACCTCGCAGGCCTTGCAGCCGATGCAGCGCGTCGTGTCGGTGAAGAAGCCGTAGCTGCGGCCGGGCTCGATGCGCACGCCCGCGGTCAGCTCCGATTCGTCCGGGATCATGCCGCCGAACTGCGACTGCGGATACTCGCGCGCCCGCGCATGGACCGGCATCAGACCGCCTCCGCTTTTGCCGCAACCGCATCGTCCAGCACGCGCACGGCGTAGGCGATCGCCGACATGCCGTTCGGCGCCACCTCGCAGTCGATCTCGACGCGCGCCTGCGCGTGCTGCAAGGGTGGCAATTGCTCCGGCGCGACCGCCGCCCTGTGCGAAAGGACGAGCAGCTGCCCGGTGCCGCTCTCGGTGCGCAGCATGAAGCGCCCCTCCTGCACGAACACGATGCGGCCGCGCACTGTCCGCGTCATGCGCCGCTCTCCAGCTCGCCCATGATGCCGGCCAGCCGCTTGCGGGCGGCATCGACGCTCGGCCAGGGAATCGCATGCATCGGATACTGCACGCCGAGCACGGAGCTGATGACCGCGTTCACGGAATCGAGCCGCTCGCTCGGGCCATGCTCAGTCGCGAGCGCGTCCCGCATCGTGACCAGGCAGCGGATCGCGGCCGAGAGATCGTGTCCGTTCTTCTCGGGCTTCTCCGCCACGATCTTGTCGAGCAGGCGCATGGCTTCGCTCCCGGCGTCGGCTGGCTCGCTCATGGATGCACCTCGCGCTCCAGCCGTCCCTTGCGCAGCCCGCAGGTCAGCGCCTTGGTGGAATGGATGCTGGTCGAGGGATCGCCCGACATCGAGAGCAGCACGTTCGCGGAATCGCCCCGCGCAAATCCCTCCCAGCCATAGACCCACGGCATCCCGATCTGGAACACGCGCCGCCCGCCGATCACGAACGGCCGCAGCCGGTTCGTGACGAGCGCCTTTGCCTCGACCTCGCCGCGCAAGGTGGACAGCACCACCCATTCCGTGTTGCCGATCCCGAGTTCGTCCGCGAGTTCCGTCGGAATCTCGACGAACGCCTCAGGCTGCAATTCCGCCGTGTGCGGCATGGCGCGGGTCGCGATGCCGCCGCAATGCAGTTCGGTCAGGCGGAAGGTCGTGAGCACGTACGGGAATCTCGGGTCGCCCGCCTCGTGATATTCGTTGCCCGGACGCGGCCAGAGCTTGATCGCGGGATTGAGCTGCTGGCCGTAGAGCGGATTTTGCACCGGACTTTCCGTCGGTTCGTAATGCGTCGGCAGCGGGCCGTCCGGCAAGCCCGACGGCACGAAAAGCGACAGCTTGCCATCGGGGATCATGATGAACGGATCGGCCCCGCCGATCGCGTCCATGCCCGTCGGAGACGTGCTCCAGTCTGGCCGGAAGTCGGGGCGCTTCGTCTTCACGAAATCGGGCACGTCGTCGCCCGTCCATTCCTCTTTCGCCTCGTCCCACCATACGAGCCGCTTTTTCTCCGACCACGGTTTTCCGTCCGGATCGGCCGACGCCCGGTTGTACAGCTCGCGCCGGTTGGACGGCCACGAGAACGCCCAGCCGAGATGCGTTTGCGGCCCGTCCGGCGCGTCCGGCACGCGCGCGCGCGCCTTGTTGTCGTTCACGTCCGGGAAGACGCCCGTATAGAGCCAGCCGCCGCACGCCGTCGTGCCGTCGTCCTTCAGCTCCTGATAGCTCTTGAGTTGCATCTTTTCCGGCCAGGTGTAGCCGTTGATCTCCCGCAGCACCGCTGCCGGATCAGGCTCCTGCTCGTTCCCACGCACCGGGTAGTCCCAGGTCAGCGCCCGCAATGCGGCGTCGCGCGGATTGTCGCCGTCCTCCGCCATCGCCTTCAGGCGTCGCCCGAGATGATACAGGAACCAAAGATCGGACCGGCAGTCGCCGGGCGCTATGCACACCTTGTCGTGCCACTGCACGAGTCGGCTTGTGTTGGTGACCGTGCCGTCCTTCTCGGCCGCCATCGAACTCGGCAGATAGAACACCTCGGTGCCGATGTCGGCGGGCGTCAATTCGCCGCGCTGCACCGGCGTTCCGTTGCGCCAGAACTCGGCCGTCTCGGTCATCGCGAAATCGCGCACGACCATCCAGTCGAGCTTCGCCATCCCGCGCTGCACGAGATCGGCGTTGACCGCGCCCACCGCCGGGTTCTGTCCGAGCACGAACAGACCCTTCACGACGCCGTCCGCCATCATCAGGGTCGTGGTCTGCTGCGAATGGTCGCCCGTCAGCTTGGGCAGGAACTCGTAGCACCACTCGTTGCGCCTGGTCGCCGCCTCGCCGTACCATGCGCGCAGCAGGCTGACCATGTATTTCGGCATGTTGTGCCACCAGCCGGTCGGCACGGTTTCGACGGACAGGAACTCCTTCAGCGTCTTATGCGGCTGGTGCACGCTCGGCTGCGGCAGATAGGTGGGCAGCATGTCGTAGAGCGTCGGGATGTCGGTGCTGCCCTGGATGCTGCAATGGCCGCGGAGCGCGAGGATGCCGCCGCCCCTGCGGCCGATATTGCCGAGCAGGCCCTGGATGATCGAGGCGGCGCGGATGATCTGAACGCCGGTGCTGTGATGCGTCCAGCCGACCGCGTAGCAGAATGCGCCCGTGCGTTCCCGTCCCGAGTTGCGGGTCAGGGCCTCGCAGACCTTGAGAAACGTCGCCTGCGGGCAGCCGGTCGTGCGCTCGACCATCTCCGGCGTGTACGCGTCGAAGTGCCGCCGCATGATCTGATAGACGCAGTTCGGGTGCTCGAGCGTCGGATCTTCGGGAGCCGGTCCCTTGCTCATGCGCTTGGCGTGGGTGACGAACGGCATCTCGGTCGGCACGTGGTGCTCCGCCAGCGGCGAGGGCATCAATTCGCCCTTGTACTGCCAGCTATCGTGCTTGTACGATTTGGTCTCGGCGCTCCAGCCCGAGAACATTCCGTCCGCCTCGCTCGTGTCCTCGTAGCGCGGATCGATGATGGTCGCGATGTTCGTGTAGTTCATCGCGTAGTCGCGGAACCACAGATCGTTCACCAGGATGTAGCGGATAATCCCGTTGAGGAACGCGATGTCCGATCCCGAGCGGATCGGCGCGTACACATCCGCCAGCGCCGAGGTGCGGGTGAAGCGCGGATCGACATGGATGACCGTGGCGCCGCGATCCTTGGCCTCGACCACGAAACGGAATCCGACCGGATGGTTCTCGGCCATGTTGGACCCCATCACGACGATGCAGTCCGAATTGGCGAGTTCCCACAGCGACATCGTCGCCGCGCCCCGACCGAAACTCGAGCCCAGACTGGGCACCGAGGAGGAGTGTCAGATGCGCGCCTGGTTCTCGATCGAGACGACGCCCAAGCCCCCGCCGAGCAGCTTCTTGATCAGGTAGTTCTCTTCATTGTCGAGCGTCGCGCCGCCGATGGAGGCGATGCCGAGCGTGTGATTGACCTGCGTGCCGTCGGCGGTCTTCTCGACGAACGTCTCCGCGCGGGTCTGGCGCACGCGCTCCGCGATGCGGTCCATCGCCCAGTCGAGCGGCTTCGCCTCCCAGCGGTCCGAGTGCGGCGCGCGGTACATCACTTCGTTCACCCGGAGCGGGCTCATCAGCATCCCGAGCGTGCCGGCGCCCTTCGGGCAGAGCGTTCCCTGATTGATCGGACTGCGCGGGTCGCCCTCGATATGGATCGGCCGCCCGTCCTTGGCGTAGACCAGTTGCGCGCAGCCGACGGCGCAGAACGGGCAGATGCTCGTACCGACCGTGTCCGCCTCCTCCAGCCGAGGCCGGAGCGTCTTCGAGAGCGTGCTCTTCGCCGCCTCCCCGCGCGCATCCTCGCCCGCGAGCTGTCTTGGCAGCGCCCAGTCCTTCAGGAACCCGCCAGCACGCCCCCGGAGCGTGCGCCTCAGTGTTTTCATGTGCCCGGCCGCCATCTCGTGAGGAAGGCGGATCGTCCCGCCCCACCTCCGAACGCGAGTCAGCGCCTGCCGGTTGCCGCTCCTAAGCGGCCGCGTCGGAGACGGTCTCGACGGCGGCCAGGACGTGCTGCTCGAACTCGCTCGCACGCCGGGCGGCGCTGTGCTCGGCAAGTACCCGCCGCCGCGCCGCGACCGCGATCGCCGCGCGCGCCTTCTCCGCCTGGCCGAGGCCGGCCAACACGTCCTGCGTCCCGCGCGCGATCACGATTTCGCTCTCCGGCGCCAGAATCGTGTCCAGCCCCGCCCAGGGGTCGGAGATGATCGGTGTCTCGCACGCCGCCGCCTCGAACAGACGCACGCTCGGGCTGTAGCCGGCCGCGACCATGTCGGCGCGCGTGACGTTCAGGGTCCAGCGCAGGCTTGAGTAGAACCCGGCGTGCTCCGACGGGGGCAGGTGCTCCATGCGTTCGACATTGCCGGGCCAGTCGACGTCGCGCGGGTATTGCGGTCCGGCCACAACGAAGCGCAGGTCGGGTCTCGCGCGTGCCGGCGCCAGCAGCAGCCGCTCCAGCGCCGGCTGGCGGTCGGGGCTGTATGTGCCGAGATAGCCGAGATCCCATCGTTTCGCGGCTCCGGTGGGGCGGTAGAGGTCGGGATCGACCGAGCAGTAGAGCGGGCGCGCGGCCCGCGCGCCGTAGACCGTCTCAAGCCGCCTCAGGATCGGCCCGCCGGTGAACGAGAAATAGAGATCGAAGCCGGGAATGACGTCCCGGCTGAGATATTGGCAGTCGCCTGCGTCCAGTCCCGCGAGCGTCACCGGCGTGTCGATGTCGTAGAACGCGGTCACGCCCCCCGCCATCGCCTGCACGGCGCGCGCAACCGCCACACCGTCCGGCAGATAGGAGCCGAGCAGGACCGCGTCCGCTTCCTCGATCCGGTCCCGCCATTCCCCCAACTCGGAGACGGAATGGTAGAATCGCAGCGCGCAATAGGGCGGATCGTCCAGATCCCGGTGCTCGGCATACCAGGGCTTGTCGCGCTCAAGGAACAGGATGTCGTGCCCGCGCGCCGCCAGCGCCTTCAGCAGCGCCCTGTACGTCGTCGCATGGCCATTGCCCCAGGAGGAACTGAGTGTCAGGCCCAGCACGACGATACGCAACGGCCCGCTCACGCCGCCACGCTTTCCCGCTTTCGCGCCCGCGCCTCGCGCAGCAATCCGTCCACCAGCCGCGCGCGCCGCTCGTAGGTGTGCCCGGACAGGATGCGCGCCCGCGCCCGCTCGCCGATGGTCCGCGCGCGCTCGGGCGTCAGCGCGGAGAGATGCTCCGCCACATCCTGCCCATCCCGCGCGACCAGGATCTCCTCGTCGGGTTCCAGGAACAACTCGATCCCGCGCCACGCATCGGTGATAAGGCAGGCACCCGCCCCCGCCGCCTCGAAAACGCGCGTTGCGGGCGAGAAGCCCACCTCGGCCATGCTGTCGCGGGCGACGTTGAGCACCGCGAGCGCCGAGCAGTTGAAGGAATTGTGCGCGGCCGTCGGCACATGCCCGATCGCGCGCACATTGGCGGGCATCGGCTTGTCGTGCCAGCCCGAACCCCCAAGCAGGAACCGCCGATCCGGCAATCGTGCGGCGGCGGCAAGGAAGAACGAGTCGACGCGCGCCTCGCGATCCGGCAGCCGGTTGGCGAGGAAATTGAGGTCGCCCGCGAACGCCGGAGCGGCCGAAACGGGATGATGCGAGGCGGAATCCAGCGCGTTGTACACCGGCACGCAGCACGCGGCCCCGAATCCGGTGTAGGCCTCCACGACGGGATCGCCGCCGCCATAGGTCATCACGAAATCAAGCTGGCGCAACGCCGCGTGCAGCGGGTGATCGGGTTCGGCGCGCAGGGAGGCGAGGGTCGCGGGCGCGTCCACGTCCCAGAAGACGCGGATCGCATCCGGCCGCGAAGCCGCCATCGTTCCGGCCAGCAAGGCGTCGTCGAACACGCCGACGCCGCTCGCCTTGACCACGACGTCCGCCTGCGCCGCTTCGGCCACGACCGCGCGCATCGCGTCCTCGCTCGCCGAATAGACGACGACCCGCGCCCAGTCCGGCGGCTCGATGTCGCGGTTCTTCTGCCGGTCGAACGCATCCGGCTCATAGAAGGTGATCGCGTGCCCGAGCTTCGCCATTTCGGACAGCAGGCCGCGATAGTAGGTCGCGGCGCCATTCCAGTAGCTCGACAGCAGGCTCGATCCGTAGAACGCGATCCGCATCAGGCGGCATCCTCCGCTTGCGTGGCGTCGAGCCGGCGGCAGATGGCCAGCAGCTCATCGGCCCGGTGCGCGCAGGTGTGCCGCGCCCGGATCGTCGCAAGACCATGCGCGGCGAGCGAGGCCCGCAGCGCCGCGTCGTGCATCAGGTCGCGCAGATGCCGCGTCATCGTCTCGCCGTCCGGGGCCATCAGGTAATCCTCGCCGGGCCGGAACAGATGCTCGCTGTCGGTCCACGGCGCCGAGACGAGCGGGATGCCGCAGGCCATCGCCTCGAACACGCGGATGGTCGGAATGCCGGGCAATGCCGCGACGTAGAAACGGCGCGGCACATGCACCGTCGCGAGATGGCGCGCGAACACATCCGGGACCGCCGCGTTGGGCAGCCATCCATGATAGCGCGCGCCGTACGCGGCGACCGTCGCGAGCGCCTCCGGCGGATAGCGAACGCCGTGAATGTCGAGCGGCAGGCCGGCCATCGCCGCTGGCCGGAGCAGGAAATCCTGCAACTCCTCGCTGCGTTCGCCGTCGCCCCAATTGCCGATCCAGACGACGCCCTCGCGTGCGTCCGCGACGCGCGGCGGATGGAACAGCCGTGTGTCGGCCGCTTCGTGCCAGACGAATGCGCGCTCGCCCCAGCCCCAGCTTCGATACACCTCGGCAAGCGTCGCCCCGAACGCCAGCACGCCGTCATAGCCCGACAGATCGAACGCCTGCATCTGCGCCGGCTCGCTGACCGCGCGATGATGCGTGTCGTGAAACAGCAACAGGAACGGCGCGCCGCGCTTTCGCTTCTCGCCCAGCTGCGCCACCAGAGCCGGGTCGTTCCATTCATGCACGATGACCAGGGATGCGCCATCGACCGCCGCGTCGAGGTCGAAGGCCGTATCATACTCGGTCGGCCGCAACTCCGGGAACGTGCTGGCGAACCGCCGGAGCGCCAGCGCGCCATGCGGTTCCGCCGCGAGATTGCGGCAGCTCCAACCATTTTTCGGCTCGAACGCGCGAACGTCATGCCCGCGCGCGACCAGCTCGCGCAGCACGCCGCGCAGGAAATGCGCGTTGCCGTGATTCCAGCAGGAAAGCAGCGAGTGCGTGAAATAGACGATGCGCATCGTCAGAACGCCATCGCGGGGGCGCGCGCGGGGGCGGCGTACGCGGCGAGCGTGCCCTCGATCATCGCGCGGGCCGAGTATCGGCGGCTCCGCGCCGCCGCCCGCTCCCCGAGCGCCGCCGAGCGGGCCGGATCGGCGAGCAGCGCGGACAGGGCCGCGTGCCAAGCGCCGTCGTCGCGCGGGCCGAGGAACATCGCGGCTCCGTCCCAGAGTTCACGCAGGCTCGGGATGTCGGACAGCACGAGTGCCGCGCCGGACTGCGCCGCTTCCAGCACCGAAAGCCCGAACGGCTCGTAGAGAGCGGGCGATGCGAACACCGCCGCGCGCCGCATCCGGCTTCGGAGGGCCGGCTCGTCGAGCGTTCCGAGCAGGCGCAGATGCGGCAGGTCGGCGCGCGCGCCGTTCGGTCCCGACACCGGCCCCGCCGCCTCGACCGCGACCGCGAGTCTCGCCGCCACGCGGTCGAGCAAGGCGGCGTTCTTGCCCTCGTCCCAGAGCCGTCCGGCGGTCAGCACGCCGCTCCGCGCCCCGGGGACGCTCGCGTCCGGGGCTTCGCGGCCGTTTTGCACGACGCGGCAGGTCCAGCCGTCGCCATACTCGGCGCGGAGCGCGTCCGCGAAGGCGCGGGTCGGCGCGATCACGAGGGTTGCGGCGGCGAGGCCCCGGCGCGCGGCCGCGCGCCGCCACGCGAAATCGTCCGGCAGGCCGCCGCCGCGCACCGCGCGCCACCAGGTCGCGACGCAGGAATGCGCGCTCGCGACGACCGGGGCCGGATAGCGCGTCCCATCGACGAGAGCGGGCGTATGCAGATGCACAAGCTCCGCCCGCGCGGCCCGCGCGACAGCGGCCAGCTCGCCGGCCGCATGGGCGAGGTCGCCCGGACGTTCCGCCGTCCAGTCGAGCGGCAGCCCCGTCTCGATGACACGCACGCCCGGCCCGACCGCCGCCCGTTGCGACTCGCCCGGCGGCGGCCCGAGCACGGCCAGCGTCACCTCCGCTCCGCAACCGGACAGCCCCCGCGCGAGGTCGAGCGTGTAGGTCCAGACGCCGCCGACCGCATCCGTGCTGAGGAGAACGCGGCCCCAGCGGCATTGAAGCGCGCGCCCGGTCACGCCGAGTGTCAAGCGAGCGGCAGGCATTCGGCCTCGAGCGCCGCCAGCGGCAGCGGCTCCTGCTCCTGGATGTCGCTCATCCGCTCGAACTGCGCCAAATAATGCGCGTGCGCCCGCTCCCAGGCTTGCGCGTCCGGCGCGCCCCACAGCCTACGGTAGTCCGGCGAGCTCGGATAGGGATAGAGCGGCACCGGATCGTTCGCCCAGACGCCTTGCGCGCGGAGGCTCTCGCGCCATGCCGCGATCATCGCCGGATCGTCGCCCGCCGTCGCGATCAGGTTGGCCTGCACGAAGGGTACGTGCCGCCGTGCCAGGATCAGACGGTCGGACAGTTCGTCCGTGCTCATGCGGCACTTCTTCGTCAGCCAGTCCCGGCCCTCTTCCGTCAGGCTCTCGACCCCGGCCTCGATGGACACGCATCCCGCATGGCCCAGCAGCGCGATCATCTCCGGCTTCCAGAGATCGATGCGGGTCTGCACGCCGAACTGGATGTCGCGCTCCGCCAGCGCCTCCAGCAAGGGACGTTGCGGCAGGAAGATCTCGTCGATGAAATAGACGTAGCGCACGCCCTGCGCGATCAACCCGTCCAGCTCGTCGAGCAGCACCGCGAGATCCCGCCGCCGGTAGTCGTCGCGGAAGTCGATCTTGGCGCAGAAGCTGCAATGATAGGGACAGCCGCGCGACGCCTCCATCTCGGCGCCGGGGCCGACCGGCTCGGCGTCGAAGCGGTGGTGGTGGTGCGGGTGACGCGCGATCCATTCGTCGGGCCAGCGCAGCGCGGGAAGATCCGAGAACCGCGCTGCCCGGTTCGGGCCAACGCTGACCATGCGGCCGCCGCGCAGGAACGCCGTCCCGCCGATCCCTTCCGGTCCGCCGCGATCCGCGATCTCCGCGATCGCTTCCTCGCACTCGCCCCGTACCACCGCATCGACCCCGAGCTTGCGCAATGTCGGCTCCGGCGTCGCCGATCCGTGCGGCCCGACCGCGACGGTCATGCCGCCACGAGCGCCGAGCGCCGCGAGCATCGCGCGCGGCACGCGCAGTTCCGGCGGGGCGCAGCGCCAGAACAGATAGCTCGGCGCGGTCGTCACGACGGTCATGTCCGGCCGGAACGATGCGACCTGCTCCGCGACCGCCGCTTCGTCGAGGCCGCAGAGATGCGCGTCGATGAATAGCGTCTCGTGCCCGGCAGCTCGCAGCAGCGCCTGCGCATAGCCGAGTTCCAGCGCCAGATGCGGCGCGCGGCACCCGAAATAGATGCTGTGGTCGAAACGCCAGGGCGGATTGACGAGCGCGGCCCGCATCAATCGCCTGCCGCGGCGACGCGGCGCGGTGCGCCCTGCCGTTCCCGCTCGAACCACGACGCGAGCGCGGCCACGCCATCCTCCCAGGCCCGCGCCGGACTCAGGCCGAGCGTGCGCGACAGAAGCCGCGTGTCGGACACGAAGTAGCGCTGATCGCCCGGACGCCAGTCGGCAAATCGCAAATCCACATCCGTGCCGGTGATCCGCTCGATGCAGCGAAGCAGCTGCAGCAGGCTGACCGCATTGGCCGGACCGCCGCCCAGATTGAACGCCCGTCCCGATACCGCGCCGATCCGCCGCCACACCGCGACATAGGCGGAGACGGCATCGTCCACGAACAGGATGTCGCGCACCTGGCGGCCGTCGCCGTAGATCGTGACCGGCTCGCCCGCCAGCGCCCGCAGCAGGAAATGCGCGACCCAGCCCTGGTCCTCGGTGCCGCGCTGGCGGGTTCCGTAGATGCAGCTCATGCGCAGAACGGCCGTCGGCAGGCCGAAGCTGCGCGCGAAATCCAGCACATACTGGTCGGCCGCTCCCTTGGAGCAGCCATACGGCGTGTGGAAGCTGATCGGCCGGTCCTCGCCGATACCGTGCGCACGCAAATCGCGATCGCGCGGCAGATAGCACGCGCCGTCCTGGTCGAGCGCCACGTCCGCGAGATCGCCGTAGACCTTGTTCGTGCTCGCGAACACAAGCGGCGTCTTGTCGCCGCGCCGGCGCAACGCATCGAGAAGCAGCATGGTGCCGACGACGTTGACGTCGAAATCCTGCCGCGGATCGGTCATGCTGGTCGTCACCGCGACCTGCGCCGCCATGTGGAACACCGCCGCCGCGCGCGACGTCGCCTCGGTCACCGCGGCGTCGTCGCGAATGTCCGCGATCATCGTGCCGATCAGGCGCGGATGACGCCGCTTCAGCCAGGCGAGATTGTCCGCGACGCCGGGCCGGGCGAGCGAATCGAACAGCAGCACCTGATGCCCCTCGGCCGCGAGCCGGTCGGCGAGATTGCAGCCGATGAAGCCCGCGCCTCCGGTGACCAGGATGGGCGCGTGACGCAGGATCGCAGGCGAGGACGGGGCGTTCCTCATGCGACCAGCCCCCTCGCCTCCAGCTCCCGCCGGGCTTCGGAAACCCGATCCACCGCTTGCTGGCGCCCGACCCATTCGGCGAGCTCGCCGAGGCTGTCCGCGAAGCTTCGGCGCGGCGTGAAGCCGAGCTGCGCCCGCGCGTGCGCGATGTCGCCGAAGCAGTGGCGGATATCGCCGATTCGCGCCTTGCCCAACACGTCCGGCGTCAGATGCGGCCGTCCCATCGCGCGCGCGAGCTCGCGGCCGACCTCGCGAATGCTGACATCGCGGCCGCTGCCGATGTTGTATACCTGCCCCTTGGCCGCCGGCTCCTCCAGCGCGAGCACGAACGCGCGGGCGACGTCCTCCACATGCACGAAGTCGCGCCGCTGCTCCCCATCCTCGAACACGAGCGGCCGCTCGCCGTTCAGCAGCCGCGAGGCGAAGATCGCAAGCACGCCGGTATACGGATTCGAAAGCGCCTGGCCCGGTCCATAGACGTTGAACAGGCGCAGCGCGACGCCCTCCATGCCGTAGGCGGGCGCGACGGTGAGCGTCAGCCGCTCCTGCACATATTTCGTCAGCGCATAGACCGAAGCGAGATTCGGACGCTTGCTCTCGGGCGTCGGCACGGGCCGCAGCGCCGCCCCGTCCGCGTCGAGCGGATCCCAGCATCCGGACGCGCTCCGCTGCGCCGGCCGCTCCGCGTCCTCGACGAGCCTTCCGTCCCGCGTCCGGTAGAGGCCCTCGCCGTAGATGCTCATCGAGGACGCGACGACGACGCGCTCGGCCGG
Source organism: uncultured Alphaproteobacteria bacterium (assembly GCA_963777325.1). Taxonomy (GTDB): domain Bacteria; phylum Pseudomonadota; class Alphaproteobacteria; order Acetobacterales; family Acetobacteraceae; genus JAFAXA01. The sequence goes on along the minus strand of CAVZQE010000016.1, from coordinate 90,908 downwards.
CCGGTCGATCAATTCCTGAAACAGAACCGCCGTGCCCTGATCGTTCACCGAAACGTAGCGGTCGATCGCGTACATGCTCTGGCCGACGCCGACCTCGGCGGCGAGATGGACGACCTTGTCCACGTTCAGCAGCGCGCGCCGCACCGCCTCGGGGTCGCGAATGTCGGCCCGGACCAACTCGACATCCCGCATCACCGGATCGCCGGGGCCACCGGGCGCGTGCACCTGCTCGATGAGACTGTCCAGCACCCGGACCTCATAGCCGGAGGCAAGCAGCGCGCGTGCGAGATGGCAGCCGATGAACCCGGCTCCGCCGGTGATCAGGATTCGTTGCATCACAGCGTCTGGATGGCGTGGATGGGCACGGGAGACGCTGTGTTCATCGACGACGGTCTTCCTGTCCTGTGAGCATCGGCGAGTCTGGATCTAAGTTGTCGCACCCCGGCGCGAGATCGCACAAGGCAGGATGTTCCTCAAAGCTGCCCGGCTTCGGCTGGACGGGCGCGGGTGAGGCGGAACGGCACCAGGGCCGGCCTCGGCGCGTTGCCTCCGAGCGCCCCCGATTCGAGGACAACCGCCATGCCGCCGCGACCCGCCCCACGCCTGACAGGCATCCTCGAGACGTCGCTCTATGTCGCCGACCTCGACCGGTCCGTCGCCTTCTACACGGAGGTGATCGGGTGCGAGACGTTCCTTCGGGACGGGCGCATGTGCGCCATGGGAGTGGCACCCGGCCAGGTGCTGCTGCTGTTCCGGCAGGGCGGCTCGACGGAGCCGACCCCAGCGCCCGGCGGATCAATCCCGCCTCATGATGGGCGTGGGCAACTTCATCTCTGCTTCTCGACCCCCGCCAGCGAACTGGCCGCGTGGCAGGCGCATCTCGGCGCTCATGCCGTCCCGATCGAGAGCGAGCTTGCCTGGCGGCATGGCGGCCGCAGCATCTATTTCCGCGATCCGGACGGGCATGCGCTCGAAATCGCGGTTCCAGGCCTCTGGCCGAATTACTGACCGCCGGAACCGCCCGGCCCGGTTCCCGCGTTAGGACGGGCAACGGTGAGGAGGCTACCATGCCGATGCTGCTCATGTCCGACCCGCCCACCCCGCCCGCGCCCGGCCCGGTTCCCCCCGGCCCCGACCCGGACGTGCCGACCCCGATCGAGGAGCCGCCCTATCCCACCCCCGTGCCGCCCCAGCCGGGCGATCCGCCCATGCGAGTGAAGCCGGGACCGCTTTAGGCCCTCATTCGCAACTGCGAAGGCTGCTTTGCGCCTTTGCTAAGAGCGCGGCCAGGGTGCAGGCTCGCTTTCGGAACTCGGGAGGCGCGCATGTCGCAGGCTCTGCCCGCCGGCGCCAAGGGCCAGCCAAGCGCTCTTCGGCGAGACGCCCGGATCATCGGCCTGCTCTTCGCAAGCACGACCAGCATGATCGGCTCCGGATGGCTGTTCGGGTCGTTCCATGCGGCGCGCATCGCCGGCCCGCTTGCCTTGTGGAGCTGGGTCGTCGGCGCGGTCATCATCATGCTGATCGCGCTCTGCTTCGCCGAACTCGCGACCCTGTTCCCGAAGAGCGGCGCGCTCGTCCATATGAGCCACGCGAGCCATGGCGACGGGCTTGGCCGCATCTGGGGCTGGATGCTGTTCCTGTCCTATGTGCCCGTGCCCGCGGTCGAGGCCGAGGCGATCGTCACCTACGCCAATAACTACATTCCCGGCCTGATCGTGCCGGGGGCCAGCGGCGTGCTGACCGCGCTCGGCTTCGTGGTCTGCGCGGCCCTGCTGCTGGTCATCGCGGCGCTCAATCTGCTCGCCATCCGCCTCCTGCTGCAGGTCAACTCCACCGTTACCTGGTGGAAGATCGCGGTACCGGTCGCGACGGCGCTGGCGCTGATCTTCGTCTCCATCGGCCATTCCGGCGCGATGAGCCTCGACCCCGGCGGCTATCAGGTGACCGGCATCTTCACGGCGCTGCCTGCGGCGGGCATCGTGTTCTCCTATCTCGGTTTCAGGACCGCGATCGACCTCGGCGGCGAGAGCGCCAATCCGGGCCGCCACATCCCGATGGCGGTGATCGGCTCGGTCCTGCTCGGCGCGGCTGTGTATATCCTCCTGCAGTACGGCTTCCTGGCGGCGCTGCGGCCAGCCGACCTCGCGCATGGCTGGGCGCAACTGGACTTCCCGGGGGCGCTTGGCCCATTCGCCGGGCTTGCGTCCATGCTCGGCATGAGCTGGCTCGCGTTCATCCTGTATGTGGATGCGTATGTCTCTCCCGGCGGCACCGGCCTCATGTATGTCACCGGCGGCTCGCGCATTCTCTACGCGGTGGGCGAGATGGGGGCCGGCCCCGGATGGCTGACCCGGCTCAATCGCGCCCAGGCGCCGTTCATCGCCGTGCTGGTGATGTGGGTGGTTGGCGTCGTGTTCCTGCTGCCCTTCCCGGCCTGGCAGCTCCTGGTCAACTACATCACCTCGATCACCGTGCTCACGTACGGTCTGGGGCCGGTCGCGCTGCTTGTCTTGCGGCGGAACGTGCCCGATCTCGTGCGGCCGTTCCGTCTTCCCGGCGCCGGGGTGATCGCGCCGGCGGCCTTCATTTGCAGCAATCTCGTGATCCTCTGGACCGGGTTCCTGACCAACACGGTGCTGTTCGTGATCGTGGCCGTCGGCTTCGCCGCCTATGCCGGCTGGTTCCATCTGATCGCGCGCCATCCGGCGAGCCAGTTCGGCTGGCGCGAAATCTCCTGGCTATTGCCGTGGTTCGGCGGGATGTGGGTGCTTTCGGCGCTCTCCGACGTGGGCGGCGGTCTCGGCTGGCTCGGCTTCTGGCCGGACGTCGTGCTGACGGCGATCTGGAGCCTCGTCGTCATCGCGATCTCGCTCCGCTGCGCGCTGTTCGCACAGGACACGGTGGCGGTCATGGCCCGGATGACCGACGTTGCCTCCGGGCCGTTGCGTTCCGGGGCCGAGGAGATCTAAGGAGCCGTCACCTCGGCGACCGTCCTCGGCTTGCGCCGCTCCTCGATCCGCTGCAGCACGACGAAGAAGGACGGCACGAACAGCACGGCGAGGCAGGTCGAGGCGATCATGCCGCTGAACACGCTGAGGCCCAGCGAGGCGCGGGCGTTCGCCCCCGCGCCGGTCGCCGTCAGCAGCGGCACGACGCCCAGGATGAAGGCGAAGGACGTCATCAGGATCGGGCGGAAGCGGGACCGCGCCGCGTTCACGGCGGCGTCGATCACGCTCTCCCCTTCCAGGATGCGCAACTCGCGCGCCACCTCGACGATGAGGATCGCGTTCTTCGCCGCGAGGGCGATCAGCAGCACGAGACCGATCTGGGTGTAGAGGTTGTTCGCGAGCCCAAGGAAGCCGAGCGCCAGCGCCGGACCGATCAGCGCCAGCGGCACGGCGAGCACCACGGAGAGCGGCGCGATCCAGCTCTCGTACTGGCCCGCGAGGCAGAGATAGACGAGCAGCAGCCCGAGCCCGAAGACATAGACGATCTGATTGCCGACCGCCTTCTCCTGATACGACATGGCCGTCCAGCTGAAGCCCGCGCCGGGCGGCAGAACCTGGTTCGCGACCTGCTCCATCACGCCCATCGCCTCGCCCGAACTGAAGCCAGGCGCCGGACCGCCGACCACCGTCGCCGCGAGATAGAGATTATAGAGCGTGACGAGCGACGGCCCCGTCGTCTCCCGCACCTGGGCGAGCGCGCCGATTGGGACCATCTGTTCCCGCCCTGGCTGCGCACGTAGAGGCGCTCGATGTCGGAGGGCCGCACGCGGTAGCTCGAATCGGCCTGCACATAGACCTGGAAGGTACGGCCGAACGCGTTGAACTGATTGACGTAGGTCGAGCCGAGATAGGAGGCGAGCACCGAAAACACGTCGCCGACCGATACTTGCAGCGTCTCGGCCTTCGATCGGTCCACGGCCACCTGGAGCTGCGGCACGCCGGCGCGGAAGGAGCTGTTGAGGCGTTGCAGGCTCGACTGCGTGCTGGCGTCGTGAACGATGGCTTCGGTGAGCGCCTGTAGCTTGCGGTAATCGAAGCTGCCGTCCTTCAGCTCCACCTCCATGGTGAAGCCGGACGAGTTGCCGATGCCCTGGATCGGCGGCGGCACCAGCACGAAGCCCTTCGCATCCTGCATCCGGCCGAGGCCGGCCATGAGATGGGTGTAGATCGACCGCAGATCCTGTCCCTTTCCCGCGCTGGCTCCAGTCCTTCAGGATCACGTAGGCCGCGCCGGCATTGGCGAGCGAGGCGCTGTTGTCGAGCAGCGAGATCCCGGCGATTTCGATCACCTGATCGACGCCCGGAGTCGCGCGCGCGATGCGGGTCGCCTCGTCGAGCGCCTGTTGCGTGCGTTCCAGCGACGCGCCATCGGGCAGCTGCACCCCGATCACCACGTAGCCCTGATCCTCGATCGGGATGAACGCGGTCGGCAGCCGGGCGACGCCCCAGACGCCGAGACCCGCGCAGATGAGCGCCGCCAGCACCATCAGGCCGCTGCGGCGGACCATGAAGCCGATCACCCGCGCATAGCCGCCTTCCAGCCGGTCGTAGACCCGGTTGAAGCCGCGCGCGAAGATGTTGCGCTTCTCCGGCGGCGTCGGACGCCGGAGCCAGAGCGCGCATTGCGTCGGCTTCAGGGTCGCGGCGTTGATCGCGCTGATGAGCGCCGTCGCCGCGATCACCAGCGCGAATTGCCGGTACATCTGCCCGGTCAGCCCCGGCAGAAAGGCGGCCGGGATGAAGACCGACATCAGCACGAGCGTGATGCCGATGACCGGCCCGAGCAGCTGGTCCATCGCGCTTGACGGCAGCGTCGTGCGGCGAGAGCCCGCGTTCGATATGCGCGGTCGCGCCCTCGACGATCACGATCGCGTCGTCGACCACGATGCCGATCGCGAGGATGATCGCGAACAGGGTGGAGAGGTTGACCGTGAAGCCGAGCGCGTCCATCGCCGCGAAGGCGCCGATGATCGTCACCGGCACCGTCGTCGCCGGCACGAGCATCGCCCGCCAGTCCTGCAGGAACACCAGGATCACGACGAGCACCAGCAAGGCGGCTTCGATCAGCGTGCGATAGACCTCGTTGATCGACGCCTGCACGAAGCGCGTGGTGTCGAACGGCACGCTATAGGTCAGGCCCGGCGGAAAATTGGCCTTGAGCTGCTCCATCTTCGCCCGCACTTCCTGCGCGACCGAGAGCGCGTTCGCATCCGGCGACTGGTAGATCGCGACGCCGCCGGAGGGCGCGCCGTTCAGCGTGAAGGCCTGCGAGTAGGTCTGCGCGCCGAGTTCGACGCGGGCCACGTCGCGCAGCGCGGGTGATGCGCCCGCCCTCGCTCTTCACCACGACGGAGGCGAACTCTTCCGGCGTTTGCAGCCGGCCGGCGAGGTTGACCGTGTACTGGAACTGCTGGCCCTGGGCCGCGGGCGGCATGCCGACCTGCCCGGCCGTGACCTGCTGGCTCTGCTGCTGCACGACCCGGATCACGTCCTGCGGCGTCAGGCCGCGCGCCTGCAGCTTGTTCGGGTCCATCCAGATCCGCATCGCGTACTGGCCGACGCCGAACACCTTGACATTGCCGACGCCCGGCAACCGCGCCAGCTCGTTGACGAGGTTGATGGTCGCGTAGTTGCTCAGATAGAGGCTGTCATACTTCCCGGTCGGCGAGGTCAGGGTGACGATCTGCAGGATCGCGGTCGATTTCTGCTGCACGGTCACGCCTTGGGCCTGCACCGATTGCGGCAGGGAGGCGAGCGCGCTCGAAACCCGGTTCTGCACCAGCACCTGCGCGAAGTTCAGGTCGGTGCCGATGTCGAACGTGACCGTCAGCGCGTAGGTGCCGTCGCTCGCGCTGGTCGACTGCATGTAGAGCATGTGCTCGACGCCGTTGACCTGCTGCTCGATCGGCAGGGCGACGGTGCTGGCGATCGTGTCGGCGCTCGCGCCGGGGTAGCGGGTCGTCACCTGCACGGTCGGCGGCACGACGTTCGGGTATTGCGAGACGGGCAGCCGCAGGAGCGACACGAGGCCGACCAGCACGAAGACGATCGCCAGCACGTTGGCGAGCACCGGCCGGTCGATGAAGAATTTCGAGATCACGGCGCGGCCGCCGCCTGGCGCTCCTGGATGCTGGCCGGTTTCGGCGCGACCTTGTCGCCCGGTATCGCGCGCTGCAGGCCGGCGACGACCACCCGGTCGTCCGGCCCGATGCCGCTCTCGATCTGGCGCAGGCCGCCGAATGTCTGCCCAATCTGGACCTTCCGCTGCTCGACCACGTCGTCCTTGTTCACCACGAGCAGATAGCGGCCAGCCTGGTCCGCGCCGAGCGCCGCGTCGGGCACGAGCAGGGCGTTCTCGTTCGCCTGGCCGGGCAACGGTATCCGCACGCGCAGGAAGTTGCCCGGCAGCAGGCCGCGGTCAGTGTTCGCGAAGACGGCACGGATCATGAGCGTTCCGGTCGCGGGATCGAGGCCCGGATTGACGTAGTCGAGCTTGCCCTGGTGCGGGTAGCCCTGCTCGGTCATCAGGCCGACATCGACCGGAATGACGCCCGACCTCGGCGAGCGTCTTGCCTTGCTTCTGCAAATTGGCCCGGACCCGGAGCGCGTCCTGCTCGCTGACGTTCATGGTCACGTAGATCGGGCTGAGCTGGACGATGCTTGCGAGCTTGGTCGGCTGGCCGGTGCCGACCAGCTGGCCGACCGATTGCAGATGGTCCGACACGATCCCGTCGAACGGCGCCGCCACCCTCGTATAGCCGTAGTTGATGGCGGCGATGGTCACGCCCGCCTGCTGGTCCGCTAGATTGGCCCGCAGCGCGTCGCGCTTGGCGAGCGCCTGATCGTAGGTGGTCTGGGCGGATACGTTCTGCTTGAGCAGCGTCGTCTGCCGCTTGAGCTCGGCCTCGGCGGCGACGAGCTGCGCCTGCGTTGCCTGCACGGCCGCCTGCGCCTGCTGGAACTTCGCCTGATACGGCTGCGGCTCGATGACGAACAGGGTCGTGCCCTGCTTCACGGCGTCGCCGTCCTTGTAGTCGATCTCGCTCAGGAACCCTTCGACCCGCGCCACCAGATCGACCTCGTTATAGGCGACGGCGCTGCCGGTCAGCTCCAGATAAGGCGTGACCGGCTTCTTGAGCGGGGCCGAGACGCCCACCTCGGAGGGCGGGGGCGGCGCGTATTTGTTCTCTTCCTTGCAGCCCGCCAGCGCGAAGGTCAGGACCAGGGTCAGGCAGGCGCGGGCAGTCCATCCCCCGAACCAGTCGCCACGCCGAGCCATTCACCGCACCGTGATTACCGGGGCGGAACCATATCGGCGCGAACGATCCCGTTCAAGCCTCGGAACGGCACCGGGCGGCCCCCGCACTCAGAAGGCCGCATCTTCGAGCGCCATCATCGACGCTTTGCCCGATTTGATGCCGAGATAGAGGGCGGCCGTTTGCGGCAGCAGCCGGTCCATGTAGAACTGCGCGGTCGCGATCTTGCCCTTGTAGAAGCCGGCATCGCCGTTCGCGGCCGGGGCCTTCTCATGGGCGACCTCCGCCATGCGCGCCCATATGAAGCCGAGCGCAACCAGGCCGAACAGCCGCAGATAGTCGGTCGCCGCCGCCGCCGCCTCCTCCGGGTCGCGCAAACCCGTCTGCGCGATATGGGCGGTCGCGAGCTGCAAAGCCCCGAACGCCCGCTCCAGCTTCTTCACGAGCCGACCCAGAGTCTGGGTCCTCCCTGTTCTGCTCGATGAAATCCGACACTGGGTGGAAGAACGACCTGAGCGAGCGCCCGGCATGGGCGGGCAGCTTGCGGCCGACGAGGTCGAGCGCCTGGATGCCGTTGGTGCCCTCGTAGATCATGGCGATCCTTGCGTCGCGGACATATTGCTCGACGCCGTGGTCGCGGATGTAGCCGTGACCGCCATAGACCTGCACGCCGAGATTGGTCGATTCGAAGCCGAGGTCGGTGAACAGCGCCTTCACGATCGGCGTCATCAGCACGACGAAATCCTCGGCCTGCCGCCGCACCGCCGGATCGGGCGACCGCTCCATGCGATCGAAACTGCCGCGCGACCCAGCCGCCGAGCGCGCGGCAGCCTTCGGTGTAGGCGCGCATCGTCATCAGCATCCGCCGCACGTCCGGATGCACGATGATCGGGTCGGCGGGCTTGTCCGGATGCTTCGGCCCGGCGAGCGATCGCCCTTGCAGCCGCTCGCGCGCGTAGGCGACGGCGCTCTGATACGCCGCCTCGGCGATGCCGAGACCCTGCGTGCCGACGGACAGGCGCTCGCTGTTCATCATCGTGAACATCGCGCGCATGCCCTTGTTGGCCTCGCCCACGAGCCAGCCCTGCGCATCCTCGAAGGTGAGCTGGCAGGTCGCCGTCGCCTTGATGCCCATCTTGTGCTCGAGCGCCGTGCAGATGACGCCGTTGCGCGCGCCGGGCCTTCCGTCCTCGGTCGGCAGGTATTTCGGCACCAGGAACATGGAGATGCCCTTCACGCCCGACGGCGCGTCCGGCAGGCGGGCGAGCACGAGATGCACGATGTTCTCGGTAAGGTCGTGTTCGCCCGCCGAGATGAAAATCTTGTTGCCGGTGAGACGATAGCTGCCGTCATCCTGCGGCATGGCGCGCGTGCGCACCATGCCGAGATCGGTGCCGCAATGCGCTTCGGTCAGGCACATCGTCCCCGACCAGGTGCCATCCACCATCTTCGGCAGATAGAGCTGCTTCTGCGCCTCGGTGCCGTGGTGCAGCAGCGCGCGGTAGAAGCCGAAGCTCAAGCCCGGGATAGAGGCCGAAGGAGACGTTGGCCGCGCAGATCATCTCCTCGACCAGCTTATTCACCGTCTCCGGCAGGCCCTGTCCGCCGAAGGCCGGATCGCAGGCGCCGCCGTCCAGCCGCCCTCGCGAAAGATCCGATACGCCTCCTTGAAGCCGCGCGGCGTGTAGACGACGCCGTTCTCCAGCCGGCAGCCCTCCTCGTCGCCGCTCGCGTTGAGCGGCAGCAGCACTTCCTCGACCACCTTGCCGGCTTCCTCGAGCACGCTGTCGAGCAGCTCCGGGGTCATCTCCTCCAGTCCCGGCAAGCCCGAGAGATCGGCGCTCTCGTGCAGTTCGTGCAGCACGAAACGCATATCGCGGAGCGGCGCCTTGTAGGTCTGCATGGTCGCTCTCCCCTTCCCTCAGTTCCTGAGCGGCTTGCCGGTTTCGAGCGTGTGCTCGACCCGCGCGAGCGTCGGTTCCTGCCGCACGAGGCGCATGAAGCTCCGCCGCTCCAGCCCGAGCAGCGTATCCTCGGACACGGTATCGACGATGTCGGTGTCGCCGCCCGACAGCACCTCGGCCAGCGCGCCGGCCACGACGCGGTCGTATTTGGTGGCGATGCCGCGCCTGGCCATGTCGCGCGCCGCCATGTCGAAGGCGAGCTTGCCGCTGGGGCCGGGCAGCACGAGTTCGGGCGGCTCCGGCGGCGCGTAGCCATCGACCATCGCCAGCGCGCGCGCTTTCGCGTCCGCGAGCAGCCGGTCGCGGTTCATGGTGATGCCGTCCTGCGGACGCAGGAACAGCAGCTCCTTCGCCTGCGCGGCCGATTTCGAAGTCGTGGCGGTGCTCACCATCTCGAACACCTTGGACGGCGGCCGGCATCGGCCCGTTCGGCAGCTTCCCGAGCGTGCTCCAGCGCGTCAGCATCTCCTTGCAGCCGCCCCAGCCGGGGATCAGCCCGACGCCGCACTCGACGAGGCCAACATAGAACTCGGCGTGGGCCTGCACGGCGGAGCAGTGCAGCAGGATTTCGCAGCCGCCGCCGAGCGCCATGCCGGACGGCGCGCCGACGATCGGGAACGGCGCGTATTTCAGCGCCTTGTACGCCTGCTGGCCGCCCGGCGACGAGCTTCTCGATCTCGCCCCAGGCGGCGATGTTGGCCGCGAACAGCGCGAGGCCGAGATTGGCGCCGACCGAGAAATGCTGGCCCTCGTTGTAGATCACGAGCGCCTTGATCTTCTCCCGCACGAGCGCGATCGACTGCCCGAGCAGCTGCATCACCTGGTCGTCGAGCGAGTTGCTCTTGCCGGTGAACTCGAAGCAGGCGACGCCGTCGCCGATGTCCCACAGCGCGGCCGAGCCGTTCTTCAGCAGCGGCTTGCCGCGGCGCTTCATGTCCTCCAGCCGCAGCACGCCTTCCGGGCGCACGAGAGTCGCGATACTCGCCGTCCGTGCCGAGATACTGAAGCCGCCCGTTCTCGACGCGATAGAAGCCGCGCTCTCCCGCGAGTTTCAGCAGCGGCGGAACCTCGGCGCCCTCCTGCTCCAACCGCCGCGCGAACCAGGCCGCGCCGAGCTTGTCGATCAGCTCGAACGGCCCCCACTTCCAGTTGTAGCCGAGCCGCATCGCCTCATCGACCGAGGCGATGTCGTCCGCGATCTCCGGCACGAGCGAGGCGGCGTAGGCGAGCGTGCGCGCCCATCACCGCCCAGGCATAGCGCCCGACCGCGCCCGGCGCGTCCAGCAGCGCGACGCAGATCCTTGCCCGCCGCCGCGATCTCCGGCAGATCCGCCTTGACGGATCGGGCGATACGCGCCGCTGTCGAGGTCGATCGCCTCCTTGGCCCGCGCGCCGCGACGCGTCGCGGCCCATGCGGTAGAAGCCGCCCTTGCCCTTCCGTCCGGTGCGGCCTTCGCGCGATCATCGTGCGGACCAGCGGAATGTCGCGCGCGACCTGATGGAAGGCGTCGGATTTCGGCAGCGTGCGCGACATGCTGGCGTTGATGTGCGGCATCAGGTCGATGCCGACGAGATCGATCAGCCCGAACACGCCGGTTTTCGGAATGCCGAACGGACGGCCGATCACGGCGTCCGCCTCCTCGACCGTCGACGCCCTGATCGATCGCCTCGATGACGCCGAGCTGCAGCCAGTAGCGTGCCGATGCGGTTGGCGATGAAGCCCGGCGTGTCCTTGCAGCGGACGATGCTCTTGCCGAGCGTCACGTCCGCGAAGCGCGGCGACCGACTTCGACGAGCGCCGGATCGGTCTTCGGCCCGGTCGACGAGTTCGAGCAGCCGCATGTAGCGCGGCGGATTGAAGAAATGCGTGATCAGGAAGTCGCGCGCGAACGCCTCCGGCATGTCCCCGACCAGAGCCGCGAGCGGGATGGTCGAGGTGTTGGACGAGACGGCGGTGCCGGGCCGGCGCACCGCGTCGAGCTTGCGATACAGCGCCTGCTTGATGTCGAGCCGCTCGACCACCGCCTCGATGATCCAGTCGCACTCGGCGAGCAGGCCGAGATCGTCCTCGATGTTGCCGGTCCGCACGAGCTTGGCGGCCTGCGCGTGACATGAACGGCGCGGGATCGGTCTTGCAGCATCTTCGCGACCGCGCCTTCGGCGACCGCGCTCCGCGATCGGCACGCCCTCGGCACGATGTCGAGCAGCACGACCGGCACGCCGGCATTGGCGACCTGGGCGGCGATGCCCGGCGCCCATCACGCCGGCGCCGATGACGCCGACCTTCCGGATCTCCGCCATCACACGCGCTCCAGCACGGTCGCGATGCCCTGGCCGCCGCCGATGCACTGCGTCGCCAGCGCGTAACGGCCGCCCTCGCGCGCGAGCAGGCTCGCCGCCTTGCCGACGATGCGCGCGCCGGTCGCGCCGAGCGGATGGCCGAGCGCGATCGCGCCGCCGTCGAGGTTGATCGTGTCCGGGTTGAGGCCCAGTTCGCGGGCGCAGGCGAGCGCCTGGCTCGCGAACGCCTCGTTCAGTTCCACGACGTCGAGCCGTCGCCGACCTCGATGCCCGGCGCGCTCCAGCGCCTTGCGGGATCGCGCCGACCGGCCCGATGCCCATCGTCTCCGGCGCGCAGCCGGAGACCGCGACCGACACCGACGCGCGCGAGCAGCGCGAGGCCGTGCCCGCTGCGCGTACTCCTCGCTGCACACCAGCACGGCGGCGGCGCCGTCGGTCAGCGGCGAGGAGGTGCCGGCGGTGACGCTGCCCTCCTGGTCGAAGGCGGGCTTCAGCGCCGGCCAGCCCCTCGGCGGTCGTTTCCGGGCGCGGATGCAGCCGTCCCGCTCCACCGTGCCGTTCTTCGTCCTGATCGGCACGATCTCGTCCGCGAGCCTGCCCGTCGCGCCTGCGCGGCGGCGGCGCGCTGCTGGCTGCGCACCGCGAACGCCTCCTGCTCGGCTCGCGGCACCTGCCACTTGCGGGCGACGTTCTCGGCGGTCTCGCCCATGCTGATATAGGCGCCCGGCACCTTCGCCGCGAGGCCGGGGTTCGGCAGCGGGTTGTAGCCCATCATCGGCACCCGCGTCATGCTCTCGATGCCGGCGCAGATGAAGACCTCGCCGGCGCCGAGCTGGATCTGGCCGGCGGCGATATGCACCGACTGCATCGAGGAGCCGCAGAAGCGGTTGACCGTCATGCCCGCGACCGAGAGCGGCAGATCGGACAGCAGGCCGATGAGCCGGCCGACGTTCAGCCCCTGCTCGCCTTCGGGGAAGGCGCAGCCGACGATCAGATCCTCGATGTCCTCGGGCTTGACCCCGGTGCGCTCGATCAGCGCCGCGCACGACCTGGGCGCCAAGATCGTCGGGCCGCACGCGCGCCAGCGCGCCCTTGCGGGCCGGCGTGAACGGCGAGCGGGCGTAGCCCGCGATGACGACGGATTTCATGCGTTCTTCTCCCGATCCGAGCCGGCTATCCGGCCGCTGCCGCGTGCGGGCCGGGCATGCGCGCGCAGCGCATCGACGGCCTGCTGTTCGATCTCGCGCAACTCGGCGAGCGTCTGCTCGACCGCCGCCCCTGCTGCTCCAGCGAGCCGATCCGCGCCCGCACCGACCGCAGCAGCACGCTGCACCTGCTCCCGCTGCGTCGGCGTCGACGATCGTAGAGGTCGAGATACTCCTTGATCTCGCGCAGGCTGAAGCCGAGCCGCTTGCCGCGCAGGATCAGGATCATCCGCGCCCGGTCCCGCGCCGTATAGACGCGCGTGCCGCCCGCCCGCTGCGGCGCGATGAGCGCCTTGTCCTCGTAGAAACGGATCGTGCGCGCGCTCACGCCGAGCTCCGACCCGAGTTCCGTCACCGAATAGAGCCGCGCTTGATCGTCGATCGGCATGTTCCCTTCGCCGCGCGTGCCAGCCCCGGCGAGCCCCCCGGCTCCGCAGAGGCTAACGTATACGTCAAGCTCCTGACGTTCAAGACCGATTTCCCGCCGAGTGCCGTGGGCGCGCGGCCTCCGCCTCTTCCGCCAGCAGCTCCTTTTTCGAGAGCTTGCCGATCATGGTCTTGCGGCAGCGTCCGCCGGATCACGACCTCGCGCGGCAGCTCGATCCGCGACACGTAGCCCGCGAGAAACGTGCGCAGCTCCTCGGGCGTCGCCTTGTGCCCGTGGCGCAGGGTCACGAACGCCTTCGGCGCCTGGCCGCGATAGGCGTCGGGCACGCCGACCACCATCGCCTCGGCGACGGCCGGGTGCTGGTACAGCGCCTCCTCGACGATGCGCGGATAGACGTTGTAGCCGCCGCACAGGATCACGTCCTTGATGCGGTCGAGGATGAAGAGGTAGCCGTCCTCGTCGATGCAGCCGACGTCGCCGGTGCGCAGCGCGCCATCGACGAAGACCGACGCGGTCTCCGCCGGGCTTGTTCCAGTAGCCCCGCATCACCTGCGGGCCGCGCACGCACACCTCGCCCGCCTCGCCCGGCATTGCACGAGGCGGGACGGGTCCGCCGGATCGCGCAGTCTCGACCGTGGTGCCGGCCACCGGCAGGCCGATCGATGCCATCCTTGATCAGGCCCGACGGCGGATTGCAGGACGACGATCGGCGAGGCCTCGCTCAGGCCGTAGCCCTCGACCAGCTTGCAGCCGGTCAGTTCCTCGAACTTGGCCCGCACCTCCACCGGCAGCGGCGCGCCGCCGGAGACGCAGAGGCGGATCGAGCGACAGGTCGAGCTTCGTCCTGCCGGAAGCGACGTTGATCGCCGTGTAGATCGTCGGCACCGCCGGAAACAGCGTCGGCTTCTCCCGCGCGATCGTGCGCAGCAACTGCCTCAGATCGAAGCGCGGCAGCAGCACCATCTCGGCGCCGGTCTCGATCGCGAGATTGAGCACGCAGGTCATCGCGAACACATGGAACATCGGCAGCACGCCGAGCACGCGCTCCTCGCCGCGGCCGCAGCATCGGGCATGCAGTCGAGCATCTGCCAGGCATTGGCGGTGAGGTTGGCGTGCGTCAGCATCGCGCCCTTCGGCGTCCCCGTCGTGCCGCCGGTGTATTGCAGCACCGCGACGTCGTCCCGCGGCGAGATCGCCACCGGCGTCGGGCGCGTCCGAGCGCGCGGTCAGCTTGGCGTAGCTCAGGCAGAGATCGCCTCGCCGGACGACCGGCGCGATCTCGCGGCGCTTCAGCACGGCTGAACAGCACGCGCTTCACGGGCGGCATGACCGCGCCCATCGGGCAGACGATGATCCGGCGCAGGCCCGCATCGCGCGCGACCGCCTCGACCTTGCCGCAGATCATGCGCGAGATCCGGCACGGCCATGATCGTCGTGCCGCAATCGGCGATCTGGTGCCGCAGTTCGCGCTCGACGTAGAGCGGGTTGTAGTTGACCACGATGCCGCCGGCCCGGAGCGTCGCGAAGAACAGGATGACCGAATAGGGCGTGTTCGGCAGGCAGAGCCCGACGCGCGCGCCCTTCCCGACCCCGAGATCCTGCAATCCCCGCGCCGCGCGCGCGACGGCGTCGCCGAGTTGGCGAAAGCTCCAGCGCTGCCCGAGGAAGTTGATCGCGGGCCGGTCCGCGTAGCGCGCGACCGCGGCTGTCGAACATCTCGACCAGGGAGCGCGCCCGGATCTCCGGGGCCGGCGTGCGCGTCGTCGCTGCGAGGACCATGACCGGCCTCAGAACTTCAGGGTCGCCCCGAGGCTGACCGAATCGGCGCTGACGTCGTACTTGCCCTGGATCGTGCCGGCGGAGGGAGTACGCCGAGTTGCTGATCGGCGCGTTCGCGAAGAAGGTGTGCAGATAGGCCGCCTGCAGATTGACGTTCGGCAGCACCGACCAGGTGACACCGACGCCGAGATTGTAGCGGTCGGAATCCGGCACGCGGGTTGTGCGATAGAAATCCGGGACCGGGCTCTGGTCGTAGGAGAAGCCCGTCTGCAGCAGCAGCGTGTCGAGCACGCGGTAGCTCGTGCCGACGCCGACGAACCAGGTGCTGCGCCAGTTCAGCGGCAGGTTGGTGGTCGGCGCGCCGTTCAGCGGCGCGATCGTGATCTCCTTCAGCAGCGACCAGTGCGTCCATTGCAGGTCGCTCATCACGGCCCAGCGCGAGCGTGATGTCGTGATAGAGGCCGATCGAGACGTTGTCCGGCAAAGTGACGTCGGCATGGGCGCCGCTGTCGAGCCGCGCCAGCAGGGCGGCCGTGGCCGGGCTGCCGGCCGCCAGCAGCGGCGGCACGAAGACGTATTGCGAGCCGCTCACCCGGTGCGAAATCCGGGAGCGGTAATTGATGCCGGCCCGCGTTGCATCATCGATCTGATACAGCGCGCCGACATCGAAGCCGACGCCCACATCGTCGCCATAGGCGCTGCCGACCGGATCGCCCGTGAGCGCGTTGACGCCGATATTCTGCGCCTGCGTCAGCCGCGTGCTGAAATAGTCCACCACCGGCCCGCCGCCGATGGAGAGCCGGTCGGTCACGCGATACGCGGCGGAGATCGTGAAGTTGATGTCGGTGATGCTGGAGACGAGGCTCTGATACCGGCCGACGAAATTGGCCGGATTGGCTATCCGCTGACCGAACGGCACGGTCGCCGCAGAAGCCGAACTTCAGGTCGGGCGAGTAATTCCAGACGCCGAACGCCCCGCCCGTCGCCGCCGCCTGGATCAGTTGCCGCCGGTCGTGCCGGGCGTCCGCGCCGGGCCGATTGTGTTGGTCCCGCTGAAATGGATGCTCGGGAAGATGCCGTTGACCGAGGCGTCGATCTCGCTCTGGATCGAGCCGGACCATGCCGGCCGGATTGGTGAACGCGGTGCTCGCGTCATACGCCTTGGCGGTGCTGCCGGCGAAGGCGTTGGCCATCCAGTCCGGGCTTCCCTCGCGTAAGGCGAAGCCCGACGCACGCGCGGCACCGCCGCCGAGACACGCCCCGCGGCGGCCAGCGCAGCGATCGCGCCGAGCGTCCGCAAGCACCCACGCACTTCGCATTCCGCCATTCCGTCGTCCTCCAGACCGCGCCTTCCGCGCCGTCATCTCGTTAACCTTTGCGGCACCGGCCTTCCGTATGCGGAACCAACATACCGGCTTCCGGCGCTCACGACAATTTCCATCGGCGTTCCGGAAGCAAGTTTTTCCCGAGCTTGGTGTGGCTCCGTCTATCGTGCTGACGATGACCGCGTTCAGCGTTCAGATCCATGACCGGCTTTCCTCGACCAGCGACGAAATCCAGCGCCTCGCGGCCGGCGGCGCGCCGCATGGCACGGTGGTCATCGCGCGGGAGCAGACGCGCGGCCGGGGACGGCAGGCGCGCGGCTGGGACAGCCCGCGCGGCAATCTGCACCTCTCGTTGCTGCTGCGGCCCGCCATCCCGGCGCGGCGCGTGGCCGAGATCGGCTTCCTCGCGGCGGTCGCCGTGGCGGACGCGGTCGACATGCACCTGCCCGAGACTGTCCGCGCCGGGCTGAAATGGCCGAACGACGTGCGGGTGCGCGGCGCGAAGGTCGCCGGCATCCTGCTCGAAAGCGAGCTTCGAGGAGACGCGGTCGGCTGGGTTGCGGTCGGGATCGGGGTCAACGTCGCCCATCACCCGGCCGGTTTGCCCTATGCGGCGACCTCCCTGCATGCCGAAGGCGCGAGCGCGGCGACCCCGGAGGGGCTGGCGGCTCGCGTGCTCCAGGCGTTCGAACGTCGGACGGAGATGTGGACGCGGCACGGCCTGCCGGCGGTGCTCGAGGCGTGGCGCGCGCGAGCGGACCGGGTTGGCGAGACCGTGCAGGTGCGCCACGGAGCCACGCTCGTGTCCGGCCGGTTCGAGGGGATCGGCGACGACGGCGCGCTGCTGCTCGGAACGGATGGCGGCCTCTGCCGGATCACGGCGGGCGAGGTCTCCTTCGGCCCCGGATGACGGCGGTGGCCGGGCTCAGCGGCCGCCGGTCACGTCCAGGATCGCGCCGGTCGTGTAGGAGGCGGCGTCGCTGAGCAGCCAGACGATCGCCTCCGCGACCTCCTCCGGCCGCCCGGGGCGGCGCAGAGGCACGCCGGTCCCGAGGCGCTGCGCCCGGTCGGGCTGGCCGCCGCTCGCGTGGATGTCCGTTTCGATCAGTCCGGGCCGGACCGCGTTGACCCGGACGCCTTCGGGACCGAGCTCCTTCGACAGCCCGATCGCAAGCGTGTCCAACCCCCCCTTGGAGCCCGCGTAATCGACATATTCCGACGGCGACCCGAGCCTTGCCGCCGCCGACGAGACGAGCACGACCGAGCCGCCCCGCCCGCCGCGACTCTGCGATAGCCGGCGGGCGCTTTCGCGAGCGCAGAGATAGGCGCCGAGCACGTTCACCTCGAACATGCGCTTGAGGCGGCTCACCTCCATGTCGGCCAGCGCACGCGGCTCGCCGATGATGCCGGCGTTGACGACCACGCCGTCGAGCGGCCCGAACTCGGCTTCCGTGGCGGCGAACATCGCGACGACCTCGGCTTCCGACGCGACGTCGCCCTGCAATGTCGTGGCTTGCCCGCCCGCCGCCCGCACCGCCGCCGCAGTATCCTCGGCCGCACGCGCGTTGCCGGCATAGTTCACGCCCACGGACCAGCCGCGCGCGCCGCAGAGGAGGGCGGTCGCGCGGCCGATGCCCCGGCTCGCTCCCGTGACGAGAATGGTTTTCATGTTCTCATCCGATCCGCTCGATGGCACCGAAGCCAATGTGCGAAGCTGGCGCGCGGCCACGATCAGCATGGCGAGATCGACGCTTGCGCGCAGCGCATGTCCAAGAGCAACTCCTCGGGTTTGCCGATCGCCTCCGCACGCTCATTCAGCCACTCCGCAAGGCGCTCATCCGGCTTGCCGGCGCCCTCGGACAGAACGCGGCGCGCGATGTCGCGCTGGATCGCGGCGAAGTCGTCCGCGAGCGCCGCCGTCGCCATGCGCTGCCAGGACGTCGCGGACGGCATCTCGGTCGCCAGTCGCCGGAGGCGCAGCAGTCCAAGCCGGTCGCCAACCACGAAATACAGCCGCGCCGCGTCCCGGAGATCGCCGCCACGGTCCTGCATCGCAAGCGCGTCGAGCGCCGCCGCCAGCGTCTCGAGTGCCGCCACGCGGGCCGCGAGCCGGGGTTCCGCGCCTTGTCCGGCGAGCTCGGTCCGCCGCCCGACGAAGGCGTCCCGCTCCGCGTCCGGCAGCACCGAGTCGAGAGCGCCGGCGAGCGTCTCGACGCCTGGCCCGAGCGCTCCGCTGCGCTCGCCGATCGCAAGCGTGCCGGTCAGTTGCAGCAGCCAGCGGCAGGCCTGTTCGGCTGCGCGCTGGACCGCCAGCAGCAGCGCAGCCTGCGTGCCGGACGCGAGCCGGTCATCGAGCGCGTCGATCCCCTGCCACAACGGAAGCAGCCCGAACGCCGCCCGGACGATCAGCCATGCGCGCGCGATGTCGGCGGCGCTGCGTCCGGTTCTCGCCTCCATGTCGGTCACGAACCCCGGCCCCATCCGGTTGACCAGCATGTTCGCGACCGAACTCGCGACGATCTCGCGACGCAGCCTGTGCTTCTGCAAGGTTTCGGGCGCGACCGTCCGCATCCGCTCCGGGAAATAGGCGAGCAACTCGTCCCGCAACGCCGGGTCGTCCGGCAGATCCGAGGCCAGCAGGTCGTCGTACAGCGCCATCTTGGCATAGGCGAGCAGGACCGCGATTTCGGGTCGCGTAAGCCCCCGCCCGATCGCCGCGCGCTGGCCGAGCGTCTCCGCGTCCGGCAGGAACTCGACCGCGCGGTCGAGCCGCCCTTCCCGCTCCAGGCTGCGCATCAGCCGCGCGTGCCGGTCGAGCAGCGCCGGCGCCTCCGCTTCCGCGAGGCTGATCGCGAGCGTCTGCAACTGGTTGTGCCGCAGAACAAGCGACCCGACTTCGTCCGTCATCGCGGCGAGAAAGGCCGGACGCCCGGACGCGGCGATGTCCCCCGCCGCGATCAGCTGCCCGACGCCGATCTTGATATTCACCTCGTGGTCCGAGGTATCGACGCCGGCCGAATTGTCGATCGCATCGGTGTTGATGCGGCCGCCGCGCAGCGCGTATTCGATCGCGGCCGCGCTGCGTGACCGCCGAGATTGGCGCCCTCGCCGACGACCTCGCGCCCTGATCTCCGCGCCGTCGATGCGCAACGCGTCGTTGGCGCGGTCGCCCACCTCGGCATGCGATCTCGCGTGCTCGCCTTGACGTAGGTGCCGATGCCGCCGAACCACAGCAGATCGACCGCCGCCAGCAGGATCGCGCGGATCAGCTCGGTCGGGCGTCAGCTGGTCGCGCGATCGAGCCCGAACCGCGCCTGCGCCTCCGGCGACAGCGGTGATCGATTTCGCGCTGCGCTCGAAGATCGCCGCCGCCGGCCGAGAGCAGCGCCCGGTCGTAGTCGGCCCAGCTCGAGCGCGGCAGATCGAACAGCCGCTTGCGCTCGGTCCAGCTCCGCGCCGGATCGGGATCGGGGTCGATGAAGATGTGCTGATGGTTGAAGGCGGCGAGCGAGCCTGAGTGTGCTGCGACAGCAGCATGCCGTTGCCGAACACGTCGCCCGACATGTCGCCGACGCCGACGCAGGTGAAGTCTTCGCGTCTGGATGTCGCGGCCCATCTCGCGGAAATGCCGCTCGACCGACTCCCAGGCGCCGCGCGCGGTGATGCCCATCGCCTTGTGGTCGTAGCCGACCGAGCCGCCCGACGCGAACGCGTCGCCGAGCCAGAAGCCGTATTCCTCGGCGATGCCGTTCGCGATGTCGGAGAAGGTCGCGGTGCCCTTGTCGGCGGCGACGACGAGATAGGGATCGTCGCCGTCGTGGCGCACCACCTCCGGCGGCGGCACGACCGTCTCGCCGATCGAGATTGTCGGTCAGGTCGAGCAGGCCGTCGCATGAAGGTCGTGTAGCAGGCGACGACCTCCGCCATCAGCGCTTCGCGGCCGCCCGATAGCGGCGGGCGCTTCACGACGAAGCCGCCCTTCGAGCCGACCGGCACGATGACGGCGTTCTTCACCATCTGCGCCTTCATCAGCCCGAGGATCTCGGTGCGGAAATCCTCCTTGCGGTCGGACCAGCGCAATGCCGCCGCGCGCGACCTTGCCGCCGCGCAGATGGCACGCCCTCGACGCGCGGGCTGTAGACGTAGATCTCGACCAACGGCCGCGGCAGCGGCAACAGCGCGATCTCGCGGCTTGCGAGCTTGACCGAGAGATAGGGCTTCGGCCGCCCGTCCGCGTCCGGCTGATAGTAATTGGTGCGCAGCGATTTCCGCATGAGCAGCAGATAAGCCGCGCAGGATGCGGTCCTCGTCGAGATTGGCGACCTCTTCCAGCGCGTTCTCGATCGCGCTTCGGCGATGCGCGCCGTCTGCCGCTCCCGGTCGGTTTCCGCCGCCGCCGGATCGAATGCGCGCCTCGAACAAGGCGATCGAGCGATCGCGCGATGCCGGGATGGGACGCCAGCGTGTCCTCGCATATAGGCCTGGCTGAAGGCGGAGCCGGCCTGGCGCAGAACCTTGCAGTAGAGGCGCAGGATCACGCACCTGGCGCGCGGACAGCCCGGCGAGCAGCACCAGGCGGTTGAAGCCGTCGTTCTCGAACACGCCCGACCAGACGTCGCGCGAAGGCGCTCCTCGAACCGCGCGGACGCGCCGCGTATCGAGCGGCCGCCGGCGGGCGTAGCTCGAAGCTCGAAATCCTGCACCCAGAACGGCGCCGCCCGCGTCCTGCGGGCGCACCGCGTACGGCACTTCCGAGATCACCCGCAGCCCGAAATTCTCGAGCATCGGCAGCACGTCGCTCAAGACGAGCGGCTCGTTCGCATGCGCCGTGCGCAGGCTGACGCGGCCGCCTTCGATGCCGGCCTCGGCCTCCATCCTGACGCCGAGCGGCTTGCCGCCCCTGAGCGCCTCGTATCAGCGCGATGTCGCCGACCGCCTGCGCGGGCGCGGTGCATTCGGCGTAGCCGCCGGGGAAGGCGTGCCGGTAGCGCGCGAGCAGCCGGTCCGCCTCGCCGATGCCCGTGCGCGCGGACGAGCGCCTCCCCGAGCCGGTCGGCCCATGTCGCTTCCGGCCTCGATGAGACGCCGTTCGAGCGCGGTTGCATCGACCTCCGGCAAGCTGCCGCCCGGCGGCGCCGCGATCACGAAATGCAGCCGCGCCAGCGCGGATTCGTCGAGATGCGTCGCCTCCGAGGCGAGCCGTCCCGCGAAGGCATCCACGAGCAGCGCCGCCATGTCGTCGCGAACGGTCGCGCTGCAGCGATCCTTCGGCACGTAGACGAGGCAGCTTACGAACCGTCCATACGGATCGCGGCGGAGGAACAGCGCGATTCGCTGCCGCTCCTGCAGGCCGAGAATTCCCATCGCCGTCGCGAACAGCGCCTCGTCATCGAACTGGAACAATTCGTCATGCGGGAAGCTGTCGAGGATGTGGCGCAGCGCCTTGCCGTCGTGGCTCCCGGGCGGGAATCCCGCACGGTCGAGCACCGCCGCAGCTTGCTCCGCAGCAGCGGGCTGGTTTCGAGCGGGCGCGTATAGGATTGCGCGGTGAACAGGCCGACGAACAGCTTCTGCCGCACGAGCCGGCCGTCGGCGTCGAACGACTTGACCCCGATCGTGTCCATCGGCACGCGCCGGTGCACGTCCGACACGCGGCTCGACTTCGAGATCGTCAGCACGCCAGCGGACTGGCGGAATTTCCCGGCGCCGAGGAAAATGCCGGCTGGTTCCTGAACCCGTCGAACACGAGATCGCTGTCGGCCCGCAGCAGCCCCAACCCCGATCCCGGCTCGATCGAAACGCCGTCCTGCTCGATCCGGTATTCCCGGTATCCGAGGAAGGTGAAGTTGCGGTCGTTCGAGCCACGCGAGGAAGGCAGCCGCTTCCGCCGCGCTCCGACGCGGGCATCGGGAGCGTGCGCGATCTCTTGCGCGATGCGATCGGCTTTCGCGCTCATCAGCGGGAAATCGACGACGGCGATGCGCACGTCGGCAAGCACGGTTTCGAGCGCCTGCACGAGTTCGGTGACCAGCTCGGGCTCGACCGCGCCGTCCAGCTCGACATGCATCACCGATTCCGCCGGAGCGCCCGGCGCCTGCGCGCCGAACCGGAGCAGGACACCGGCCTGGTCGCGCAAGACGGGCATCACGGGATGGATGACGAGATGCACCATCAGATGCCGGGCGTTGAGCGCCTGCGTGACGCTATCGACCAGGAACGGCATGTCGTCGTTGACGATCTGAACGACCGCGCCGCCTGTTTCCCGCGTCTTTTCCCGGTCGTCCTCTCCTCTCGCCTCCGTGACCCGGACGGTGGGCCGGCCAGGACGCCGCGCGGCGAGCAGGGTCCGGAGCGAGGCCGCGGCCGGGCGAGGTCGCCGGCGCTCCGCCTGAGCAGGTCGTTGGGCGGGACGTTGCGATACAGCCCACGAACGAAACTCCGCGTCGATCGCGCGATCGGTCTCGGATGCAACGGTCACGGCCTGCTCGAACGGCCTGCTCGAACGGCCTGCTCGATCCGAGCTTGCGCCGCCGTGTCGGCATGCGGTTTCATGCATTTACTCCCGCGGCAGGAATTAAGCGCGGCCAGCGAACGTAGCACGGAAAACGCGTCTGGCGATGGCCGCCCCTGTTGCAACCGGCGGCAGGCGATGTATCGTCCCGCACTCTGCGGTGCCGCAGATGCCGTCGTCAGAACCAGAAGCGCGCGCGATGCCCCCCGCGCGCCGGACCGATGGCAGAAGGAGGAACCCGTATGCCCGCTCAGTCGACGCCGCACTCCCCGCTGTCGCGCCACGCCATGGCCTACGTGCTGGCGGGTGGCCGGGGCAGCCGGCTCCTGGAGTTGACGGACAAGCGCGCCAAGCCTGCCGTGTTCTTCGGCGGCACCGCGCGGATCATCGATTTCGCACTCTCGAACGCCCTCAATTCCGGCATCCGCCGCATCGGGGTCGCGACGCAATACAAGGCGCATAGCCTGATCCGCCATTTGCAGCGCGGCTGGACATTCCTGCGGGCGGAGCGCAACGAGACGTTCGACATTCTGCCCGCCAGCCAGCGCGTGTCCGAGGATGCCTGGTACGCGGGCACGGCGGATGCCGTGTATCAGAACATCGAGATCATCGCGAGCCATCGCCCGGAATACATCGTCCTGCTCGCGGGCGACCACGTCTACAAGATGGATTACGAGCCCATGCTGCAGCAGCATGTGGATACGGGCGCGGACGTGACGATCGGCTGCATCGAGGTGCCGCGCATGGAAGCGGTCGGCTTCGGCGTGATGCATATCGACGAGAACGACCGTGTCCTCTCCTTCCTGGAGAAGCCCAAAGATCCGCCGCCGATGCCGGGCAGGCCGGACGTCGCGCTCGCCAGCATGGGCATCTACGTGTTCTCGACGCGCCTCCTGTTCGAGCAGCTCCGCAAGGACGCGGCCAATCCCGATTCCGGCCACGATTTCGGCCGCGACATCATCCCGGACATGGTCGAGAACGGCCTTGCCGTCGCCCATCTGTTCTCCCGGTCTTGCGTCCGGACGAACCCCGAAGCCGAAGCCTATTGGCGGGACGTGGGCACGGTGGATGCCTATTGGCGAGCCAATCTCGATCTCACCGAGCCCCTCCCCGCCCTCGACCTCTACGACCGCGACTGGCCGATCTGGACGGACGCCACCATCACGCCGCCGGCCAAGTTCGTCCACGACCGGGGCGAGCGGCGCGGCTACGCGACCGATTCCATGATCTCGGGCGGTTGCATCGTCAGCGGCTCCTACGTGAAGAAATCGCTGCTCTGCACCTCCGTGCATGTCCGTTCCTACGGCCGGATCGAGAACGCCGTCATCCTGCCGGAAGCGAAGATCGGAGAGCGTGTGCGGCTTACGAACGTCGTCGTCGACCGGGGGGTGCTCATTCCGACGGGCCTCGTGGTCGGGGAAGACCCGGATTTGGATGCGAAGCGTTTCCGCCGCACGGAGAAGGGCGTGTGCCTCATCACGCAGCCGATGATCGACCGGCTCGCGTCCGCCGGATAACCGGGGCGGTCCCCTACGCCGCCCGGCGGAGGACCGGCCCGGCATCCAGCGTGTAGTCGCTGACGCCCCTCGGGGTCAGCAGCATGCAATCGACGTCGGCCACCGTGCCCTCGCTATCCCGGGTGAGGTAACCGATCACCTCGGCGCCGCGAACCAGCCCGGAAGCGATGGTGGCGAGTTCCCGGCCGCTCGACACGCCGATGCGGTCATGCGCCCGGTCCCAGCGCGCGGCCATGCCCTGCTGCACGGCGGCATTGCCATCGCTCGCCAGCCGGCTCCAATGCTCCTCGGCGAGACCGTCCACCATCGCCTCGACCGTGGCCCTGCCCGAGCCTTGGGCGATCACCACGGTCCGGTCCGCCCGTACCACCGCCTCGTAGTCCCGCTCCAGCCGCGAGACCGCGTGCAGGCGGTTGCCGATCCCCCGCCAGAGCCGGAGCGCCAGCAGTACCGGAACGCCGGTCGCGGGGCAGCAGAAGCCGACGCTGAGAAAGACGTCCGAAGCCTTGCCCCAGTCGCGCGACAACGCCCCAATGACGGCACGCCCGCAGAGTTCCGGCTCGCGCCGCAGCGCCGCCGCCACGTCCGGCTTCGAGACAAAGCGGGACAGGGCGGGCGCGCGCGCCCGCCACACGGCGCGGCCGGACGCCTGCATCCCCTCTCCGCCCCGGCAGAACGGGGCTCCTTCCATCTCCCGCAGCAGACCTTCCAGACTCGCGCGGGCGTCGGCGCCTACGGCCAGCGCCGGTTCGAGCACGTCCTCGGCGATTTCGGCCAGGATGGCCGCGTCGCCCTCGGCCGCATCGCCCGTCGCGGGCGGCGCGAGCGGCTGATCCAATACGTGCAGGACGGCTTCCGCGAGCGCGTCGGGGGTGCCCTCGGCCGCCGCTGCGCCGAGCGCGCGCTCGATCCGCAAGGCCAACCGCGCGACGGGCATTCCGAACACGGCGAACGGACCCGCCGCCATGATCGCGGCCGGAACGACGCCGCGCAGGCGAATGAGCTTCACGTCCTGGCCAGTGGAGCGAGCTTCACCGCCACGAAAGACGTGCCGGTCGCTGGCCATGGCCAAACCATAGCTGTTCGCGATCGCGACCTGAATCGTCATGCCGTCCAGCCCCGTCCATTCATCGGGGCATTATGGCGCTAGGAAGCGTCACGCACCCGCAGTCTTTTTGCAGCGCACAAATGCGGAGCACGATCTCCCCCGCGGGGGACGGCGGGTGGTCAGATCGCCTCTTTCAGCTCCTTGGCGGCCCGGAACGCCACCTTCTTGCTGGCTTTGATCTTGATCGCCTCGCCCGTCGCGGGATTCCGGCCCATGCGCGCGGCCCGCTTCTTGACTTGCAGAATGCCAAGGCCGCCGAGGCGGACACGGTCGCCTTTCTTCAGGTGGCGCACGACCACGCTCACGACATTGCTCAACACCAGATCCGCCTGCTTCTTCGGCATTTCATGCTCTTCGGCGATCTGCGCCGCGATCTGCCGGAGCGTGACCGTCGGGCTTGCGGCCTTGGCCGCGCCGGCCGCGCGCGTGGTTTTCGTCGCCGCGCTCTTCGGCGCGGCTTTCGAGGCCGCCTTCGGAGCGGGCTTCGATGCCTTGGCCCGCGACGCGGCGGTAGTGGTTCTCTTTGCTGCTGTGGCCATGGCAGACCAACTCGCTCTCGAAGTTTCCGGTGACGGTTATGGCATCACGCTTTCCCGGCGAGAACAAGCATCATGCCTCCATGCGGCGCGGTCCGTTCCGGACAGCGACGCGGCTACTTGTCCTCGGCCGGTTTCGGCTGACCGAACGAGCGCCCGAAGAATCGCGCGAAGGCTTCACGGAACTGTTCGGCGTTCTGAGGGATGAACGCCGACCACATCTTGAGGATGGCGTCGGGCGACATCGCGGCGACGCTGTCGAGCATCTGCTTCTCGATCTTCGCCATGACCTTGTCCTGCAAGGGCTTGAGGTCGGGCTGGCCGAAGAACGTGCGCGCCTCCTCGGGCGTGCAGTCGATCTGGATCGTGACCTTCACGGGACGCGCCTCCTTCGTGGCAATCGGGATGGCTTCGAAACGCTCGCCATCTAGCGCAGACCCTCGTCGAGGCCGTCAACAGCTCCCGCTATGGAACCGCCGCCGCAAGAATGCTACCGGCGCAGAGCATTGCCATGGAGTGCCGATCCGATGCTTCTCACGCGGCGCGCCCTGACGGCCTCGCTTCCCCTGCTCGCGCTTGCGGCGGTCGGCCGGGCGCGCGCGGCCGGGCCGCCGATCCGGATCGGCGAAATCAACAGCTACACCGCCATTCCCTCGTTCACCGTGCCATACCGGAACGGATGGCGCCTCGCCGTCGAGCGGATCAACGCGGCCGGCGGCGTGCTCGGCCGTCCGCTCGAGGTCATCAGCCGCGACGACGCGGGCAAGCCGCAGGACGCGGTGCGGCTCGCGGGCGAGCTCCTCGACGACCAGAAGGTCGATCTGCTGGCGGGAACGTATCTGTCCAACGTCGCGCTCGCCGTGTCGGACTACGCCCTGTCGCGCCGCGCGCTGTTCGTGGGCGGCGAGCCGCTGACCGACGCGCTGGTGTGGGAGAAGGGCAACCGCTTCTGCTACCGCCTCCGCCCCTCGACCTACATGCAGGCGGCGATGCTGGTCGAAGAGGCCGCCAAGCTGCCGGCCACGCGATGGGTCTCGGTCGCGCCGAACTACGAATACGGTCAGTCCACGGTGCGCTGGTTCAAGCAGCTGCTCGCGGCGCGGCGGCCGGACGCGAGCTTCGTCGCCGAGCAGTGGCCGGCGCTGAACCGGATCGACGCGGGCGCGACCGTCGCCGCGCTGGCAGAGAGCCAGCCGGACGCGATCCTGAACGTCACCTTCGGCGCGGATCTGACCAACTTCGTCCGGCAAGGCAATACGCGCGGCCTGTTCGACGGGCGCGCGGTCGTGTCGGTGCTGACCGGCGAACCCGAGTATCTCGATCCGCTCGGCGACGAGACGCCGGAAGGATGGATCGTCACCGGCTATCCGGGCGCGGCGGTCAAGACCGAAGCGAACCAGGCGTTCATCGACCTCTACCGCGCCCGGTTCAAGGAGACGCCCGGGATGGGGTCGGTCGTCGGCTATGCCCTGATCGGCGCGATCGCCGCCGGGATCGCGCAGTCCGGCGGCACGGCGGCGGAACGCATGGCCGACGGGTTCGCGGGCGCGTCCTTCGGGACACCGTTCGGTCCGGTGACCTTCCGCGCGATCGATCACCAGAGCACGCTCGGCACCTTCGTCGGCAAGACGGCGCTCCGCGACGGACGCGGCGTCATGGTGGACTGGCGCTATGCCGACGGCGCGAACTATCTGCCGCCGGACGCGGAGGTCAGGCGGATGCGGCCCGCCTCCGGCTAGCGGGACGTGACGTTTCTCGTCGTGCAGGCGCTGACGGGCCTCGCCTCGGCCTCGTCGCTGTTCCTGACGGCCGCCGGACTGACCTTGATCTTCGGCGTGACGCGCGTGGTCAACTTCGCGCATGGCAGCCTGTTCATGCTCGGCGGCTATATCGGCTGGAGCGTCCTCGGGCGGCTGCCGCGCGAGCCGCTCTGGTTCGCATCCGGCGTGATCGCGACGGCGCTCATCCTCGCGGCGCTCGGCGCGCTGCTGGAAATGGGCCTGTTGCGGCGGGTGTACCGCGCCCCCGAACTGTTGCAGCTGCTCGCGACCTTCGGCGTCGTGCTGATCGTCGAGGACGCGACGCTCGCGATCTGGGGACCGGGCGATCTGCCGCTGCCCCGGCCGCCCTGGCTGCGCGGCTTCGTGCGGATCGGCGCGGCCCGCTTTCCGAGCTACGATCTCGTGCTGATCGCGGTCGGCCCGCTGCTGCTGCTCGGGATCACGTGGCTGTTGCGCCGCACGCGATGGGGGGTGCTGCTCCGCGCGGCGACCCAGGACCGGGAGATGGTGGCGGCGCTCGGCGTCGATCAGCGGCTCCTGTTCACGTCCGTGTTCGCCCTCGGCGCGGGGCTCGCGGGCCTCGGCGGCGCGCTGACCCTGCCGGACCGCTCGGCGACGCTGAACGCCGATCTCGCGGCGGTGACGGATGCGTTCGTGGTCGTGGTGCTGGGCGGATTGGGCAGCGTGACCGGGGCCTATCTCGCGAGCCTGCTGATCGGCCTCGTGCAGGCGTTCGGCATCGTGGTGCTGCCGCAGGCGACACTCGCGCTCGTGTTCCTGCTGATGGCGGCGGTGCTCGTGGTGCGGCCGCAGGGCTTGCTCGGCCGGGCGGATGCCGCTTCCCGCGCGGTGCAGGGCGTGCGGGCGGTCCGGCCCGCGCCGCCCGCCCTGATCGCCGCCGGTTCGGTGACGCTGATTGTGGCGATCGCGGCGCCTCTTTTCGTCGGGCCGTACACGCTGAGCGTGCTCACCGAGGCGGCGGTCGCGGTGCTGTTCGCGGCGAGCCTGCACGTCATGATGGGACCGGGCGGGATGCCGAGCTTCGGCCACGCCGCCTGGTTCGGACTGGGCGCGTATGCCGCCGGCCTCGTGTGGCAGAACGCGGGCGCGCCGATGGCGGCCGGGCTGCTCGCGTCGCTGCTGCTCCCGGCGATCGCCGCCGCCGCGTTCGGCGCGGTTGTTGCGCGGCTGTCCGGCGTCTATCTCGCCATGCTGACGCTCGCCTTCGCGCAGATCCTGTGGGCGCTCGCGGTGCAGTTCGTGGCGCTGACCGGCGGCGACAACGGCATCATCGGCCTCCGCCCCGCTGCGTGGGTGGTGACGCCGGGGGCGCTCTACTGGCTCGCGCTCGCGCTCTGCGTCGGCGGCGCCCTCGTGCTGCGGCGCATTCTCTACGCACCGGCCGGATACGCGCTCAGGGCCGTGCGCGATTCGCCGCTCCGGGCCGAGGCGATCGGGCTCGACGCGCGCGGCCTGCGGATCGCCGCCCTCGTGCTGGCGGGCGCGGGCGCGGGCCTGGCAGGCGGCGTGTTCGCCTACGCCCATGGCGGTGTGTTTCCGGCCTATTTCGGCATCGGCAAGTCGGTCGAGGCGCTGGTGATGGTGCTGCTCGGCGGCGTGCGGACGATGGCCGGGCCGGTGGTGGGCGCGGTCGCCTACACCGGCCTCTATGACTGGCTGCTGCTCGCGACCGCCTATTGGCGCGCGGTGCTCGGGGCGGCGATCGTGCTGCTTGTGCTGCTGCTGCCGGACGGCATCGCCGGGGCGGCCGAGAGACTCTGGCGCGAGCGGGGCGGGGGAGCTTCGTCCTGACGATTTGCCGCGGGCGGGTGGACGATGCGTGAATCCCCACCGGGCGGCGTGACGCTGCTCGACGTGCGCGGCTTGCGCCGGGCGTTCGGCGGCGTGCGCGCGGTGGACGATGTTTCGTTCACGCTCGAGGCGGGCGAGATCCTCGCGCTGATCGGACCGAACGGCGCCGGGAAATCGACGTGCTTCAACCTGCTCACGGGTCAGTTGCGGCCCGATGCGGGAGTGATCGCGCTCGGGGGCGCCGACATCGCGGGGTTGAGTCCGCGCCGCATCTCGCGCTTGGGCGTCGGACGGAGCTTCCAAGTGACGGCGACCTTCGCCTCGATGACGGCGCGGGAGAACGTGCAGACGGCGCTGGCCGCGCATCACGGCGAGACGTGGCGCTTCTGGCAGCCGGCGGCCTGGCTGCGGGCGGAGGAGGCGGACGCGCTGCTGGCCCAGGTGGGCTTGCTCGCGCAGGCGGACCGGGCCGCCGCCGTGCTCGCCTATGGCGACCTCAAGCGCCTCGATCTGGCGCTGGCGCTCGCGAACCGGCCCCGGCTGCTGCTGATGGACGAGCCGACCGCCGGCATGGCGCCGGCCGAACGCGCGGACGTGATGCGGCTGGTCCGGGAGCGCGCCGCAGCCGCCGGCATCGCCGTGCTGTTCACCGAGCATGACATGGAGGCCGTGTTCGGCACCGCCGACCGCATCCTCGTGCTCGACCAGGGCCGCATCATCGCGGCGGGCACGCCCGCCGAGATCCGGCAGGACGCCCGCGTGCAGGCGGTCTATCTCGGCCATGCGCCGTGATCCTGTCGCTCGACGGCGTCGACAGCTTCTACGGCCGGGCGCAGATCCTGCACGGCGTCGGGTTCGCGGCGGCGGCGGGCGAGGCGCTCGTGCTGCTCGGGCGCAACGGGGCGGGCAAGAGCACGGCCCTGAAAACGATCATGGGCCTTCTGCGGCCGGCCGCAGGGCGCATCCTGTTCGCGGGCGTTCCCATCGGGGGATTGCCGCCGCACCGCATCGCCCGCCTCGGCGTCGGCTACGTGGCGGAGGATCGCCGCATCTTCCCCGACCTCACGGTCGCCGAGAATTTCGAAGTCGGCCGCAAGCGCCCGGCCTCGGGCGATCAGCCGCTCTGGACGCCGGAGCGCCTCTACGGACTGTTTCCCAATCTGGAGCGCATGGCCGACCGGCCGGGCGGGCGCATGAGCGGCGGCGAGCAGCAGATGCTGGCGGTCGCGCGGACGCTGATGGGCAATCCGCGCCTGCTATTGCTCGACGAGCCGGGCGAGGGGCTGGCCCCGGTGATCGTGGACTGCCTGGCCGACGCCCTGCTGACCTTGAAGCGGGCGGGCGTCTCCATGCTGATCGCCGAGCAGAACCTCGCCCTTTCCCGCCGCATCGCCGACCGCGCCGTGCTGCTCGAAACCGGGCGTGTCGCGTGGACCGGCCCCGTCGCCGAGCTGGCGGAGGACGCCGGGTTGCGCCGCCGGTATCTGGGCGTATGAGCGCGGCGCTTACGCCGGGGCGAAGCTGCCGTCCTCCTGCAAGATCGTGAGCACGCCCGTGTAGATGCCGAAATGCGCGCCGTGGATGCGCAGCGTTCCCGCCTCGACGCGCTCCTTGATCCAGGGGAAGTTCATCAGGTTGCGCACGGACAGCTTGACCGTCTCCTGCTCGGCGCGCGAGGGCCAATCCTGCGGCTCATAGCATTCGAGGACGTGCTTGCGCACCGGCTCGGCGATCGAGATCCAGCGCGCGAGGAAATCGGACCCGGCATCCGGCGCACCGTGCAGCAGCGCCTTGATGCCGCCGCAATTGGCGTGGCCGAGCACGACCAGCTCCGGGATCTGCAGCACGCGCACCCCGAATTCGAGGGCGGCGCTCGTGCCGTGGGAGGCCGCGTCCGGTTCGAAGGGCGGCACCAGATTGGCGACGTTGCGCACGACCAACAGCTCGCCCGGCGCGGCGTCGAACACCATCGCCGGGTCCGTCCGGCTGTCCACGCAGGCGAGGACGAGGGCGATCGGCGACTGTCCCTCGATCGCCAGCGTCTGCATCAGCCGCCGGCGCTCGGGCCAGTTCTCGTCGCGAAAGCGCCGATAGCCCTCGATCAGGCGCTGCATGTCACGTCGCCCCTTCCAAATTCGCTGCACGGCGCGGGGGCGCGCCTGCTCCGGCCTTGAGGCTTATTCCTCCGGGGCTTCGTTCCGCCCATGACAGACACTGCCGCAACCGCTACTCTCCTCTTGGCGTAATGCCGGACGAAGCTCCCGACAGGCTCGGATAAAAAGCAAAACCAGTGCCATAGCGCAAAACAGCGCCAGGAGGACACGTTATGACGTCGAAAGCCCTTGCCCTCGCCGCGGTCGCCTTGGGGCTGCTCGCGGCCCCCGCCTATGCGGAGACGGTCCGCTTCCACGGCACGCTCAGCCCCGGCGCCGAGGTGCCGCCAAAATCGACCGATGGCAAGGGCACCTGCGCGGCCTCGCTCGACACCAGCACGCACAAACTGACCTACGACATCGCCTATTCGGGTCTGACCGGCCCGGCGACGGCGGCGCATTTTCACGGTCCCGCCGAACCGGGGAAGAACGCCGGCGTGGTCGTGCCGCTGAGCCCTCCCACGAGCCCGATCAAGGGCAGCACGACCCTGACCGAGGCGCAGCAGGACGAGCTGATGGCGGGCAAATGGTATGCGAACGTTCACACGAAGGAAAATCCGGGCGGCGAAATCCGCTGCCAGCTCACGAAGGAAAGCTGAGCGGCCCGCCTGGCGCGTTCCGCTCAGGAAGCCAGCGGAGCGGAACGCGCGGGCGGAGCCGAACGAAGTCAACGCGCTTTCACTGGATCGTATAGCCGCCATCCACGACCAGATTGGCGCCTGTGATCATTGCGGCGGCGCCGCTCCCGAGGAAAAGCGCCGCCAGCGCGATTTCCTCGGGCTGCGCGAAGCGCCCGGCCGGGATCTTGCGCTTCATCGCCTCGCCGACCTCTCCCGCCCAGGCCTTGCGGCCCAGTTCGGTCTCCACGACGGTCGGCGAGATCGCGTTCACGGTGATGCCGTGCGGCGCCCATTCCAGGGCCAGCACCTTGGTCATGCCGAGGATGCCGGCCTTGCTCGTGCAGTAGGCGAGAT
Source organism: uncultured Alphaproteobacteria bacterium (assembly GCA_963777325.1). Lineage (GTDB taxonomy): Bacteria > Pseudomonadota > Alphaproteobacteria > Acetobacterales > Acetobacteraceae > JAFAXA01. The sequence goes on along the minus strand of CAVZQE010000016.1, from coordinate 58,287 downwards.
GGCGGTCGAGCGCGATGAAGGCGGCCTGCGACGCGAGGTTGACGATCCGTCCGGCGCCGCTTTCGCGCAGCGCCGGAAACGCCGCCCGCGCCACCAGGAACGGCACGCGCAAATTGATCGCCATGGTGCGATCCCAGTCCTCGTCCGACAGAGCTTCGGCCCGCTCCAGCAGGACGATGCCGGCGTTATTGACGAGGATGTCGAGCCGCCCGAGCCGCGCGACCGCCTCCCGCACGGCGCGGTCGGCCTCGCCATGCCGGGTCAGGTCGGCGCTGAGGCCGAGATGCCCGCCGCCGGGCAGGGCCTCCGCCGCCGCTTCCGCCCCCGCGCTGAGGTCGGCAATGGCGACCTTGGCCCCACGCTCGGCGAAAGCGCTCGCGATGGCGTGGCCGATGCCGGCCGCCCCCCCTGTCACCAGTGCCGCCTTGCCATCGAAGCTGAAGGCGGTGTCGAAGCTGATCGCTCCCATAGAGCGCTCCCCACCATGGACTGAGAGAGCCGGAGCGCCCCGCGAGACGCTCCGGCGGCGCGTCAGGACTTCTGGCGCTTGGCCAGGAGCGCGTCCACGTTCTGCGCGGTCACCGGCGTCCAGGGCACGTTGTACTGTTTCTTCATCCCGTCGTCCCACGGCATCGCGCTGCTGTACTCCTGCCAGCAGTCGCTCTTCGGCTTGTAGCTGTCCCCCACCAGATGCCGGAGCGCCACGTCCAGCGCGCCCTGCGCCTGGGCGTGGGCGTCCTGCAGGATGCTGACCATCTCGCCCTGCTTGACCGCGAGCAGCGCGTCGGTGACGCCGTCTATGCCCGCGATCGGCATCTGCTTCGGGTCCATGCCCGCCGCCTTGATCGCCTGGAGGGCGCCCAGCGCCATCTCGTCGTTCTGGCCGATCACGCCCTGGATCTGGCCGGGATGTCCGGTCAGCCAGTTCTCCATCAGCGACTGCGCCTCGGCGCGCGACCAGTTCGCGGTCTTGCGCTCCAGCACCTTCACGCCGGGATTGGCGTCCAGCACCTGCTGGTTGCCCTTGCCGCGGTCGATCTGGGCGCTCTGGCCGATCGGCCCCTCGAGAATGACGACGTTGCCCTTGCCGCCCATCGCCTTGACCACCGCTTCCGCTTCCAAGGCGCCGGCCTTGACGTCGTCCGAGCCGACATAGGAGGTCAGGTCGTTGCCGACGACGCGGGTGTTGGAGCCGATCACCGGAATGTTCGCGGCCTTGGCCTTGCGCACGGCGTCCGCGCCGGCCTGGGCGTCGATCGGCACGAAGATGATCGCGTCGTATTGCTGCGTGATCATGGTGTCGAACTGGTTCGATTGCGTGAGCGCGTCGTACTGCCCGTCGAACACGGTGATGTTCGCCTGGCCGCTCTGCGCCGCCGGGTGCGCCTTGAGCGCGTTGACCCAGAGCTGCATGAACTCGGCCTTGAGGCCATAGACGGCGGCGCCGATCTTGTAGCTCTTGCCGCCATTCTGCGCCCGCGCGATCGCGGGTAAGGCGAAGGCGGCGGCCGTGGCGGCGAGTAGGGTTCGGCGCTGGATCACGATTTTCCTCCTGCTCGTTTCTAGTTTCTAATCGCGCGCCCGGCGCGAGGTGTCCACCAGCACCGCAAGCACGATGATCCCGCCCTTGATGACCTGCTGGTAGTAGGACGACACGCTCATCAGATCGAGGCCGTTGTTGATGACGGCGATGATGAGCGCGCCGAAGAGGGTTCCGACCGCGCTTCCGACGCCGCCGGTGAGGCTCGTGCCCCCGATCACGACGGCGGCGATGGCGTCGAGCTCGTAGGAGACGCCCGCCTGCGGCAGCGCGGACGTCGTCCGGGCGGCGAGCACGAGACCCGACAGCCCGGCCAGCAGCCCCGAGATCGCGTACACCGAGAAGACGATCGCCCGCGTATTGATGCCGCTCGTCCGCGCGCTGCGCGCGTTGCCGCCGACCGCGTAGACGTAGCGCCCGTAGGTCGTGAAGCGAAGCGCGATCCAGGCGAGCAGCACCGTGACGCCGAGCAGGATAACGGGGACCGGGATTCCGGCGACGAAGCCCTGGCCGAGCACGAGGAAGCCGGGGCTCAGGTTCGGCACCGGCATGCCGTTGTTGTAGATGAAGGTGAGGCCGCGCGCGACGCTGAGCATCCCGAGCGTGGCCACGAAGGGCGGCACGCGCAGCCGCGCGACGATCGCGCCGTTGACCATGCCGAGGCCGAGCCCCGCCGCCAGGCCGACGGCGATCGCGGCGGCGGCGTTGCCGGGGTGCGCTCCCGAAACGAGGCTCGCGCCGGCAATGCCGCAGAAGGCGAGCAACGACCCGACCGAAAGGTCGATGCCGCCGGTCAGGATGACGAAGGTCTGGCCGATGGCGAGAATGCCGTTGATGCTCGCCTGGCGCAGCACGTTGATGACGTTGATGCGCGTGAGGAAGTAGGGGTTGAGCAGGCTCAGGACGAGGCAGAGCGCCACGAACGCGGCGACGATGCCGTAGCGCGAGAGCAGCGACGAGAACGCAGCCGTGTCGAACCGTCGCGGGCGCGGCGGCGCCCCGGTCCCGGGCGTGCTCAAATCCGTGGGCATCGGGTTCTCCTCATGACGCGAGCTGCATGAGGCGCTCTTGCGACGCCTCCGCCCCCTCCAGCACGGCCACGAGCCGCCCGCGCTGGAACACCGCGATGCGGTCGCTCATGCCCAGCACCTCCGGCAACTCGGAGGAGACCATGATGACGGCCCTGCCCTCGGCCACGAACCGGGACAGGAACGCATAGACTTCCCGTTTCGCGCCCTCGTCCACGCCCCGCGTCGGCTCGTCGCAGAGCAGGATGCGCGGCTCCGTGCCGAGGCAGCGGGCGAGCACCACCTTCTGCTGGTTGCCCCCCGAAAGGCTGCGCACCGGCGCGTCCGGCGAACGCGCCTTGATGCGGAACAGGTCCATCATGCGCGCCACCTGGACGTCCTCGCGGCCACGCGAGATGAACGGACCGCGCGCCAAGCCGCCGAGGGAAGAAAGCGTGGCGTTCTCCCGCACCGTGCCGGTCATTACCAAACCGGTCGCCTTGCGGTCCTCGGTGACAAGAGCGAGGCCGTGTCCGAGCGCGTCGGCGGGGCCGCGGAGTGACACGGGGCGCCCCTGCAACCGGACCTCGCCGGTCTCGGCCGGCGGCAGGCCGTAGAGCGCTTGCAGGAACTCGCTGCGGCCGGACCCCATCAGGCCGTAGATACCGAAGACTTCGCCGCGCCGAACCCCGAGCGTCACGTCCCGGAACTGGTTCGCGCGCCCGAGACCCACGGCCTCCAGCAGGGGCGGGCCGGAAGGCGCCGGATGGCTCTTGAACTCGTCGCGGGCGTCCGCGCCCAGGATCAGGCGGACGAGGCCGCGCCGGTCCGTGTCGGCGATCCGCCCGGTCGCGACGAACCCTCCGTCGCGAAACACGGTATAGTCGTCGGCGATGGCGAAGATCTCGGTCAGCCTGTGGCTGACATAGATGACGCCGGTCCCTTGCGCCGTCAGCGTGCGGATGGCGTCGAACAGGATCTCGGTCTCCGCCTCGCCGATCGCGGAGGTCGGCTCATCCATGATCAGGATGCTGCTTTCGTGGCTGATCGCCTTGGCGATCTCGACGAGTTGGATCTGAGCGAGGCTGAGACTCCGCATCGGCGCCTCGGGATCGAGCCGGAACCGCAGCCGCTCCAACAGGTCGGAAGCGGTGCGGTTCAGGCGCTTGCGGTCGACGATGCAGCCGAGACGACGCGGCTCGCGGCCGAGATAGAGGTTTTCGGCGACCGTCATGTCCGGGATGGGCGAGAGTTCCTGCGTGATGATGGCGATGCCCGCCGCGAGAGCTTGCGCCGGGCTGTCGAAGGTCGCCTTCTCGCCACGGATCAGGACACGGCCGGCGTCCCGGCGCTCAAGGCCCATCAGGATGTTGAGGAACGTGCTCTTGCCGGCCCCGTTGCCGCCGCAAAGGGCGTGCACCGAGCCCGGGCGCAGCGCGAGCCGTCCGTCCCGCAGCGCCTGCACGCCCGAAAAGCTCTTGGCCACGCCGTCGGCCTCGAGCAGCAGGTGCGCCGTCATCGTCCCCCCGTCAGCCCGGCCTCTTCGAGCACGGTGCGCTTAGGTCAAGCTAGTCGCGCCAAACGACGCGCAGTGCAACCCATTCGACCGGGAACACGACCGTGCCACCCTGGCAAGAGTTCGCGGCGAAGCTCCGCGTACGGGGTGATCTATGCCGATGCCCGGCCGCGCTCGCCAGCGCGTGCGGCCATCATGCGCTGAGGCTCGGCCTCGTCCCGGTCGGCTTCTGGCCCCGGCTCTGTTTCCTCGCCCGCTCCGGCCGGCGGCTGCGCGGGAAGCAGGCCCCGCGCCAGGGCGATACGACGAAACTCAAAATCTATCATGGTGATGCCTCACCCTCTGCACACGCCAAGTGAAGCAGACGGGTGTGACCGAAAGGTGTTTGAGGTGTGACGTTCCGGTCAGGAACCGCTCATGGGCGCCGCCCCGGAGGCGGGTCGCCGGCATCCCGCGTGCCGGCGGCCTCGTGCTCCTCCAGCACGTTCGCGACCTCTTGCGGATCGATGCGCTCCGCCTCTGCGAACAGCCGGTCCGCCTCGTCGCCGAGGCCCGCCGCCTGCGCCCGCAACGCCTGCTCGGCCAGCGCACGCGCCTGGTTCATTCGCCCGCCGTCCGGTTCCGCCATGAACGATCTCCGTCCCCTCAGTGACTGGCCGCGCCCTCGGCCCCGATCCCGGTCTGCGAGCGCACATATTGCGGCTCGAACGCCGCTGCTTCCAGCTTCGCCGCGCGGCTGGCGTCGAGGACCGAGAACAGCCAGCAGCCAAGGAAGCCGAGCGGCATCGAGAAGATCGCCGGCGAGCTGTAGGGGAACGGCGCCGAGCCCTTCGGATGCAGGAGCACAAGCTCCCAGATCGAGGGGCTGAGCACCGTCATCACCACGGCGGAGGCAAGCCCGATGAAGCCGCCGATGACCGCGCCGCGCGTGGACAGCCGGCGCCAGTACATCGAGAGCAGCAGGACGGGGAAGTTGGCGCTGGCGGCGATCGCGAAGGCGAGGCCGACCATGAAGGCGACGTTGATCTTCTCGAACGCGATGCCGAGCAGGATCGCGAGGATGCCGAGCACGACGGTCGTGATCTTCGAGACCCGCAATTCCTGTTTCTGATCGACGCGCCCGCGCCGGAACACGCTCGCGTAGAGGTCGTGGCTGACCGCGCTTGCTCCCGCCAGCGTCAGGCCGGAAACCACCGCGAGAATCGTCGCGAAGGCGACGGCGCTGATGAAGCCTTTCATGATGTCGCCGCCGACCGCGTGGGCGAGATGCACCGCCGCCATGTTGCCGCCGCCGAGCAGGCCGCCATGGCCATCCAAATAGAGGGCGTTCGTGCCCACGAGCACGATCGCGCCGAACCCGATGATGAAGGTCAGGATGTAGAAATACCCGATGAACACGGTCGCGAAGAACACGGATTTCCGCGCTTCCTTGGCGTCCGCCACGGTGAAGAACCGCATCAGGATGTGCGGCAGGCCCGCCGTGCCGAACATCAGCGCCATCCCGAGCGAAATCGCCGAGACCGGGTCCGCGACCAGACCGCCCGGACGCATGATGGCACCGTGCTTCGGATGAACGGCGATCGCGCGCGTGAAGAACTCGTTCATGCTGAAACCGAACGCTTGCAGCACGAGGTAGGCGATCACCGACGCGCCGAACAGGAGCAGGGCGGCCTTGATGATCTGCACCCAGGTGGTCGCGACCATGCCGCCGAAAGTGACGTACAGGATCATCAGCACGCCCACGATCACCACTGCGAAACTGTACGGCAGCCCGAACAGCAGCTGGATCAGCTGCCCCGCGCCGACCATCTGCGCGATCAGATAGAACGCGACGACGACCAGCGTGCCGGAGGCCGCCAGCGCCCGCATCGGCCCCTGCCGCAGCCGGTAGGAGACGACGTCGGCGAAGGTGAACTTGCCGAGATTGCGCAACGGCTCCGCCATCAGGAACATGATGATCGGCCAGCCGACGAGGAAGCCGATCGAGTAGATCAGCCCGTCGAAGCCGCTGGTGTAGACGAGCGCCGAGATGCCGAGGAAAGACGCCGCCGACATGTAGTCGCCGGCGATCGCGACCCCGTTCTGAAAGCCCGTGATGCCGCCGCCGGCCGTGTAGAAATCGGCCGTGGTCTTGGTCCGCTTCGCCGCCCAGTAGGTGATCCCGAGCGTCGCGATCACGAAGGCGAGGAACATCACGATGGCGGTGTAGTTCGTCCCCTGCTGCACGACCGGGCCTTCCAGCGCGCCCGCCGCCCAGCAAGGCTCGGAGGCACATGACGCGACCGCGCCGAGAGCCGCCGCCCGGCGCGTCCGCGCCCCGCCCGGAATGCCGCTCACCGTCCCGCCTCCGCCGCGGCGGAGGTCGCGGTCACCTTGCGGGTCAGGGTGTCGAACTCGCCGTTGGCGCGGAACACGTAGATGCCGGTCAGCAGGATCGCCAGCAGGATGATCCCGAGGCCGATCGGGAAGCCGAGCGTGACCGGGCCGAAGACGGGGATGGCCATGAAACCCGGAGCGAACGCCACCAGGAAGATGAAGGCGTAGTAGACGATCAGCATGAGGATCGTGAGCGTCCACGCAAGTGTACTCCTGGTCTGCACCAGTGTCACAAAGTTCGGATTGGCCCTGATCCGGGCCGCTACTTGGCTATCCATGAACCCAGTCTCTCCTGACCCGCCGCCCCACGTCCGACGACCTTGCATTATTTCCGATGACCGGCTTCATGCGCCGGTCCCGGCGATACTGTTCCTGTCGCGCAGCGGAATTGCAAGGCCGTGTTGCGCCGGAACCGGGATCGACCCTTGCGTCCGCACCGCGCCGGCGCGACGCTCGCGGTCCCGCGCGCGGACTTGAAAGGGCGGACCCATGCAGTTCGGCGACGAACGCGAAAGCCAGAACGTGGAGGACCGCCGCGGCCAGGGTTTCCGTCCGGGCGGCGGGATGCGGATCGGCGGCGGCCTCGGCACGATCGCGATCGTTCTGATCGCGCTCTATTTCGGCGTCGACCCGCGCGTGCTGCTCAATCTGGCCGGCGACAACGCCCCGCAGACGCAACAATCGGCGCCGCCGCCGCAGCGCGACGGCCAGAACGGCAGCGGCGACGATGCCCAGCGCCGCTTCGTCGCGCAGGTGCTCGCCTCCACGGAGGACGTGTGGACGGACGTATTTCGCCAGCACGGGCGGCAGTACCAGGATCCGCATCTGGTTCTGTTCACGGGCGCGGTCCAGTCCGCCTGCGGCACGGCGGCGACCGCCGTCGGCCCGTTCTATTGCCCGCGCGACGACAAGGTCTATCTCGACACGGATTTCTTCCGCGAGATGCAGAACCGCCTGGGCGCGGGAGGCGATTTCGCCCGCGCCTACGTGATCGCGCACGAGGTCGGGCATCACGTGCAGACGATGCTCGGCATCACCCAGAAGGTGGATGAGATCAGGGGGCGGACGGGAGATCAGGGCGAGGGCGCGAACGGGCTGTCGGTGCGGGTCGAGCTGCAGGCCGACTGCTTCGCCGGCGTCTGGGCCAACCGCGCCGACACCGCCAGGCACATTCTCGAACATGGGGATGTCGAGGAGGGGCTGAACGCCGCGTCCGCGATCGGCGACGACAGGCTGCAGCGCCGGAGCCGCGGCTATGTCGAGCCGGACAGCTTCACCCACGGCTCGTCGGCGCAGCGCGTCCGCTGGTTCAAGCGCGGTCTCGACACCGGGCAGATCGAGCAATGCGACACCTTCCGCCCGGACCGGCTATAAGCCTCCGGGCGGCCCGCGCATTGCTCCGGCGGATCGACATCGTCTCCGGAATCGCGCTGGAGGAGCGCGAGGTGACGGTCACGTTCGTCCGGGCGGGCGGTCCGGGCGGGCAGAACGTCAACAAAGTCGCGACCGCCGCGCAGCTCCGTTTCGACGCGCGCGGCTCGCCTTCGCTGCCGAACGGGGTCAAGGCGCGGCTGCGGCTTCTGGCGGGCAGCCGGCTCACGCGGGACGGCGTCGTGGTGATCACGGCGGGCCGCTTCCGGTCGCAGGAACGCAATCGCCAGGACGCGCTCGACCGCCTGGCTGCCCTGATCCGCGATGCGGCAACGCCCCCCGCCAAGCGCATCGGCACCGGTGTCTCGCTCAGCCAGAAGCGGCAGCGACGGGAGGCGAAGGCGCGGCGCGCGGAAGTAAAACGCGCGCGGAGGTATTCAGGCGGCGAATAGAGCCGCCTTTTCGCGGTTGCATTCCCGAGCCTGTTCTTTCACCCTGACAGGATGGGTGGGATGTCCCTCAAGACCAGGAGCGCCGCTGGCTCCAACGCGGCCGGGGAGGCGGCAACGGCCGTTCCCGCGCGTCCCCGCACGAGCCGACTCCGGACGCTCTCGTTTCGCAGCCTGTTGCTGACGCTTGCCGTCGTCCTGATGTCCGAGCTGCTCGTCTTCCTGCCCGGTCTCGCCCGGGAGCGCCGGGACTGGCTGATTGCGCGGGCCGCCGGCTCGCACATCGCCGTTCTGGCGGCCGCGCGCGCACCGGGCGGATCGATCGATGCGGGCACGCGTGACGCACTGCTCGAGCTGTCGGGCACGCTCGCGGTCGTCCTGCACAGGCAGGACCGCGATGTCCTGAGCTTGCAGGCCGCTGCCATCGCCATTCCGGACGAGACAACGGACCTCCGCACCGAGTCGGTGCTGGACGGCATCCGGGACGCGCTCGCAACGCTGCTCGGGCCGGATCATGGCACCATGCGGCTGTTGGCCGACAGCCCGGTGCATCACGGCACGCTGGTCGAGGTGCTCGTATCCGAGGCCAGCCTGAAACACGCCCTGGTCGGCTATGTGCGTACGTTTCTGGGCCTCGCCCTACCGGTGGCCGCGCTGACCGGAGCCCTCGTGTATCTTGCCGTGCTGCTGCTGCTGGTGCGACCGATCCGGCAGATCACCGGCAGCCTCGTCGCCTTTCGCGCCGATCCCGAACGCACGCCGCCGCTCGAACCGAGCTGGCTCACGCGCCTGCCCGGCGGAGAGATCTCGGTGGCGGCGCAAGAGCTCGCCGCCATGCAGCGCGAATTGCGAACGGCGCTTTGGCGCAATGCGCGGCTGGCCGCCATGGGCGCGGCCATCGCCAAGGTGAGCCACGACCTGCGCAACGCCCTCTCGCCCGCCCTCCTCTCGGCCGAACGGCTGGAGTTGCATTCCGATCCGGCGGTGCGGCGGTCCGGTTCCATCCTGGTGCGCGCCGTGGAGAATGCGACCGACATGGTCGGCCGCATGCTCGACTTCGCGCGCGAGGCGCCGCCGCAGCTTGCGATCACCACGGTCGACCTCGGCAGGCTCGCGGAGGAGGCGGTCGAAAGCCCGCAGCTGGCCGGAGCGCATGCGATCGTCAACCGGATTCCCTCCAGGACGGAAGCGCTCGCCGACCGCGCGTTGCTGCTGCGGGTGCTGCTCAACCTGCTCAACAACGCGATCGAGGCGGGTGCCGCGCGGGCGGAGATCAGGCTTGGCGAACCGCCGCCCGACGGAGGCCTCGCGATCGAGATCGGGGACGATGGGCCGGGACTGCCGGCCGAGGTCACAGGCAAGCTGTTCCGGCCGTTCGTGACCAGCGGCAAGCGGGGCGGCACGGGTCTCGGGCTCGCGATCGCCGCCGACCTGATGCGCGCCCAAGGCGGACGGGTGACGCTGGAACGGACGGGGAGAGATGGAACGGTGTTCCGGCTGACGCTTCCCGCCCGCCGGCTCCGCGACGAGCGGACCGGCGAGACCGCGCCGCCCGTCCTGCTGCCGACGCCGCCGTGAGCAAGGCGGCGCCTCCGGAGGTGATGACCATCGGCTACGAGGGCAGCACGCTGCCGGCCGTGCTCGAACTCGCTTCAGGCGGCCGGGGTCGCCGTTCTGATCGATGTTCGGGCCTTGCCGCAATCCCGCAAGCCCGGCTTCTCGAAGCGGCAACTCGGCGCGGGCCTCGACGGGCGCGGCCTGCGCTACCTGCATTTGCGTGATCTCGGCACCCCCAAGCCGGGGCGGGACGCGGCCCGGCGAGGGGATCATGCGACCATGCGCCGCGTGTTCGCGGGCCAGATGGCCACGGCGGGCGCGCAAGCCGCGCTGACCGAGGCGGTCGCGGTCGCCCGCGCCGCCCCCGCGTGCCTGCTCTGCTTCGAGCACGATCCCGCGCATTGCCATCGCGCGATCGTCGCCGATGCGATCTCCGCCGCCACGGGCCAGGCCATCATCCACCTGGATGGGCGGTTGCTGCACGGCTAGACGGCGCGCCAATGCGACGTTCGCGCGGAGAATGGCTCCCCTGGGTTGTTTTCACTTCTTTTCGCCATTCGAATCGCCAACATTAGGGTCGTGATGAGAGTCAAGGGTCCGGTCAGGCCGCTCGTCGGCATCAGTTGCTGCACAAAGCAGTTCGGCATCTACGCCATGCCGAACCATGCTGCGTCCGACACCTATATCCGCGCGGCCGAGCAGGCGATCGACGCCGTGCCGGTTCTGCTCCCGGCGAACGGTCCCTCGGTCGACATCGACACGCTGGTCGACCGGCTGGACGGCATCGTCCTGACCGGCAGCCGCTCCAATGTGCAGCCCTGCCTTTATGGCGGCCCGCCGCATGCGAGCGGCACGCCGGAAGACCCGGCCCGCGACGCGGCGGTGCTGCCGCTGATCCGCGCCGCGATCGCCGCCGGCGTGCCGGTGCTCGCGATCTGCCGGGGATTTCAGGAACTCAACGTGGCGCTCGGCGGCAGCCTGCACCAGCGCCTGCAGGATCTGCCGGGACGGCTCGATCATTCGACCCCGATGCAGCGCTCGGCCAAGGTGCGCCAGGGCAAGGCGCATCTGGTGCGGGTCAGCCCGGGCGGGTGGCTACGCCGGCTGACTGGCACCGACCAGATCGCCGTTAATTCCCTGCATAATCAGGGGATCGACCGCTTGGCGCCGGGGCTGGCGGTCGAGGCGGTCGCGCCCGACGGCACGATCGAGGCGGTGCGCGTCGTCGGCACGCCGGCCGGCCCGGTCCGGAGTTTCGCCGCGGGCGTGCAGTGGCATCCGGAATACGATTTCGAGACCGACATCGTCTCCCGCCGGATCTTCGAGGATTTCGGCCGCGCGATCCGCAGCCATCCCGACGCGCTGCAAGCCGATGCGGCGGATTAGGTCGCGTAGAGCGCTGATCAGCGGTGCGGTCGCCAGAACAAGCGGGGATTAAACCTGAACCCGCCGCTGACGCCTTCAGCTCTACCAGCGTTGATCTTACCTTGGGGAACTCGTTTAGTGTGTGGGACAATGTTCCAGGCGTTATCATACGCCCCGGGGCACGCGGGTATAAATACTCTGGCTTGCTGAAGTTTCAGCAGCCCAAAAAGCAAGACATGTTTACCATGCTGCCTCAAACGCTCGTATTGGCGTGGACTAACGAAATAGTGGATATCCCGGTCTGCTCCCGTCTGGCGGCGAGAGTCGAGGGCAAGAGCTCTATGGCCAGAGTGGGCGCCGGTGTGCATATCACGGCGCCTACAATCCATAATGGCTTTCGCGGGCCTGTTCAGCTCGAAATGTACAATTTCGGGCCACATGAAATTATACTCGATGCTGGGATGAGAATTTGCCAGCTTATCTTCGAGCAGACATTAGGAACGCCTGAAAAAGGGTACGGAGGGGCTTTCTTAGATCAGGCACCGAATGAACCGAAGACGTAACTAAACCCTTATCCTGGTACCACTGGTGCTGCTGCCAGAACGAGGCGGCGTTGGCGGCGGTGCCGTAGCGGCTGACGATGTAGCGGATGCCGCCCTGCGCCTCCTCGACGCCGTTGCCGAACGAGGCCGCGCCGCGCGGCATGTAGTGGTAGTTCGCGGCCGTGAGCTGGAACAGGCCGCGCGCCGAGTGGGTCGGGTTCTTCACGTCCACCCGGCCTCCGGACTCCTTGCCCATGATGTATTGCAGGGCCGCCTGCCAGGTCGCGGGCACCCCTTCCCGCCGCATCGCCTCGGTGAGCGCCGCCTGCCCAGAGGCGCTGGCCACGGCGGTCCCGCCCGCGCTCTTGCCGGCGTGGTGGTGACCGCTCGCGGCGTGCGGCGTCGCGGTGGCGCGGTCGGGCGAGCGGGCGAGCGCGCCCCGCAGCGAGGCGAAGCCCTTATCCTTCGCGCCCAAGCTGGTCATGAGCGAGCGAAACGCCGATCCGGACCCGAAGGGGATCGCGCCCGGCCGCGCGTCCGTGCCCGTCGCCGCCGTCGCTTGGGTTTCCCTCACCCGATCCTCCCCCCGCTGGAACGACCGAAATTAGCGCCGGACGGATGACGGATCGGTTTACGCCGCGCGCGCGGCGGCGATGAAATCGCGGATCAGGGCCGGGTTCTTCCGTCCTGGCGCGTCCTCGACGCCGGAGGATACGTCCACGGCCTGCGCGCCCGTGAGCCGGATCGCCTCGGCCACATTGCCGGGATCGAGGCCTCCCGCCAGCATCCAGCGACAGGGCGGCCGCCATCCGGCGAGCACGGACCAATCGAACCGGCGCGCGTTGCCGCCGGGGCGGCTTGCGCCCGCGGGCGGCTTGGCTTCCAGCACGAGCCGGTCCGCGCCGTCGGCCGCGGAAGGCAGGCCGCCCGCCGAGCCGACGCCGACCGCCCGCCACACCGGCAGCCCGAAGCGCGTCCGCAGCATCGCCGGATCGGCGGAGCGCCCGTAGACCTGGAGCGCGGCCAGCTGCACGCAATCGAGCACGGAGGCGATGTCCTCCGGGTCCGGCTCGACGAACAGCCCGACCGGGGCGGGATGCGCATGCCCGGCCAGCAGGGCCGAAGCCGCCGCCGCCGTCAGGAAACGCGGCGAGGGCGGGAAGAAGACGAGGCCGATCCAGTCCGCCCCGGCCTCCGACGCCGCGTCCAGCGCCGCCCCGTCGGTGATGCCGCAGATCTTGACCCCGACGCTCATCGAAGCCCCCGCACGATATCCGCCGCCGCCGCGCCCGGATCGGGCTGCGATGTGACGGGCCGGCCGACCACGATCCAGTCCGCCCCGGCGGCAACGGCCTCGGCCGGGGTCATCGTGCGCGCCTGGTCGCCGGGCGAAGCGCCCGCGGGACGGATGCCGGGCACCACGAGCACGGGCTCCGCGCCGAGCGCCGCGCGCAGCATCGCGGCCTCGCGCGGGCTGCACACGAGACCGTCCGCGCCCGCGTCCACGGCAAGACGGCCGAGCCGGAGCACCTGCTGCGCCGGACCGCCCGCGACGCCCGTGTCATGCAGGGTCGCCGCATTCAGGCTGGTCAGCACGGTGACGGCGAGCAGGAGCGGCCTGTCGTCCCCCGCCCTCTCGCATGCGCGCCGCGCTGCCTCGACCATCGCGCCGCCGCCGGCGGCATGGACGGTCAGCATCCGGGGCTTGAGCGGCAGGACCGCGCGCACGGCGCCCGCGACCGTGTTCGGGATGTCGTGCAGCTTGAGGTCGAGAAAGATCGGGCGGCCGGGGATCGCGCGCATGCCGGACGCGCCGTGCGCCAGGAAAAACTCGAGCCCGAGCTTCAGCAGCCCGCAAGAGGGCGCAACCGCCACCGCGAGCGCCTCCGCCTTCGCGAGATCGTTCGTGTCGAGGGCAACGATCAGCCGGTCCGCTTCGCTCCGGAAGCCGGACCTGCTCACGGACCGGGAGGCAGCGGCGCCGTCCGGGACAGCCGGGTGCGCAGATCCTGCACCTGCTCCTCGAGCATGCGGGCGGCCCGTTCGGCCCGGCGCGCCCGCCTGCGCTGCGCCAGTTCGGAGAACCAGACCAGGACCGCTCCAAGAAGGAACGCGATGCCCATGCCGATCAGCATCGCGACCGACAGCGGCGCCTCCAGCCCATACCAGCTTGGCCACATGCCGAGCCGCACGGTTTCCTGATTCGAGAGCGCGAACACCACGAGCAGGAACAGGACGGGGAGAACGATCACATAGCGCATGGCAAATTCAATCGCTTATTCAGGCCGGGATGCGTTCCGCGGATGCGCCGCGCGCCGGCCGGCTCTTGTTGACACGCTCGCGCAGCTCCTTGCCGGCCTTGAAGAACGGGACCGCCTTCTCGTCCACCGGCACCGCCTCCCCGGTGCGCGGATTGCGTCCCGTCCGGGCATTGCGCCGCTTGACCGTGAACGCGCCAAACCCGCGCAGCTCGACCCGGTCGCCGCGCGCCAGAGCCGCCGTGATTTCGTCGAAGATCGTCGCCACGATCACCTCGACGTCGCGGCCGGTCAGGTGCGGATTGGCGGCGGTCAGCTCGGCGATCAGCTCCGACTTCGTCATGGCGCGCGCCCCCGGACTGGCCCGCGCCGGAGTTCGCGCGGGCCATCATTTCGCTGAAGGGTGCCAGAGGGCATACACACGGTCAAGGGTAAGTCCTTGCGGCAGAAGCGTTTTCCGGAAAGCGCCGACGATCGGGCCAAGGGTCGCGCCGAATACCCGTTCCGGGAAGCTGGCGATCTCGACGTCCTCGACGGGCAGATCGGCCGGAACGCCCTTCTTCTCCGCGAGCCAGTCCCGCGCTTCCGGCTCGCCGCCGAACTGGTCCACGAGCCCGAGCGCCAGCGCCTGCCGGCCGGTATAGGCCCGCCCGTCCGCGAGCTTCCGGACCTGTTCGGCCGGCATGTGGCGACCCTGCGCGACGAGCGCCACGAACTGCTCGTACATGTCCATGACGAGCGCCTGCAGCACCTGGCGGCCTTCGCTACTCAGCGGCTGGGTGAAGCTGGGCTGATCCTTGAGCGGCCCGGAGACGATCGCGTCGGTCTCGATCCCGATCTTGTTCAGCAACCCGGCGATGTCGCCCGTCTGCAGCAGCACGCCGATCGACCCGGTGATCGTGCTCTCGCGGGCGAAGATGCGCGCCGCCGGCATCGCGATCATGTAGCCGGCCGACGCCGCCGTGCCGCCCATCACCGCGACCAGCGGCTTCCTCGCGGCCAGCCGGGCCAGCACGTCATGCAGGCCTTCCCCGCCCGCGACGCTGCCGCCCGGGCTGTTGATGTAGAGGATGGCCGCCGGAACCCGCTTGTCCTTCGCCAGCGCGTCGATCGCCTGGCTCAGCTTGCGGTCCTCGGTGATGATGCCGGTGACATTGATGCGCGCGACGTGCCGCCGTTCCTGGCCGATGCCCCACAGGCCGGCCGCCGTCCCGATCGCCGCGACCACCGCCACGACCGCGACCACCCGCCAGACGAACAGGCGGCGCTTGAGGCGCCGCCTGTCCAGCAACAGATCGGTTTCGATGCTCATCCGGGAGCGTTAGGCCGAAAGCGGGCCCGGGATCAACCCGCGCCGGCCGCCGGCCGACGCCATCACTCCTGCGACTGCTGGTTCCGACGGCGGATCGCCGCCCCCAGGATGTCGCCGAGCGACGCGCCGGAATCGGACGAGCCGAAATCCTGCATCGCCTGCTTCTCCTCCTCCATCTCCTTGCCCTTGATGGTGAGGCTGAGCTTGCGCGAGGCGCGGTCGATCGCGGTGATCTTGGCGTCCACCTTCTCGCCGACGGCGAAGCGATCGGGCCGCTGATCGGACTTGTCCCGCGCCAGCTCCGCCCGGCGGATGAAGCCCGACAGCATGTTGTTGACCTTCACCTCGACGCCGTTGGCCTGGATGCCGGTCACAACGCAGGTGACGACGTCGCCCTTGTGGACCGCGTCCAGCACGGAGGCGGCCGGGTCGTCCTTGAGCTGCTTGATGCCGAGGCTGATGCGTTCCTTCTCGACATCCACGTCCAGCACCTTGGCCTGGACGGTCTGGCCCTTCTCGTAATGCGCCATGGCGAGTTCGCCCGGCTCGTCCCAGGAGAGGTCGGACATGTGGACCATGCCGTCCACATCCGCCGAGATGCCGATGAACAGCCCGAATTCGGTGATGTTGCGGATCTCGCCCTCGACCGTCGAGCCGATCGGGCGCTCGTCCACGAACTGCTCCCAAGGGTTGCGCTGCACCTGCTTGAGCCCGAGCGAGATGCGCCGCTTGCCGCTGTCCACGTCGAGCACCATCACCTCGACCTCCTGGGAGGTGGCGACGATCTTGCCCGGATGGACGTTCTTCTTGGTCCACGACATCTCCGAGACGTGGACCAGGCCCTCGACGCCCGGCTCCAATTCGACGAAGGCGCCGTAGTCGGTGATGTTGGTCACGCGGCCGGTGTATTTCGCGCCGGGCGGGTATTTGGCGGCGACGCCTTCCCACGGATCGGCCTCGAGCTGCTTCATGCCGAGGCTGATGCGCTGCGTCTCCGGGTTGAAGCGGATGACCTGCACCTTCACCTGTTGGCCGATCTGCAACGCCTCGGACGGGTGATTGATGCGGCGCCAGGCGATGTCGGTGACGTGCAGCAGCCCATCGACGCCGCCGAGATCGACGAACGCGCCGTAGTCGGTAATGTTCTTGACGACGCCGTCCAGGATCATGCCTTCCTTCAGTCCCTGGATCAGCTCGCTCCGCTGCTCGGCGCGGGTCTCCTCCAGCACGGCGCGGCGCGAGACGACGATGTTGCCGCGCGCGCGGTCCATCTTCAGGATCTGGAAGGGCTGCGGGGTGCCCATCAGCGGGCCGACGTCGCGCACCGGGCGGATGTCGACCTGACTGCCCGGCAGGAACGCGACCGCGCCGCCGAGATCGACCGTGAAGCCGCCCTTGACGCGGCCGTAGATCGTGCCGTTGACGCGCTGGTTGGCCTCGAACGCCTTTTCAAGATTGGTCCACGCCTCTTCGCGGCGGGCCTTCTCGCGGGAGAGGACGATCGAGCCGTCCCGGTCTTCGTAGCGCTCGACGTAGAGCTCGACGTAGTCGCCGGGCTGGACCTCCGGCGTGGCGCCGGGCGGGCCGAATTCCTTGAGCGCGAACTCGTCCCTCGCTTTTCAGGCCGACATCGACGATCGCGAATTCGTCGGTCAGCCGGACGACGCGGCCGGTGACGACCGAGCCGTCGAAGCCGCTGTCGCGGCCGAGCGTCTCATCGAGAAGGGAGGCGAAATCCTCGCCCTGGAAATGGTCCTGGCTGGCGGGGGAGCGGGCGAGCGTGGTGGCTGATGCCATGTGGATGCTGTGTTCCGTGTCGGTGGCCCGGACGCGATGGCGCCGAGCGGCCATGGTGTGCGTGCATCCCTGCCGGATGCGCGACTTGCCCGCGCGAGCGATGCCGGGCGGGCTTGGTTGCAACAATCGCCCGCATTGGCGGGCCGAGCGCGAGATAAGCTGCCCCACGCCGCGGGTCAAGGACGCGTTACCGTACGATCCGTTCGGGCCGCGCGCTCCTGGGCCTATCCGGCCGCTCGTTCTGAGCCTTTCACCCCGAGGGCGGAATGTTCTGGTTGAGCCGGAACAGGTTTCGCGGATCGTACCGGCGCTTGGTCTCGGCCAGCCGCGCGTAGTTCGGGCCGAATGCGCCCTGAACACGGTCGGCCTCGTCAGTGGACATGAAGTTCACGTACACCGAACCCATCGCGTGCGGCGCGAGCGCGCGGAAGAGGCCGCGCGCCCATTCGATGCAGCCGGTGTCCTGCGCCGGATCGCGCCAGCGGGTGTGGACATTGACAACGAACTTGACGTCGCGGCGGGAAAACGCGGTTCCGGCGACCGGCACACGGTTGATTTGGCCGCCGAGTTGCCCGACGAACACCTCGCACTCGCTGGAGGGCAGCCGCCGGACAGCATCGACGAGCACCTCGGCGGCGGCATCGGTCAGCTGGTTCAGGTCGTGGCTCTTCCAGTAGTTCCGGGCGCCGGGCGTCAGCAACGGATCGAAAGCCGCCTGCCAGCCGACGAACGGATGCGGGCCGACGAGATCGGCGACCGGCTGTCCGAGCGCGCGGAAGGGCGCGGCCGCCCGCTCCCCGTCCTCCAGAGACCCGGTATGACAGAGGGCGATGATCAGGACCTCCCTGTCATGCCACTCGGCCGGCACGAACGGCGCGGGCGGGGCCTTGCGCAGCACCAGCCAGACGCTGAGCTCGTCCGGCGCTCCGTCGAGCAGGCGCCGGTATTCGCGCATCAGCGTTGGCGCTTCTGAGAGCGGATGCAGCACCAGCCCGGAGGTCACCTGCGGACCGAGCGCGCTGAGCTGGAATTCGAACGATGTCACCACCCCGAAATTGCCGCCGCCGCCACGCACGGCCCAGAACAGGTCCGGATGCTGCGTCGGGTCGGCGCGGCGGAACGCGCCGTCGGCGGTGACGATGTCCACGGAGAGCAGGTTGTCGATGGTCAGCCCTAATTTGCGGCTGGTCCAGCCGAAGCCGCCGCCGAGCGTCAGCCCGGCGAGGCCGGTCGTCGAGTTGATCCCGAGCGGGATCGCGAGACCGAACGCCTGCGTCTCCTTGTCCACGTCCGACAGCAGCGCCCCCGCTTCGACGCGGAGGCGGCGTGCGGCCGGATCGACGTGCACCGAGCGCATGTGCGACAGATCGAGCATGACGCCGCCTTCGCAGACCGCGCTGCCGGCGATGTTGTGGCCGCCGCCTCGCACGGCCAGGCACGCTCCGTGTTCGCGAGCGAAGTTGACGGTCTGCACCACGTCGGCGGCACCCAGCGCCTGCACGATGATGCCGGGGCGGCGGTCGATCATGGCGTTCCAGACCGTCCGCGCCGCGTCGTATCCGGCTTCGCCGGGCAGCAGCACGCCGCCGCGAAGTGCATTCCGCAAAGCTCCGAGCTCGCTGTCGCTGGCCGGCAAGGTACTGCCGGAAAGGGCCTGCACGTGCGTATCCATGGTGCGCTCCACATCCGATGCCCGACCTAGTATCGATCATTTCAGAAGACATCAGTGAGGCAGCTCACAGGCACCGCCGCCGCGATCCGTCCGTCCGCCGGCGATCGCGCCGGCGGATTCCCCGCCCCGCTCCCTCCCTCCTTGGAATTCGAGCAGCACGTTGCGGCTTCGAGCGGAGATGAAGCCCCGCGATCCGGGCGGGGCTGACTCGCGCCCCGCCCGGCGCCATACTGGCCGAAACCCGGGAGGATCAGGGATGGCCGCGCTCAATAAGGTCGCGCTCTTCAGCAAGGAATACCCGCCCTACGTCTATGGCGGCGCCGGGGTGCACGTGGAGTATCTGGCGCAGGCGCTCGCGCGGAAGATCGCGGTCGAGGTGCGCGCCTTCGGCGATCAGGAGAGCGCCGAGGGCAACCTCGTGGTCCACGGCTATCCGCAATGGGAGGAGACCAAGCGCAACACCGATCCCCGTTTCGTCGGCGCGACCGACGCTTTCGCGCGCTCCCTCGCCATGGCGAAGGACACGCTGGACGCCCAGGTGGTCCATTGCCATACCTGGTACACGGACATGGGCGGCCTGCTCGCGAGCCAGCTCTGGGGCGTGCCTTACGTGCTGACGATTCACTCGCTGGAGCCGCTCAGGCCATGGAAGGTCGAGCAACTCGGCAACGCCTATCACCTCAGCGCCTGGATGGAGCGCACCGCGATCGAGCAGGCGGACGCGATCATCGCCGTCTCCCGCGAGACGCGCGACGACGTGCTGCGGCTGTTCGACGTGGAGGAAGAGCGGGTCCACGTCATCCACAACGGCATCGACCCGGACGAATACCGCCCGGCCGGCAAGGACGCCGCCATCCTGACCAAGCACGGCATCGACCCGGACCGCCCCTTCGTGCTGTTCGTCGGCCGCATCACCCGCCAGAAGGGCATCATCCACCTCGTCCACGCGATCCCCGAGATCGACCGGGAGCTGCAGGTGGTGCTGTGCGCCGGCGCGCCGGACACGCCCGAGATCGGCCGCGAGATGGAGGAAGGGGTCGCCGAGGTCGCGTTGAAGCGGCCGGGCGTGATCTGGATCCGGGAGATGCTGCCCCGGCCGGAGGTGATCAAGCTCTACGCCCAGGCGGACGTGTTCTGCTGCCCGTCGGTCTACGAGCCGTTCGGCATCATCAACCTGGAAGCGATGGCCTGCGAGACGGCGGTGGTCGCCTCCAAGGTCGGCGGCATCCCGGAAGTCGTGGTGCCGGAGGAGACGGGCCTGCTGGTCGATCCCGGCCTCAAGCCCCGGACCTTCGATCCCGCGGACCCGGCCGCCTTCTCGTCCGGGCTCGCCGCCGCGATCAACCGCCTCGCCCGCGATCCTGAGTTGCGGGAGCGGTTCGGGCGCGCGGGGCGGCGGCGCGTGGTCGAGCACTTCTCCTGGGATGCGATCGCCGACGAGACGCTCGCGCTCTACCGGTCTTTGATCGAAAACCGGCCTGCTCCCGCGGGATGAAGCGAGCGGGCGGAAGATTGGCCCGCTAGGACGGCCTGCCGAGTTCGACTGCTAGGCGAGAAAGTTTGCTTGACATCTCGCCCCAGTTGTGTTGCTGTTTTGTTCATGTCCGCCGCGCTCGCCTTTCCGAGCCTTTCCGTCCGCCTCGCGACCGCGATCGGCCTGCTGAGCCGGGGGCTCGCGAACAGCTTGCCGGGGAATTTGGGCAGGGCTGCTCTCGCCCTCTCCGCCTGGACCCGGCTGCGGCGGCTGCTCGCCCGGTTCACGGCCCTGGTTGCCGCCGTGGAGGCCGGGCGCCTTACCGCGAGCCGGAATCGGACGGCAGAGGCCGGGCGCGTCCCCGCGGGCCGAAAGCGGGCGCTGGCCGCGCGGCCGCGCCCGCAGGCAGCGGCGGTCCGGCTGCCCGGCGGATCGGGCTGGCTGCTCCGGTTCGCGCCCGCGCCGGACACCCGGCTCGGCCGCGCCGAGGTGGAGGCCCTGCTGGCCGATCCGGACCTCGCGGCGCTGCTCGCGCAAGCCCCGCAGGCGGGACGCATCCTGCGCCCGTTATGCCGCATGCTCGGGATCGAAACCCCGGCGGCCTTGCGGCTGCCGCGCCGTCCCCGGCGTCGCCCGGACGATCCGAAGCGCACGGACATGGGGGAGGCAGGCGGCGATTCGCGACCGGCGCGCCCGCCGCTGCCCTCCCGGCTTCCCCCGCCCCGCTCGCCGCCGCTGCCGAGGCGGGCGGAAGCACCCGCCGCCGCGACCCCCGACCCCACGCGGACCGGACCGCCCCGGAGCTGACAGCGCAGGCGCGGACGGCGCGGAACGGAAACGGGTGCCTGTCCGGGCCCGCGGTCTGAACCGCTAAGTGATGACGCTGGGCGCGGCGCGGCCGGTGCGCGCGCTGATGCCCGCGAGTTCGTCCGCGACCGCGATCAGGGGCTTCAGGGTCGCCTGGGTGTCCTCGTCGTGGCGCGCGGGGTCCGGCTCGAACCGCTCGATATAGACCCGCAGCGTCGCCCCGGCGGTGCCGGTGCCGGACAGCCGGTAGACGATGCGCGAGCCGTCCGCGAACAGCACCCGGATGCCCTGGTTGCGGCTGACGGAGCCGTCCACCGGATCGGTATACGCGAAATCGTCCGCCGCCCGGACCTCGCCGTCGCCGAGCCGCGAGCCGGGCAGGTCGGGCAGGCGCGCGCGCAGATTGGCCATCAGCCCGTTCGCCGCCTCGGACTCGACCTCCTCGTAGTCGTGGCGGGTGTAGTAGTTGCGGCCGTGTTCGCGCCAATGCGCGCGCACGATGTCCTTCGCGGGCTCCCGCCGCACGGCCAGCACGTTCAGCCAGAGCAGCACGGCCCACAGCCCGTCCTTCTCCCGCACGTGGTCGGAGCCGGTGCCGGCGCTCTCCTCGCCGCAGATCGTCGCCATGCCCGCGTCCAGCAGGTTGCCGAAGAACTTCCAGCCGGTCGGGGTCTCGTAGCAGGCGACGCCGCGCTTTTCCGCGACCCGGTCGGCCGCGCCGCTGGTCGGCATCGAGCGCGCGATGCCCTTGAGGCCGCGCGCGTAGCCCGGGGCGAGATGCGCGTTGGCCGCCAGCAGCGCCAGGCTGTCGGAGGGCGTGATGAAGATGCCGCGGCCGATGATCAGGTTGCGGTCGCCGTCGCCGTCCGAGGCGGCGCCGAAATCGGGCGCGTCCGGCCCCATCATCAGGTCGTACAGATCCTTGGCGTGGACGAGGTTGGGATCGGGATGATGGCCGCCGAAATCCGGCAGCGGCGTGCCGTTGACGACGGTGCCGGCCGGCGCCCCCAGCTCGCCCTCCAGGATCGCCTTCGCATACGGGCCGGTGGCCGCGTGCATGGCGTCGAACCGCATGCGAAAGCCGTTCTGGAACAGCTGGCGGAGGGCGTCGAAATCGATCAGCGTCCGCATGAGGGCAGCGTAGTCCGCGACCGGATCGATCACCTCGACGGTCGCGCCGCCAAGTGTCTGCGTGCCGATGCGCTCCAGATCGAGGTCCGGCGCGTCGAGCGTCTTGTATTCACGGATGGTCTGAGTGTGGGCGAAGATCGCATCGGTGATCTTCTCGGGCGCCGGGCCGCCGTTGCCGATATTGTATTTGATGCCGAAATCGCCGTCCGGCCCGCCCGGGTTGTGCGAGGCGGACAGGATGATGCCGCCGAACGCGCCGCGCGCCCGGATGACGCAGGAGGCGGCGGGAGTCGAGAGCAGGCCGCCCTGCCCGACCAGGATGCGCCCGAAGCCGTTGGCGGCCGCCATGCGCAAAATCGTCTGGATGGCTTCGCGGTTGTGGTAGCGGCCGTCGCCGCCGACCACGAGCGTCTGGCCCTCGAACCCTTCGAGACTGTCGAAGATCGACTGCACGAAGTTCTCGACGTAGTTCGGCTGCTGGAAGACCGGCACCTTCTTGCGCAGGCCGGACGTGCCGGGCTTCTGCCCCTCGAACGGTTTCGTGGCGATGACCCGGACCGACATGCTGCTTCCTCCCTGCGCGGTTGCGCCCGCGTGATCCCGGCCCTTGGTACCAGAGGGCGCGGTCGTGTTCCAGACGTGCCGCTCTTGACGACCGCGTCGCGGCGGCTATAACCGCGCGCTCCGGCGGCCGGGTTTCCGGCGGCCCGCGTTTGCTTGGGAATGGCTCCCCGCCGGGAGCGAAGGAAGACCACATGTTCGCAGTGATCCGCACCGGCGGAAAGCAGTATCGCGTGACCCCGAACGCCGTGCTGAAGGTCGAGAAGCTGGAGGCCGAGCCCGGCGCCACGATCACCTTTACCGACGTGCTTGCCGTCGGCGAGGAAGGCTCGGTCACGCTGGGCGCGCCCGTGGTCGAAGGCGCCTCCGTGACCGCGCGGGTGGTCGCGCAGGACCGGCTCGACAAGGTCATCATCTTCAAGAAGCGCCGCCGGCAGAACAGCCGCCGCAAGAACGGCCACCGCCAGCATGTGACCGTGCTGCGCGTCGGCGAGATCGTCGCGGCCGGAACCACCGAAATCGTCGCGGCTGGAAACACCGAGATCGTCGCGGCCTGAACCGGAAGGATCGGCACAGATGGCACACAAGAAAGCCGGCGGCTCCTCGCGCAACGGGCGCGACACGGAAGGCCGCCGCCTTGGCATCAAGAAGTTCGGCGGCGAGAAGGTCGTCGCCGGCAACATCATTCTGCGCCAGCGCGGCACCCGCTGGAAGCCGGGCAGCAATGTCGGCCTCGGCCGCGACCACACGATCTTCGCGCTGGTTGACGGCAATGTCGAGTTCCAGACCAAGGCGGAAGGCCGGGTGCATGTCTCGGTGCGGAAGCATCCGGTCGCGGCCGAGTAGGCGCGCCGCGTTCCTTTCGCACGTTCCCGAAAGGCCGGCGCAAGCCGGCCTTTTTCGCATTCTGGCGCATGACATGAAGTTTCTCGACGAGGCGAAGATCCACTTACGCTCCGGCGACGGCGGCGACGGCGTGGTCGCGTTCCGGCGGGAGAAATACATCGAGTTCGGCGGCCCGGACGGCGGCAATGGCGGCCGGGGCGGCGACATCGTGTTCGAGGCCGTGCCGAACCTCAACACGCTGATCGACTTCCGCTACACGCAGCATTTCCGCGCCCGCAAGGGCGGCAACGGCGCGGGCTCCGACCGCACGGGGGCCGCCGCGCCCGACGTGGTCATCCGGGTGCCGATCGGCACGCAGATCCTGGACGACGATCGCGAGACGCTGCTCGCCGATCTCGACGCGCCGGGCAAGCGCGTCACGCTCTGCCGGGGCGGCGACGGCGGCTTCGGCAACACGCATTACAAGAGCAGCACCAACCGCGCGCCGCGCCAGCACACCAAGGGCTTCCCCGGCGAGGAGCGCTCGGTCTGGCTGCGGCTCAAGCTGATCGCCGATGTCGGACTAGTCGGGCTACCGAACGCGGGCAAATCGACCTTCCTGTCCGCCGTCTCGGCGGCGCGGCCGAAGATCGCGGAGTATCCGTTCACGACCCTGCACCCGCAGCTCGGCGTGGTGCGCCTGTCCGACAGCGAGGAATTCGTGATCGCCGACATCCCCGGCCTGATCGAAGGTGCGCATGAGGGCACGGGTCTCGGCGACCGTTTTCTCGGTCATGTCGAGCGCTGCGCCGTGCTGCTGCATCTGATCGACGGTGCGGCCGGCGATGTGGTCGGGGCGTGGCGCACCGTCCGCCGCGAGCTGCAGGCCTATGGCGGCGGCCTCGCCGACAAGCCCGAGCTGATCGCGCTGAACAAGGCGGACGCCATGAGCCCGCGCGAGATTGCGGCGCGCCGCACGGCGCTGGCGCGCGCATCGGGCCAGACCGTGATGACGATGTCGGGCGCGACCGGGCAGGGCGTCCCGGAAGTGTCCCGCGCGTTGCAGGACATCGTCGCGCGCGTTCGCGCGGAGCGCCGCGCATGACCGCCCTGCCCTCGCTCGCCGACGCGCAGCGGCTGGTCGTCAAGATCGGCAGCGCCCTCGTCGTCGATCCGGACGAGGCCACGCCGCGCGCCGCCTGGCTCGACGGCGTCGCCGCCGACGTCGCGGACCTGCGGGCGCGCGGCGTCGAAGTGATCGTCGTGTCGTCGGGCGCGATCGCGCTGGCGCGCCGCGCGCTCGGCTTCGCGCAGAAGCGCCTGCGGCTCGAGGAGAAGCAGGCGGCGGCGGCGGTCGGGCAGATCCGGCTCGCGCATGCCTGGAGCGAGGCGCTGTCCGCGCACGGCC
This sequence comes from uncultured Alphaproteobacteria bacterium, assembly GCA_963777325.1. Taxonomy (GTDB): domain Bacteria; phylum Pseudomonadota; class Alphaproteobacteria; order Acetobacterales; family Acetobacteraceae; genus JAFAXA01. The sequence continues at coordinate 33,319 of CAVZQE010000016.1, read as the reverse complement.
TCACCGCCGCCCAGCTGCTGCTCACGCTCGGCGACACCGAGGACCGCAAGCGCTACCTCAACGCGCGCGCGACCTTGCGCACGCTGCTCGGGCTCGGCTGCGTGCCGGTCATCAACGAGAACGACACGGTGGCGACGACGGAAATCCGCTTCGGCGACAACGACCGCCTGGCCGCGCGCGTCGCCGAGATGACGGAGGCCGACCGGCTCGTGCTGCTGTCGGACGTGGACGGGCTATACACGGCCGATCCGCGCCGCGACCCCGAGGCCGCGCACATCCCGCTTGTCGCTTCCGTCACGCCCGACATCGAGGCGATGGGGGAGAGCCGCCGCCCGGCTACTCCTCGGGCGGGATGCGCACGAAGCTCGCGGCGGCGCGGATCGCGACGCAGGCGGGCTGCGCCATGGCGATCGCGCTTGGCGGCTCGGAGCGGCCGCTGCGAGCTTTGCAGCAGGGTGCGCGCTGCACGTGGTTCCTGCCCGCGCCGGAAGGCCGGTCCGCCCGCAAGCGCTGGATCGCGGGCGCGCTCGCGCCGCTCGGCGCGCTCGGCGTCGATGCCGGCGCGGCACGGGCGCTCGCTTGCGGAGGCTCCCTGCTCCCGGCCGGGGTGCGCAGGGTCGAGGGCAGTTTCGAGCGCGGCGATCCGGTGATCGTGCGCGGACCGGACGGCGCGCCGCTCGCGCACGGACTGTCCGCCTATAGCCACGCCGACGCGCGCCGGATCGCGGGGCACCGCTCGGACGAGATCGAGGCCCTGCTCGGCTGGCGCGGCCGGGACGAGATCATCCATCGGGACGATCTGGTTCTGCTCTGAGGAGCGAGGCCCCGGATGCTTAGAGCCGGGGCCCGAGATTTACCGTGCGGCCGGTTCTCACCCGGCCGCGCGCGCGATCGCCAGGAAGTCCGCCGCGTTCAGCGACGCGCCGCCGATCAGGGCGCCGTTCACCTCCGGCACCCGGAACAGCGCCGCCGCGTTGCCGGGCTTGACCGAGCCGCCATAGAGCAGCCGGATCGCGCTTCCGCCCTGGCGGCCGAACTGCCGCGTCAGTTCCTGACGGATGAAGCCGTGCATCGCCTCGATCTGGGGCGGTTCGCAGGCGCGGCCGGTGCCGATCGCCCAGATCGGCTCGTAGGAGACGACGCCCGCGAAGCCGTGCGGCAAGCTGCCCGAAAGCTGCCAGCCGACCACCTCGGTCTCCCGCCCGGCGGCGCGCTGCTCCTCGGTCTCACCGACGCAGACGATCGGCACGAGACCCGCCTCCATCGCGGCCAGCACCTTCTCGCGCACCTGCTCGTCGGTTTCGCCATGGGTGGCGCGGCGTTCGGAATGGCCGAGGATGACGAAGCTCGCGCCAAGGTCGCGCAGCATCGCGGCCGAGATGTCGCCGGTATGCGGCCCTTCCTTCTCGTGATGGCAGTTCTGGCCGCCCACCGCCACCGGCGAGTCCGCCAGAATGCGCGCAACCGGCCCGACCTGGGTGAACGGAGGGCAGACCAGCAGGTCACAGAACGAGGAGACGGCGGCGGCGCCGTCCCGGATGGCCTCGGCGAGCGCCGCCGCCGGGCCGGTCAGGCCGTTCATCTTCCAGTTTCCGGCGATCAGCGGACGCATGGCTTACTCTTCGCGGTTGCGAACGAACCCCTACCGCAAAGCGCCGTACTGGCAAAGCCAGCCCGCCGCACCTATGGTGCGGCCCCTCTCAGATCGGGCCCGACCATGATTACGACTCTCCGCCGCTCGCTTGGCACCTGGGCGGTGCGCTTTCTCTTCCTGATACTTGTCGCGGCCTTCGCGGTCTGGGGCGTGGGCGACGTATTCCGCATGGTGGGGCCTGGCACCTGGGTCGCCCGCGTCGGCTCGCGGACCTTCGAGGCGCCCGAGGTGCAGGCGGCCTATCAGCGGCAGATGGCGCAGGTCACGCGCATGATGCAGGGCCAGGCCGAGCCGACGCCCGAGATCAAGCGCTCCGTCCTCAACCAGACGCTCGACAGGCTGGTCACCCAGGCGGCGATCCTGCAGGAAGCGCAGCGTCTCGGCCTCGTGGTGCCCGAGGCGGCGCTCCGCGACGCGGCCTACCAGATGCCGGCGTTCAAGGGTCCGAACGGCCGCTTCGACCTCGCGACGTTCCAGACGGTGCTGCGCAACAACGGGCTGACCGAGCCCGCCTTCCTCGCGATGATGCGCGACGATCTCCTCAACCGGCAGCTCATGGAGGCGGTGCGGGCCGGCGTGCAGCCGCCCGCGGCGCTGACCGGCGCGCTGTTCGAGGTCGAGAACGAGAAGCGCTCGGCGATCACGGTCGAGCTGCCGTTCGCGGACGCGAAGGCTCCCCCCGCGCCGACCGAGGCGCAGCTCCGGCGCTGGTGGGTCAACCACCCCGACCTCTACAGCAGCCCGCAATACCGCCGGATCAAGGCCGTGATCCTCTCGCCGGAGACGCTCGCGAAGGATATTCCGGTGACGGACGCCGATTTGCAGGCCGCATACGACCAGCACCGGGCCGAATACGTGACGCAGGAGAAGCGGTCGGCGCGGATTGTCACCGTTCCGGACGAGGCGAAGGCGAAGGCGCTGGCGGCGACGTGGCAGGGCGGCGCCGATTGGGCGAAGATGCAGGACGAAGCGCGGGCGGCCGGCGGCTCGGCGATCGAGCTCGACGCCGCGACCCGGGCCGAATTCCCGTCCGAGCCGCTGGCCGATGCCGTGTTCGGGGCCGCGCCGGATGTGGTCGGCGCGCCTGCGCAGGGCGCGCTCGGCTGGACGGTGGTGCGGGTGACGGGCGTCACCCCCGGCACGGCGCGGAGCCTTGCCGACGTGCGCGACGAGCTGCGCCGCCGGGTGATCGCGGACAAGGCGGCGGATTCTGATGTACGACCGCGCCAACAAGCTCGACAACCTGCTCGCCAGCGGCACGACGCTCGACCATCTGCCGGACGATCTCGGCGTGGGCGCGGTCCAGGGCACGCTCGACGCCGAGGGGCGGACCATGGCGGGGAACCCCGCGCCGATCCCCGGACCTCCGGAGTTGAAGGCGGCGCTCGTGCAGGCGGCGTTCCAGGCGGCGAAGGGCGAGCCGCCCCGGCTGACGGAAGTGCAGACACCCTCGAACGGCGGCTCCGCCTATTACGCCGTCTCGGTCGAGGACGTGACACCCGCCGCCCCACGGCCTTTCGAGGAAATTCAGGACAAGGTCCGGGCCGACTGGACCCGCGACGCCGTCCGGCACGAGGAGGAGCAGGCGGCCGCCCGCGTGCTCACGGCGATCAAGGGCGGGCAGTCGATCGAGGACGCGGCGACCGTCGCCGGGCTCACGGTCCGGCGCACGCCGCTGACGGGCCGGGCGGAGGCCGCCGAGGGTGTTCCGGCGCAGCTGTTGCGGCCCTTGTTCGCCCTCAAGCCGGGCGAGCCGACGATGGTCGAGACGCCCGACGGGTTCGTCGTCGCCGTATTGGGCGAGGTGCAACGGCCGGATCACACGGCCGATCCCGTCGGATACGCAAAGCTCCAGGACGCGCTGGTCCGCTCCATGGGCAACGACACCGAGATCGTGCTCGCCAACGCGCTGCGCAATCGGGCGCAGCCGCGGGTCAACCAGCGCCAGCTCGACAGCATCATCCAGCCCTGAGAGGAGCCACGAGGGCATGAACGTCTCCGTCCCGCCCGGCTACGACGCCTTCCGCGCCGCCTTCGACGCCGGGCGTGGGACGCTCGCCTGGGCGCGCGGGGTCGCCGATCTGGAAACGCCGGTCGCGGCGTTCCTCAAGCTCGCGCATGGCAAGCCGAACGCCTTTTTGCTTGAGAGCGTCGAGGGCGGCGCGGCGCGCGGGCGCTACTCCGTGATCGGCATGGAGCCGGACCTGATCTGGCGCTGCCGGAACGGCCGCGCCGAAGTCAACCGCGACGCACGCCAGGCACCGGACGCCTTCGTGACCGAGGACCGGCCGGCGCTCGACAGCCTGCGCGCGCTCGTCGCCGAAACGAGGCTCGACGTGCCCGCGAGCCTGCCGCCGATGGCGGGCGGCCTGGTCGGCTATCTCGGCTATGACATGGTGCGGCTGATGGAGCGGCTGCCCGAGAAAAACCCGGCGACGCTCGACGTGCCGGAAGCCGTGCTGCTCAGGCCGACGCTGTTCGTGATCTTCGACAACGTGACCGACGAGCTCACCTTCGTCGCCCCGGCCTATCCGGCCCCGGCTCTCGATGCCGCGACCGCCTGGGAGCGGGCGCGGGCGACGCTGGCCGATGCGCAAGCGGCGCTCGACGGACCGGTGCCGCATCCGGCGCCGCCCGTCGCGCTCGATCCCCTCCCCGCGCCTGCGTCGAACTTCACGAAGGAGGGGTTCATGGCGGCGGTGCGGCGCGCCAAGGAGTATATCGCGGCCGGGGACGCGTTCCAGGTGGTGCCGAGCCAGCGTTTCTCCGTGCCGTTCGCGCTGCCGCCGCTCGCGCTTTACCGGGCGCTGCGGCGGATCAGCCCGGCGCCGTTCCTGTTCTACCTCGATTTCGGTGGCTTCTCGGTCGTCGGCAGCAGCCCCGAGATTCTGGTTCGCCTGCGGGACGGCACCGTGACGATCCGTCCGCTCGCCGGCACGCGCCGGCGGGGCGCGACGCATGAGGAGGATTTGGCGCTCGAACGGGAACTGCTCGCCGATCCGAAGGAGCGGGCGGAGCACCTGATGCTGCTCGATCTCGGCCGCAACGACGTGGGACGGGTGGCCGAGATCGGCTCGGTGCGCGTGCGCGAGAGCTTCGCCGTCGAGCGGTTCAGCCATGTCATGCACATCATGTCGGACGTACAGGGCAAGCTCCGGCCCGGCCTCGACGCGGTCGATGCGCTGGTCGCGGGCTTCCCGGCCGGGACGCTCACCGGCGCGCCCAAGGTCCGGGCGATGGAGATCATCGAGGAGCTGGAGCCGACACGGCGCGGCGTCTATGCCGGCTGCATCGGCTACTTCGCCGCCAACGGCACGATGGACACCTGCATCGGCCTGCGCACCGCCGTCGTCAAGGACGGCGTCATGTACGTGCAGGCGGGCGGCGGCGTCGTCGCCGATTCGGACCCCGAGGCGGAATACGAGGAGACAAGGCAGAAGGCACGCGGCCTGATGCGGGCGGCGGAGGAAGCGGTGCGCTTCGCCAGCGCCGGCAAGCCGGTCTGATGCATCGGCGCACCTGGATTGCCGGCGTGCTGACGAGCATGGCCCTCCCGGCTTCCGCGTGGCCCCAGGGTAGCCCGGCGCACACCCCGGTCGGGCTTTGGCGCACCTTCGACGACCACACCGGCAAGGAGCGCGGCACGGTGCGCATCCGGGACGACCAGGGCGTGCTGTCCGGCGTGATCGTCAGCTCGCTCGACCCGGCCGACGCGCACAAGGTCTGCGCCGCCTGCCGGGACGACCGCCGCGACCAGCCGGTGATCGGCCTCAACATCATCCGCGGGCTGAGGGAGGACGGCGATCAGTGGTCCGGCGGCGAGATCCTCGATCCGGAGACCGGACGGGTGTATCGCTGCTCGATGCGCCTCAAGGATGACGGCCGCGCGCTCGTTGTGCGCGGCTATATCGGATTCTCGCTGCTCGGACGGTCGCAGACCTGGCTGCGCGTGGGGTAGAGGCAGGCGCGATTGACGCGGCGGCCGCTCTCTCCGCATAGAGGAGGCACCATGATCCTTCTGATCGACAACTACGACAGCTTCACCTTCAATCTGATGCACTTCCTGGGCGATCTCGGCGCGCGCTGCGAGGTGCGGCGGAACGATACGCTGACCCCGGAGGAGGCGCTTGCCCTGCGGCCGGAGGCGATCGTGCTGTCGCCCGGCCCCTGCACGCCGAACGAGGCTGGCATCTGCCTCGGTCTGATCGAAGCGGCGGCGGGGCTTGTGCCGTTGCTCGGCGTCTGCCTCGGCCACCAGGCGATCGGCCAGGCGTTCGGCGGCGTCGTCAAGCGCGCGCCCGTCCCGATGCACGGCAAGCTGAGCCGCATCCGCCATGCCGGCACGGACGTGTTCGCGGGCCTGCCGTCGCCGTTCGAGGCAACGCGCTATCACTCGCTGGTCGTCGAGCGGGAGACCCTGCCCGGCGTGCTGGAGATCACGGCCGAGACAGAGGACGGGATCGTCATGGGCCTGCGGCATCGGTCGCTGCCGGTGTTCGGGGTGCAGTTCCATCCCGAGAGCATCGCGAGCCAGCATGGCCACGCGCTGCTCGCGAACTTCCTGGGCGTTGCGCGAGGCGCCAACGAGCCCGCCCGCGCGGCCTGAAGCCAGCAAGCAATGCTGAACAATCTCAAGCCGGTGCTGGCGCGGCTTGCGACGGGCGGGACGCTGGACGAGGACGAGGCCGAGGCGGCGTTCGGCATCATCATGGCGGGCGAGGCGACGCCCGCGCAGATCGCCGGGCTGTTGATGGCGATGCGCGTGCGTGGCGAGACGGTCGCCGAGATGACCGGCGCGGTCCGGGCCATGCGCGCCCGGATGAGCCGGATCGAGGCGCCGCCCGGCGCGATCGACGTCGTCGGCACGGGCGGCGACAACGCCGGATCGCTGAATATCTCCACCGCCGTGGCGTTCGTGCTCGCGGCCAGCGGCGTGCCGGTCGCCAAGCACGGCAACCGCGCCCTCAGTTCACGGACCGGGGCCGCGGACGTGCTCGCGGCGCTCGGCGTCAACGTGGATGTGCCGCTCGAGCGGCTCGCCGCCATCCTCCGCACCTGCGGATGCGCGTTCCTGTTCGCCCCGCGCCATCACGCCGCCCTCCGTCATGCCGCCGGTCCGCGCGTGGAACTCGGCACCCGCACGATCTTCAACCTGCTCGGCCCGCTCGCCAATCCGGCCGGGGTGCGGCGGCAGCTCACTGGCGTCTTCGCGCCCGACTGGATGCGGCCGATGGCCGAGACGCTCGGGCGGCTCGGGACCGAAACGGCCTGGATCGTGCACGGTCAGGGCCTCGACGAACTCTCGGTCGCGGGCGACAATCTCGTCGTTGCGTGGCGGGATGACGCGGTGCACAGCTTCACGGTGACGCCGGAGGACGCCGGCCTGTCCAGGGCGCCGGTCACAGCTATTCGAGGCGGGGATGCGGAGAAGAACGCGGCCGCGTTGCTCGCGTTGCTGCAGGGCGAGCCGGGTCCGTACCGGGAGACCGTGCTGCTGAACGCGGCGGCCGGCCTCATCATTTCGGGCCATGCGGACGACCTTCGGGAAGGCGCCGCGCGCGCGGCGACGGCCATCGACTCCGGCGCGGCGCTCGCCGCTCTGGAGGCGATGAGGCGGGAGACCAATCGAACGGAGGCGACCCGGCGCGATGCCTGATCTCGCCGAGGCGCGGAGAACCATCATGGACGGCACGCTCGACGATCTCGGTCCCGCGGATGTGCTCGGGCGAATTTGCGCGGATACCCGGGCCGAGCTGGAGCGGCGCAAGGCCGAAAAGCCGCTCGAGGCCATGCGCGCCAAGGCGTTGAGCGCGCCCGATCCGCGCGCCTTCGGGCGCTGCCTGAAGGAGGAGACGGCGAAGGGGCGCCTGGCGCTGGTCGCCGAAATCAAGAAGGCGTCGCCCTCCGGCGGCCTGATCCGCCCGGACTTCGACCCCGCCGCGCTCGCCCGCGCCTATGAGGCCGGCGGCGCCACGTGCCTTTCCATCCTCACCGACGCCCCGCACTTCCAGGGCAGCCCCGAACATCTCAGGGAGGCCCGGGCCGCGGCCGGGCTGCCGGTGCTGCGCAAGGATTTCATTCTGGACCCCTGGCAGGTGTATGAGAGCCGCGCCATGGGGGCGGACTGCATCCTTCTCATCATGGCCGCGCTGTCGGACGCCGAGGCGCGGGATCTCGGAATCGCTCGCGCGGTCGCTGGAGATGGACGTGCTGGCGGAGGTGCATGACCGCCAGGAACTCGACCGGGCGCTCGGCCTCGCGACCCCGCTGATCGGAATCAATAATCGCGATCTCAAGACGCTGAAGACGGATCTTCGGAACACGATAGAGCTTGCGCCGTACGTGCCGATGGACCGTTTCGTGATCGCCGAAAGCGGCATTCGCACCAACGCGGACGTGCAGCGGATCGCGGCCGCGGGCGCCCACTGCTTCCTGGTCGGCGAGAGCCTGATGCGCGAGCCGGACGTCGCCGTCGCCGTCCGGCTGCTGCTCGGAGACGACCCAGCGCCGCTCATCGCGCGCCAGAGCGCGTGACCGGCCTCACCCATTTCGACGCCGCCGGCCAAGCGGTCATGGTGGACGTGTCCGGCAAGCCGGAGACGGCGCGCAGCGCGACCGCTTGCGCCCGGGTGGTCATGCGCCCGGAGACGCTCGGCCTCATCGCGCGCGGCGAGGCGAGGAAGGGCGACGTGCTCGGCGTCGCGCGCCTCGCCGGCATCATGGCCGCGAAGCGGACGTCCGACCTGATCCCGCTCTGTCATCCGCTGCCGATTTCGGCCGTCACGGTCGATCTCACGCCCGACGAGGCGGCGTCCGCCGTCGAGATCGCGGCGACGGTCCGCACGACCGGCCAGACCGGCGTCGAGATGGAGGCGCTGACCGCGGCGAGCGTCGCCGCGCTCACCATCTACGACATGTGCAAGGCGGTCGATCGCGGCATGCGCATCGAAGCGCTGAGGGTGACCCGCAAGGATGGCGGCAAGACCGGGCTTTTCGAGCAGGCCTGACGGGGTGAGCCGGTGATCAGCGTGGACGAGGCCCGGTCGCGGATCATCGCCTCGGTCGCGGCGGTTCCGTCCGAGACGGTCGGCCTCGCCGACGCCTGGGGCCGTGTCACGGCCGCCCCGGTCCGCGCCCGCCTCGCCCAGCCTCCGGCCGATGTCTCCGCCATGGACGGCTACGCTCTGCGGGCGCCTGACGCGATCGCGGGCGCTTGCCTCCGGGTCATCGGCGCGGCCCCGGCCGGGCATCCGTTCGGCGGCAGGGTCGGACCGGGCGAAGCGGTGCGGCTGTTCACCGGCGGCGTCGTGCCGGACGGCGCCGATGCGATCCTGCTGCAGGAAGACGCGGAGCGGGACGGAGATCGGGTGCGCGCGCGCGAGGCCGTGCGAGCGGGCCGGCACATCCGCCGCGCCGGGCAGGATTTCGCGGCCGGCGACACGCTGCTGCCCTGCGGGCGCAGGCTGACCGCGCGCGACATCGGGCTTGCGGCGGCGGCGAACCATCCCTGGCTCCTGGTCCACCGGCGGCCGCGTGTCGCGATCCTCGCGACCGGGGATGAAATCGCGCTTCCCGGCGAGCCGCTCCCGGCGGGCGGCATCGTCAGTTCCAACGCGCATGCGCTCGCGGCGCTGATCCGCGCTCATGGCGCGGTGCCGATGGTGCTGCCGATCGCGGCCGACGACCTGGGCGTGATCGGCGCCGCCGCGGACCAGGCGCGCGGGGCCGACCTGCTCGTCGTCACCGGCGGCGCGAGCGTGGGCGACCATGACCTCGTGGTTCCGGCGCTCGCGGAGCGCGGGTTGCGGATGGATTTCTGGAAAGTCGCCATGCGGCCCGGCAAACCGCTGATGCACGGGCATCTGGGCGCCATGCCGGTGCTCGGCCTCCCAGGCAACCCGGTCTCGGCCCTGATCTGCGCGGCACTGTTCCTCGTGCCGGCGCTGGATCGTCTGTCCGGTGGCCCCGGCGCGCCGCCCACGACGGCTTCCGCGACCCTGGGCGCGCCGGTTTGCGGCAACGACCGTCGCACCGACCATCTGCGGGCGACGCTGTCGCCGGGAACAAGGGGCATTCCCGTCGCGACCCCCTTCCCGGTTCAGGACTCGGCAATGCTCCACACGCTCGCGCGGGCCGACGCGCTGATCGTGCGCCCGGCGAACGCGCCGGCGCTGAAGCAAGGCGATCCGGTCGAGATCATTTCTCTCGCCACGCTGGGCCTCTGACGTTTCGTTAACGGGTGCGGTGTATCGCTTGACCGGCACGCGCGAACCAACGTAGAACGATTTCCGGGTTGCCGGTTTGTTCCAAGCCTTGTTCCGAGACGTCTCGGGAGACTGGGGGGAACGATGGGGCCGGCCCATCGGGGAGAGGCGATCGGTCATGTTGACCCGTAAGCAGCACGAGCTGCTTGTCTATATCGACCAGTTCATCCGCAACACGGGTTGCTCCCCGAGCTTCGAGGAGATGAAGGAAGCGCTGCAGCTGCGCTCCAAATCCGGCATCCATCGCCTGATCTCCGCGCTGGAAGAGCGCGGCTTCTTGGTGCGCAGGCATCACCGCGCACGCGCGCTGGAAGTGATCCGCGCTCCCAACGACACGCCGGCCGCGGCTGCCGCCGGAGAGGCTGCCCGAACGGAGACGCCGGCGCCGAGTTTCACCCCGAACGTCATCCGGGGCGACTTCACACCCCGGCTTCCGGGCGTCCGGGCGGCCAACGACGCGGCCGCGATCGAGCTGCCCCGCTACGGGCGCATCGCCGCCGGCCTGCCGATCGAAGCCTTGCGCGACCAGGCCGACGTGATCGAGGTGCCGGCGGCGCTGCTCGGCACGGGCGAGCATTACGCGCTTGAAGTCGCGGGCGACTCGATGATCGACGCCGGCATACTGGATGGCGACACGGTCATTATCCGCCGCAGCGACACGGCCGAGAACGGGCAGATCGTCGTGGCACTCGTGGACGAGAACGAGGTGACGCTGAAACGCTTGCGCCGCCGCGGCAACTCGATCGCGCTCGAGCCCGCGAACGAGCGGCACGAGACCCGCATCTTTCCCGCCGACCGCGTGCGCGTGCAGGGGCGGCTGGTCGCGCTGATGCGCAACTACTGACGAAGTCGGGCCGGCTGGACGAGAGAACGGCGAGTCTCAGCCTTTGTGCCAGATGGAAAGCGATGCTTGGCTTGCACGCGCCGGGAGAGCGGCGAGATGCTCGCTCCGGCGGCGAGGCGAAAGCCCGCTGGCGCCTAGCTCGTGTTCAGTTCAGCGTCGGCAATGCAGCAACTTCTCTTCATGTTCGGCGCGGGGTTGGCGGCAGGCGTCATGAACGCGCTCGCCGGCGGCGGCTCGTTCGTCACTTTGCCGGCGCTGATCGCGGCCGGCGTGCCGTCCGTCCAGGCGAACGCTTCGAGCACGGTTGCACTCTGGCCCGGTGGTGCGGCGAGTGCCTGGACCTACCACGAGCGGTTCGGACCGGTCTGCGGCGTCGGAACGGGTCCGATGCTATGCGTGACGCTCGGCGGCGGCCTTGCCGGTGCACTGCTGTTGCTCTGGACGCCGTCCTCCTCCTTCAACGTAATCCTGCCCTGGTTGCTGCTGCTCGCAACCCTCGCGCTTGCCTTCGGCCGCAGGATCGGCACCGCGCTCGGGGGATTTCTACGAGGGCGGGCCGGCCTCGTTCTAGTGACGCAGTTCGGGCTTGGCCTCTATGGCGGCTATTTCGGTGGCGCGGTCGGCTTGATGATGGTGGCAGCCTGGTCTCTGCTGGGCGAAGAAGAGATCAAGTCGCTGAACGGTCCCCGAACACTGCTCGTCAGTGCTGCAAACACTGTCGCTGTGCTGGCCTTCATCCTGGCCGGCGCGGTCCGCTTGCCGGAGACACTCACGATGCTCGCGGGCGGCCTGCTCGGCGGCATCGTGGGCGCACGCCTTGGCCGGGCCGTGCCTTCCAACGTGACCCGGTGGGCGACACTCGGCTGGACCATCATCGTTACATGCGTTTTCTTTGCCCGCGCCTACCTGAGCGGCACCTGACCGGAGCGCGGCAGGCGGAAGGCGGAAGGCGGTCGCCTTGCCGTGCGGCCTCTGGCACGCCAGATTGCGGCCGTCATGATCGTCGCCCGCAGTCTCGCCGAACTCCACGACGTCCGGCGCGCCCATATCCCCGCCCGTGTCGGCATCGCGCTCGTGCCGACGATGGGCGCCTTGCATCAGGGGCATCTGGCGCTGCTGCGGCAGGCGGTCGCGACCGGGCACGCCACCATCGCGTCAATCTTCGTCAATCCGCTCCAGTTCGGCGCGAGCGAAGACCTCGCCCGTTATCCCCGCACCGAAGAAGCGGATCTGGCGGCGCTTGAGGCGGCCGGATGCGCGATCGCGTGGCTGCCCGATGTCGAGACCATGTATCCGCCCGGGGACGCGACGGTGGTGGAGGTGGGCGGTCCGTCCCGCTTCTGGGAAGGCGTTCACCGGCCCGGCCACTTCCGGGGCGTCGCGACCGTGTGCGCCAAGCTGTTCGGCCAGACCCGCGCCGACCTCGCTTTTTTCGGCGAGAAGGACTGGCAGCAGCTTCAGGTGGTGACGCGCATGGCGCGGGATCTGGCGCTGCGCGTCCGGATCGTCGGCGTGCCGACGGTGCGCGACCGTGACGGGCTCGCGCTCTCGTCCCGCAACCAGTTCCTGACCGGCCCGGAACGGGACCGCGCGCCGCTGCTGTTCGCGACGCTGACCCGCCTCGCGGGCAGGCTTGCCGAGGGCCGCGCGGCCGCGGGCCTGCTCGATCACGCCGAGGCGGAGCTGATCGCGGGCGGGCTCACGCCCGACTACCTGGCCCTCGTCGACGGCGCGTCTCTCGAACCCATTGCGGCGGCCCGCCCTGGCTGCCGCCTGATCGCGGCCGCGCGCCTCGGGTCGATCCGGCTGCTCGACAATGTGGCGATCGGCTGACGGCCTCGCTCAGGACACGAGCGATTCCGTCGCCATGCGCGCGAGGCACAGGGCGGCCGAGGGCAGGACTGCGTCGTTGAAATCGTAGGCGGGGTTGTGCAGCGCGTTGCTTGCCGTCGATTCCCCGTTGCCGATCCAGATAAACGCGCCCGGCTTCTCCTGCTGGAGCCACCCAAAATCCTCGCTGGTCATGGCGGGCGGCAGGTCGCGGCGCAGCCCGAGACCTGACTTGGCCACGCCACGGGCCGCCACCGCCGTCTCGGCGGGCGTGTTGGCGACGGTCGGAATGATTCGCGAAAAGCCAACCTCGATCCCAAGGCCGAATGCCTGCGCTATCCCCTGCGATATGCGGCGTATGCCGGCTTCCATCGCTTCGCGGAGCTCGGGGCGGAAGGCTCGGATGGTGCCGCGCATCTCGGCGCGCTCCGGGATCTGATTGGGCGCCGCCCCCGCCTGCATGGTGCAGATCGAGAGCACGGCGCTGTCGAGCGGATCGACGGCACGGGAGACGACGGATTGCAGCGCGACGAGCAGATGCGCCGCGGCCAGCATGGGATCGCGGGTCAGATGCGGCTGCGCCGCATGACCGGCATGCCCCACCACCTCGATGCCCACACGCGCGCCCCCGGCCATGACGGGGCCGTCATGCACCATGCCCTCGCCGAGCGGGAGGCCGGGCCAGTTATGGAAGGCGAAGATGCGCTCCATCGGGAACCGCCGGAACAGCCCGTCCGCCATCATCGCGCGCGCGCCGCCATTGCCCTCCTCGGCCGGCTGGAACACGAAGTGGACCGTTCCCCGCCAGCTCGCATCGGCCGCGAGAAGCGCCGCCGCGCCGAGCAATGCCGCCGTGTGCCCGTCGTGGCCGCAGGCGTGCATGACGCCGGGGCGGGTGGACGCATACGGCAGCCCCGTCTGCTCCGAAATCGGCAGCGCGTCCATGTCCGCGCGCAGGCCGACGGCGCGGCTCGATCCCTCGCGGTGCAGCGTGCCGACGACGCCGTGGCCGCCCACGCCCGTCGCGCACGGAACGCCGATTTCGGCCAGGCGGGACGCCACGAAAGCCGCCGTCTCCTTTTCCTGAAGCGACAATTCGGGATGCGCGTGCAGGTGCCGCCGCCAAGTGACAAGTCGCTGCGTCAGGAGCTCGTCCATGCCGTACCTAAAGCGCTTTTCCTACTTACGGCAATGTTAACGGAGCGCGCCTTTCATGCCGGCGCGGGCGCGGGCGCGGGCGCGGAGGCCAACCGGCGCGCCGGATCCTGGGGCCGGAACGGGATCTCGACCATGTAGCGCGTTCCCTCCGTCTCCTCGACGACCAGCCGCGCCCCGAGCTGACGGGCGAAGCCCCGGATGAGCTGGATGCCGATACCGTCCCTCCCGCCATCGGAGACTTCCGTGCGGCCCACCGAGACGCCGATGCCGTCGTCCTGAATTTCGAGCAGCACCTGTTCCTCGGCCACGGTCAGCCGCACCGAAATGGTGCCGCGCCGGCCATCCGGAAATGCGTATTTCACCGCGTTGCTGACCGCCTCTGTGACGATCAGCGCGAGCGGCACCGCCTGATCGCTCGTCATCCGCAGTTCGGGAGCCTCGATGTCGAGCGTGATCCTGCCTCCCTCGGTCTCGCCCAAAGCCTGGAACAACTGGCCGCATAGCTCGGTGAGGAAACTGCGCATGTTGATCGTCTGCAATTCCCCATGGGCATAGAGGTGCCGGTGAAGCGTCGCGAGCGCACGGATGCGGTCACGCGCGGACCGGAACTCGGCCTGCGCCTCGGGCTGACGGATGCGGCTGCCCTGAAGGTTGAGCAGGCTCGCGACGATCTGCAGGTTGTTCTTCACCCGATGGTGAATTTCGTGCATCAGCAATTCCTGATGGCCGAGGGCGCTGCGCAGCTGCGCTTCCCGATCGGCGAGCTTGCCCGTCGCCTGCGAGAATGACGCTGACAACTCGGCGACCTCGCTCGGCACGCCCAGAAGGCTGCCCGGCGTGAACGGGCCGCCGCCGCGCCAGCGGCTGACCGCGCGGGTCAGCAGCTTGATCGGCTCGACGACAGCCATGTTGACGCCGACGCCGACCGCCGCCAGTCCGATGAGCAGGAGCACGGCGGTTTCGATGAACCGGGCCAGGAGCAAGGCGCGTCCCGCCGCCAGTTCGTCGGTCGCATCGACGCCGACGAGCACGCGCCATCCATCCGATAGCCGCCCGGCGGCGTAGACGTATGTCTGGCCGCCGCGCGAACGGGCCTGCAGATCATCCCGGGTGTCGGCCAGGAGATGCTGAAGCGCGGATGGACCCGGCAGCGCCTCGGCCGACGAGCGGTCGGCGATCAGCGGCCGTCCATACGCGTCGAGGATCCAGACCGTCGCCGGATTGCCACTCGGGAGACTGCCGACGAACTGGGCCGCTCGCCACCCCGCCAACACCGCTCCCAGAGTCTGACCATCGCGGATGAGTGGGTAAGCCGCGGTCACGCCGCCCTTTCCGGTCGTCCCGTGGGACACGGCAAGGTCGCCGGACAGGCGAGCGGCGCTGGCTAGAGCGTCCTCGTCCGCGGTGGCGTCCTGGGGTTGGGCGACGTCCGGATCGGCGGCCGAGCAGAGCAGCCGGCCATCCGCCCCGATCACGCGCAGGCTCGTGTACCAGCTTCGGTTCAGGTCCAGCACGCGGCTCAGATACCCCTGGCAGCGGTCGTCATCGAGCGCGGCCTCGCTCTGGGCGACGGCGGCCAGCATCTGCCGGACAGTCTGCACGGCCGCCTCGTGGCGGGCGATGGCCGATTCGCGGACGAGAAGCACCGTTTGACGCGGCTGGCCGATGCCGGCCAGGTAGGTTTGCCAAGCGGCGATGCCGGCCATCGTGACGAGCGGGATGGCCGCGACGGCCAGCAATCCCATGAGGCGACCACGAACCGATCCCAGGACCGGCAGATAATCGGCAGGCGACTTGATCGGCACCGATCCGGGCCGGCTACTTGCGCCGGTCCTCCTCGATGAGCTTCAGAAGCTCCTCCGGAATCGGCTCGTTCGCCACATCGTCGAACAGCTTGTGAAGTCCGCGCTGGAGCCAAAGGCTGAAGGCGGTCTCGGTCTGTCCCTCGGCAGGAGGACGAACCGGGACCGGCCTATCCTTTCTTTGACCCATCGGAACAAATTTCATTACAACATGACCCGAAGCGTGGCGGCCCTGACACCCCGGCCGCCACGGATAATCGATCGAAGTATTCTAGACCCCCACGACCGAGTTCGCGCGCCGCCGGAGCGCTGTGCCCGCGCTCGGCGGAGACGCCCAGCCGCATCGATTCACGGCCGGAGGCGTCGCCCATCAGCCAGGATTCGAGCTGCCGCCGCGCGCGGAAGACGCGGCTTTTCGCCGTTCCGACGGCGCATCCGGTCGCCTCGGCGAGCGCCTCGTAGCTCATGCCATGCACGACCACCATGACGAGCGCCTCGCGCTGATCCGTGGGCAGGCGGGTCATCGCCGCACCCAACTCCTTCAGCGCCAGCCGGTCCTCGTGGGACGCGTCGGTCGCGAACACGGAGGAGGGCACGTCGTCGATGTCGGTCGTGTCCCGGCGCTTGCGGAGATTCGAGATGAAGCGGTTGCGCAGGATTCGATGCATCCACGCGGCGAAATTGGTGCCGGGGATGAAGCTCTCCTGGGCCGAGAGCGCATTGCAGACCGCATCCTGAACCAGATCCTCGGCCGCCGCCCGGTTGCGGGTCAGCGCCAGAGCCTGAACACGAAGCTTGGGCAGAATCGAAATGACCTGGTCGTGGAACGTGACGGCGCTGGACATTCCCTAGGGCTCCTCGAGCGTTTCCGAGCCTCCAATGAAGCGGCGCCCGGTTTTGTTGCGCGGCGCCCCTCACGAATGCGCGAGGCCCGCCTCTCAGCCCGAGTTCGGCCGGCTCCGGCGCGGGCGACGGGCTGGCCTCGTTCATCTCTTCGCTGATCCTGGCCCGGGCACGCGAGACGCGGGCCTTGATCGTGCCGACCGGCACGTTGCAGATCACGGCCGCTTCCTCGTAGGCCATCCCCTGCGCGCCCACGAGCACGAGCGCCTCCCGCAGCACCACCGGCAGGGTCCAGAGCAGGCGCTCCAGGTCGCCCAGTTCGGCTTCGGCCTCCTGATGCGCGGAGGCGGCGTGCTCGATCGGCGCGGCGCGCTCCAGCGCGCGGCGCTCGCTCCGGCGGCGACGCGCCTGCTCATAGAACGTGTTGCGCAGAATCGTGAACAGCCACGCTTTCAGGTTCGTGCCGGCGCTGAACTGCCCAAGGTTGCCGAGCGCGCGCACGAGGGTATCCTGGACGAGATCGTCCGCGGCGACGCGGTCCCTGACCAGGAACCGGGCGAAACCGCGCAGTTCCGGCAGTACTGCCGTGATTTGACGATGCAAGGCTGGCGGGCTGACATGGCGCACGCGGCTGGTATCCACTACTGACGCTCGACGTCGGCGCACCGTGCGCGTCTGCAAGAGGTTTGAACCATGAACAGCGTGCATCGCGAAGAGCTGATTCGCGCCCTCCCCTACGTCCGAAGGTTCGCTCGGGCGCTGACGGGAACGCAGGCCAGCGGCGATCAGCTCGTCGCCTCCAGCCTGCAAGCCGTGCTCCGGCACGACGTCCCCGCCCCCGACGCGCGCATCGCGCTCTACCGCGAGGTGACGCGCCAATTCGATCTGGAGTGCGAAGCGAGCCCGCGGGAGAGCACCGCGCCGCTGACCCGCCAGCAGCGGCAACTCATGCTGCTGGTCTCGCTCGAGGAGCTGCCGGTCGGACAGGCCGCTTCGGTGGTCGGCATCGACCCGGACGAGGCCGGGGCGCTGGTCGCGAGCGGACGCGACCGCCTGCGGGACGCGACCGCGACCGACGTGCTCATCATCGAGGACGAGCCGATCATCGCCATGGACATCGAGGAGTTGGTCCAGAGCTGCGGTCACCGGGTCGTGGGCATTGCCGCCACCGAGCGGGACGCCGTCGAGATCGCCAAGCGCACCCGGCCGGGCCTGATCCTCGCCGACATCAACCTGGGAGCGGGCGGCGACGGCACCAGCGCCGTCGCCCGGATCATGCAAGGCCATTACGCGCCCGTGATCTTCGTCACCGCCTATCCGGAGCGCCTCCTGACCGGCGAGGCGATCGAGCCCGCCTTCGTCATCACCAAGCCCTTCGACCCGATGACGCTGGCCGTCGCGACCTACCAGGCGGTGACCGGAGGCGTCGATCTCGGATAGGCGCAGGCCGACGTCCTTGGGGTTCACGTTGCCGCACCGGATCGGCTATGCAGGGCCGAATCGCCCGGCCGGTATCGCCCGACGAGTTTTTGGCGTATTCCTCGCGCCGTCCGGTCCGACCTGATCCGCAGCTCTCACGCATGTTCTGACTAGCAAAATCCGCCGCAACAGCCTTGTTGGACGCGAGCCGGGAACATCTCCGGGCGTCCTCTTCGCGCGAAACAGCCATGGGGACTCCATGAATGATCTCCTGACGCAAGAGGCCCACCTGGCCGAGGCGGGTGAACCCACCGCGCCGAGCATCTATTACGTGAGCCCGCTGCTGGCAGGGCCGCTGGACCGCTGGCCGCATTTGCTCGATCACGCGGCCAGGCTCGGCTTCGATCACGTGCTGATCGCTCCGCCCTTCGTGCCCGGCCGCACCGGCAACCTTTTCCTTCCGGCCGATTTCACGCGGCTGCATCCGGCGCTGGCATGGGAGTCCGGCGCCGACGCCGCGATCGAGCGGCTGGCGAGACAGGCCGCCGAGCGTGACCTCAAGCTGTTGCTCGACGTCGTGCCGGACCGGCTCGCGGCGGGTTCGGCGGCGGCGCGGGAGGCGGGCGGCCTGTTCTCCGGCCCCGCCGATCTGGCGGCGCTCGACCCGAGGCATGGGCAGGGCGGGAGCGAGGCGGCGCGGGCCCATGCCGAAGACCCGGCGCTGGTCGAGTGGTGGGCCGGACGTCTCGCCGGCTGGGCGCAAAGGGGCGTCGGGGGATTTCGGCTGCTGCACTTGGCGGGACTGCCCTCGGCGTTCGTCGGCGGCCTGATCGGCGCGGTTCGCGGCCGGGCTCCGGGCACGATGTTCGTCGGCTGGACCGCCGGCGCCAGCGCCGAGACGATGGAGGCCCTAGCCGGAGCCCGGCTCGATCTGGTGTCGTCCTCCCTGCCCTGGTGGGATTTCGCGAGCGACTGGCTGTGGCGGGAAGCGGACCGGCTCGCGGCCGTGGCGCCGCTGCTCACCGCTCCCGAAGCGCCGTTCGGGCCGCGCCTGCTGACCAGTTGCCACGATCCGGCCGGACAAGAGCCGAGCTATCGCCGCTCGCTGTCGGTCGCGGCGGCGCTCGGGACCGGGTGGCTGATGCCGATGGGGTTCGAGTTCGCGGCGTCGCAGCCGCTCGACCCGGCGCGTGACGCGCCCGAGGACTGGGATGCGATCCGGGAGAATGCGCCGCTCGATCTCAGCGCGGCGGTGATCGCGGCCAACGCCGCGCGCGCGAGCAACGGATTGCCCGCGCTGCACGGCGGCGCCAGCCTGTTGTCGGGACCGGGTGCGAACCTGCTCGCCGTGTTGCGGACCGATGCCGCCGACGCGCGGTTCGCGCACAGGGCCGTGCTGATCCTCGCCAATACCGACGCGACAAGGCGCGCGACCGGGCCGGCTTCCGCTCTGCTCAGCGCCGTGGGAGGCAGCGTCGCCGCGTTCGAGCCGCTCGACCCTCCGGACGGCGCCGGCTTGCAGGCCGGGGACACGGTCACCCTGAGACCCGGAGAGGTGCGTGTGCTGGCAGGCAGCCGCTCGGAGCCGGGCGGCAAGAGCCGGCCGAAGCCTGCGGAGACCGCCAGCGCAGCCGCGAACAGCCCGCGCGTCGCGGTCGAGAACGTGACGCCGAGCGTCGATGGCGGGGCGTTCCCGGTCAAGCGCATCGCGGGCGACGCCGTGACGGTGGAGGCCGACGTCCTCGCCGACGGCCACGAGGTCGTGAGCGTCGCGCTCCGCTTCCGCAACCGCCTCGCCCCGGAGTGGCAGGAGCGGCGGATGCGCCCGCTCGGCAACGACCGCTGGCAGGCAAGCTTCCCGCTGACCGCGACCGGCAGTTTCGAGTTCACGGTGCAGGCGTGGCGCGACGCGTTCGCGACCTGGCGCGACGAGGTGGCGAAGAAGCACGCGGCCGGCGTCAACACGACGCTCGAACTGACGGAGGGGCTGCGTCTCGTCGAAGCCGCCGCGAAGGGCGCGAACAGCGCGCTCGCCGCCGAACTCCGGGCGCTCCTCGACAGGCTCGGCAAGTCGGAGGAGGACACGAGGCGGACGATGCTGCTGTCGCCGGAAACGACGGCGCTGATGGCGGAGGCCGATCCGCGTCCGTTCGCGGTCACGTCCCGCGCGCATCCGGTCACGGCCGAGCGCATCGGCGCGCAGTTCGCGAGCTGGTACGAGATCTTCCCGCGCTCGATGAGCGACGACGAGCACCGCCACGGCACCTTCCAGGACGTGATCCGCCACCTGCCGCGCGTGCGCGACATGGGCTTCGACGTGCTCTATTTCCCGCCGATCCATCCGATCGGGCGCAAGAACCGCAAGGGGCGCAACAACACCCTGACCCCCGGCCCGGACGATCCGGGCAGCCCGTACGCGATCGGCTCGCCGGAGGGGGGCCACGACGCCCTGCATCCGGAGCTCGGCACGCTTGCCGACTTCCAGGCCTTGCGGCAGGAAGCGGCGAAGCACGGGCTCGAGCTCGCGATCGACTTCGCGATCCAGTGCTCGCCCGACCATCCGTGGCTGCGCGAGCACGAGGGCTGGTTCGCGTGGCGGCCGGACGGCACGATCAAATACGCCGAAAACCCGCCGAAGAAATACGAGGACATCGTCAACGTCGATTTCTACGCGCCCGACGCGATCCCGGATCTCTGGGTCGCCTTGTGCGAAGTGGTCATGCACTGGGCCGAGCAGGGTGTGCGCCTGTTCCGGGTGGACAACCCGCACACGAAGCCGTTCCCGTTCTGGGAGTGGATGATCGCCGAGGTGCGCGCGCGATACCCGGATGCGATCTTCCTCGCCGAAGCCTTCACGCGCCCGAAGATCATGTATCGGCTGGCGAAGATCGGCTTCTCGCAATCCTACACGTATTTCACATGGCGGAACCACAAGCGCGAGCTGCAGGAGTACATCGTCGAGCTGACCACGACGGCGCCGCGCGAATTCTTCCGGCCGCACTTCTTCGTCAACACGCCCGACATCAACCCGGTGTTCCTGCAGACGTCCGGGCGCGGCGGCTTTCTGATCCGGGCGGCGCTCGCCGCGACGCTGTCGGGATTGTGGGGCGTCTACAGCGGCTTCGAACTGTGCGAAGCGACGCCCATGCCCGGCAAGGAGGAGTATCTCGACTCCGAGAAGTACCAGATCCGCGCCTGGGACTGGAACCGCCCCGGAAACATCGTTCCCGAAATCACGCGCCTCAACCAGATCCGGCGTGAAAACCCGGCGCTGCACTCGCATCTCGGCGTCGCCTTCCACAATGCGTTCGACGATCAGGTGATCTACTATGCCCGCGAGACACCCGATCGCAGCAACGTGCTGCTGGTCGCGGTCAGTCTCGATCCGCATAACGCGCGCGACGTTTCGTTCGAGGCCCCGCTCTGGACCTGGAACCTGCCCGATGGCGGCCAGCTGCGGATCGAGGATCTCGTCCGCGACACCAGCACGATCTGGACCGGGAAGTTCCAGCGCGTGACCCTGACGCCGGAGCAGCCCTACGCCATCTGGCGCGCGCGCCCCGCGATTTGACGACCGGCATCCGACCCACAGCAAAGCACAGGCATGAACCCGCCCATCGGCCTCAAATCCACCGAGGATGATCCGCTCTGGTACAAGGACGCGGTCATCTATCAGATCCACATCAAATCCTTCTTCGACGCCAACAACGACGGCGTCGGGGACTTCGCGGGACTGATGCAGAAGCTCGACTACATCGCCGAGCTCGGCGTGACCGCGATCTGGCTGCTGCCGTTCTATCCGTCGCCCCGTCGCGACGACGGCTACGACATCGCCGACTATCGCGGCGTCCATCCCGAGTACGGTACGCTGGACGACGTGCGGCGCTTCATCAACGCGGCGCATGAACGCGGTCTCCGGGTCATCACGGAACTCGTGGTGAACCACACGTCGGACCAGCATCCGTGGTTTCAGCGCGCCCGGCGCGCGCCGGACGGGTCGCCCGAGCGGGATTTCTACGTCTGGTCCGACAGCGATCAGAAATACGCCGGCACGCGCATCATCTTCATCGACACCGAGAAGTCGAACTGGACCTGGGACGCGGAGGCGAATGCCTATTTCTGGCATCGTTTCTACTCGCATCAGCCGGATCTCAACTTCGACAACCCGGCCGTGCTCGAGGAAGTGCTGTCGATCATGCGCTTCTGGCTCGACATGGGCGTGGACGGGCTGCGCCTCGACGCGGTGCCCTATCTCGTCGAGCGCGAGGGCACCAACAACGAGAATCTCGAGGAGACGCACGCCGTCCTGAAGCGCATTCGCGCCGAGATGGACGCGCACGCGCCGGGGCGCATGCTGCTCGCCGAGGCCAATCAGTGGCCGGAGGACGCGCAGGTCTATTTCGGCGACGGCGACGAATGCCACATGTCGTTCCACTTTCCGCTGATGCCGCGCATGTATATGGCGATCGCGCGGGAGGACCGGTTCCCGGTCACCGACATCATGCGCCAGACGCCGGACATCCCGGCCAACTGCCAGTGGGCGGTGTTCCTGCGCAACCATGACGAGCTCACGCTCGAGATGGTGACGGACAGCGAGCGCGACTATCTCTGGGAGACCTACGCGAGCGACCGCCGCGCCCGCCTCAATCTCGGCATCCGCCGCCGCCTCGCGCCGCTGCTGCAACGCGACCGCCGCCGCATCGAGCTGATGAACGGCCTGCTGCTGTCGATGCCCGGAACGCCAGTGATCTACTACGGCGACGAGATCGGCATGGGCGACAACATCCATCTCGGCGATCGCGACGGCGTGCGCACGCCGATGCAGTGGTCGCCCGACCGCAACGGCGGCTTCTCGCGGTCCGATCCGGCCGGCCTCGTGCTCCCCGTCATCATGGACGCGCAGTACGGGTACGACGCCGTGAACGTGGAAAGCCAGGCCGCCGACGCCCATTCGCTGCTCAACTGGACGCGCCGCATGCTGGCGGTGCGGCAGAACCACCGGGCCTTCGGACGCGGCAGCCAGCGTTTCCTCTATCCGGGCAATCGCAAGGTGTTCGCTTTCCTGCGCGAACTGAAGAACGGGGACGGCGAGGAGGAGGAGACCATCCTCTGCGTCAGCAATCTATCGCGGACGGCGCAGGCGGTGGAGCTCGATCTGTCGGCGTTCGCCGGACGCACGCTCGTGGACATCGTTGGCGGGTCCGTGTTCCCGCCGGTCAGCCAGCTGTCCTATCTGCTCACTCTGCCGCCCTATGCCTTCTACTGGTTCCAGCTTGCGCCTCAGTCGCAACTGGACGCCGGACGGGCGGGATCGCCCGAAACGCTGCCCGAGTTCGCGACGCTCGTCATCCGGCGCCGGCTCGAAGATGCGTTCGCCGGGCACAATCTCGCGGTGATCGAGACCGAGATCCTGCCCGCGTACCTGCCGAAGCGGCGCTGGTTCGCGAGCAAGGGCGAGCACATGCGTGGCGTGCGCATTGCCTACGCGGTGCGTCTGCGCGCGAGCAGCGATCCGGTCGTCCTGGCCGAAATCGAGGCGCGGTTCGAGGATCGCGTGGAACGCTACGCCCTGCCGCTCGGCGGCGGCGCGGAGGACGCGCCGGGACCGCTGATCCAGCAGCTCGCGCTGGCCCGGCTGCGGCTCGGGCGGGAGGTCGGCTATCTCACGGACGGTTTCGCGCTGGACGGGTTCGCGCGCGCCTGCATCGACGGCCTGCGCGAGCGCCTCGTGCTGCCGCTGCCGGACAACGAGAGCGAGATCCGGTTCCTGCCGACGTCGCTCCTCGACGAGCTCGAACTCGCGCCCGACGCCGAAATCAGGCGACTGTCGGCGGAGCAGTCGAACAGCTCCCTCGTCTTCGGCGACAAGCTCGTCCTGAAGATCGTGCGGCACGTGCTGGCGGGGGTGCATCCGGAGGGCGAGGTCACGCGCTATCTGACCGAGCGAGGCTTCGCCAACTCGGCGCCGCTCTATGGCGAGATGGTCCGCGTCGACGCCGACGGCACGCCGAACACCTTCGGTCTCGTGCAAGGTTTCGTGCGCAACCAGGGTGACGGATGGAGCTGGACGCTCGACTTCCTGGCGCGCTCGGTCGAGGAGGTCGCGCAGACCGGGGTGGACCACGACGGCGAGGCGGCGGACGTGTTCGTGAGCTACGACGTGTTTGCCGCCGCAATCGGCAAGCGTCTGGCCGAGCTGCACGCGATCCTGGCGAGCCCGACCGATCAGCCGGACTTCACGCCCGAGCCGGTCGACGAGGCCGGCGCCGAAGCCTGGGCCGAGGGTGCGATCGAGCAGATCGACGGCGCGTTCGGCCTGCTGCGCGGGATGCGGGACTGGCCGGACGAGGCCACCGGCGAACTTGCGCAATGGATCCTCGACCGCGAGGGCGGGCTGAGGGAGGCCGCGCACGCGCTGGCGCGAGCGGGCGCCGGATCGCTCAGGACGCGGGTGCACGGCGACTTTCATCTCGGCCAGGTGCTCGTGGTGCAAGGCGATGCGTTCATCATCGACTTCGAGGGCGAACCCGCGCGGCCGATGGAGCAGCGCCGGCAGAAGGGATCGCCGCTCCGCGACGTCGCGGGCCTGTTGCGCTCGTTCGACTATGCGGCAGCGGCGGCGGCGCCGGGCCGGATACCGGCTTCGCCCCAGGTCGGCGAACGGCGGGCGGCGCTGCTGGAGCAGTTCCGGCACGAATCCGAGACGGCCTTCCTCCGCGCCTATCGCGAGGTGCTGCACGGTTCCGACCGGCCCTGGGTGGAGCCGAGCGCCGAGGCGGCGCTGCTCGACCTGTTCCTGATCGAGAAGGCCGCGTACGAGATCCGCTACGAGGCCGCCAATCGCCCGACATGGCTCGGCATCCCGCTGCAAGGATTGCAGCGCATCGTCGAGCGCGTACTACAGCCCGCGGAAGGCTCAGCCGGATGAACGATTTTTCGAGCGAGTATCTGCCCGATCCCGGAACCATCGACGCGATCGTCAACGCGCGGCACGGCGATCCCTTTTCGGTGCTCGGACCGCATCCGGTGCCCGCAGGCATCGTGGTGCGGACGTTGCAGCCGGACGCGCAATCCGTCTCCGTGCTCGATCGCGCGACCGACGACGTCCTCTGCACCCTGCGCCGGATTCATCCCGCCGGCCTGTTCTCCGGGGTGATGCAGACCGCGGCGCCCTACAAGCTCCGGATCGATACCGGCGAGTTCGTGCGGGAGACCGAGGATCCCTACTCCTTCCCGCTGCTGCTGGGCGATCTCGACGTCCATCTGCTGGCGGAAGGGCGGCATCAGGATTTCGGCCGCTGCCTCGGCGCGCACCCGATGCGGATCGAGGGCGTGCAGGGCGTGCGCTTCGCGGTTTGGGCGCCGAATGCGCGGCGCGTATCGGTCGTGGGCGACTTCAACGGCTGGGACGGGCGACGCTATCCGATGCGCAAGCGGGTCGAGGCGGGCGTTTGGGAGCTGTTCATCCCCCGCCTGGCGCCTGGCGCCCTGTACAAATACGAGCTGCTCGGACCGTGGGGCGAGAAGCTGCCGCTGAAGGCCGATCCGGTCGCGTGGGCGGCCGAAGCGCCCCCGAAGACCGCGTCGATCGTCGTCCGCACCGAGCCATTCCGCTTCGGCGACGCCGAATGGCGCGCGCGCGAGAAGGAACGGAGCGCGCCATCCGCGCCGATCTCCGTCTACGAGGTGCACGCCGCCTCCTGGCTGCCGCTGGCGCAGGATGACCGGTCCGGCTGGGACATGCTGGCGGAACGGCTGGTCCCCTATGTGGAGCGCATGGGCTTCACTCATGTCGAGCTGCTGCCCGTGATGGAGCATCCGTTCGGCGGCAGCTGGGGCTACCAGCCGCTCGGCCAGTTCGCGCCGAGCGCGCGCATGGGGCCGCCTGACGCCTTCGCGCGCTTCGTCGATCGCTGCCACGCGGCGGGCGTCGGCGTCATTCTCGACTGGGTGCCCGCGCATTTCCCGACCGACGCCTACGGCCTCGCGCAATTCGACGGCACCGCGCTCTATGAGCACGCAGACCCGCGCGAGGGATTCCACCAGGACTGGAACACGCTGATCTACAATCACGGCCGCAACGAGGTGCGGGCGTTCCTGATCGGCAGCGCGCTGCACTGGCTGGAGCACTACCATGTGGACGGGCTGCGCGTGGACGCCGTCGCCTCCATGCTGTACCGCGACTACAGCCGCAAGGCCGGCGAGTGGGTTCCGAACAAGTACGGCGGCCGCGAGAATCTCGAGTCGGTCTCGTTTCTTCAGGAACTGAGCCGCGTCGTCGCCGAACGCTGCCCGGGCGCCATGCTGATCGCCGAAGAATTCGACGGCCTGGCCCGGCGTGACCCGGCCCGCGGAGGAAGGTGGGCTCGGCTTCAATTACAAGTGGAACATGGGCTGGATGCACGACACGCTGCATTACATTGAGGAGGAGCCCGTTCATCGCCGCTGGCACCACGACGAGATCACCTTCGGCCTCGTCTATGCGTTCTCGGAAAAGTTCCTGCTGCCGCTGTCGCATGACGAGGTCGTGTACGGCAAAGGCTCGATGATCGGGAAGATGCCGGGCGACCAGTGGCAGAAGTTCGCCAATCTGCGCGCCTATTACGGCTTCATGTGGACGCATCCCGGCAAGAAGCTGCTGTTCATGGGCGGCGAGTTCGCGCAGGTGCGGGAGTGGAACCACGATACCGGCCTCGACTGGTATCTGCTGGAAGATCCGATGCATGCAGGGATGCAGCGGCTCGTGCGCGATCTCAACCAGCTCTACCGGGCGACGCCCGCCTTGCATGTGCGCGGCACGGAGAGTTCCGGCTTCCGCTGGGTGGTGATGGACGACCGCGACCAGAGCGTGTTCGCGTATCTGCGGTTCGGCAACGAGGGCGACGCGCCGGTTCTGGTGGTGTGCAACTTCACCCCCGTCCCGCGTTACGGCTACCGGCTCGGCGTTCCCTCGGGCGGCGGCTGGACGGAGGTTTTCAACAGCGATGCCGAAAGCTACGGCGGCTCCAATCTCGGCAATGGCGGCGGCGTCGCCGCGGAGGACGAGCCGAGCCACGACCAACCGGCCTCGGTCGTGCTGACGTTGCCGCCGCTCGCGACCGTGGTGCTGCGGGCCGGATCGGGATACGGCCAGTGACGTCCCGCTTCGCTCACCGCCTCCCCTTCGGCGCGCAGCTGGGCGATGACGGGCGCGTCCGGTTCCGGCTCTGGGCACCGGATGCCGCCGACGTTTCGCTCGAAATCGAGGGCCAGCCGCCGGTTCCGATGCGAGCGGAGCCGGATGGCTGGCGCGCGGTGGAGACGACGGCCGAAGCGGGCGCGCGCTACAAATACCGGGTGAAGCCGGATTCTCGCGGTGCCCGATCCGGCGTCGCGCGCGCAGGCGGGCGACGTTCACGACGCGAGCCTCGTCGTGGACCCGCGCGGCTTCGCCTGGACACACGACGGATGGCGCGGTCGTCCCTGGAGCGAGGCGGTCGTCTATGAACTTCATCCCGGCGCGATGGGCGGTTTCGCCGGCATCACGGCCAAACTCCCGGCCCTGAAGGATCTCGGCGTCACGGTCGTCGAGCTGATGCCGATCGCGGATTTTCCGGGCAGGCACAATTGGGGCTATGACGGCGTCCTGCCGTACGCGCCCGATGCGGCATACGGCATGCCCGACGAGCTGAAGACGCTGATCGACACGGCGCACGGCATCGGGCTGTCGGTGATGCTGGATGTCGTGTACAACCATTTCGGCCCCGACGGGAACTATCTGCACGCCTACGCGGAGAGCTTCTTCCGCGACGATCTGCAAACGCCGTGGGGCGTGTCGATCGATTTCCGTAAGCGGCAGGTGCGCGACTACTTCATCCAGAACGCGCTCTACTGGCTGATGGAATACCGCTTCGACGGCCTGCGCTTCGACGCGGTGCACGCGATCAGCGAGCCGGATTTCCTCGACGAAATGGCGCGCGCGATCCGGGCGACGGTCGAGCCCGGCCGGCACGTGCATCTCGTGCTGGAACACGAGGGCAACAAGGCGTCGCATCTCGCGCCCGGTCTGTTCGACGCGCAATGGACGGATGACTGGCATCACTGCATGCACGTCCTGCTGACGGGCGAGCGCGAGGGGTACTACGAGGATTTCCAGGACGCCGCCCGCCAGCTCGCCCGCGCGATGGCGGAGGGGTTCGTGTATCAGGGCGAGATGTCGCCGCATCAGGGCGAGGCGCGCGGCGAACCAAGCGGGCATCTGCCGCCGACCGCCTTCGTCGTCTGCCTGCAGAATCACGACCAGATCGGCAACCGCGCCTTCGGCGACCGGCTGACGGCGCTCGCCCGCCCAGCGGCGCTGCGCGCGGCGACCACCGTGCTGCTGCTGTCGCCGTCCATTCCGATGCTGTTCATGGGCGAGGAGTGGGGGACCAAGGCGCCGTTCCTGTTCTTCACGGATCACAACGAGGAGCTTGCGAAGCTGGTGCGCGAGGGCCGCCGCCGCGAGTTCAAGAAGTTCGCGGCCTTCACCGATCCGGCGCGACGCGAGACGATCCCCGACCCCAACGCCGGGACCACGTTCGACGCCTCCGTGCCGGACGCGTCGGAGGCGACCGAGGACGAGCACGCGTCGGTGAAGACGCTGCATCGGGAGTTGCTGGCGATCAGGCATCGCTTCGTCGTTCCCGGCATTCCGGGGGCGCGCAGCGAAGGCGCCGAGGCCATCGGCCCCAAGGCGGTGGTCGGGAGATGGCGGCTCGGCAACGGCGCGCTGCTGACGATCGCGGTCAATCTCGACGAGACGCCGGTGCCGATCGGCCCGCTCACGGGCGAGATGCTCTACGGCACCGGCGATCATATGGCCCGCGTCGTGCCGGAGGGCGCGCTGCCCGGAGACAGCGCGGTCGCCTACATCACCGATACTGGCGCATGAGCGACGCCGCGCTGATCCGGCTCGCCGAGCGCGCGGGCATCGCGCCGAAATGGCGGGATGCGTTCGGCGACGACCATGAGGTCGGCCCCGACACGCTGCGCGCCGTGCTCGCCGCGATCGGCTTCCCCGGCGGCTCGGACGCGGAGATCGCGGAGAGCGAGGCCCGCCTGGATGAACAGGAGAGCGGCAAGACCCTGCCGCCCTTGATCACGGGACGGGTTGGCGAGCCGGTCGTGCTCGCCGGTTTGCGCGGGCGGTTCCGCTTGGCGCTCGAGGACGGGCAGGTCCTCGAGGGCGAGGCCGGGGCCGATGGCCAACTGCCGCCCGTGAACATACCGGGCTATCATCGCTTGGAGATCGGCAGTCAGAGCGCGACGCTCGCGATCGCGCCGCCGCGATGCCCGTCGATTGCCGAGGTGACGGGCCAGGCGAAGGCCTGGGGCTTGGCCGTGCAGCTGTACGGGTTGCGGCGGCGCGGGGACGGCGGCATCGGAGATTTCGCGGCGCTCGCCGATTTCGTGCGGTCGGCCGCGCGGCACGGCGCGTCCGCGGTCGCGATCAGCCCGGTGCACGCGCAGTTCTCCGCCGACGCCGAGCGGTTCAGCCCCTACGCGCCCTCCAGCCGGGCGATGCTGAACGTGCTGCATACGCCGCTGCCCGACGATGTGGCGAACGAGACATTCGCGCGGCTTGAGGGCCTGGAGCTGGTGGACTGGCCGGAGGCGAGCCGCGCCCGGCTCGCCGCGTTCCGCGCCGCCTTCGAGCGGGGAGCCGCCGCAGATCCCGCTCTCCAAGCGTTCCGGACGACGCGCGGCGGCGCCCTCGAACAGCATGCCCGGTTCGAGGCGCTGCACCGGCATCTGTTCGCGGCCGATCCCGGGCATTGGAACTGGCGGGACTGGCCGGAGGCGTTCCGCCATCCGGACGGACCGGAGGTCGCGCGCTTCGCCCAGGAGCACGCGCGCGAGGTCGCGTTCCACGCCTGGCTGCAATTCATGGCCGACCGGGCGCTCGCCGGTGCTCAGGAAGCGGCCCGGCAGGCGGGCATGGGGATCGGCCTGATCTCCGACCTCGCCGTCGGCGCGGACGGGGGCGGCAGCCAGGGCTGGAGCCGCCAGGCCGAGATGCTGACGGGCATGAGCATCGGCGCCCCGCCCGACCTGCTCAGCCCGCAGGGACAGAGCTGGGGGTTGGTCGGCTTCTCGCCCACTGGCCTCAGGCGCAGCGGCTTTTCGGCCTTCATCGAGATGATCCGCGCGGCCCTCGCCCATGCCGGCGGCCTCAGGATCGATCACGCCATGGGTCTGACCCGGCTCTGGGTGCTGCCGGACGGCGCGACCGCCGCCGAGGGCGCCTATCTCGGCTTCCCCGAGCAGGATCTGCTGCGTCTGGTCGCGCTGGAGGCGCACCGGCACCGGGCGATCGTGCTCGGCGAGGATCTCGGCACCGTCCCCAAGGGCTTCAACAAGCGCCTGACCGATGCCGGGGTGATGGGCATGCGGGTGCTCTGGTTCGAGAAGACCGAGGAGGGCGCGTTCACCCCGCCCGCGGCCTGGACGCCCGACGCCGTCGCCATGACCAGCACGCACGACATCCCGACCGTCGCCGGATGGTGGACCGCGACCGACCTCGACCGGCGCGCGGCGCTCGGGCTCGTCCACGACGAGGCGGCCGAGCGCGCCGAGCGCGACACCGACAGGCAGGCGATCTGGGCCGCGTTCCAGGACAGCGGCGCGGCGACCGGCGAGCCGCCCGTGCCCGGCGAGCCGGAGCCGGTCGTGGATGCGGCCGTGCGCCATGTCGGCGGCGCCGCCTGCGCGTTCGTGCTGCTGCCCATGGAGGACGCGATCGGCCAGACGGAACAGCCGAACCTGCCCGGCACGCTGGACGAGCATCCTAACTGGCGACGCCGGATGCCGGACGTCGCCTCCCGCGTTCTCGACGACCAAGCGACGGCCGCGCGCCTGCAAAGCCTCGACACGGCTAGAAAGAAGACGAGATGACCGGCCTGCGTGCCACCGCCCGCCTGCAATTCCACAAGGATTTCACTCTCGACCAGGCCTGCGAACTGGTTCCCTATTTCGAGAGTCTCGGCATCAGTCATCTTTATGCCTCCCCGTTGCTGAAATCCCGGCCCGGCTCCACGCACGGCTACGACATCGTGGACCACCACGCGATCGATCCGGAACTCGGCGGGATCGTGGCGCTGCAGCGGCTGGTCGGGACGCTGCGCGACCACGGCATGGGGCTAATCCTCGACATCGTGCCGAACCACATGGGGGTCGGCGGGGCCGACAACGCTTGGTGGCTCGACGTGCTGGAATGGGGCCGCGCCAGCCCGTACGCGGACTACTTCGACATCGACTGGGATCCGCCGGACGCGACCTTGCGGGGCCGCCTGCTCGCGCCGTTTCTCGGCTCCTCCTATGGCGAAGCCTTGGAATCCGGCGATCTCGTCCTCGAATTCGATCGCGCGGACGGGCGTCTCTTCGTCTGCGCCTATGGCGCGCACCGCTTTCCCATCGACCCGCGCCAATACGCCCCGGTGTTGCAGGAGCAGGCCAGCGCCTTCGGGGACGCAATCGCCGCGTTCAAGACGGTCGGCGGCGGCGGCGGCATGCGCGAGCGCGCAGCCGAAGCCCGCAAGGCGCTGCAAGCGGCGGCCGAGGCGCGTCCGGAGGCGATGGAAGCCCTGCTCCGCGCCTACGACGCCAACACGCCGGAAGGCCGCGACCGGCTGCACCGGCTGCTCGAACGCCAGAACTACAGGCTTGCCTGGTGGCGGGCGGCGGCGGACGAGATCAACTGGCGGCGGTTCTTCGACATCAACGGCCTCGCCGGCATCCGCGCCGAGGAGCCGAAGGTGTTCGACGACACGCACGACTACATCCTGCGCCTCTATGCCGAGGGCCTGATCGACGGCGTGCGCATCGACCACGTGGACGGCCTCGCCGATCCGCGCGGCTACTGCCGCAAGCTGCGGCGCAAGCTCGATACCGCGGTCGCCGCGCGCCCCAAGCACCTGCCGCCCGACAGCCCGATGGAGCCGCCGCCGGTCATCTGGCTCGAGAAGATCCTGGCACCCGGCGAGAACCTGCCGAGCGACTGGCTGTCCGACGGCACCACCGGCTACGACTTCATGAACGCCGTCTCGGCGCTGATGCACGACCCGGCGGGCGAAGGGCCGCTGACCCGGCTTTGGACGGGCCTCACCGGCCGCCCCGGCGCGTTCGAGGACGAGGCGCACCCGGCGCGGCGGCAGATCCTGCGCGAAAGCCTGTTCAGCGAGCTGTACGCGACGGCCGCCGCATTGCACCGCATCGCCCGGCGTGACTTGCGCACCCGCGACTACACGCTGACCGCGATGCGGCGCACGCTGGAAGAGCTGCTGGTCTACTTCCCGGTCTACCGCATCTATTCGGGTCTCGGCGGCATCTCGGAAACCGACGAGAGGGTGCTCGAGACGGCGATCGAGGGGGCGCGGCGCACGATCCGGCAAGCGGACCTGCCGCTACTCGAATTGATCGGCGAGTGGCTTTCGGGCCGGAACCTGCGCGACGTGCCCGCCGGCCTCCGGCGGCAGGAGCGGCTGCGGGCGATCGTGCGCTTCCAGCAGCTCTCCTCGCCCACGGCCGCGAAGTCCGTCGAGGACACCGCTTTCTACCGCTACGGCCGCCTGCTGTCGCGCAACGAGGTCGGCTCCGAACCGTCGGAGTTCGCGATGAGCCCGGCCGCCTTCCACGAGGCCAACCGCGAGCGCCGCCGGCGCTACCCGCGCGCGCTGCTCGCCACCGCGACGCACGACCACAAGCGCGGCGAGGACACGCGCATGCGTCTCGCCGTGCTGAGCGAGGTGCCGGAGGAGTGGGAGGTCGCGCTCGGGCGCTGGATGCGCCAGAACGCCACGGTCAAGGAGCAGGTCGACGACACGGCGGCGCCGGATGCCGCCGACGAGATCATGCTGTACGAGATGCTGGTGGCCGCCTGGCCGCTCGGCCTGCGCCCGGACGATCGCGACGGGCTCGGCGCCTACCGCGAGCGGATCGAGGGCTGGCTAGAAAAGTCGTTGCGCGAGGCCAAGCGGCGGACCAGCTGGGCCGCGCCGGAGGCCGGATACGAGGATGCCTGCCGGCACTTCCTCGCGCATTGCCTCGATCCCGATCGCGGCGAGGAGGGCGTCGTCGCCGACGTTGCCGCGTTCGCGGAGCGGATTGCGCCGGCCGGCGCGCTGAACAGCCTCGCTCAGACGCTGCTGCGCCTGACCAGCCCGGGGGTGCCGGATCTCTATCAGGGAACCGAGTTCTGGGACTTTTCGCTCGTCGATCCCGACAACCGGCGTCCTGTCGACTTCGCCGCCCGCGCCGAGGCGCTGGCCGCGGGCAGAGCGCCGGCGGAGCTGCTCGAGGCCTGGCGGGACGGACGGGTGAAGCAGGCCATCATCGCGCGCGCGCTCGCGTTCCGCCGCCGGGCCTCCGGCCTGTTCGGCGGGGGCACCTACATCCCGTTGAAGATCGAGGGCAGGCTCTCCCAGCATGCTTTCGGCTTTGCCCGGCTGTATGAAGGACGGGCCGCGATCAGCGTTGTCACCCGCCT
>CAVZQE010000015.1:0-9364 GCA_963777325.1 uncultured Alphaproteobacteria bacterium | reverse complement strand
CCTGATGGCTTCGGCAAGCGGCCATGCCGATTCGCGTGGCGCCGCCGGGAAGATCGGAGAGGCGATGCAGACCGTCGGCCTTGACCGCTGGTCGCGCTTTCTCGCCGACGCCCAGGGCCGTGCCCGCGAGCCATCGACGGTCGCGGCCGTCGAGAACAGCCGACAGCCGCCGGATTTGAGCAAAGACGCGATCAGGCCGGTGTATCCGGTGGAGACGCTGCTCGGGATCGGCGCGGCCGGGATCGCAGGCGGGGCAGCATCCGGATTTCGGGCGGTTGGCGGGGCGCTGCTGCGACAGGCATTGCCGGATAGGCCGAAGTCTCCGCCGCGCGTGCCCGACGCCACGCCCGCCGAGACGATCGAAATCATGGCACCGAACGGCGAACCGATTGGGTCGCCGGGAACCGAACCAGAGATACGGGTCGTTACACCCTCGGAGTTCACGGAGCTCGAATCCAAGATGCTAAAAGGTTCGTTTCCCGCCGTGAAACTCAACTACTCGGGATCGTGGTATAAGCGTCCCGATGGTTCCGAGTTTGGGATTCGGGTCAGCCGTAGATACGGCAGAGCCTGAGCTTGAGCTTGCAGTTCGTCGCGCCTCGCAAGCATTCTGGCATACGGCGGGGCCCGGCGATCGCTACTCCCGCGCGAGACGGAACCTGGCAGCAAACCGACAGTTACGGTGAAACGCCGGACGAAATTGTCGACGCAGTCATTGCCGAGTGGCGCGCCAAGATCCACGAACCCGACTACACTTTCCTGTGGTTCGCGCTTCCGAGCTTCTGCGTCAACCGAGAATAGGACACAGCAATCCGTACTGCGCATTGAAGCGCGCCGATGCGTTACGCGTAGTTCACCATGATCGTCTTCTTGTGCGTGAAATGCTCCTGCATCGCTTCGAGGCTCGCCTCCTTGCCGAGACCGGAACTCTTGATGCCGCCATAAGAGAGGTTCGCCTGCACGACGAGGTTTTGGTTCACCTGCACCAGACCGGCTTGCAGTGCGTGCGCGAACCGCAGGCCGCGCTTGAGGTCGCGGGTCCAGACCGATGCCGCCAGGCCGTACTCGCTGTCGTTCGCCGCCGCCAGCGCCGCGTCGGGATCGTCGAACGGAAACACGCAGGTGACGGGGCCGAAGATCTCCTCCCGCACCAACCGGCTGTCGTTGCCGAGGCCGGTGAAGATGTGCGGTTGCATGAACAGGCTCTTGCGCAGTCCCGGTTCGTCGGGAAGCCGCGAGCAGGCCCGTCCCGTCGCGCCCGGCGTGCGCAATCCCTCCTCGATATAGGCGCGCACCTTGTCGTACTGGCCCTGACTGATGATCGTGCCGATGTCCGTTTGATCATCGAGCGGGTCGCCCATTTTCATCGCGTCCACGCGGGCGGCGAGCGCGTCCACGAAGCGGTCGTGAATTCGGGCTCTCGACATAGATGCGGCTCGCGGCCGTGCAGCTCTGCCCCTGGCGGGTGAAGCGCATGGACGTGATCGCGCCCGCGACCGTGCGCTCGAAATCGCAATCGGCGAACACGACCATCGGGCTCTTGCCGCCGAGTTCGAGCGTGACCGGAATCAGCTTCTCAGCCGCCGCGCGGGCAATGATGCGGCCGACCTCAACCGAGCCCGTGAACGTCACCTTGCGCACCTTCGGGTGCTCGATCAGCGGGCCGCCGCAGTCCGGGCCGAAGCCGGACAGCATGTTGAAGCAGCCGGGCGGCAGCACGCGGTTGACCAGCTCGCAAATGCGCAGAACGGCGAGCGGCGCTTCCTCGGCCGACTTCACGACGATCGTGTTGCCGGCGACCAGCGCGGGGGCGACCTTCAGCGCCATCAAGAGCATCGGCACGTTCCAGGGAATGATCGCGCCGACCACGCCCAAGGGTTCGCGCACCGTCACGCTCAGCACGTCTGGCGCGAACGGCACGCTCTCGCCCTTCAGCTCGCCGCCCAAGCCGCCGAAGAAGTCGAAGATGTCGGCGACCGTGCCAGCCTCGACGCGGCTCTCGGTGCGCAACGCCTTGCCGGTCTCGAGCGCGATCAGGCGCCCGAGTTCCTCAATATGCTCGGTCAGCAGCGCCGCGCACTCGCCGACCAGCGCGCCGCGTTTGCGGGCGGGGGTGCGCGCCCATGCGATTTGCGCCTCTGCCGCGTCGGCGACCGCCGCTTCCACATCCGTCGCGTCGCCCTCCGCCGCCCGCGCGACCTCCTCGCCGGTCGCCGGGTTGACGACCCCGAAGGTCTTGCCGGAGCGCGCCGGCACGAGCGCGCCGCCGATCAGATGCTGGCCGGAGAGAGCGCGCGCCAGTCCCCGCTCGTCCAGCGTCGGGGCCTGCGGCACGGATGCGGGCGGGGCGTGGTCGGGCATCGGATTTTTCTCCGTAGTCTTGCGCTGCTTATAGACGCCCGGCCATTAAGCGGGACGTCAGAATCTGCTTGGTAGTGGGCCTGCCCGCAAGACGGGCGAGGTCGTCTTGCGGGTTATCGGCTGATAGCTCCGCCCGTGTCGGCGGGCCAGGGCGGTGGGCGAAGTTGGAGGTCCGGGCGGGAATTCGAACCCACATTCGCGGATTTGCAGTCCGCTGCATCACCACTCTGCCACCGGACCCGTCCTGACGGCGGTAGCGGTATATCCG
Source organism: uncultured Alphaproteobacteria bacterium (assembly GCA_963777325.1). Taxonomy (GTDB): domain Bacteria; phylum Pseudomonadota; class Alphaproteobacteria; order Acetobacterales; family Acetobacteraceae; genus JAFAXA01. The sequence goes on along the minus strand of CAVZQE010000015.1, from coordinate 6,735 downwards.
GCGGCGGCCGGGCGCGGTCAAGCCCGCCCGCTTGGCGCATCGGCCGCAACGCCCCTATAAGCTGGCTGGCACCCAACCCAGCGCGAGCCCGCTCATGGACCTCCCCAGCCCCGTATCGGCCCGCTTCGACTTCGCCGACGCCCGCAACCGGATGGTCGATGGCCAGGTCCGGCCCAACAAGGTGACGGACGCGCGCATCCTGAACGCCATGCGCGAGCTGCCGCGCGAGCGCTTCGTGCCGCCCGGCATGATGGCCCGCGCCTACACGGATGAGGACGTGCCGCTGGGCGGCGGACGGGCGCTGATGGAGCCGATGGTGCTGGCGCGGCTGGTCCAGCTCGCCCGGCCCCGGCGAGGAGAACGGGCGCTGGTGGTCGCCGCGGGTCCGGGCTATGGCGCCGCGGTGCTGGCCGCCTGCGGCGTGTCCGTCGTGGCGCTCGAAAGCGCCGAACCCCTGCTCGCGCTCGCCCGCTCGATGCTTCCGACGGTCGCGCCGGGGGTCGAAATCGTCTCCGGCCCGCTCGCCGAAGGCTGGCCCGCCGGCGCCCCCTACGACATGATCCTGATCGAAGGGGCGGTGCGCGACATTCCCCCCGCGCTCGGCCCGCAGCTCAGCCGCTCCGGACGCATCGTCACGGTGCGGACGGGGCGCGGCTCGACCGGCAAGGGCGTGATCGCCGAGCCGACCCCGACCGGTCTGCACGCGCAGGCGATGTTCGAATGCGCGGTGCCGCTGCTTGCCGACCTGCTGCCGCGCCCCGGCTTCGTGTTTTAGCCCGGGCGTCCGGTGGACGCGGAACGGTCCGCAAAACATTGGCGTGTGCGGCGGGCATATGGCACATCTTCCCGGCTTTTCGGGGGGAGGCTCGGCCTTGGCCAACGGGGTGATACGGGGCGGTCTGGCGGTTTTCGGGTTCGCCTGCGCCAGCTTGGGGCTGTTGCCGGCGCACGCGGCCGACAAGAAGCCGGCCCGGCTCGGAGCGCCCGCGACCTCGCCCGGCGCTCCCCAGCGCTTCTCGAACCGGCCGCCGCCGCCGAGCCCCGCGACCCCGAGCGGCCTCGGCCCGCGCACGCTCGCTGAGGCTTTGGCCGCGTCGTATGCGAATAACCCGCAGCTGCAGGCGGCGCGGGCGCAGCTCCGCGCGGTCGACGAGAACGTGCCCCAGGCGCTCGCCGGCTGGCGGCCGACGGTGGTGGTCGCGGGGTCGGGCGGCTACGGGGACGGGTGACTACCGGACGTTCCAGAGCAGCACCAATCCGACGACCGGGCAGCGCGTCGGCGCGTACAGCAATTCGCGGACGGGGCGCGACATCGCGACCGCCCAGGCAACGCTCACCCAGCCGCTCTATCGCGGCGGCCGCACGCGCGCCTCCACGAACCGGGCCGAGAATCAGGTTCGCGCCCAGCGCGCCCGGCTGATCGCGCAGGAGCAGACAACCTTCACCGATACCATCAACGCCTATGTGGGAGTGATCGAGGCGCAGCAGGTGCTGACGCTCGATATCAACAACACCCGCGTGCTGTCGCGACAGCTCCAGGCCACGAACGACCGGTTCCGGGTCGGCGAGATCACCCGCACCGACGTGGCGCAGGCCGAGGCGGCGCTGGCCGGCGCCACCGCCACCCAGCAGACGGCGGAAGGCAATATCGCGACTGCCCGGGCGACGTACCAGCGAGTGGTCGGCTATTTGCCGCCGGGCGATCTGCTGGAGCCGCAGCCGCTCAAGCTGCCGGTGCGGGACGAGGCGCAAGCTGTCACGCTTGCCTCCTCCAACAATCCGAACGTGATCGCCGCCCAGTATGACGATTCGAGCGCCAAGGACGCCGTGGACGTCGCCTTCAGCTCTCTGATGCCGCAGCTTAATCTCCAGGGTCAGACGTTCCAGCTGAACAACTCGACCTTTGCGCGAAACCAACAGAACGGCTACCAGGTGCTCGCCCAGCTTTCCGTGCCGCTCTATCAGGGAGGGGCCGAGTACGCCGCTGTGCGGCAGGCGCGCCAGCAGGAGCAGCAGACGCGCAAGACGCTGGACGACACGCGCCGGGCGGCGACGCAGCAGGCGATCCAGGCCTGGGAGACCTTCGCGGCGGCGCGGGCCACGGTCGAGAGCACCCGCTCCGCCATCCGCGCCAACCAGATCGCGCTCGAAGGTGTGGAGCGGGAGGCGATCGTCGGCAGCCGCACCACGCAGGATGTGCTCAATCAGCAGCAGCAGCTGCTCAACTCGCAGGTCACGCTCGTTCAGAACCTGTCAAACCTTGTGACCGCATCCTATACGGTCGCCGCCGCGATCGGCCGGCTGACGGCGAAAGATCTGAACCTCCCGGTACCGCTGTACGACGAGACCGCGTACTACCAGGACGTGCGCAACCGATGGGCCGGCACCGGCGACTATGCGACCGGCCAGCCGGGCCGGTAGAGCCAGGGACGAGGAGCGATGAGCCTGCCCGACGATCACGCAGCGACGCCCGCCGGCCAAGCCGCGCAGGACGGCGATCCGACGATGGAGGACATCCTCGCCTCGATCCGCCGCATTCTGAGCGAGGAGGAGACCGGCCCGGCCGCGCCCGAGGCCAGCGCCGAGCATGGCGAGGACGAGCAGGATGTGTTCGTGCTCGATCCCTCGATGATGGTTCCCGAGCGCAAGCCGGAGCCTTTGCCCGCCGCTCCCCCGCCATCCCCGGCGGCTCCGGCGCACGCCGCGCCCGCGCGCTCGCCCTCGCGCAGTCCGGCGGTCTATGGCGGCGGACCGACGCTAGAGGACATGGTGCGGGACGCGATCCGTCCGCTGGTGAGGGAGTGGCTCGACGCCAATCTCCCGGAATTGGCCGAGCGCGTCCTGCAATCCGAGATCGGGCGCGTCGTTCCCCGCTCCGAACCCTGACATCCGGGCGGAGCCGCGCGTCCAGGCATTGCGGCTTTGTCCGCAAGCCGCTACCCGGACCCGCATCATGCTGAGCAAGACATTCCAGCCCAACGAGGTCGAACCGGCGCTGTACGAGGGCTGGGAGAGATCGGGGGCGTTCGCGGCCGATCCCGCCGCGAGGGCCGCGCCCTACACGATCATGATTCCGCCGCCGAACGTCACCGGCAGCCTGCACATGGGTCACGCGCTGACCTTCACGGTGCAGGACACGCTGATCCGCTGGCGGCGCATGCAGGGGCGGGACGCGCTATGGCAGCCCGGCACCGACCATGCCGGGATCGCGACGCAGATGGTGGTCGAACGCCTGCTCGCCGATGCGGGGACGCGCCGCCAGGAACTCGGGCGCGAGCGGTTTCTCGATCGCGTCTGGCAATGGAAGGCGGAGTTGGGCGGCACGATCACGCGCCAACTCCGCCGCCTCGGAGCCTCGCTCGACTGGCCGCGCGAACGCTTCACGATGGACGAGGGCCTGTCCGCCGCGGTGCGCGAGGTGTTCGTCACCTTGTATGGCGAGGGGCTGATCTATCGCGACCGGCGGCTCGTCAACTGGGATCCGAAATTCCAGTCCGCGATCTCTGATCTGGAGGTCGAGAGCCGCGAGGTGCGTGGTCATCTCTGGTACGTCCGCTATCCGGTTGCGAACGAGCCGGGGCGCTTCATCACGGTCGCGACCACACGGCCGGAGACCATGCTCGGCGACACCGGCATCGCCGTGCATCCGGGCGATCCGCGCTTCGCCGATTTGGTCGGGCGCGAGGCGGTGCTGCCGCTGGTCGGTCGGCGCATCCCGATCGTCGCCGATGCCCATTCCGACCCGGAGAAGGGCACGGGCGCGGTCAAGATCACGCCCGCGCACGACTTCAACGATTTCGGCGTCGGCCAGCGCCACGATCTGCCAATGCCGTCGGTGCTCGACCGCGCCGGACGGGTCATGCTCGCCGAGATCGCGGATGACGTGGCACCGGCCGAGGGCGTCGCCGATCCGGCGTTCCTGCGCGGCCTTCAGGGGCTCGACCGGGTGGAGGCGCGGTCCGCGATCGTCGCCGAACTGGAGCGGCTCGGCTTGCTCGACCGGATCGAGCCGCACACGCATCAGGTGCCGCACGGCGACCGCTCGGGCGTCGCGATCGAGCCGTTGCTGACGGTGCAGTGGTACGCCAACGCCGCCGAACTCGCGCAGCCGGCGATTGCGGCGGTGGAAGAGGGCGCCGCCTCCTTCGTGCCGAAGCAATGGGAGAACACGTTCTTCGCCTGGATGCGCGACATCCAGCCCTGGTGCATCAGCCGCCAGCTCTGGTGGGGTCATCGCATCCCGGCCTGGTACGGTCCGGACGGGTCGGTGTTCGTGGCGCGCACGGAAGCGGAGGCGCGCGCGGCCGCGCGGGCGCAGTACGGGCGCGACGAGGCGCTGACCCAGGACGAGGACGTGCTCGACACCTGGTTCAGCTCGGCGCTGTGGCCGTTCTCGACGCTCGGCTGGCCCGAAGCGACGCCCGAGGTCGGGCGCTACTATCCGGGCGACGTACTGGTGACGGGATTCGACATCATCTTCTTCTGGGTCGCCCGGATGATGATGATGGGCCTGCATTTCATGGGCGAGGTGCCGTTCCGCGACATCTACATCCACGGCCTCGTGCGCGACGAGCGCGGCCAGAAGATGTCGAAGTCGAAGGGCAACGTCATCGACCCGCTGGCGCTGATCGACGCCTACGGCGCCGACGCGCTGCGCTTCACGATCTGCGCGCTGACGGGACCGGGCCGGGACGTGAAGCTCGGCCCGCAACGCGTCGAGGGCTACCGCAGCTTCGTCACCAAGCTTTGGAACGCGGCGCGGTTCTGCGAAATGAACAGGGTCGCCCCCGATCCCGGATTCGATCCGGCTCGGGCCCGGCTGCCGCTGAACCGCTGGCTGCTCGACGCCGCCAATTCGGCGATCGCGGAAGCGACGGCCGGCTTGGAGGCGTACCGTTTCGACGAGTACGCCGCGAGCTGCTACCGTTTCACATGGAATAGCTTCTGCGACTGGTATCTCGAACTCGCGAAGCCGCTGCTCGCCGGAGAGGACCGGGACGCGGCGGCCGAGGTGCGGCAAACGGCGGCCTACGTGCTCGGCGTCATCCTGCGGCTGCTGCACCCGGCGATGCCGTTCGTCACCGAGGCGCTGTGGGATCATTTCGGCTACGGCGCGCCATGCAGCCTGATCCGCGCGCCCTGGCCGGCGGCGGCGCCGGTTGCCGAGGCCCAGGCGGCGCGCGCGGAGCTTGGCTGGGTGATCCGGCTGGTGGGCGAGGTGCGGGCGGTGCGGTCGGAGATGAACGTGCCGCCTTCGGTGCTGACGCCGATCCTGCTGCGCGACGCGGCTCCCGAGACGCTGGCGCGCGGCGAGGCCTGGATCGAAGCGATCCGCAGGCTCGCGCGGGCAAGCGCGTTCGGGGCGCTTCGCGGCGAGATGCCGCGCGGCGCGGCGCAGGCCGTGCTGGACGAGGCGACCATCGTGCTGCCGCTCGCCGAGGTGATCGACCTCGACGCCGAGCGGGCGCGGCTCGCGAAGGAACGCGGGCGGGCCGAGCAGGACGCGCAGAAGATCGCGAAGAAGCTCGACAACGCGGACTTCGTCCGCCGCGCGCCGGCGGAGGTGGTGGAGGAGAACCGTGACCGCCTGCGCGCCGCGACGGAAGAAGTCGCCCGCCTGGACGCGGCGCTGCGGCGGATCGCTTAGACCCGACAGCAAAATCCTTCAATGCCGCTTCGCTTTAACATGCTGCTCAGAGATGAAGGCATTCAGCCCTCAGAGGTGCGTCTCCTGCGTCATCAGACCGGCAAGTTTTCGGGACGGACACCTTACAGTTTATGGCGGGACGATGTTGCCGCCTTCGAACTGTTTCAGAGCATGCAACACTCCTCGCCACGTCAGCGAACCCTTTTCGCAGGGCAATTTTGGGCAAGTTTTGTGGCTTCCCCGTCCGCTGGAACACTTTTCGTAGGCTTGTATCAGGTCGCCCGGATCGGCTCTGTGCGGGACGGCACAATCGACCCGCTTAGCGGTGTGGCTGCGGGTCGCGACGCCGATCAGTACCGAATGCCAGCGGCTTGGCGCCTTGGCAAACTACATCGGGCGCCTGTCGGTCTACTGGGGTGACTCGACCCGTGCTTGGGTTCAGCGAGCCGACAATCAGGACAAGGAGATTGTCGAACTCACAGGGACTTTTCGGGAGGAGGCTTTCCCCGGATTCACAAAGCTCATTCGGAAGCTATCAGATCTCGAGACAATGCCGGCCACCTGGAAAGAGGTGTTGCGCGCCAGTCGGGGCGTTTATCTGCTCGCCTGCCCACGCACGAACGAACACTACGTCGGTTCAGCGTCCGGCGACGAAGGCTTTCTCGGCCGTTGGCATGCATACGTCGCCGACAATCACGGCGGCAACATCGGCCTGCGCATTCGCGATCCGAGCGACTACATTGTTAGCGTGCTGGAAGTCGCTGGATCATCCGCCCGAGCGGAGGAGATCGTTGCCCTAGAAAACACATGGAAGGAGAAGCTCCGCAGCCGGGACGTGGGCCTCAACCGAAACTGATCGTTCGTCCGCTACTTCCCCCCGAACCCCAGAAACCCCGCGCTCGGCACGGGCGCGCCGCCGTCCTCGGCGAACACGCGCGGGGAGCGGGGCGCGGCGGGCGCGGGTTCGGCGGCCGTGCGGACCGTCGGCTCGCGTCCCCGGCGCGCCTGCCGCGCGGGCGTGGCTGGGGGAGGCGCAGACGCAGCCGCCTTCGCGGGCGGTCCCGCGCCTTCGTCGCTGCCGCGTAGCG
>CAVZQE010000014.1:0-29936 GCA_963777325.1 uncultured Alphaproteobacteria bacterium | reverse complement strand
ACGGCCGGGGCAGGGCGGATCACCGGCTTGGGGGGCGGTTTGTCGCTCATGGCCTGATTTCTCGTGTTGTCCGCAGTGTCGCTCGGATGCATTTTGCTGTAAATGGCTAGCTGTCTGGCCAGGTGGAACAACGGCAATGCACACAGTCGGCGTGTTCGAGGCGAAGAATAGCCTGACAGCTCTCCTCGACGAAGTGGAGGAGGGTCATGAGATCCTCATCACCCGTCGCGGCAAGCCGGTCGCCCGGCTGGTTCCGGCGGAGACAGGATTCGACCGGGCGAAGGCCCGCCGTGCCGCCGACGGCCTGCGCTCGGCCAGCAAGGGGCAGACGCTCGGGGGGCTGTCGATCAGGGATTCCGTCGGCCAAGGCCGGCGGTGAGCCTCGTCGTCGATGCGTCCGTCACCCTCGCCTGGTGCTTCGAGGATGAGCAGACTGAAGCGATCATGCGCCTGCTGGATCGTGTCGCGGAGGAGGGGGCGGCCGCGCCCCAGCTCTGGCCCTTGGAGGCGGTCAACGGGCTACTGGCGGCGGAGCGTCGCGGCCGGATCACGGCCGTTGTCCGGCAGCGCCTCGCCGGGTTCCTGCGGGCGCTGCCGATCAGTATCGATGACGAGACGGCAAGCCGGACCTGGTCCACCACGACCGATCTGGCGGAGCGGCACCGGCTGGCGGCTTACGACGCCAGTTATCTCGAGCTTGCGATCCGCCTCGGCGTCCCGCTTGGCACGGCCGACAAGCTGCTGGCCGCCGCGGCGCGAAGCGCCGGCGTGACCGTGGTTTGAGGAACGCGGGCCACTGCCGGGTTGCCTCTTGCGCCGGGGGCGGGTAGGAGGCCCAGCGGACGCTGTTGTAGCTCAGTGGTAGAGCACTCCCTTGGTAAGGGAGAGGTCGTGAGTTCAATCCTCACCAACAGCACCACCGTCTGCAGACCATTCAAAGTATTAGCTGCCGTTTGAGGGTGGCGGGGTGGCCGCTTGAGGCGTTTAGAGTCAATAAAATTCGGAACAAACCGTGAACTCATGATCGTGCTTGCGCGCGAGGGGCGTGGATTTAGCCTGCCTCGAGCAGCCTTGGCGGCCTTCGGCGGGTCCAATCCGTCGCCTGCTCGTAGGCGTAGGCGATTTGCAGGACCGAGCGATCCTGGCGGCGCGGGCCGATGATCTGGATCCCCATCGGCAGATCCGCGGGGCCGCCGAAGCCCGCTGGCACGCTGACGACGGGGCAGCCGGCGAGGGTGGCCGGATACATCGCCTCCATCCAGCGGTGATACGTGTCCATCCGCCTGCCCGCGATCTCCGCCGGCCAGGGCAGGTCGATCGCGAACGGAAAGACCTGCGCGCTCGGCAAAGCCAGGAAGTCGCAGCGCTCGAACAGGGCACAAAAGGCCCGGTAGATCGACGAACGGCCGACGGATGCCTGGTACACATCGGGCGCGCTCAGCTTCAGCCCGCCTTCGATCTCCCAGATCGCCTCGGGCTTGAGCTTCGCCCGCTTCCCGGGATCGGCGTAGAGATCCATCAGGTTGCCCGAAACGAGCCAGTGCCGCAGCGTCAGCCACGTGTCCCAGAGCGTCTCCTCCGGGATGCCGAGGCTGACCGGCTCGATGCTGCAGCCCACCGTCTCGAGCGCCCGGATGCCGCCGAGGCACAAGTCGAGCACGCCCGCCTCCATCGCCAGCGCGCCGTCCAGATCGCCGAGCCAGCCGATCCGGGCGCCCCTGAAGTCGCGCTTGAGCGGCTCGGCGAAGACGGAGGCAGGCTCTGCGAGGGAAAGGGGAGCGCGGGCGTCGTCGCCGGCCATGACCGAGAGCAGCATCGCGATATCGGTGACCGTCCGGGCCATCGGGCCGTCGGTGCCGAGCTGCTGGACGAACACCTCCGGGGCCGGCCCGTGAGGCACCCGCCCGGCGGAGGGGCGGAACCCGAACACGTTGTTCCAGGCGGCCGGATTGCGGAGCGAGCCGCCGAAATCGCTGCCATCCGCGACCGGCACCATGCGCAGCGCGAGAGCGACGGCCGCGCCGCCGCTGGAGCCGCCGGCCGTCCTGCTCTGGTCGTAGGCGTTCCGCGTCGCGCCGAACACCGGATTGACCGTCTGCGAGCCGAGGCCGAATTCCGGCACGTTCGTCTTGCCGATCAGGATGGCGCCGCTCGCGCGCAGGCGCTCGACAAAGATCGCGTCCGAATCCGGAACGAGATCGGCGAAGACCGGCGATCCGAGCGTGGTCCGGATACCCCTGGTGGGCGCGAGAATCCTTCACCGCGTGCGGGAACCCGTGCATCCAGCCCATGATGTCGCCCCGGGCGAGCCGGGCGTCGCGCTCCTCGGCCTCGAGCAGCAGCGTCTCGGGATCGACGCGCGAGACGATCGCGTTCACGGCGGGGTTGACCCGGTCGATCTGGCCCAGATACGCCGTCATGACCTCCCGGCACGAGGTCTGTTTCTGCTGGATGGCCGCGGCAAGATCGGCCGCATCCATCATCACCAGTTCGGACATTGGCCGCCCCCCGTCTCAGGCCGCCGATACTACACCGCCCGTCCCGGCATGCGATGGCGGAACGCGAGCGCCTCTGCGACGTCGACCCGCCGCACCGTGGCGGCTCCGGCCAGATCGGCGACGGTACGGGCGACGCGCAGCACGCGCGTGTAGCCGCGCGGCGACAGGCGGAGGCGGTCCATCGCCTGCTCGGCGAGGGTCAGCGCCTCCGGTTGCAGCGCCATCGCCTGCGGGTCCGCTTCCGCATTGCAGGCGGCCTCGTTCCCGTCCGCGCGCGCCCGCTGCATCGCTCGCGCCCGGCCGACCCGCGCCGCGACGGTGGCGCTCGATTCGCCGACAGGCGCGCGGGCCAGCTCGGCCGCCGAGGCGGGCTGTACTTCGACCACGAGGTCGACGCGGTCGAGCAGCGGGCCGCTGATCCGCATCTGGTAGTCCTGGCCGCAGCGCGGGGCGCGGCCGCATTCGCGGGTGGCGTCGCCGAGGAAGCCGCAGCGGCAGGGGTTCATCGCCGCGATCAGCTGAAAGCGCGCCGGGTACGTGACGTGCGCGAGCGCGCGGGCGACCGTGGTGCGGCCGGTCTCCATCGGCTGGCGCAGCGCCTCCAGCGCCTGCTTCGGAAACTCCGGCAATTCGTCCAGGAACAGCACGCCGCGATGCGCGAGCGACACCTCGCCCGGCTTGGCGCGGGCGCCGCCGCCGGTGAGAGCCGCCTGCGAGGCGCTGTGATGCGGCTCGCGGAACGGCGGCCGCATGACGAGCCGGCCGCCATCGAGCTGCCCCGCGACGCTGTGGATCATGCTGACCTCCAGCGCCTCGCGCGGGGTCAGATCCGGCAAGAGGCCGGGCAGGCGGGCCGCCAGCATGGACTTGCCCGCGCCGGGCGGCCCCACCAGCATCAGGTTATGGCCGCCGGCGGCCGCGATCTCGAGCGCCCGCCGCGCAGTCTCCATGCCCTTGACGTCGGCGAGATCCGGGCCGGGAGCGGCCAGCGCGACCCCGGACGGCTCCGGCGGATCGAGCACCTGCGCGCCCCGGAAGTGGTTGATGAGGGCGAGCAGGCTAGAGGCCGCCAGCACCTCGATGCGCCCGGCCCAGGCCGCTTCGCCGCCCTGACCCTCGGCGCAGATCAGCCCGAGTTCGCGCCCGGAGGCGCCGATTGCCGCCGGCAGCACGCCCGCGACCGGATTGAGCGATCCGTCGAGCGACAACTCGCCGAGCGCCGCGTAGCCGCCGATATCTTCCCGCGACACGACATCCATGGCGCCGAGCACGGCGAGCGCGATCGGCAGGTCGAAATGCGATCCTTCCTTCAGCAGATCGGCGGGCGCCAGATTGATCAGCACACGCTTCGGCGGCAGCGAAAGACCCATCGCCGTCAGCGCCGCCCGCACCCGCTCCCGCGCCTCGCCGACCGCCTTGTCCGGCAGGCCGACCACGAGGAAGGCGGGCAGACCGGACGAAATCTGCACCTGCACCTCGACCGGCACGGCCTCGATCCCGGAGAAGGCGAAGGACTGGATGCGAGTGATGACGGTCATGGCGCTGCGGCCGAGACTGCCGGGCAGAGGTGAAGAACCGGGAAAGGAGCGCGAAGGCGCGCCCGCCGGTACGGCTCCCGTCCTACTGAAGCCGCCCTTCCCCGAGCGCGCTCGGGCAGTAGCAGGGCGTGCCTTTTTCAGGCGCGCCCGCGACGGCGGCGGAGCAGCTGCCGGCCGGCGTGACGCAGCGCCGCCAGTGCTTTGATCCGCCCGCCGTGGATGCGGCGCTCGGGCCCGCGTCGTTCCATAGGGGATCTGCGCCCCGGCCCCAGCCCATGCCGCCGCCCATACCCTGGCCCCCGCCGCCCATGCCCTGGCCTCCTCCGCCCATGCCGCCGCCCATACCCTGGCCGCCACCACCCATGCCACCGCCTCGGACCTGGATCACGAAGGCGGGGCCGCAGAGCGCCAATCCGGCGCAGCCTGCGGAAGGCGGCCCGGCGGCGGGCAGGATCGAGGATGCGAGTAGCGCGACAAGAGCGGGAAGCGATACGGTCATGGAAGGCTCCTGGATGCGGCGTTCCCCGAAGGGGGGACGAACTTGGCGATCCAGCCTGCGACGCTGTTCCGAACGAGACTATGACGGGGTTAACACCTGCCGCCAGAAAAAACCGCTACCCGTCAGGTGCGCCCGAAGCCGGCCGGAACCGCGCCCGCGCGCGAGAACCGGGCGTGAGCGAGGCCAGGGGATGAGCGAGAACTGGGCGATTTGCGTCGGCGTCAACCGCTACGACAATTTGCAATCGCTGGAGTTCGCCGAGGCCGACGCGGCGGCGCTGCGGGACTTCTTCGCGGCCGATGTCGGCTTCACCCGCGTCTATCACTTCGCCGAGGGTGCGCCGCCGATCCAGACCGATTTCGGCGAGCCGATCCGGGCGATGCCGACGCTCGGCACGCTGCGCCGGTTCTTGCGTGTGCGCTTCGAGCAGCCCTTCCTCAAACCCGCCGACAACATCTGGTTCTTCTTCGCCGGCCACGGCCGCCGCGACCGCGACCGCGACTACCTGATGCCGAGCGACGCCGATCCCGGAAACGTCGCGGAAACCGCCATCCCGGTGGGCTACGTCGCCGAGCGGCTGCGGCGCTCCGGGGCGCAGAATGTCGTCCTGCTGCTCGACGCCTGCCGCAACGAAGGAGCACGGGACGGGCAGGGGATCGGCGCGGAGACGCAGATGGGCGTCGTCACGATCTCCTCTTGCAGCCCGAGCGAGCGGTCGTACGAGATCGGCGAACTCGGGCACGGCGCCTTCACTTACACGTTGCTGCAAGGTTTGCGGCTGCAAGGCGAGGGGAACTGCGCGACGGTCGAGCGCCTCGATCAGTTTCTGCGCTTTCGGGTGCCGGATCTCTGCACCCGCTACAGGCGGCCGCGCCAGACGCCGTACACGAACGCCGAGCCGCTCGAAAAGCGGCACCTGATCCTGCTGCCGCGCCTGGCAACCCAGGAGGATCTCGCGCCGATCAAGCTCGACGCGCTGCAGGCGGAGGCGAATGGCGACCTCGACACGGCCGAGCAGCTCTGGTGGCGCGTGGTCGCCGTCTCGGCGGCCGATCCGCAGGCGCACGAGGCGGTCCGGCGCATCGCGGTCAAGCAGGCCGGAGCGCGCGGGGCGACGGCACAGGTCCGGGAGAATGCCATCCCGGCCAGGCTGGCCGTTCCCCGATCGCGGCGTCTGACCCGGCGGCAGCTGGCGTGCGGGGCGGGAGCGGCGGCCGCGACGATCGCCGCCGCCATCGCCGCGCCGACGCTGCTGCGGCGCGCGCCCGCCATGGCGCTGCGGGACGTGACGTTCGAAACGGTCTCCGTGGATGCCAAGGGCCGGAAATCTGCGCCGGCCCAGCGCAGCGCCCGGGCGTTCACCGAAACGGTCAGCGGCGAGCGCCTGGACATGATCGCGCTCCCGGCCGGGGTGTTCACCATGGGCTCGCCGGCCGACGAGTTGGAGCGACGGCCCAACGAAGGTCCGCAGCATCACGTTGCCATCGCCGCGTTCTGCATGGGCGCGTTTCCAGTGACGCAGGCGCAATGGCTCGCGGTCGTGCGGGCGCATCCGGCGCGGCTACGGCGCGACCTCGATCCGGCGCCGTCCTTCTTCAAGGGCGTCGATCTTCCGGTTGAATCGATCACCTGGAACGACGCCGACGAGTTCTGCTTGCGCCTTGCGGCGCTGACCGGCCGCAACTATCGCCTGCCCAGTGAGGCCGAGTGGGAATACGCCTGCCGCGCCGGATCGGCCGGGCCGTTCGCCTTCGGTCCGACGCTCACGCCCGAGCTCGCCAATTACTGCGGCACGGGCGGCGCGGTGTGCGGCAGCAGCGACGGGGCGAGCGTCGCCTCGGACAGCTATGACGGCGTGCGCTACGGCGCGGGCTCGTATGGGGAGGGGCCGCCCGGCATCTTCCGGGGCACGACGACGCGAGCCGGCGTCTTCCCGCGCAATGCGTTCGGCCTCTACGACATGCACGGCAACGTGTGGGAGTTCTGCCTGGACACGGCGACCGGCAGCTACGCCGACGCGCCGCTCGACGGCAGCCCCGATCTCGAGGGGCCGCGCGACGTCCGCATCCTGCGCGGCGGCTCGTGGTCGCACAATCCGGCGATCTGCCGCTCCGCGTACCGCGACAGCATCGCCGTCAGCGAGCGCGGCTGGCAGGGACGCATCGGGCTGCGGGTGGTCTGCCCGATTTAGGGAAGGAGGGAGCGGGAGGCATGAGCGGCAAGCAGGCGACGGTCTGGATCGTGACGGAGAGCGACGCGAGCGAAACCCTCGAGGTCGCCGGCGGACGCGGGAGCGAAGATGTCGGCGGCGGTTTCGGCGCGGGCGCGGTGCAGCAGGTGCGCAAGAGCCTGACCCAGCGCGTGCAGGTCAGCGCCGGCGATCTGAAGCGGCAGATCGACGATCTCGTCACGGTGGTCGGCGACGTGTTCGACCACGCCCGCACCGAGTTCGGGCTGCAACTCGACCTCGTCGAGCTATCGGTCGAAATCAGCTCGGAGGGGCAGGTCAGCATCCTCGGCAGCGGCGGCAAGCTCGGCGGCAAGGGCGGCCTCAAGCTGACCTTCCGGCGCGCCGTGGCGCCGTCCGCGTGATCCGGCTCACAGCCTCGGTCTGGCCAGCCACTATCCTGAGTTCGCGCCGGGAGTCAGCGGCTCGCCTGCGGCTCGCCGGTGCCCGTCTTGCGGAGCGAAATCGTTCCGCGCAACGTATGAGGGGCGGCGAACGCCCGTCTAAGGAGGCGACATGCTGCCACTGGTCGGGTTGGCCGCCTCGATCCTGCCGCGCCTGATCGACCTCATCGCCGCCGATACGGCCGGAACCGTCGCGGCCGACGTCGCCGAGGCCGTGACGACCGTGACCGGGACGAGCGATCCGGCAATCGCCAAACAGAAACTCGCCCTCGACCAGGCGATGGATCTCGAGCTGCGGGCGCGCCTCGCCGGGATCGCGGTGGCGGCGACGCAAGCGCAGAACGAAGCGGCGGACCGCAAGCGGCGGGAGGATCTTGCCTCGACGCAGGCGGCCGTGGTGGAGACGCGCCACGCCCGCGCGAGCATGGCCGCGCTGGCCGAGGAGCGCACCGCCGTCGCCTGGGGCTCGCCGGTCGTCTCCGCCATCGTCACGCTCGGGTTCTTCGGCATCCTGCTCGTCCTGATCTTCAAATCCGACGTCATTCCGGCCGTCAACACGAACGTCGCGCAGATCATCAACATCAGCGTGGGCACGCTCGGCGCCGCCTTCGCGACGGTCGTCAACTACTGGCTCGGCTCGTCGCAGGGCTCGCGCAACAAGGACGCCGCCACCTTGCGGTTGCAGGCAACGCAGGCGAGCCAGAGTACCGACGCGCTGAAGGCGCAGGCGGCGCAGACGGCGACGGCGCTCGACACGCTGCGCACCGTCGCGACGAACGCGGCTTCCCCATCGCCGCCGCCGCAAGCGCTCGCACTCTCGCCGCAGCCGCCCTCTCCCGAATTGCCCGACACTCGCCCCGACACCTTCGACCGGTGTCTCGCCGTCACGCTCAGCCAGGAAGGCGGGTTCAACCCAAACGATCCGGGGGGCGGCAGCAACTACGGCATCACCGGCCTCACCCTGCAGGAATGGCTTGGGCACCCGGTCACGCCCGAGGAGATCCGCAATCTCAGCAAGGAAGTCGCGACCGAGATCTATCGCACCAACTACTGGAACCCGATGTGCTGCAACGAGCTTCCGGACGGCGTGAACCTGATGATCTTCGACTTTGGCGTGAACGCGGGGCCGCGCGTCGCGGTGAAGGCCATGCAGGAGGTTATCGGCGTGACGGCGGATGGCTCGGTCGGCCCGGTGACCCTGGCCGCCATCGGCCGCTTTCCGCCGCAAAAGCTTGTTTGCGCCGTCGCCGAGCGCCGCCTGCAGTTCTACCGCAGCCTGGGCAACAACCCCGATGAAACCGCCTGGACGCGCCGTACGCAACAGGTCGAGCAGTCGGCCCTGCTGATGGTGGCCTGAGGGCCGCTGCCGCGAAGGCCCGCGCCCGGACGGAGATCGGACCCGATCGCGTCAGAAAAGAACGACGTGCTGGGCCAGCACCCGCAGCACCGTAACCGTGATGAGCATCGCTATCACCAGCGCCGTGAGCGCATATCGAAGCCACACGTAGTGGGTGGGAACGAGGCCGCGCCGGGCGGCGCGGTTCTCGACCGAGGCCGTGACGACGTAGCCCGCGATCATGATCAGTAGCCCGACCCAGGCCGGCAGCCCGATGACGGTGAGCAGCGCCCCCCAGCCGATGAGGGCGGGCACGACCCCGAGCAGGAGGCGCCGCCGTTCCACCTCGGGGGTTTGCAGCTGATTTCCCTCCTCCTGGAAGGCAAGGGCGAAACCCCAATGCACGGCGCCCGTGAAGGACAGGACCACCGCGCTCCAGCCCATCAGCCCCCAGAACATGAACCGGGCCCGGTACGGGTCCACGATCACGGCGCCGATGCCGAACACGATGAACGGAATGAGCCCGGCGACCCCGAGCAGGATCGCGAGTAGCGGCAGGCGTTGGGTCATCGGCATCCCCCGGCGGATTCTGTTGTGGCCGATCCTCTACCCGATCCGGGCGGGCGCCCCAACCCCGGCCGATCAAGGGCGAGGCCCGCGCCCCGATCGCGGCCGCGGGATGAGAGCCGGTGTTCGGGATTGCAGGCCGGCGGGCTATGGTCCCCGCTCCAGCCACGGCGCGAGGAGCGGAAACGACACCCCGATGAGCATCGCGATCGAGATCGTCGTCATCCTCATACTTATCGTCCTGAACGGCGTATTCTCCATGAGCGAGCTCGCCCTCGTCTCGGCACGGCGGGCAAGGCTGCTGGTCATGGAGAGCAGCGGCACGCGCGGTGCGGCACTCGCCCGGCAACTGGCCGACGATCCGCAGCGCTTCTTCCCGACCGTGCAGGTCGGCATCACGCTGGTCGGCATCCTCGCCGGCGTGTTTGGCGGCGCCCGGCTCGCGTCCCATATCGCCGTTTGGCTTGGGCGCTACCCGGCCGTGGCGCCGTTCGCGGAATCGGCCTCGCTCGCCTTTGTCGTGGTCGTGATCACGTATCTCACGATGATCTTCGGCGAGCTCGTGCCGAAGCAGCTCGCGCTCCGGTCCCCGGAAGCGATTGCGGCGCGGGTCGCCCAGCCCCTGGCCTTGCTCGCCCTGGTCGCCAGCCCGGTGGTATGGACGCTGAGCCGGTCCTCGGCCGTGGTGCTGCGGCTGTTCGGCCTGCATCGCCAGCCGCAAAAGACGATCACGGAGGAGGAGCTGAAGGCGCTGCTCGCCGAGGGGGCGCAGGCGGGCGTGCTGGAGACGGAGGAGCGCGACATGATCGAGCGCCTCCTGCGCCTCGCCGACAAGCCCGTGCGGGCCATCATGACGCCGCGAACCGAAATCGTCTGGATCGACCGCACCGACCCGCCGCGCGAGATCATCGATACCGTGACCGGCGCCCCATATTCCCGCTTCGTCGTCTGCGAGGGCGAGGTCGACAACGTGGTCGGGGTCGTGCAGGCGAAGGATCTGCTGGACCGCCTGCTTGCGGGCGAGGCGCTGTCGGTGGCCGCGTCGCTGCGCCAGCCGCTCGTCGTGCCGGACACGGTGACGGCGCTCGACGCCTTGGAGCGGCTGAAGGGCGACACGTTCGGCCTCGCCCTGGTGATGGACGAGTACGGCAGCTTCGAGGGCGTGGTCACGGCCGCCGACGTGCTGGAGGCGATCGTGGGCGACCCGGCGGACACCTCGCACTCGGCGGAGGCTGGGCCTCTCGGCGCGGATGCGGCGATCGAGATCGACGGCATGATGCCGGTGGACGAGCTGAAGGCCCGGCTCGGCCTGCCGGCGCTGCCGTCCGAGGGCAGCTATCACACGCTGGCCGGATTGCTCCTGGCGCTGCTGCGGCGCGTGCCGCAGGCCGGGGACCGCCTCGTATTCGCAGGCTGGCGGTTCGAGATCCTGGCGATGGATGGGCGGCGGGTTGCCACGGTCCGGGCCAGCCGGGAGCCGGCGGCGGAAGCCTGATTGCGTATTCCTTTAAGCCTCGCCAGGGGGATCGTTGCCGCGCTTGGCGAGCGGCGGGACGAACTGCGGCTCGGTATCCCAAGGGAACAGGATCCAGGTATTCTGGGAGACCTCGGTGATGAAGGTATCCACGAGCGGCCGGCCGGCGGGCTTGGCGTAGACGGTCGCGAAATGCGCCCTCGGCATCAGCGCTCGCACGGTGCGGGCGGTGGCGCCCGTATCAACCAGGTCGTCGACGATGACAAAGCCGGTGCCGTCGCCGGCCGCCGCCGCCGGCTTGGTGACGACCGGCACGCCCCGGTCCTCCTCCTCATACGTGACGACGGAGACGCTCTCGACCAGCCGGCAATCGAGCTCGCGCGCGATGATCGCGGCCGGGATCAGGCCGCCGCGCGTGACCGCGACGATGCCCTCGAACGGACCCTTGTCGATCAGCCGCCATGCGAGCGCGCGGGCGTCGCGGTGCAGCTGGTCCCAGGTGACCGTGTAGTAGTGGATCGCCATCAGAACAGCTTTCCGCCTTCGGGCAGGTGGAAATCCGGCCGGATCAGCACGACCGCGCCGTCCTCGTCCGGCAGGCCGAGCGTCAGCACCTCGCTCTCGAACGGGCCGATCCGGCGGGGCGGGAAGTTGACGACGGCGCAGACCTGGCGGCCGATCAGCTGGTCCGGCTTGTAATGCTCCGTGATCTGCGCCGAGGAGCGCTTGACCCCGATCTCCGGGCCGAAATCGATCTGCAGCTTGTAGGCGGGCTTGCGGGCCTCGGGGAAGGGCCGCGCATCCACGATCGTGCCGACGCGGATGTCGATGCGCTGGAAGTCGTCAAACGCGATGGTCTGCGCCATGGGGCGGTGCCTTCCAGGCTGTCCGGTCGGGCGGGGAGGGCAGATGAAGCGAGCGGCGGCGGTTTGGCAACCCGGTTCGCGCGCGCGGTCGTCTCACGCGCCGCGCGCCGAGGTGAAGGCGTTGAAGGTGATCAGCGTGTAGGTATCGCGCACGCCGGGCAGAGACTGCACCTTCTCGGTCACGAACCGACCGACGTCCTGGCCGGTGTCGAGATAGAACTTGCCGAGCAAATCGAACTGGCCGGAGGTGGAATAGAGTTCCGACATCTCCTCGATCGTGTCGGCCGCCTCCTGAGCGACCGCGTAGGCCTTCCCGAGTTCGCATTTGATCTGCACGAAGATGGCTCGCATCGGTCACTCTCCCTCGGCACGACGCCTCCATAGCCCGCGGCGTGCGCGAAGGCTACGCGGCGCCTCCAAGCGGGAACCGTTCCGCCAGCACGAACGGGCGGTCCGGCCCGGCCTGGGAAAAAAGGCACAGATCGGCGACCCGGCGCGGGGCGGCGAGCGACTGGGCGAAGTGCGCCTCCGCCCTCTCCCGCCATGCGGCCGCGTCCGGCCCCATAAGCCGGGCGGTCAGGGTCATGTGGAAGAACCACTCCCGCAACACATACGGATAGCCCCACCGAAGCAGCATCGCTTCCTGCTCCGGCGTCAGTCCCGCGCGGCGGCGGCGCGCGAGCTCGTTCTCGTCCGGAGGCGCGCGGAACATATCGAGCGCCTCGACCGCCACGTCGGCCAGCGACTGCAGCGCCGGACACGGCGCCGTCTCACGCAGCGCCAGAAAGCCGCCGACAGTCGCGACGGCGAGCGGCGGCAGCGCGAAGGGCGCGAGCGAGGACGCGAGCGCCCCGGCGGCGTCGCGCAGCGCGAACCGGCCGCACCCCGGCGCGAGGCGCATCGGCGGCTTCAGGGTGGCGTGAAAGCCGTAGCGCCGCGGCTCCGCCGTGACCTCGGCCATGCCGGGGAAGGGCGGCGTGGAAACGGAAGCGTTGGTTTCGGCGTCCCGATCCAGCCAGCAGGCGCCGGCGGCGGCAAGCGGATCGTCCCGCCGGGGCGCGTAATAGACGGCGAAGCGCGCCGCTCCGGTCACGCGACGCGCTCGCCCGCGCGCCACACCGCGCGAACGACCGGCATGCCCTCGTGCAGCCGCACGCGCGCCAGATCGGCCCGGAGTCCCACCGCGATCCGGCCCCGGTCGGCCAGGCCCGCCATGCGCGCCGGCTGATCCGTGACCATGGCGACCGCCGCCGGCAACGCGATGCCGTGCGCTCCGGAGGCGGCGAGGAAGGCGGCTTCGGCGAGGCTCGCAGGCACGTAGTCGGAGGCGAAGGCGTCCACGGCCTCCGCCCGCAAAAGATCGGCGGCGCGGACATTCCCCGAATGCGAGCCGCCGCGCACGATGTTGGGTGCTCCCGCGACGACCTGCATCCCGGCCCGCCTCGCCGCCGTTGCCGCCGCCATCGTCACCGGGAACTCGCTGATCCGGATTCCGTCCGCCGCATTCTCGGCAATCTCTTCCTCCGTGCGGTCGTCGTGACTGGCGAGCGGAACGCCGAGGCCCGCCACCCGACCGAGCAGGGCGCGGCGGTTCGGCGAGCGCAGCCGCGCCCGCTGCTCGGTCAGTTCGGCGATGCGGCGCTCGATGGCCTTCAGGCTCACGCCCTCGCGGCGCTTGAGGCTGACGTAGTAGGTGAGGTCGGCGTACTGGCCGACGCCCGGGCTGTGATCCATCAGGCTGACCATGCGCACGCGCGGATGGTCGGCCACCCGGTCCAGCAGCGCCACGACGTCCACCGCCGGCTGCTCGCAGCGCAGGTGCAGGAAATGCTCGGATTTGAGCAGGCCGGTGCCGGCCAACGCATCGAGGTCGGCGACGCCGTCGCGGCAGGTCTGGGCGCGGCCTTCCTTGAAGCCGAGATCGCCAAGGCAGAGCGCGTCCAGCACGGTCGTGACCCCCGCCGATGCGCAGTGCGCGTCGTGGGCGACGAGGGCGGAGCGGGACGGCCAGCGCGCGTTGCTGCGCGGCTGCACCTGGCGTTCGAGATTGTCGGTGTGGGTGTCCACGATGCCGGGGATCAGGTAGTCGCCGCCGCAATCGAGCGCCAGGGCGGCGGCCGAGCGGCCCGCCCGCACATCCACGATCACGCCGCCGCGCGCGAAGACGGTGCCCTCGATCACGGCGTCGGCAAGAACGATCCGGCCGCCAGTCAGGATCAGCTCATGCGCCATGCGGGTCCGATACGGCAACAGAGCCTCGATCCGCCTCCAGCCGTGGACTGTGTGCGTGGCTCCCGGAGTAGGACTCGAACCTACGACCGAGCGGTTAACAGCCGCTTGCTCTACCAACTGAGCTATCCGGGATCGGCGCGGGCGTCCCTATAGCGAAAGGCCGGATTGGACGCAAACCCCTATCGGAAGCGGGGCCACACCCGCCGGCTCGCGGTCGCCACGAAGGTCGCTGGTGCGGGTGGTCGGGGTCGAACCGACACTCCTTGCGGAACCGGATTTTGAGTCCGGCGCGTCTACCAATTCCACCACACCCGCATGCGGCCTTCGGCGTTTCGATGCCACAGAAAGGGCAGCCACGTCCAGGCGTCCGGAAACCTGGGATCGGGGCCGGGGCGCTTCAGGCCGGGACGCTTCAGGCCGGGACGCTTCAGGCCGGGACGCTTCAGGCCGGGGCGCGCGCCGCCGCGATCCGATCGAGCGCGGACAGGGCGTCCTGCGGGAGATCCACGTCGGCCGCCGCAAGATTCTCGCGCAGGTGCCCGACCGACGAGGTGCCGGGAATGAGCAGGATGTTGGGTGCGCGCTGGAGCAGCCAGGCGAGCGCCACCTGCATGGGCGTCGCGCCGAGTTTCGCGGCGACATCGGACAGCACGGCCGATTGCAACGGCGCGAAGCCGCCGAGCGGGAAGAACGGCACGTAGGCGATGCCGGCGGCGGCGAGATCGTCGGTCAGCGCGTCGTCGTCGCGGTGGGCGACATTGTACTGGTTCTGCACGCAGACGATATCCGCGATGCCGCGCCCTTCGGCGACCTGCTTCGGCGTCACGTTGCTGAGGCCGATATGACGGACCAGGCCTTGGCGCTGAAGCGCCGCGAGCGTTGCGAGCGGCGGCGCGATCGAGCCTTCGGCGGGGCCGTGAATGCCGAACATGACGCGCAGGTTGACCACGTCGAGCGCGTCGAGGCCGAGATTGCGGAGGTTGTCGTGGACCGCCCCGGTCAGTTCCTCGCGTGAGAAGGCCGGATTCCACGAACCGTCCGCGCCGCGCCGGGCGCCGATCTTCGTGACGATCACGAGATCGGTCGGATAGGGATGCAACGCCTCGCGGATAAGCTGATTGGTGATGTGCGGGCCGTAGAAGTCGCTCGTGTCGATATGGTTGACGCCGCGCGCCACCGCCTCGCGCAGCACGGCGACCGCGCCCTCCCGGTCTCTTGGCGGCCCGAACACGCCCGGTCCGGCGAGCTGCATGGCCCCGTAGCCAAGGCGCTTCACGCGGCGACCGCCAAGCGTGAACGTCCCGGCCCTGCTGATGTCGATCATGGCCTGTCTCCTTCGCATGGACCAGGCATGTTAGAGAGGATCGGCGCACGCGATAACAAGGCCCGGTCGGACAGGATGGCGCCGGTCGCGCCCTAGGCATTGCCCATCCCCCTTGGCGGCCCCATCCTGGGCCGAAGGAGGGAGCGCAAGCGATGATCCGAGACGTGGACCAGGTGATCGCCGCCGCCCGCGAGTTCCTGGGCGAGCGGATCAGCGTGAACGGCAGCCTGCGCGAACACCACGCGCATGGCGAGGACACGCATCCGCCGCATCTGCCGGATGCGGTCGCCTTCGTCGAGACAACCGGGGAGGCGGCCCGCCTGCTCGCCCTCGCTCACGCCCATGCCGTGCCGGTCGTGCCGTTCGGCGCCGGCACATCGCTCGAAGGCCACGTGACACCGGTCAGGGGCGGCATCTCGCTCGATCTGTCGCGCATGGCCGCGATCTTGCAGGTGAACCCGGACGACATGGATTGCCGGGTCGAGGCGGGCGTCACCCGCGTGCAGCTCAACGAGCACCTGCGCGACCAGGGCCTGTTCTTCCCGGTCGATCCCGGATCGCTCGGCTCCACCTTCGGCGGCATGTGCGCGACCCGCGCCTCCGGCACCAATGCCGTACCGATACGGAACGATCCGGGAGAACGTGCTCGGCCTGACCGTCGCGCTGGCGGACGGGCGCGTCGTCCGCACCGGCGGGCGGGTGCGGAAGTCCTCGACCGGCTACGATCTGACGCGGTTGTTCATCGGCTCGGAAGGCACGCTCGGCGTCATCACGGAGGTGCAATTGCGGCTGCACGGCGTTCCGGAAGCGATCTCTGCGGCCGCCTGCCAGTTCCCGACGCTCAGGGGCGCGGTCGAGACCGCGATCGCCGTGCTGCAATCGGGCATCCCGGTCGCGCGGATGGAGTTGCTGGACGAGGCGCAGATGGCGGCCTGCATTGCCTACTCCTGCCTCGACGGCCTCGCCGCGCTGCCGACGCTGTTCTTCGAGTTCCACGGCACGGAGGCTGCCGCCGCCGAGCAGGCCGAACGCGCCGAGGCGATCGCCGCGGACAACGAAGCGCTTGGGTTCCGGTGGGCAACCGGAACGGAGGACCGCAACCGTCTGTGGCGCGCGCGCCATGACGCCTATTGGGCGGCGCTGGCTCTGAAGCCCGGCCATCGCGGGCTGACGACCGACGCGATCGTGCCGATTTCGCGTCTGGACGACCTGATCCTGGGCGCGAAGGCGGACATCGAGGCATCGGGCTTCACGGCGCCCATCGTCGGCCATGTCGGCGACGGCAATTTCCATGCGCTGATCCTGGTGCCGGACGAGGCGGGGGCGCTCGACCGCGCCTGGGCGCTCGACCGCAAGATCGTCGCGCGCGCGCTCGCGCTCGGCGGCTCCTGCAGCGGCGAGCACGGCATCGGCCTCGGCAAGCGCGAGTTCCTGGAAGCCGAGCACGGGCCGGAGGCGATCGCGGTGATGCGCGCGATCAAGACCGCGCTCGATCCCCGCGGCGTGCTCAATCCGGGGAAGATCTTCCTGAACAACTGACCCGCGCGGGCGGCGTCACACCGTGAACGCCAGCAGCAGCACGCCCGTGGAAATCAGCGCGATCGCCGCGACCTGCATGCTGCCGATCGGCTCGGCGAAGGCGAAGTGGCCGATCAGCGCCGCCGCGATGTAGGAAACGGCGGTGCAGGGCAGCGCGACCGACATCGGGATCCGGCGGAGCGCGATGATGTAGAGCAGCGCCGCCCCGCCATACAGGCCAAGGCCGACCAGCGTGTGCCAGTCGAGCAGCTGCGCCATGAAATCGGCGCCGCTTGCGCCGGCCTTGAGCAATGTTTGCCCGACCATGCTGGTGACGATGGCGAGCGCGAGAACGGACCAATAGACGTTCATGCCGCCGCATCCCGCCGGGCATTTCCGCTGCTTCGCTCGACCGTGCGGACCGTGCCCTGCGGCTTGCCATTGGCCGACAAAAACGTGCGGCCGACATATTCTCCGAGCACGCCGAGAATCATCGATTGCACCCCCGATACGAGCAGGATGACGGTCATGGTCGAAGCCCAGCCGAGCGGCGTGTCGGTGCGCAGCAGCGCTTCCACGATGGTCAACACCGCGCCGATCATGCCGAGCAGCGCCATGCCGGCTCCGGCCAGGGTCGCGATCCTGAGCGGCGCGAGCGAGAAGCTGGTCGCGAGATTGAGCCATAGCCGGATCAGCCGGTGCAGGGTGTAGTTCGACCGGCCCGCCGCCCGTGGCAGATGCCTGACCTCGATGCTGTCGATGCGCTGCGTGACCTGCATGATCAGTCCGTCGATATAGGGATAGGGGCCCCGATAGCGTGTGATGGAGCGCACCACGAGCGCAGACATGCAGCGAAAAGATGAAAGATATAGGCTGGACGGCTTGTCGAGCAGCCAGTCGGCCACCGCGTTCGCGAACCGGCTGCCGGCATTGCGCCAGCGCGCGTGCTCCTTCTTGCCGTAGCGCGTATACACGACGTCGTGCCCCTGCGTTCGGGCGTGGTCGTAGAGGCGGACCACCTCCTCGGGCGGGTTCTGCAGATCGTCGTCCATCGTAATGACGTAGGCGCCGCTCGCGTGCCGCAAGCCCGTCATGACCGCGTTGTGCTCGCCGAAATTGCGGCTGTGCTCGACATAGACGATCGGCACCGTCGCGGTGCGCAGGAGCGCGCGGCACACCTCGGCCGAGTTGTCCGGGCTGCCGTTGTTGACGAGGACGATCTCGAGGCCACCAGCGGGCGTGAGGCCGGACAGCGCCTGCACGAGCCGGCCGACCGAGGCCGCGCCGTTATAGACCGGCACGACGACCGACAGGCCGGCCGGCGCGCCGCCGCCGGAGATGCCCGCCGGAAAGGGCGCGGGCAGGGGAGGGTACATCTCGTTCGCATCCTTGCTCACGGCCGGATCGCCGTCGCCAGCACCGACCCGCCCGCCGGCATGCCGAAGGGCAACCGGCGTTCGAGTTCTGTCATGCGGTGCAGCATGGAATCCAGCCATGGCGGAAAGGCGGCGACATCCGAGGCGGAATCGTGGCGGCGAGACCTTACCTTGCGCTGCGCGATCATCAGGGGAAGCAGCAGGCCATTCCAGTAGATCACTCGCATCGGGTCGAAGCCCGCCTCGGCCAGCATCGCCCGGAGCTGCGGCACCGTCTGACGGCGGGTGTTGTGGACGCGGCGGTCATGCGCCGACAGCAGCCAGGCATAGGCGGGCATGTTGACGACGAGACGGCCGCCCGGCCGCAGCACCCGCCGCAACTCACGGAACGCCACGAATGGCTCGACCGCGCCGTGGCACAGCACGTCGGCCGCGAGTGCCGCGTCGAAGGACCGGTCCGCGTAGGGCAGGCAATTGACGCTGCCCCGGACCATGTAGGCGCCGGATTTGGTGGCGGCCCGGCGGCTGGCGGCGTCGCTCCATTCGAGGCCGGCGAGCGACAGATCGGGCCGGGACCGGCGCAATGCCGCGAGCAGCCCGCCCGTTCCGCAGCCCGCGTCCAGCACGCGCCCCCGCACGCCGGCGAGCGCCGCGATCATCCGCGCATGCAGCGCCCGGTACCACCACATGTGATCCTCCGCTGCGTCCATGAGGGCGTATTCGGGGGCTTCCATGCGCCGCTTTGACACCAAGTTCCGGCCGCGCCGCAATCCTGTCCTCTCGGGGCGCAGGAGATGTCTCGCGAAGATTGACACGAGAGCCGCAAGCGGCTGCTACTTGGCCGGGCAACCACCGCCGATGACCGTCTGATGCAAACATTCGCGGGCGCGCCCGCCCTGCCCGCGGCTGCCCGAAGTATCGTCCTGACCAGGCCGCATCTCGTCGAATGCCCTGATTGCGGCCAGTTTCAGCACGTGCCCGCGGTCAGGCCCGGCTCGGTCGCCCGGTGCCTCCGCTGCGATGCGGTCCTGCGGCGCACCCGAAGCGATCCGTTCGACCTGCCCCTGATACTGCTGGTCACCACGTGCCTGCTGTTCTTCATCGCCTGCACGATGACCCTGCTGCAAGCCACGACGACGGGCATCCATCACTCTGCGACGCTGTTCTCCGGACCGGCGGGCATGAAGAACCAGGGGTTCTGGGAGCTTGCCCTGCTCGTGTTCTTCACGACGTTCGCGGCGCCGCTGTT
Source organism: uncultured Alphaproteobacteria bacterium (assembly GCA_963777325.1). Lineage (GTDB taxonomy): Bacteria > Pseudomonadota > Alphaproteobacteria > Acetobacterales > Acetobacteraceae > JAFAXA01. The sequence goes on along the minus strand of CAVZQE010000014.1, from coordinate 10,828 downwards.
CATGTTCACGAGCCTTCTCTACGTCATGATCGGCCTGCGCCTGCATCGGCCGCCGTCGCATCTGCGGCGGGTGCTCGGATGGATGGGGCGGCTGCGGCCCTGGGCGATGGTCGATGTGTATCTGCTCGGTCTCTTCGTCGCCTACGTCAAGCTGCAGCCTCTGGTGCGGATCGAACTCGGTCCCGCGTTCTATGCGCTCTGCGCGCTCACCTTCACGATGATCGCGACCGCCGTGTTGGTCGATCCGGAGGCGTTCTGGGACGAGCTCGACCGCCGCGCCGTTCGGCCGGCCGGTGATCCAACGGACGAGGCCGCCCCTCCTCCGGCGACGCTGGTCGGCTGCCATGTGTGCGGAAAGGTCAGCCGCGTGCCGGGAGCGTCGCCCGCGATCTGCCCCCGGTGCGCGACGACGCTTCACAGGCGCAAACCTCGCTCGGTCGAGCGCTGCTGGGCGCTCGTGATTGCCTCGGTGATCCTCTACATTCCCGCCAATTACTATCCGATCCTTACCCTGACGCGGCTCGGCTCGGGAGCGCCGAGCACCATCATCGGCGGCGCGAGGGAACTGCTCGGCGCGGGTCAGTGGCCGCTGGCGGTGCTCGTGTTCGTGGCGAGCGTCATGATCCCCGTGCTGAAGCTGATCGGGCTTTCCTACCTGCTCGTCTCCACGCGGAGGCGCTGGACCAGGCATCTGCGGGACCGCACGGTGATATACCGGATCGTCAACACGGTCGGTCGCTGGTCCATGATCGACATCTTCATGGAGTTGCTCCTGGTGGCGCTGGTGCAGTTCGGAAAGCTTTCCTCGGTCACCCCGGGAATTGGCGCCGTCGCCTTTGGTGCGGTGGTGGTGATGACCATGTTCGCGGCCGACAGCTTCGATCCCCGCCTCCTGTGGGATGCGGCCGGAGAGAACCCTCTCGCGACGCCGAGACGATGAGCGACGCGCTGCCATCCCATCCGCCGGCCGCGATCACCGATGCGTCCGTCGGCCGCCGTCGCCGGTTGTCGCTGCTCTGGGCCATCCCCGTCCTCACGGCCTTGATCGGCGGCTGGCTCGCCTGGACCACGTGGGCCAGTCGCGGCCCGACGATCACCATCACCTTTCAGTCCGCCGAGGGATTGCAGGCCGGGCAATCTCATGTCCGTCACAAGGACGTGGACATGGGCCTCATCACCGACATCGAGCTCACGCCGGATCACAACCGGGTGCGGATCACCGTCGACATGCGCAAGGAAGCGACACCGCTGCTGACCGAGGGCGCGCAATTCTGGGTGGTCAAGCCGCGATTCTTCGCCGGCAGCATCTCCGGGCTGGAGACGCTGGTATCAGGCGCCTACCTCGAACTATCTCCTTCCCGGAACAAGGACGCCGTGCCGAGACGGGATTTTGTCGGCCTCGAGACGCCGCCCGTGCTGCAAACCGATGTGCCGGGGCGCACGTTCCTGCTGCAGGCCGATCGGCTCGGGTCAATCAGCCTCGGCTCGCCGATCTACTACCGCGACCTCAATGTCGGGGAGGTGCTGGGCTGGGATATCGCCGACATGGCCCGCAACGTCACGGTGCATGCCTTCGTCCGGGCGCCGTACGACAAATATGTGCATGACGATTCCCGCTTCTGGAACGCGTCCGGCGTCACCGTGAACCTTGGGGCGAACGGCGTGCAGCTTCAGCTCGAATTGCTCAAGGCGGTCCTGCTCGGGGGGATCGCTTTCGAGACGCCCGCCGTCCCGGCGTCGGAAAAGGTAAGCGACAACAACAGCAAGTTCCCGCTCTACGGCACGCATGAGCTTGCCGAGGCCGCCGGGTTCAACTGGCGCATTCCGCTGGTCTCGTATTTCCAGGGTTCGGTGCGGGGGCTGGCCGCGGGCGCGCCGGTCGAGTTGCACGGGATCAAGATCGGGCAGGTGACGGACGTGCGCCTGCAATACGACGCCAAGAGCGACCAGATCACCGTTCCGGTCCGGTACGAGGTGGAGCCGCAAAGGATCGCCGACAGCCATCTCGTGCCCGCGTCGCAGGTGAAGGACTATATCGGCCAAGCCGTCGAGCATGGGCTGCGAGCGCAACTCGGAACCGCGAGCTTCGTCACCGGACAAAAGCTCATCACCCTCGACGTCATCGGTCACGCCGCGCCGGCGGAGATCCACATGGAGGGCGACGCGATCGTTCTTCCGACCGCGCCGGGAGGCTTCGACAACGTCACCGAAGCCGCATCCCAGGTTCTCGCCAAGGTCAGCGCCATTCCCTTCGAGCAGATCGGCGCCAACCTGAACGAGACCCTGAAGAGCGTAAGCCAGATCGCCAACGGGTCGGAATTGCGGGATTCGCTGACCGCGCTGCATGCGACGCTCGTCAGTACGCAGAAGGTCATGACGCAGCTCAACGCCGGGCTAGAGCCCGCCCTCAAGCAGCTCCCGGCGATCGCGTCGGGGCTGGAGGAAACGGTTGCACGGACGAACAAGCTGGTGGGCTCCCTGCATCAGACCTATTCCGGCAATTCGGCCTTCAACCGCGACCTGGAGCGCCTGCTGGCCCAGCTCAGCGAGACAGCCTCGTCGGTGCGCGTGCTGGCGGACCTGTTGACCCGGCATCCCGAGGCCTTGATCCGGGGCCGGACGAATACGGGGCTGCAGTGATGTTTGGGCGGCGCGGCTTCCTGGTGTTCGCCGGCGCGGCGGGGCTGGCCGGCTGCGCGTCACCCAATCCGAACCTGTATGCCATCGCGACGGTGCCCGGAGTGGCGGAGGGCGGGGCGCCGCGCGTGATCGTGCTGCGCGGCGTCGGGCTCCCCCGCTATCTGGAGCGCCCGGAGATCGTCGTCTCGTCCCAGCAGTATCGGCTGAACGTGTCGGGCAACAATTGGTGGGGCGAGCCGCTCGGCGCGATGCTGAACCGCACACTGATCGCCGAACTCGGGCAGCGCCTGCCGGGATCGGGCGTGTTCGGCGAAGCGGGCGCGATCTCCGTCGATCCCGACGTGCGGGCGGAGGTGAACATTCAGCGGCTCGACGCGGACGCGGCGGGGAACGTCATCCTCGACGCGCAGATCGCGGTGAGTCCAACGCGCGGCCGGCAGAAGGTCCGCACCGGCACGCTGCACATCTCCGTGCCGCCACCTTCGCCGAGCATCACCGGCCAAGTTGCAGCGACCAGCAGCGCCGTCGGGCAACTCGCCGACGCCTTGGCCGCCCTGCTGAGGCGGCCGGTGGCGGTCTCCTGAGTGGACAGCCCTCGTCTAGTCTAGTCGGTCGGGTAGCGATCCTCCTCGGGCGTAAGAGGGTTGGGCCGGGCGAAAACGTGGTTTGCGATCCGCCAGGCCCCATCCTCTTGCCGGAGCGTCTGGATGAAGTGTCCTGCGGTCTGCTTGTCCTGGCCTGACATCACGTCGTAGTCGCCGCTGACGGCGATTGTCCCATCCGCGTTTCTCTCGGCGCTCCGCACATCCATGACGATGTTTGCTGCCGACGCAGCGATCAGATCGTCCAGATGGCCCTTGATCTGGTCCCGGCCTTTCAGAATCCGCAAAATCGGCATGAGTTCGATGTAGGTCGCGTCCTTCGTGTAGAGCGAAGCGGCCCCGGCCGTGTTTTTCCGCTCAAACAGAACGCTGCGGCGCATATTGAGGTCGGCCGCGACGTGCCTTGGGTTCCCCTGATCAGTAGTCGCGACGCCCGGCCCCGGAGCCGCGTCCGATTGTTGCGCATTGACGGGCAGGCTCGCCGCCGCCAGCGTCATTAAGAAGCAGGCGAGCGTCCTCGCCATCAGGCACGTTCCCCGACCGGACATGCGCTCCTCCTTCTCCCGCCGCGCGCTGGCGCTTTATCTTCCCGTCATGATCCGCGCCACCAGCTCGCGCACGGTCGGGATATAGCCGTTCGAGTAGTACGGGTCGCTCGCGAAGCGGAAGGCGTTGTGGCCGCCGAACATCAGGTTGCGCTCGACCGCCTCCGCCGTATCGCTCTCGTGAGCGATGTCCTGCAACGTCTTCTGGATGCAGAAGCTGCGGGGATCGGCCTTCTTGCCGGTGCTGTGATCGGCCGCGTGCTGGCTCCAATTGGAGAAGCGGCACTGGCTGAGGCAGCCCATGCAGGCGATCTGATCCGCCAGAATTTCGCGCGCCTTCTCGGGGGTCACAAAAATCAGCGTGCTGTCCGGGGTCCGCATGGCTTCGGTGAAGCCCTCCGCCTCCCAGCCGAGGGCGTGGTCGCGGTCGGCCGGGGTCAGCCAGACCGGGCGCTTGCGCGGGCCGACGCCGTATTCCGCGACGTGCTCGCCGATCGGCTCCGTGGTGTAGGCGACCTGCTGGTGATTGCGCTCGCGCAATTCCTTGATGAAGCCGTTGTTGACGGCGGAGGAGTAGAACCCGGTCGGGCTGAAATGATTGAGGAAGACATCGCCTTCCTTGAGGGTCAGCAGCCGCTGCTTCCAGGCTTCCCCGATCGGGCTTTCGCGGGTCAGCAGCGGGCGCGTGCCGAACTGGAACGCGACCGGCCCGAGATCCGGGTTGTCGATCCAGTCCTCCCACTCCTCCAGCCACCAGACACCGCCCGCCATGATGATCGGCGTCTGGTCGAGGCCGAAGGTGCGCATCAGCTTGCGCAGCGCGAGCACACGCGGAAAGGGGTCTTCCGGCCGGTTCGGGTCTTCGCTGTTTGAGAGGCCGTTATGCCCGCCCGCCAGCCAGGGGTCTTCGTACACAACGCCGCCGAGCAGCCCGGCGGCCTTCGAATAGGCGCGCTTCCACAGGGCGCTGAAGGCGCGGGCCGAGGAGACGATCGGGTAGTAGTGGATGTTGAACCGCGCCGCGATGTCCGACAGGCGGTAGGGCATGCCGGCGCCGCAGGTGAGGCCGTGGATCAGCCCCTTCGACCTCTCCAGCACCTCGGTGATGATGCGCTCGGCGGCCCCCATCTCCCACAGGATGTTCGCATGCACGCGGCCCCGCCCGTTGGCCAGTTCGTGCGCCTGCCGCGCCTGGGTGATGGCGCCGCGGACGGCGTAGTCGACCAGTTCCTCATGCCGCTCCCGCCGGGTGCGGCCGCGATAGACTTGCGGGATAGGTTCGCCGTCGGCGTCGTAGCTGTCCGCGTTGACCGCGCTGAAGGTGCCGACGCCGCCCGTTGACGCCCAATGGCCGGACGAGATGCCGTTCGAAATCGAGACGCCCTTGCCGCCCTCGACCAGCGGCAGGACGTCCACCCCGCCCATCCGGATCTCGTTGATCGCCTTCATGGCCCCATTCCCCTGGCCGGCAACTCCTCGTCCGGCGACTTTGTCCTTGCCGCTCTCGTATCGCGTACCCGGCGCATGGTGTCAGCCAGGCGCCGGGCCGGATGCCTGGATGTGATCGCGTCAGACGCCCTGCTCGGCCGTTTCGCGGCGGTCGCCGCCCCGATCGGCCCCCCGGTCTCCTCCACGGTCGCCGCCCCGCCCGGGCTTGGCGCCGACCTGGTCGGTGATGTCGACGCCGGTCGCCTGATCGACCACGCGCATGGACAGCTTGACCTTGCCGCGGTCGTCGAAGCCGAGCACCTTGACCTTCACGGCGTCGCCCACGTTGACCACGTCGCTCGTCTTGTTGACGCGGCCCTGCTGCAGCTCGCTGATATGCACGAGCCCGTCGCGGGAGCCGAGGAAGTTCACGAACGCGCCGAAATCGGCCGTCTTCACAACCTTTCCATTATAGATCACCCCGACCTCCGGCTCGGCGACGATGCCCCGGATACGGTCGATCGCGGCCTGGGTCTTGTCCGCGTCGGCCGAGGCGATCTTGATCGTGCCGTCGTCCTCGATGTCGATCTTGCAGCCGGTCTGCTCGACGATTTCGCGGATCACCTTGCCGCCGGTGCCGATCACCTCGCGGATCTTCTCCTTCGGCACGTTGATCACCGTGATGCGCGGCGCGGTGGCGGCGACGTCGTGGCGGGCGCCGGTCAGCGCCTTGGCCATCTCGCCGAGGATATGCAGCCGCCCCTCGCGGGCCTGGTCGAGCGCGATCTTCATGATCTCGGGCGTGATCGAGGTGATCTTGATGTCCATCTGCAGGGAGGTGACGCCCTGCTCGCTGCCCGCGACCTTGAAGTCCATGTCGCCGAGATGGTCCTCGTCGCCGAGGATGTCGGAGAGCACGGCGAAGCCGCGATCCTCCTTGATCAGCCCCATGGCGATGCCGGCGACGGGGCGCGAGAGCGGCACGCCCGCGTCCATCAGCGCGAGCGATGAGCCGCACACCGTCGCCATCGACGAGCTGCCGTTGCTCTCGGTGATCTCGCTCACCAGCCGCAGCGTGTAGGGGAACTTCTCTTTCCCAGGCAGCAGCGGATGGATGGCCCGCCAGGCGAGCTTGCCGTGGCCGATCTCGCGCCGGCCCGGCGACCCCATCCGTCCAGCCTCTCCAACCGAGTAGGGCGGGAAGTTGTAGTGCAGCATGAAGTTCTCGCGGTACTCGCCCTCGAGCGCGTCGATCATCTGCTCGTCCTGGCCGGTGCCGAGCGTCGCGACCACGAGCGCCTGCGTCTCGCCGCGGGTGAACAGGGCGCTGCCGTGGGCGCGCGGCAGGATGCCGACTTCGGCCACGATCGGGCGCACCGTCTTCGTATCGCGCCCGTCGATCCGGAGGCCCGTGTCGAGGATGGCGTTGCGGACGATGTCGGCTTCCAGATCCTTGAACCTTCCCTTGGCGGCGGCGGCATCGATTCCCTCGCCCGTGAGGGCGGCGGCCGCCTGCTTCTTCGCCTCAGCGACGCGGCCGTAGCGGGTCTGCTTGTCGCTCTCCTTGTAGGCCTCGGTCAGCGGCGCGCGGGCGAGCGCGTCGACACGCAGCGCGAGCGCCTGCTCCTCGGCGGCGGGCTCCTGGAGCGCCCAGGGTTCCTTCGCCGCGTGCTCGGCCAATTCGATGATCGCCTGGATCACCGGCTGGAAGTGCTCGTGGCCGAAAGTGACGGCGCCGAGCATCACGCCCTCGGGCAGTTCCCGCGCCTCGCTCTCGACCATCAGCACGCCTTCGGCGGTGCCGGCCACGACGAGGTCGAGCTCGGCGTCCTCCATCTGGTCCGCCGTCGGGTTAAGGATGTACTGGCCGTCCTTGTAGCCGACGCGGGCGGCCCCGACCGGGCCGAAGAACGGGATGCCGGACAAGGTCAGGGCGGCGGAACAGCCAACCAGGGCGACGATGTCGGGGTCGTTCTCGAGATCATGGCTCAGCACGGTCGCGACGACCTGGACTTCGTTGCGGAAGCCGTTCGGGAACAGCGGCCGGATCGGCCGGTCGATCAGGCGGGAGACGAGAACCTCCTTCTCGGACGGCCGGCCCTCGCGCTTGAAAAACCCGCCCGGGATTTTGCCGGCGGCGAAGGCCTTCTCCTGGTAATTGACGGTGAGCGGGAAGAAGTCCTGTCCGGGCTTCGCGGTCTTTACCCCGACAGCCGTGCAGAGAACGATCGTCTCGCCGTAGCGGGCCAGAACGGCGCCGTCGGCCTGGCGGGCGATCTTGCCCGTCTCGAGAACGAGGGTGCGGCCGCCCCACTCGATCTCCTTGCGGAAGTAGTTGAACATGCGGTGTCTGTCCTTCGGGATTGCGTCCCCGGGCGGCCGTCCGGCCGGCGATCCTGATCCTGCGTGCGGGGAGCGCGGCGTCTCGGGCGGCAGGGCCGGTCCCGGCGAGCGGTGCCGGGAGCGCGGCTGCGCAAGGAGGGCGCAGCCTCGGGCCGTGTGGCCGGAAACGCCGCCGGGTCGTCCTCGCGTGGGGAGCGGATCGGCGGTTGTGTCGTCCGCCGCGGTCGCGGCGTTCTGGGCGTCTCCGCCCAGGGGCTCAACCCCGCACCACCATGGTGCGAGGCAAACCGATGCCGCTCAATATCACGGGAGGCATCGGGGAAACCAGGGCAGTGGTCAGCGGCGCAAGCCAAGCCGTCCAATCAGGGTCTCGTAGCGGCGCTGATCGCGGGCCTTTAGGTAGTCGAGCAGGCGGCGGCGGCGGCCGACCAGCATCAGCAAGCCGCGACGGCTGTGAAAGTCCTTCGCGTGCGTCTTGAGGTGCTCGGTCAGATTGCCGATCCGCTCGGAGAGCAGCGCGACCTGCACTTCGGGGCTGCCGGTATCGGCTTGGCCGGTCGCGTATTCGGACACGAGCGCGGTGCGGCGCTCCGCTGTAATCGACATCGTGTGTCTCCTGATGAGAGGAACCGGGCGCGGGCGGGGCGGAGCCTCAGAGCATCCGCTCCGGCTTGAGCCAGCCATCCTGCAGGCGGCACAAGCCGAGCACGCGGCTTCCCGCCATGGCCCGCGCCAATCCGCGATCGGGATCGGCCGAGACTGGAATGCGGCCCATGAGCGCGACCAGGCTGATCGCCTGGCCGTGCCGGAGGTCGCTGGCCTCCGCGTCCGTCACGGCCAGAGCCGGGATGTCGGCCAGCGCGGTCGCAACGGGAAGCAGGAGATCCGAGGAAGCAGGCGCGGTATGGTCCGGACCGGCCAGTTTGTCCAGCGCAATCGCCTGCGTCTCGATGAAGGGGCCGACCCGCAGCCGGCGCAGGGCGGCGACATGGCCGAGCGTGCCGCAGGCGAGGGCGAGATCGCGCGCGAGGCTGCGCATATAGACGCCCTTGCCCGACTGCACCTCGAACACGGCGCGATCGGCATCCGGCCGCTCGATCAGGGCGAAGCGGTCCACCCGGGCCGGACGTGGCTCCAGCACCGGGGCGCGGCCCTCGCGGGCCATGTCGTAAGCGCGCTCGCCCTCGATCTTGATCGCGGAGAACACGGGCGGCACTTGCATGATGTCGCCCCGGAACCGGGGCAGGGCGGCCTCGATCTCGGCGTCGGTCGGGCGATGGGGCGAGGTTGCGGTCACCCGACCGTCGGCATCGTCGGTATCGCGCGCCTCGCCCAAGGCGAGCGTGAAGCGGTAGAGCTTGGTGCCGTCCATGACATAGGGCACGGTCTTGGTCGCGGCGCCGAACGCGACGGGCAGCACTCCCGTCGCGAGCGGGTCCAGCGTGCCGCCGTGACCCGCCTTCTGGGCGTCGAAACCCCGCCGCACGCGATTGACCACGTCCGTGCTCGTCAGCCCCGGAGGCTTGTCGATGACGAGCCATCCGTCGAGCGGGCGGCCGCGCGTCTTGCGGCGGGACATGGGCGATCTCCTGCGGGCTGGCGGGCGCGTCCATCGGCCGAAACCAGCGCGGGGTCAACTCGGGCGCGCCAACGTGGCCCGCGTGCTCGACGCCTCCGCCGCCCTCGCGTGGAGTTGCACTGCGGCCGGCAGATGACAGCCTCATGCTTGATCCGGGCCGGATCGCACGGCTGCCTCTCGATGACTGGCCGGTGCGGAAACGGCTGCTCAGGCCGGTCCCTCGCCGCGAAAGCGGGAAGCCCGCTCGATGAGATCGAGGATGTGAGCCGAGGCATGGGTCGTCAGCGGGTGCTGCGTGAATCCCGGGCGCGGAGAGATGTGGGACGCCATCTCTCGGGCCAGTTCGAGCTGCCGGTCCGACGCCGTGGCGAGCAGCGCGATCAGCAGGTTTTCCAACGCGATCACGCGCACGTGGAGCGCAGCCAGCTCGGCGGGAGCGTTGTCCGGCATTGGGATCGGATCCTCGGTCGATGTCTCAGCCGCATTGGGACCGCTCGGCCCGCCGCCTCCCTCGCGGTCCAATCTGGATAGCGCCCGCTCACGCATCGGAAAGGCATTGGGGCAATCGGACGTTTGGTCAGACATGCGGTGCTCCTCGCCGTCGAAAGTCCAGTCGCTGTTCGGGATAGTCCTGCGGTGCGGCTTCGGCATTGCTGTTGCCTCGGATTTGCGCGCGAAAGCGCAGCGCCTGATTGGCTCCCCCATGATCCCGAGGCGGCGTCGCGGCGCCGGGCGGAAATGACCGGGCCAGTTCATCTTCGCCCGAAAGTTGCTCGGCCGAGGCAGCGAGGTCAACCGCGCCGCTGGCCAGCCTCTCGTCCCGGCATCCCACAACCTCTACGTCACGGACGCGAGCTTCTTTCCCTCCATCGGCGCCGTTAATCCGACGCTCACCATCATCGCGAACGCGCTCCGCATCGCCGACCGGATCAAGGCGCGGCTGGGCGCGTGGCAGGAGGGCCCGTGCCCCCTTCGGCTTCGAGCGGCCCCAAAGCAGGGACTCTATCGCGACAGGATTCTTCAAGGTCGGCGACCACGTGACCTGGAACTCGGAGGCCGGGCACGTGAGCGGCACGATCATCAAGGTGCGCACAAGCAATTTCGACCACAAAGGATATACGCGTCGCGCGAGCGAGGACGAGCCGCGGTACGAGATCAAGAGCAGCAAGACGACCGCACAGCGGTGAACAAACGCTCGGCACTCAGGAAACTGCGCGATTGAGAGTTCCCGCTCCCATCGCATCAGGGGCACGGCATCGATCTCAGGCTCGGCACGCAGCGGGATCTCGAGGCCTCCGGCGCACGCCGCATTCGAGCGCAGGATTGCTGAAGAGGAAACCTGCCGAGGACTTCCGCCGGCGGGAGGTCTAGCGGAGGACAGGTTAGGAGGCAGAATTCTTTGCAACCATACGCTGTGGAGACCGTTACCTCGGCTGTTTCTGAGGAGAAAATCATGCGTAGAGTCTCTGCGGTTCTCGGCATTGCGGCAGCCAGCGTCTTGTCCGTCGGCGCGATGGCCCAGACCAATTCGCATTCCAGCGATCCGGCCGACAACGCGGCGACCCGCGCCTTCGACCGCGCCGCCGGCACCGATACGAGCGGCGCGTACCCCTCGCAGAGGGACGGCACGCCGGCCAATCCCAAGGGCACCGAGGCAACCCGTGCGTTCGACCGGGCGGCGGGCACGAATA
>CAVZQE010000013.1:0-26435 GCA_963777325.1 uncultured Alphaproteobacteria bacterium | reverse complement strand
GACCTAACCGTCGGTGAGGGGCGGCGGCTGCGGCACCGGCACCGAGATCGGCGGAGCCGTCCAGTTCTTCGGATGAGCCAGCCGGGGCATCGGCTCCAGACCGCGAAGCCATGCCGTGATGTGCTCGATTAACGTCCTGGCGGCGTCGCCGTGTGGATTCTGCGTCACGTCCTCTTGAACCCGGTCCAGCCGGTCGGCCAGAGCGTCGGCCCGCACGCTCCCGGCCTGGATCAGCTCGGCCGAGAGCGCCTGGAACAGCCCAACCAGGGCCGCGTGGGTTTCATTGTGACGGTGATCCCGAACCTCGAGAACGGCCCGGATCAGGTCGCGCGACACCGAGGACATGCCCGCCTCCTTACAAATCGGAAAGGTGGAGCGTGGCTCCTCGCTCGCGACGGCGCAACCCGTCTTCTCATCGGTGCGGCCGCAACCAAGCAGCGGGGTTGCCCTGCGTGCACTCCGCGACGAGCGTGGCAGTACATGCTTTGTCGCGGCGCTACCTGGGCAACCCGAGCGCTTCCAGCACGGCCGTATTGAGCTTCGGGCGGTTCCCCGGAGGCCGGCGCACGTCGAGGCCGAAGCTGTCGTCGTAGCCCCATAACGCCCAGCCGATCCGGTTCGACTCGCAGGCCTGCCGGACCGTCCGCAGCCAAGCGAGCCGCGCCGGCGGGTTCAGTTGCGACCGGGCGCCGAACTCGCCCGCGATCACCGGGACGCCATGGCTCCGTCCCCACTCGGCCGCGAGCGCGATCCGGTCATACAGGCGCCCGGCGTCCCAGTTTCCCTGGCAATAATACTCGATCGCGGCATGCGTCGCCGCATTCGCCGGAATGGCCTCGCAGCTCGCCGGGTCACCGACCGGGAACGGCAGTTTGGCCAGCGGGCTTGGGTCGAGACCGGCCTGGAACTCGCCGAGCGTGGTCAGCAGCGTCGGTTCGTAATAGTGGAAGCTGTAGACGACGTTCTGGTCGGCAAGCGTGTGGAGCCGCGAAAGACCGTCGATGCTGCCCCAATCATTGCCCGAGACGATGATGGTGGAGGCGGGCAGCGCCGTGCGGATGACGGCGACGGCGGTTCGCTGCAACGCCTCCCAGGCGGCCGGATCGGCGGTAAACACCGGCTCGTTCAGCACCTCGGGGAAGGTCAGGCGCGGATCGAACCCTCCCAGCGCCGGCGCGAGCGCCCGCCAGAACGTGAGCAGCCGGGCGCGGTCCGCGGCGGACGTCTCCAGACGCCAGTTCGCCGGGTGCAGCTCCACCACGATCGCGAGACCCGCCTTCTCGATGCGCGCTACGGCGCTCGTAAGAAGTGCGACACGGCCGGGGTCGGCCATGCCGTCCGGCCGGCTCAAAACGGCCGGATCGACCGCGAGGCGGACGAAGGTGAAGCCGGCCGCCTTCAAATCGGCGAGCGCCGGATCGCCGATATAGGCGGCGAGCGCCACGGCCGAGGGATCGGCGGGGAAGCGGAACCAGTTCGTGAAATTGACCCCGCGCCGGAGCGAGGCGATCCGGTCGGCCCCGGGAGCTGCGTGCGCGGCGGACGCGATCAGCAGCGGCAGCAGCAGGGCGAGCGCGATCCGACGCACGGGCGATCAGGCGTCCGGCACGACGAGGAAAATGTCGGTATCGCCGGTGTGTTCTCCGGCCCTGGTCAGCATCGCATGCACCTGGCCGCGATGATGGGTCTGATGGTTGAAGAAATGCACAACGAGCTTGGCCCGGCTCATCACGATCTCGCGCTGCGCCGCCCCGCTGAACCAGGTGAGATCCTCGGCCAGCACGTGTTCATTGAGTTGGTCCGCCCAGGCCGCGATGTCCGCGTCCGCCCGACGCCTCTCCTCGGCCAGAGCGGCGAAGTCCTCGTAGTAGTGCCCGCTCTGGGCAAGAGAGACATCGGGCTTCTCCCAGCCGGCCAGCCGCGACATCCACATCCGGTCGGCCCAGAGCAGATGGCTGAGCGTGCCCTGGATGGAATGCCAGAACGCGCCCCGGTCGCGGCGGCGCTCCGGCTCTCCGAGCCGTTCCGCCGCCGCGTAGATGCGGCGGTTCATTTCGTGGTTGTAGGCCGCCATCAGACGCACGTAGGCGGCGCCGATCATCGCGGGTCGCCGATCCAGCGGACGACGATGTCGATCTGATCCTCGTCCAGCAAGGCGGGCGCGTGTCCGACGCCGGGGATCTCGACGAAATCCGGCCGGGGCCCGCGCCCGCGCATCGTCTCGGCCGTGCTTTCGGACAAAAGGTCCGATTCCGCGCCGCGTATGAGGAGAACCGGCGCCTCGATCGCGTCCCAATGCCGCCACATGCTGACATTGTAGAACAACGCGGGCCGGAACGCGCGCGCAATGCCGGAGTCGCACAAAAGCCTGAACGAACCATCCGGCTCGGCTGCGATGCTGTGCTCGGTCAGCAGCCGCCATCCCGCATCGTCCAGCTCGCCGAAGGGCGCGAGCACGCCCCGGAAATAGGCCTCCGCCGCTTCATAGCTCGGCAGCCGCGCCGGCATTGTCCGCAGATAGAGGCCGAGTCGGTGCAGGGCGGTGTGCGACACGAACGGCCCGATGTCGTTGACGACCATGCGGCGGACGGGAGTGTTCGATTGGCTCGCGACGATCATGCCGATCAGGGCGCCGAGCGAGGTGCCGACCCAAGTGACGGTCTGCACGCCCGCGCGCGCGAGCAGCACGGTCATGTCGGTCGCGTATTGCGGCAGGGCGTAGTCGTCCGGGTCGCGCAGCCAGTCGCTGCGGCCCCGGCCGACCAGATCGGGGCAGATCACCCGGTATCCCCGGCGCGCGAGCGCGGCCGCGAGCGGGTCGAAATCGCGGCCCTGACGAGTTCAGGCCATGCACGCAGAGCACCACGTGGCGGCAGGCCGGATCGCCCCACTCGGTGTAGGCGACCCGGTGGAAGCCCTGCCGGGACAGGCTGAGCACGCTGTCCTGGCGGGGCGGCTCCTCTCCGGCCGTGGTCTCTTCGCTCACCGCAGCCGGGCGCAGAACCGGCCGATCCGCCCGCAGGCTTCGGCGAGCGAGGCCTGGTCGGTCGCGTAGCTGATCCGGACGTGTGGGCTCATGCCGAAGGCGGCCCCATGCACCACGGCGACGTGCTCCTCCTCGAGCAGCGCCAGCGCGAAATCCTCGTCGGTCCCGAGCCTCCGGCCGCCGCCCGTCACGCGGCCGAGGCAACCGGCGACGGATGGGAAGACATAGAACGCGCCCTCCGGCCGGTGGCAGACGATCCCTGGACACGCATTCAGCCCGTCCGCCACCAAATCGCGGCGGCGCTTATAGGAGGCGATCTGGCTCGGAAGCGCGTCCTGCGGTCCGTCCAGCGCGGCGGTGGCGGCCGCCTGGCCGATTGTCGACACCCCGGCCGTCGCATGACCCTGGATATTCGCCATGCCGCGAATGAGCCGCGCCGGGCCGCACGCGAAGCCGATCCGCCACCCCGTCATGGCGTAGGTCTTCGACACGCCCGCGACCGTCAGAACCCGGTCGCGCAGGTCCGGAGCGGCGGCGGCGAAGGAGCAATAGTCGATGCGGTCGTAGAGCAGGTGCTCGTACATCGCATCGTCCATGATCCAGATTTCGGGATGGCGGCGCATGAGGTCCGCGATCGCCGCGAGTTCCGCGCGCGTGCAGGCCGCGCCGGAGGGGTTGTTCGGCAGATTGAGCAGCAGCCACTTGGTGCGGGGCGTGATCGCGGCCTCGATATCCGCCGGTCGCGGCTTGAAGCCCTGCGCCTGCGGGCAGGCGACGAACACGGGCGTGCCGCCAAGCGCCTCCACGGCGAGCGGATAGGCGCCCCAGTACGGCGCCGGAATAATCGCCTCGTCGCCCTCGTCCAGCGTCGCCATCAGCGCGTCGAAGATCGCCTGCTTGCCGCCATTGGCGACGATGACCTCGTCCGCCTCGAAGTCGAGGCCGTTCTCGCGCGCGAACTTGCGCCGGACGGCGTCCTTCAGCGCCTTGGCGCCGTCCACCGGCGGATACTTCGTGTCGCCTGCCCGCGCCGCCGCGTAGGCCGCCTCGATCGCATGCGGCGGCGAGGCGAAATCGGGCTCCCCGATCGCGAGCGAGATGACCGGGGCACCCTCATCCCGCAGCGCCCGCACCCGCGCCATCATCTGGTAGGTGGCGGCGACCCGGGCCCGGCTCAATCGCCGGGCCAGGGCCGGCATCAGGCCAGCCCCTCGCAGAAGCGCTGGATGCGGGTGCAGGCTTCCCGGAGATTTTCGGTGCTGGTCGCGTAGCTCACCCGGAAATAGCCTGGATACATGAAGGCCGTGCCATGCACCGTCGCGACCCCCTCCTCGGCCAGCAGCGCGGTGACGAAGCTCTCGTCGTCGGCGATCCGGGCGCCGCCCCGGCTCGTCTTGCCGATGCAGCCATGGATCGAGGGAAACACGTAGAACGCTCCGTCCGGCGTCGTACAGGTCAGGCCCGGCGCCTCGTTCAGCATGGAGACGACGAGGTCGCGGCGCTGCTCATAGACCCGCGCCATCTGCGCAACCGACTCCTGCGGCCCGTTCAGCGCCTCGACGGCGGCCGCCTGCGCAATCGAGGACGCGTTGGAGGTGGATTGCCCTTGCAGCTTGTCCATCGCCTTCACGAGCCTCGCGGGGGCGCCGGCGAAGCCGATCCGCCAGCCTGTCATGGCATAGGTCTTGCTGCACCCGTTCATGGTGACCGTGCGGTCGCGGAGGCGCGGCTCGACCTCGGCGATGGTGGCGAACCGGTAGTCGCCGTAGCTCAGCTTCTCGTAGATGTCGTCTGTGAAGACCCATACGTCCGGGTGCTTCAGCAGCACGTCGCAGATCGGCCGCAGTTCCTCGGCCGAGTAGGCGGCCCCCGTCGGGTTGCAGGGGCTATTGATGACGAGCCACTTGGTCCGGGGCGTGATCGCGGCCTCCAGATCCTCGGCCCGGAGCTTGAAGCCGTTGTTCTGGCCGCATGGCACGATCACGGGCTTGCCGTCGGCCAGCGCCACGATATCCGGGTAGCTGACCCAGCAGGGCGCCGGAATGACCACCTCGTCGCCCGCGTCGAGGGTCGCGAGCATGGCGTTGAAGATCACCTGCTTGCCGCCCGTGGAGACGATGATCTCCCCGGGCGCGTAGTCGAGCCCGGAGTTGCGGCGGAACTTGTCCGCGACCGCGCGCTTCAGCGCCGGCGTGCCGCTGACGTCCGTGTATTTCGTCTCGCCCGCCTCGATCGCCCGGATCGCGGCCTGCTTGACGTTGTCGGGCGTGTCGAAATCCGGCTCTCCGGCCGAGAGGCTGATAACGTCGTGGCCCTCCGCCTTGAGCGCGCGCGCTCTCGCGGTGATCGCCATTGTCTGGCTGACGCTGATACGGTCGAGGCGGGAGGCGATGAGGTCCATGGTCGCGCTTCGCTCTGGTGTCGGATGGCCGGGGCGGGACCGTAGAGGACGGGATTCCGTTCGGCAATCGAGCCCGGCTTCTCCGGGCTTCCCTGGCGCACACGGCTGGCTTGCGCGATTGCGGCGGCGCCGGCTTTCGTCTTGTATGGCCGCGCCCTCAAGCTCGCGGGAGTCATCCTTGTCCAAGCGCGTTCTGATCCTGCTCGCCCTCTTCGGTCTGTGCGGCTGCGGCATGATGCACGACCGGAAGCAGGACACCACGGCACGCGACCCGCAACTTCCCGCTGATCAGCTCGACCAGATCGACGGCATCTACAAGGGTAGCGCGACCATGATCGTCGCGCAGTCCGCGATCTGCCCGAAGGAGCGGTTCGGCACGGTCGAAATCGGCGACCGTACCCTGAACTTCGCGCTTACGCCGACCACCATCTTCATCACCCCGGTGCAGCCGGACGGCACCATCCGCACGGTGACGCACGATACGTCCCTGAACGGCAAGCTCGCCGATGGCCGGCTGGTGTTCACGGTGCGCAATGCGCTGTGCGAGACGCGCTACGATCTGCACTGGGTGCTATAGGCCGCGCCGGGGCGGCATCAGCGTTGCAGGCGCGGATCACCGTCTCGCCGATCTTGAAGAAGGGCGTGACATAGAGCTCCAGCACGCTGTCATAGCCGCGACGCGCCGCCGGCGGCAGGCCGAGCCTGAAGGTGCGCGGATCGACGCTTCTGAGGAAACAGCCGAACAGCTTGTCCCAGAACGAGAACAGCAGTCCGAAATTGCGGTCCCAGTGCTCTCGCTCGAGGCTGTGATGCAGCTGATGCTGGGCCGGGCTTTGCAGGATGTGTTCGAGCCATCCGTAGGACAGGCTCATGTGCGAATGCCGCAGGTGCCAGAAGCTGAAAAGGCTGAGAAGGAACCAGCTATCGAGGCCCATCATCTCGCTTCGCCACATCGCGATCCCGAGCGCGTAGGAGCATCCGCCGATCAGCAGGCCAAGCGCGGTCGAGGTTGCGGAGAGATTGATCGCCTCCTCGATCATATGCGTGCGCTTCACGCTCAGTCCGAACGTCAGCGTCTCGGACGAGTGGTGGACCTTGTGGACGTCCCAGAGCGTCTTGTACTTGTGGTGCCCGTGATGGATCAGAAATTGCGTGAAGTCCTGCGCCAGCACGCAGATCGCAGCGAGGCCTAGCAGCAGGACCGGACCCGGAGTCGCTTCGGGGCGCGGCCCGCAGGACGCCTCGAGCCAGCCATGCGCGAGGTTCGCGACGGCGACGCTGCTGACGAGGATGGGCGTCATCAGCCACGCATTCACGAAGTGCTTGATCACCACATAGACGAGGTCGATCCGGCAGGACCGGCTGGTAATCACGCCAAGCGGCAGGCAATAGCGCACGAACGCTCCGACGCTGCGCCGCTCGCCGTCCCGCGCCGATTGCTGGCGATAGGCCAGCCACGCGCCTAAAGGAACCAGAAGGTAGGAAGCGAGCCCGATCGGCGCGTCGAACCGAACGAGGTGGTGCGCAATCCGCGCAAGCACGCCGGTCAGATGGAAATCGGCCGACATCGCTTGGGCTCCCCCGGCACCGAATCGTTTTGAATGGCAAACCAAGCGTCCTGCAAGCCGGACGCCAGGAACTTACCTTCCAAAATCTAGGGAGGCGTTAACGCGAACGGCGCCGGCGCGAACGGGGAAGGTCACGGCTGAACCGGAGCCGCTGGCCTGCGCGGATCGATCTCGGCCTGCATCAGTTTGAGCCGCCCGGTGCAGTGCTGCGCGCCGCGATGCTTATACACCCGCAATCCATCGAAGGCGGCGATCTGCCGGTATTGCGACCAGGCCTGCGCGAAGCCGGGGTCGGATCGGCTGAGGATCGCGATGTAGTTCAACTCCTCCCGCGTATCCACGACGACGAGGTCCGGGCATCCGGCGACGAAGTCCCGCGCGACCCAGCGTCCGACCGGCCATTCCTTGCTGGCCGTGGGATCGAAGCGGGTGCGCCACAATTCGCCCCTGAGCGCCCACATCGAGTCGAAGCGCGACGCCCAGACCACGCCCGTGTTGTTCACGACCGGAAACCCGAGCGCGATCCATTCCGAGAAGGCGACGTAGGTCTTCGCCCGCTCCCGCCGGATCAGGCGCTCGAGCCGGGCCTCGGTCGAAAGCCCGGGCGAGCACGCGAGCTCGACTTGCGGCATCAGCCGCTGCCCGGCGGCCACCCCGAACACCGAACAGGCGGCCGCGACCAGGAGCAGCGGTACGGCCTGCCGGCGTCGCTCGGCCGGAGAGCGGGCCAAGGCGCCGGCCGCCCAGACCAGCAGGGCGAGCACGGTCGCGATGGTCGCCGGCAGACGATGGTAGAACCAGTTTTTGCCGTCGATGAAGCAGACCAGGGTCGAGCCGATGGCGAACACGCCGAGCGTCAGCACGAGGCTCGATTCGCGCCGCTGCCGCCGGGTGGTCCAGTAGAGCAGCAGCACCGCCGCCTCTCCGAGCATGACTGGAACATTGTCCCAGAGCATGTCCCGGAGCGGGGTGTCGGTCGCGCCATAAAGGGCGATCGCCAGCGGCACCGCCCGCGCGGTGTAGGCCGGATAGATGACCACCACGGACGCGACATAAGCGGCGATGGTTGCGGCGGCGCTGACCGGCATGCTGCGCCAGGGCCGCAGCCCCCTAACCAGCGCGAGGCCTTCGAGCAATCCGAGGACAAGGCCGTAGCGGGGCTTGAGCGCGCAGCCGAGGCCCGCCAGCATGCCGGCGCCAATGCACGTCCATGCTCGGGTGGGTACCCGATCAAGCGAGCGGGCGAATAGGCAAAGATAGGGCAGCATGGCGGCGATCAGCAGGTGCTCGCGCTGCCCGAGTTCAGGGCCAGCGACACCGATCAGCACCACGCCCGCCACCGAGAACACGGCGAGCCTGTTGTCGAACAGCGGCGCGAGCCGCCGCAGCAGGACAGCCGAAAGCAACGCCGAGCCGAGCACGAACGCGGCGAAGAGCGGCAGCGCGATCTGCTTGCCCGAAAAACCCGACCACTCGGCGAGCCACTCGGGCGCCGCCGAAATCCAGACGATGAGCGGCGGGTTCACCTCGATCAGATCGACGTAGAGCCGCTGCCCACTGAGCCATCGGCCCGCGATGTAGAGCAACCAGGCGACGTCGTCCTTCAGGGGCGTGCGGAGCGCCGCGAACAGGACGATCCCGACCGTCGCGAGCAGCGCGGTCAGGCAAGCGGCTGAGGCGATCCTTCCCGTTGTGACGGGACGGACCGGGCGGAAAACCGTTGCGGTCATCGCGTCGTCGGTGCGCCCGCTTCAGACAAGAAGAGTCGTGACCCGGACCATACGGGAACCAGAAGGCACAAAGGTTGCATTATTGATCCAGGAGACAATTATCGAGCCCGCGGCATTGTTACACTTTCAGGCCCCTGCGCCAATAGCGCCTGGAAACGTGTCTGACGGGTCAAAATGGCGGTCGGATGGCAACGGAAAGACAGTTTCCTGGCCGCGATGCCGCCCATGACGCCGCCGAGGCACCACCCGAGCTTGGAACACGTCTAAGCGCGATTCCGTGACCCGTTCAGCAAGAGCACGAACGCGGCTGCGGGCTGGGGCTTCGGAGACAGGAAGAAGCAGCTGGCGCGCCCGAAGAGATTCGAACTCCTAACCCCCAGATCCGTAGTCTGGTGCTCTATCCAATTGAGCTACGGGCGCAACCGCGGGCGGGGTCTAGCGGATGGTGGAACGCCTCGCAAGGGGCGGCTCGCGGAAATCGGCCGGTCGCCCCGAGCGCGCTCAGGTGGCGATCTTCTCCAGCTCCCGCAGGATCGACTCGCCCATGACGCCGGTTCCGACGCGGGCCGTGCCGGGCCCCATGATGTCGGCCGTGCGCAAGCCGCTGGCGAGCACGTTGGTGCAGGCGCTCTCGATCATGCACGCCTCGCGCTCCATCTGGAACGAGTAGCGCAGCAGCATGGCGAAGCTCAGGATCTGCGCGAGCGGATTGACGAGGCCCCTGCCCGCGATGTCGGGTGCGCTGCCGTGGATCGGCTCATACAGCGCGCGGCGCCGCCCGTCCGCATCCGGAGCGCCGAGCGTCGCCGACGGCAGCATGCCGAGGCTGCCCGTCAGCATCGAGGCCAGATCGGACAAGAGATCGCCGAAAATGTTGCTGGTCACGATCACGTCGAACTGGCGGGGATTGCGCACAAGCTGCATGGCGCAATTATCCGCGTACATATGCGAGAGCTCGACGTCCTGGAACTCCCGGTCGCGGAGCGCGGTCACGGTCTGGCGCCAGAACAGGCCGCTCCGCATCACGTTGGCCTTCTCGACGCTCGTTACGCGGTTCCGCCGCTTGCGCGCCAGCTCGAAGGCGACGCGCGCCACGCGCTCGATCTCGCCGGTGGTGTAGGTTTCGGTGTCGAAGCCACGTTGTTCGCCGTTCGGCAGCGTTTCAATGCCGCGTGGCTCGCCGAAATAGATTCCGCCCGTGCTCTCGCGCACGATCATGAGATCGAGATCGCGCACCACCTCGGGCTTCAGCGTGCTCGCGTTCACGAGTGGCGCGAGCACGACGGCCGGGCGCAAGTTGGCGAACAGGTCGAGCTCCTTGCGGAGCCTGAGGATCGCAAGCTCGGGCCTGAGATCGAAACCGAGCTTGTCCCATTTCGGCCCGCCGACGGCGCCGAACAGCACCGCGTCGGCCGCCCGCGCGCGCGCGACCGTCTCGTCCGTGATCGGCACGCCGCGCGCGTCGATCGAAGCGCCGCCGACCAAATCCTCGCTCGTCTCGAACGAGACGAGACCCCTTCGATCCATCCAATCGATGACCCGGCGAACCTCCCGCATCACCTCGAGGCCCACGCCGTCGCCCGGCAGGATCAGGAGCTTCTTTTCATGTGCCATCGTATGCGCAGCCTTCTGCTCAGACGGTAATGGCCGGCATCCAGGGAAGCTGCTCGCGCCCGCGCGCCTCGAAACCGTCGATCGAGGCGGCGCGCTGCATGGTCTGGCCGATGTCGTCCAATCCGTTCAGCAGAAGATGCTTGCGGAACGGATCGATGTCGAAGGAAATCTCTTCTCCGTTCGGCCGTATGACCGCCTGCCGCTCGAGATCGATCGTCAAGCGCGCATTTGGTCCCATGGCCGCATCCTGCATCAGCTGTTCGCACACCGCATGCGGCAGCGTGACCGGCAGGATGCCGTTCTTGAAGCAGTTGTTAAAGAAAATATCGGCGAAGTCCGGCGCGATCACGCATCTGATGCCGAAATCGAGCAAGGCCCAGGGCGCATGCTCACGCGACGAGCCGCAGCCGAAATTCTCGAACGCGATGAGGATTCTCCGCGCCCCGGTAGGGCTCCCGGTTGAGCACGAAGTCCGGGATTTCGCGTCCCTCGGCGTCGTAGCGCAGCGGGTCGAGCAGGTTCTTGCCGAGGCCGGTACGCTTGATCGTCTTGAGGAAACGCGACGGGATCAGCTTGTCCGTGTCCACATTGGCGAGCGGCAGCGGCGCCGCGACTCCGGTGAGCGTCGTGAACGGCTCCATTTGCCTCGCCCCTCAGCCGAACTGCCGCACGTCGGTCAGCCGGCCGGTCACGGCGGCCGCGGCGGCCATGGCCGGCGAGAGCAGGTGCGTGCGGCCGCCCGGTCCCTGCCGCCCCTCGAAGTTGCGGTTCGACGTGCTGGCGCAGCGCTCTCCCGGCCGCAGCTTGTCCGGGTTCATGCCGAGGCACATCGAGCAGCCCGCTTCCCGCCAATCGAAGCCGGCGTCCTTGAACACCCGGTCCAGCCCCTCGGCCTCGGCCTGGAGCTTCACGATGCCGGACCCCGGCACCACCATCGCCCGCACGCCGTCCGCGACCCGCCGTCCGGCGACGACCTTGGCCGCCGCCCGGAGGTCTTCGAGCCGGCCGTTGGTGCAACTGCCGATGAAGACCGCGTCGATCGCCACGTCCTGCATCCGCTGGCCGGGCGTGAGCGCCATGTAGTCCAGCATGCGCTTCATCTGCGCCCGCCGCGCCTCGTCCGCGACGTCGTCCGGGTCCGGAACGGCGCCGGTAATGGTCGTGACCGCTTCCGGGTTCGTGCCCCAGGTCACCATCGGCGCGATCTCTGCCGCGTTCAGGACGACGGTGTGGTCATAGAGCGCGCCGGGGTCGGACGGCAGCGTCCGCCAGTATGCGACCGCGCGGTCGAACGCCTCTCCCTTCGGCGCGAACGGGCGGCCCTCGATCCAGTCGAACGTCGTCTGGTCCGGCGCGATCAGGCCGGCGCGCGCGCCCGCCTCGATCGACATGTTGCAGATCGTCATGCGCCCGGCCATGTCGAGCGCCCGCACCGCCTCGCCTGCGTATTCGATGACGTGGCCGTTGCCGCCGGCCGTGCCGATATGGCCGATGATCGCCAGCATCATGTCCTTCGCCGACGTGCCGAACGGCATCGCGCCGTCGACCTGGACGCGCATGTTCTTGGCCGGACGCTGGAGCAGCGTCTGGGTCGCGAGCACATGCTCGACCTCGGAGGTGCCGATGCCGAAGGCGAGCGCGCCGACCGCGCCGTGGGTCGAGGTGTGACTGTCGCCGCAGACGATCGTCATGCCGGGCAGGCTGATGCCCTGCTCGGGGCCGATGATGTGAACGATGCCCTGACGCGCGTCGGCGATCGGGAAATAGGGCACCCCGAACTCCTGGACATTGGCTTCCAGCGTCTCGATCTGGATGCGGCTGTCCTCTTCCTTGCTGCCGCGCAGGCGGTCGGGGCTGGTCGCGACGTTGTGGTCCACGACGGCGACGGTCGCATCCGGGCGGCGCACCCTTCTCCCCGCCTGGCGCAGCCCCTCGAACGCCTGCGGGCTCGTGACCTCGTGCACGAGATGGCGGTCGATGTAGAGGAGGCAGGTGCCGTCGTCCGTCCGTTCCACCACGTGGGCGTCCCAGATCTTGTCGAACAGCGTGCGTGGCCTCTGATCCGGCATCCTGACCCTCCTCTCCGTGCCGCCCGCCTCACTCGGCCGCGGCGGCCTCCGTCTCGGGCGCCGCCGCAGCTTCGGCCGCGGGGGCGCCGACCACCCTCGCCCTTTCCGCTATGCGCGCCGACTTGCCGCTGCGGCCGCGTAGATAATAGAGCTTCGCCCGGCGGACATCGCCGCGTCGCAGCACCGCGATCTCGGCAATCGTCGGCGAGTAGAGCGCGAACACCCGCTCGACGCCCTCGCCATAGCTGATCTTGCGCACGGTGAAGTTGCTGTTCATCCCCTTGTTCGAGCGGGCGATGCAGACGCCCTCGAAGGCCTGGGTGCGGGTGCGCTCGCCCTCGACCACGCGCACGGAGACGCGCAGCGTGTCGCCCGCCGCGAACGCGGGCACCGGCCGGTTGGCCGTCAGGCGGGTGATCTGTTCCGCCTCGAATGTCTGGATGATGTTCATCAGCCCGTCCTTTCAGCTTGATCCATTATGACCCGGCTCTTGCCGCCGCAACCGGCGGCGTCTGGGGGTCTGAGGTGTATGCGGCCCAGAGATCGGGCCGGCGCTCGCGCGTGATCCGCTCGGCCTCCCGGCGGCGCCAGGCGGCGACCTCCCCATGATGGCCGGACAGCAGCACGTCGGGCACGCGGCGTCCCTGCCACTCGGCGGGGCGGGTATAGTGCGGGTATTCCAGCAATCCCGCGCCGAAACTCTCCTCCCCGGCGCT
Organism: uncultured Alphaproteobacteria bacterium; assembly: GCA_963777325.1. Taxonomy (GTDB): domain Bacteria; phylum Pseudomonadota; class Alphaproteobacteria; order Acetobacterales; family Acetobacteraceae; genus JAFAXA01. Next base: position 13,351 of record CAVZQE010000013.1, on the reverse strand, counting down.
CTCCGCCGCGCCCATGACGCCGGGCAGCAGCCGGACCGCCGCATCGAGCAGCACCATCGCCGCGAGCTCGCCGCCGGACAGCACGTAATCGCCGATGCTGACTTCCTCGAGCCCGCGCGCCTCGATTACGCGCTGGTCGATCCCCTCGTAGCGGCCGCAGAGCAGCACGACGCCCGGCCCCGCCGCATACCGGCGCGCGAGCGCCTGGGTGAGTGCGGTGCCGCGCGGGGCGAGGCAAACGAGCGGCCGTCCGTCCGTCGTCGGCGCCAGCGCCGCGTCCACGACATCGGGCCGCAGCACCATGCCGGCGCCGCCGCCGAACGGGGTGTCGTCCGCCGTGCGGTGCCGATCGGTCGCATGGTCGCGGATATTCGCGGCCTCCAGCGACCAGCGCCCCGCTCGCAGCGCCCGTCCGGCGAGCGAGAGCCCGAGCGGCCCCGGAAACATCTCCGGAAAAAGGGTGAGGACGGTCGCCCGCCAGGTCATCCCGCCGCACCCTCCCGAACCTCGACCTCGTCCGGCATGACGGCGACGAGACGCCCCGAGGCGACGTCGACCTCGGGCACGCAGGCCCGGGTGAACGGCACCATGACGGCCGGGCCGGCCTCGCCGCGCACGATTTCGAGGCTCACGCCGGCGCCGTAGTCATGCACCGCCGTGACCCTGCCGATTTCGGCCGAGCAGCGATCGACGGCGGCGAGCCCGACCAGATCGGCGAGGTAGAACTCGTCCTGCTCCGGTTCGGGCAGGCGGTCGCGCTCGATGTAGAGGCGCGTGTTGGTCAGGCGCTCGGCCGCGTTCCGGTCCGTGACGGGCGCGGATCTCCCGCCCACGATTTCCGCGATCTCGGCTACGCTCTCGCCGCGCCAGCGCAGCACGAAGCGCCTTCCGGCATCGTCCGAGAGCGGACCGTACTCGGCGAGGCGGGATGGATCGGCCGTGAAGCTCACGACGCGCACCTGTCCGCGCACGCCATGCGGCCTGCCCACCACCCCTAGCAAGATGCGGCGCTCTGGCACGGTTCGCGATCAGGCGCCGGCGGCGGCCTTCGCGCGTTCCTGCGCGCGCTTCTTCGGCGCGGACTGAACGGGCTGCTCGTTATAGGCCGGCATCGGCGCGAGGCCCGCCCGGCCGAGGAAGCGCGCGACGCGGTCGGTCGCGACGGCGCCCTGGCCAAGCCAGTGCGTCAGGCGCTCGGATTGCAGGCGCACGCGATCGTCATGCTCGGCCGGCAGCATCGGATTGTAGCTGCCCACCTTCTCGATGAAGCGGCCGTCGCGCGGGCTGCGGCTGTCGGCCACCACGATGTGGTAGTACGGCCGCTTCTTGGCGCCGGCCCGGGCCAGCCTAATCTTCAGTCCCAACTCGGTGTCTCCTTGGTTCAGTAGGGGGGTTCAGTAGGGGCGGTTCTGGCGCTGCATGCCTTTCGGCAGGATCGCGCCGAGGCCGTGCCGCATGAGGCCCTTCTGGCCGAGCTTGTTCATGCGCTTCATCATCGTCGCCATGTCGTCGTAGGTCTTGAGGAGCTTGTTCACATCCTGCACGGAAGTACCTGATCCTGCAGCGATCCGCTTCTTGCGGCTGGCCTTGATGATCGCCGGGGCGCGGCGCTCCTTACGGGTCATCGAGGAGATGATCGCGACCTGGCGGTTGATCATCGTCTTGTCGAGATTGGCGTCCTCGATCTGCTGCTTCATGCGGCCGATGCCGGGCAACATGCCGAGGATGCCGGAGAGGCTGCCCATCTTGGTGATCTGCTTGAGCTGGCTCGCGTAGTCCTCGAGGTCGAACGTCCCCTTGGCCATCTTGCGGGCGAGTTTTTCCGCTTCGTCCTGGTCGATCGTCTCGCTGGCCTTCTCGACGAGACCGACGATATCGCCCATCCCCAGGATGCGGCCGGCGACCCGCTCGGGATGGAAATCCTCCAGCGCGTCGATCTTCTCCCCAGAACCGGTCAGCTTGATCGGCGCGCCGGTGACGGCCCGCATCGAGAGCGCGGCGCCGCCGCGCGCGTCGCCGTCCATCCGGGTCAGCACAATGCCGGTCACGCCGAGCGCGTCGTTGAACGCTTTCGCGGTGTTGACGGCGTCCTGGCCGGTCATGGCGTCGACCACGAGCAGCGTCTCGACCGGATTGGTCTCGGCGCGGATCGCCCGCACCTCCTGCATCAGCGCCTCGTTGATCGAGAGGCGGCCGGCCGTGTCCAGGATCACGATGTCGAAGCCTTCCCGCCGCCCCGTATCCATGGCGCGGCGCGCAATCTCGACTGGCGTCTGCCCGCCGACGATCGGCAGGCTCGGCACGCCAGCGCGTTCGGCTAGTTGCGCGAGCTGGAGCTGGGCGGCCGGCCGCTGGGTGTCGAGGCTTGCGAGCAGCACGCGCCGCCGGAGCCGGTCTCGCAGGCGCAGCGCAAGCTTGCCCGAGGTCGTGGTCTTGCCCGAGCCTTGCAGCCCGACCATCAGGAAAGGGATCGGCGCGGGCGCGTTCAGGTTCAGCGGCACGGCACCGGCGCCGCCCAGTTGCTCGATCATCACGTCGTGGACAATCTTGACGACCTGCTGGCCGGGCGAGACGCTTTCCAGCACCTCGGTCCCGAGCGCGCGCTCCCGGACCTTGCCCACGAAGTCGCGCACGACCGGCAGCGCGACGTCCGCGTCGAGCAGCGCAAGCCGGACCTCGCGCAGCGCTTCGGTGACGTCGCCCTCGTTCAGCGCGCCCCGGCCGCGCAGGCGGTCGAAGGTTCCGGACAGCTTCTCGGACAGCGCCTCGAACAAGTGCAGCCTCTCCATGCAAAACGCGCCGCTGCGCGAACCCTCGCGGAGCGGCGTCACCCCTACGCGCAGCGGGGAGCCGGGGTCATGTCGTCGCCCGGAGCGCGGGGTTATGGGGCGGCGGTAACGCCCATGTCAATCACCGACGGGCGGCTTCCAGGGCTGCGAACTCATATGACAGCGGGTGACATCGGCTTTGGAGGTTGATTTCATGCAGCTCCCGGATCGGAGCCTCTGGATGTCGCCTTAGCCCGCCACACTGTCCGACAGGTCGCGTCTTGCCGTGCTGCTGGAACACTTCTCGACCATCGACGATCCCCGTGATGTCCGCCGCATCACGCATCCGCTGGCCGAGATCCTGCTCCTTATGGTGTGTGGCACCGTCGCCGACTGCGACGATTACGACCACATCGCCGCCTGGAGCGAAGCGCACCTGGCTTTCCTGCGCCGTCACCTGGCTTACCGCAATGGCGTGCCGGGCGGGCCGCTGGCTCACCATCCTGATGAACCGCATCAACCCCGTGCTGTTTGCCGCTGCCGTCACCGCCTGGGTGCGCGCCACCTGGCCCCAGCCGGCCCGATTTCGTCGCCATCGACGGCAAGACATCGCGCCGTAGCCACGACCGGGCTGCCGGTGCGGAGCCGATCCACCTCGCCTCCGCCTTTGCCACCACCGCCCGCCTGGTGCTGGGACAAGAGGCCGTTCCGAGCAAAGTCATGGCCGGGCGGACCGCCGACTATCTCGACCACTACTCGGCGCTACCGTCAGCTAAACTTGCATTCGGAGCCCTGGGGCGGCTTCAGGCCACGCGGGTTCTTCGCGCCAAGGCCGCGCATCCCGCGTCCCGTCCTGCACGTTCTGCTCTTCAGCCGCGGTACGAACCGCCGCCCAGCGGAAAGGTCCGGCAAGCATGGGGCAGGCGACGGAACAGCCGGGTGTGTGGACGCATCTCAGGCACGCGGGACTACTCTGGCTGACGGCGGGGTTCGTGGACGCCTTCGCCTACGGCGGCCTCGGCCACGTGTTCACCGCCAACATGACGGGGACACGGTGTTTCTCGGCATGTCGCTCGCCTCGCAGGACTGGCCGCGCGCCGAGACCAGCGCCGGCGCGATCGGAGCGTTCTGCGTGGGCGCGGCGGTCGCGAGCGTGCTGCGCCATCGGTCGGGCCGCTCCTTTCCCTGGCTCGTCATGGCGGCGCTGCTGCTGCTGCCGGTGGACTGGGCGGCCCTGCCGGGCTGGTTCGAGCTGGCGCTGGTCGCCTTCGCGATGGGCGTGCAAGGGGCGAGCCTGTCCCGGTTCGGTCCGGCCAAGCTGCGCACTGTCGTCGTCACCGGCACGCTGCTCAGGCTCGCGGACGCCGCCGTGATGGCGGGCATCGGCGGCTTCGGCGACCGCGAGCGCGACGGCGTGGCGACACTCGCCGCCGGAAGCTGGGCCTGCTACGCCGCCGGCGCCGGGCTCGGGACATTCCTCCCCGAGCGCACGCACCCGCCGCTCGTGGTCGCCACCGCGCTGCTCTTGCTGATCGCCTGCGATCTCGCGATTACCGAGCGCCGGCGGCGCGATGTGCGGTAGGGATTCGCTCCCCGAATGCAAAGCCGCGCTTTCCCAAAGCCCGAAACTAGCCCACAAATGTGGCAACGAGACCCGCCGGGCGCGGCGGTCCGTCGGAGGCCGGGGAAGATGGCGGACATGGATCGCGCCGAGCTGCGGCAAGCCGTCTCCGGCCCCATGATAGACACGCTCTACCAGCCGATCGTGACCCTGGAGGACGGCGCGCCGTTCGGTATAGAGACGCTCGCCCGGCTCAATCACCCGCGGCACGGTGTTCTAGGCGCGGATGCGTTCGTGCCGCAGATCGAGGCCGCGGGGCTGTCCCCCGAACTGACCCATGCCGTGGCCGATCGCGCCTTCTCCGATTTTTCCGGGGCGACTCTCGATCCGCGGCTGCGCCTCGGCCTGAACCTGCCGCTCGACGTGCTGCTGGTTCCCGCAACCCTGACCCGGCTCGAGGCCCGGAGGCGCGCGGCCGGACTGGCGTCCGGGCGGATCGTGCTCGAACTGACCGAAAGCCGGCCGGTCCGCGATCCGGACGCTCTCGCCCGCGCCATCGGCCTGTTCCGGGATGCGGGATACGTGCTGGCTATCGACGATCTCAGCCCTGCCGTTCCGCATTGCGCGGCGATGCTCGACATGCAGTTCTCCATCGTCAAGCTGGACAAGAGCATCGTGCAATCGGCCCATCACGACCGGGCTGCCTCCGACTTCCTCCGCTACGTCGTCGAGAGCGCGAAACGCCGCTCGATGCGCGTGGTCGCCGAAGGCGTGGAGGAGGCCGCCACCTGGATGCGAATGCGGGACTCGGGGGCCGACGCGGCGCAGGGCTTCCTGGTCTCACGGCCCCTGACCGCCGCCGCCGTCCCGGACTGGCTCCGGGATTGGCGAGGGCCGCCGGTCTGACCTTTCGGGCCTGAACGCGGCAAGTTTTCCAGCGCAGGCTTTGCTCATGTCGAGACGCGACGGAAAGATGACCTCCGTTCAAGACCGGGAAGACCGAGCGGCCCGCGGCCTCCTGTCCGGGCAGAAGCGCAGTCTCGCCGGGGCGTGCCTCGCCCACATGCTGCATGACGGCTACACCGACCTGCTCTACGTGGTGCTGCCGGTGTGGCAAAAGGAGTTCGGTCTTTCCTTCGCCGCGCTCGCCGCCTTTCGCTGTCTCTACTACGGCACCATGGGCGGCCTGCAGCTGCCTGCGAACCGCGTCGCGAGGCGGTTCGGCTCCCGCCTCGCTTTGGTCTGCGCCACCCTGATCGCTGCGGGCGGCTTTCTCGTCATGGCGCTTCCGGGTGGCATCGCCACGCTATGCGCCGGGCTGGTGCTCGGCGGCATCGGGTCGAGCGCCCAGCACCCGCGCGCCTCCCTGCTCGTGTCGCAGGCTTACGGGCGGGCCGCACGCGGGCCGCTCGGCCTCTACAATTTCGCGGGCGATCTCGGCAAAGCGGCTTTCCCGCCCGTCGTCGCGCTGCTGCTCACGGTGGCCGCCTGGCGGCCAATCATGGGACTGATGGCCCTGGTTGGCCTGACCATCGCACTCGCTCTCCTTCCATTGCTGCCCAGAGAATCCGTGGAGGCCGCCGCGGACGAGCAGCGCCATTGCGGTTCGGCAGCCGGCTCCGGTTTCGGCCTGCTGCTCATGGTGGGCGCCCTCGATACCGCGGCCCGGATGGGCTACCTTCTTTTCCTGCCCTTCCTGCTGCACGCCAAAGGGATTGCCGAGGCGACGCTTGGCTTCGCTTTCGCGGCCCTGTTCGCGGGCGGGGCGCTCGGGAAGGCCGGGTGCGGGTGGCTCGGCCACCGCCTTGGCGTGGTATGGGGCGTGGCCGTCACGGAATTGGCGACGGCAGCCCTGATCATCGCGACCCAGGTGCTGCCTCTCGGCCCGACGCTGATCCTGCTGCCGCTGCTCGGCCTCGTTCTCAACGGCACGTCCTCGGTGCTCTATGGCACGGTACCGGAACTGGCCCCGCGCGGGGACACGGGCCAGGCGTTCGCGGTCTTCTACACGGCGGTCATCGGTTCCGGCGCCCTCGCTCCGATCGCTTATGGCGCGCTAGGCGATCATGCCGGGCAGTCGCTGGGCGTGCTCGCATCAGGACTGACCGCGCTCTCGACAATTCCGCTGATCCTCGCGCTACGTCATCGCCTGTGAGCGCCCGATCTCGCGTGCGGCGCCTCCGGGCTCAGGTGTTCGGCAGGTCGCCGGACCAAGCCGCGCGATAGATGCCAACGATCTCGGCCTTGGTCGGCACGCGCGGATTGTTGGCGGGGCTGCCGGAGGCGAGCGCCTGCTCCGCCATCAGCTCAAGCAGCCGTTCCCACTTCGCGGCGTCGATGCCCCATTCGCGCGGGCTCGGCACCGCCAGATCCCGGTTCAGCGCCGCGAGCCCGGCGACGAGGCGCGCGCTCGCCGGCTCGTCCGCCTCGTCCTCGCCCGCCATGCCGATCCGGCGGGCCGCCTCGGCGTAGCGGACGGTCGCCGACTGCACGCCGAACCGCGTGACGGCCGGCAGCAGCATGGCGTTGGAGAGGCCATGCGGCACGTGGAAATGCGCGCCGATCGGCCGCGACATGCCATGCACCAGCGCGACCGAGCTGTTGGAGAAGGCGAGCCCCGCCTGCATCGCGCCAAGCATCATGCCTTCGCGGGCGGCCGCATTGCGGGGCTCATGGTAGGCGGTGCGCAGATGCCGGCCGATGAGACCCATGGCCGACAGCGCCAAAGCGTCCGAGAACGGGTTGGCGCGGCGCGAGACATAGGCCTCCAGCGCGTGCGTCAGGCTATCGACGCCGGTGTCGGCCGTGGTGCGCGGCGGCACGCTGAAGGTGAGTTCGTAATCGACGATCGCGGCGAGCGGCAGCGCGCCGAGGCCCGCGATCAGCATCTTCTCGTCGCGCTCGACGTCGGTGATGACGGTGAAGCGGGTGCATTCGCTGCCGGTGCCGCCCGTCGTCGGGATGGCGATCACCGGCAGCGCGGCGCGGTCGGCCGCGATCGGCACCTTGGAGTCGCGCATCTTGCCGCCGCTCGCTGCCAGGATCGCGATCGCCTTCGCGGTATCCATGGGCGAGCCGCCGCCGAAGCCGATCAGGCAGTCGAACGAGCCTCGGCCGAGGGCGGCGACCCCCGCCTCGACCACAGCGTCGGTCGGGTCCGGGACGGTGTCGCTGAACACCTCCGCGCCGATCCCGGCGGCATCGAGCGGGGCCAGGCAGTTCGCGATCAGCCCCGTCGAGACCATCACCGGGTCGGTCACCACCATCGGGCGGGACAGGCCGAACTTGCCGAGCAATTCCGCGACCTGGGTGACCGAGCCGCCGCCCGCGAGGATGAGCCGGGGCGAGGCGATGGCGACGGTCATGGGGCGGCCTCCGCCCGCTGAGACGGCACGATTGCGCGCGGCTTGCCCTCCGCGTCCACCGCGACGAAGGTGAACTCGGCCGCCGTCACCTTGAAGCGGGCGCCGTAGCCGCCGCGCATCACCCAGGTCTCGATCTCGAACGTGCAGGACGTCCGCCCCCGACGGGTCAGCTTCGTGTAGCAGCAGACCACGTCCCCGACCTTCACCGGATGCAGGAAGCTGAGGCGCGACACAGCGACGGTGACCGCGCGGCCCTGCGTGACCTCCCGGGCCGACATGCCGCCCGCGAGATCCATCAATCCCATGATCCAGCCGCCGAAGATGTCGCCGGACGGGTTGGTGTCCGCGGGCATCGCCATCGTGCGATAGGCGAGGGTGCCTTGCGGCGTCCGCTCGGTCTGTTCGGCCATGGCATCTCCTCCGATCCGGCGATCAATACCGTGCGCGTCGGGGCAAGCAAGGCCGTGTTGCCCGGAGTGGGGGCGGACAGGCGCTTGTGTCTCGGCTAAACTCCCCTCGATGGCAGACGATCCCTACACGGTTCTCGGCGTCCAGCGCACGGATGACGAGGCCACGATCCGGGCGGCGTACCGCAAGCTCGCGAAGAAGTTCCACCCGGACGTCAATCCCGGCAAGCCCGAGGCGGCGGAGCGGTTCAAGGCGATCGCCTCCGCCTACGACCTGCTTTCGGACGCCGACAAGCGTGCCCGCTACGACCGGGGCGAGATCGACGCCAGCGGCAACGAGCGGCCGCCGCCGCAATACACCTACCGCGATTTCGGCGACGCCGGGGGCCGCGAAAAATACCGCGCCGACGGGGAGTTCGCGGCCGAGGATCTGGAGGACATACTGGCCCAGGCCTTCGGCCGCGGCGGCTCGCCGGGCGGCGGGGGCCGATCGCGTCGCCCGTTCACCATGCGCGGCGGCGACGCCCATTATGCGCTGACGGTCGGCTTCGTCGACGCGGCCGCCGGCACGACTCGGCGGATCACGCTCCCCGACGGACGGACCCTCGACGTCACGATCCCGGCCGGGCTCGAGGATGGGCACGTGCTGCGGCTGAAGGGCCAGGGCAATCCCGGCATCGGCGGCGGCCCCCCCGGCGACGCGCTGGTCGAGATCACGGTCGCGCCGCATCCGCGCTTCCGCCGCGAGGGCGACGACATCGTGCTCACCCTGCCGGTCAGCATCAAGGAGGCGGTGCTCGGCGCGAGCCTGGAAGTGCCCACGATCAAGGGAACGGTCCGCGTTTCCGTCCCGGCCAATTCCGGCACCGGCACGCGGCTTCGGCTGCGCGGCCGGGGCATCGCCGGAAAGGGGCATCAATACGTGGAACTGCAAGTGGTCCTGCCGCCGGGCGACGAGCCGGCGCTCGCTGCCTTCCTGCGCGACTGGACGCCCGCGCACCCGTTTGATCCCCGGGCTGGCCTGGAGGAGAACCGATGATGCGGACCGAAGCCGTGCTCGCGCAGTTCACGGATGTGCAGGTGACGGAGCTGACCGGCTGGGTGGAGCGCGGCTGGGTGCAGCCGGACGGCGGCGAGCCGGCGCTCTGGGAGTTCCGCGAAATCGACGTCGCCCGCGTCCGACTGATCCACGACCTCCGCCGCGACCTCGACGTCGCCGAGGACGCGGTGCCGCTCGTCCTGTCGCTGCTCGACCAGGTCTATGAGCTGCGCTGCACGATCAAGGGCATGGTGCGCGCCGTCAGCAGCCAGCCGCCGCCCGTGCGGGAGGCGGTGCTGACGGCGTTGCGGTCCCCGCCCCGGCCGGAGTGAACGCGCGGGCCTTGCGCACGCCGGGCCTCCTCGACCTGCAGGTCAACGGCTTCGCGGGGGTCGACTTCAACGACGCGGCGCTGACGGCGGACGCGCTCGACCACGCGCTCCACGCCATGCTGCGGACGGGCGTCACGGCCTGCCTGCCGACGCTCATCACCGCCGCGCCGGACACGCTGGCCGCGCGGCTCGCGGCGCTCGACCGCGCGGTCGCCACGGGCCGGCTCGGCCCGGCGATGGTGCCAGGGTTCCATCTCGAAGGGCCGTTCCTCAATCCGGCGGAGGGCTATGCCGGCTGCCACCCGCCCGGCTGCATGACCGCGCCCGATCCGGCGCTGCTGGACCGTCTCGCCTCCCCCCTCGCCCGGCCCATCCTGCTGCTGACCGTCGCGCCCGAACTACCCGGCGCACTCGCGTTCATCGCGTCGCAGGTCCGCGATCAGGGGCGGGTGGTCGCTCTCGGGCATACGGCCGCCTCCCGCGCCACCATCGCCGCCGCGTGCGAGGCGGGCGCGACTCTCAGCACCCATCTCGGCAACGCGCTGCCGCAGCCGCAGCCCAAATTCGACAATCCGCTGATGGCGCAGCTGGCCGAGGACCGTTTGGCGGCGAGCTTCATCGCGGACGGCATTCACGTGCCGCCGCATGCGCTCGCGGTGATGATCCGCGCCAAGGGTCTCGCCCGCAGCATCCTCGTGAGCGACGCGACCGCCGCCGCCGCCGCGCCGCCCGGGCGCTATGCCTTCGCGGGCATGATGGTGGAACGCGCGGCCGACGGCGCGGTGCGGCTGCCGGGCACGACCCGGCTCGCGGGATCGGCGCTGACCATGGACGCGGCGGTGCGGCGCATCGTCTCGCTCGCCCTCGCGGCGCCGGAGCAGGCGGTCCGCCTCGGGAGCGCGCAGCCGGCTTCGCTGTTGGCCGCGCGCGGCCGCACGGTCGATCTGGGCGAGGCGGTGTGGTCGCACGATCTGCGGCCGGTCCGGGTCCGGATCGGGGATGTAGGCGTCGCCGTGTAGGCTTGGGGCAGAGCGGCGGGACCGCGAGCGCGCTGACGATGCCGAGCCAGCGTGTGAGCGGCCACGCGAACACCGCCGTCCGCTTCTGCAATAGGCTCCAGTGGACCAGCAACGCAGCGAGCGCGCTGATGACGATGACGAGCGGCAGCCCGTTGAAGGCGAGGACGAAGCCGAGTTCCGGATGCACCGCGACGAAGGGCGGCGGCGCGCCGCCGAGGCAGCCGAACAGGAAAGCCGTCCCGCATCGGTCGCGTTCCGCAGCGCGACCGCGCCGTCGTTTTGCGCCCTGAGGGCGCGTGTGGCCGGGGGTAACACGAGCAGCAGCGTGCCAGCGCGTCCCGCAGCACCAATTCGACGGCGACCCTGCGCCACGGCACGCGCCGCCGCTCCTCGCTCAGAGCCCGAGGCCAGCAGCAGCACCAGCGGAATTCCGACAAGCGCGTCCGGCATGGCCGCAGTCTGGGGTAAGGCCCGGCCCGGGTCACGGTCCATCCACACCGTGACGCGTCCTCCCGTTCGATGCGAAACCAGCTGTCGGACGGTTCGCAGCCATTGTCCTTGCGGGCAGCGGCGCCGGTGGATAGTCGTCCAGGAAAGCGCGCAATTTCGCCGACTTCGTTATGCCCTCGTATCCAGCCTGCACCAGCAGGTCGACGTCCTCGCGCTTGATCGTCAAGCCGGTCGGAATCGCGAGCAGCCTTTCCTTGTCCGGCGTCTCGGGGAGACCAGCGAGCGAAATGTGGATCAGTTCGGATTTCACGTCGTCGCACCTCGCGCCGTCGAGGATGGGGGCCTGGGCGCATCTCGCCTCCCGTAGCCGCTGGGTGATGCCCTGGACCTGCTGGCCGACGACCGTGAGCGTCTCGAAATTATAGCTGTCGATCTGAGCGCCGCTGACCAGGCCGAGGAGGGCAAACAGGCCACCGACGTCCCTGCGCTTGGCGACGGAGCTATCCTGCGTTCCCTGGCCATCGACGCTGATCACGAGCAGGCGGCGGATATGGGTGTAACCGTGCGCGCGCAGGTCGGCGGCCGACAGCACCTGCATCGTGCTCCCGGCGCTGCGCATCGCGAGATTGTCGGAAACCCCGCCATCCACCAGATGCAGGTAGCGGGTCTGGTCGGCATCGAGATACCGCTTGGCGCGCAGTGCCTGCTGCCCCTCGCGTGACATCGGGTCGTTGAGCGCCTCCGGGCTGATGCGGCGCAGCCATCCGGGCTGCCGGCCGCCGCACGCCTTTGCGCGGTTGGTCAGCGTGATCGGCGAGAACAGGCCCGGAAACCCGTTCGACGCCGCAACGGCGCGCGACAGCGGAAACGCCGAGAGATCGGAGCAAATCAAATCGAACGCCTCTTGGTTGAACAGAAAGGGCGTTCCATAGGAGATGTCGGTCGCGCCGATCGCGATCAACGGCCGCCCACGGGCTTGTAGGTCACTATAGGTGGCGCCGTGGAACATGGTGCGGTCGTAGACGCGATCCATGAAGTTGTTGGTGCCGATCCCCGGCTCGACGAGCCATGTCCAGTTCCAGGGCAGAAGATAGACCCCGTATATGTAGCTGTTGGTATCGTCGTAGAGAAAATCCTTCTCGAATTGGCCGAACATCCTGTCCCGGTACAGGCCGTAGTAGCTGGCGGGAAAGCTGCCGCCAGACACGCCCGATATCGCATCGACCTGCTCGAGCAGCGAGCGCGCGCCGACTCGCGTCGGGACCATCATGTCGCGCATGCCCTTCAGCGCACCGTAGCCGAAGGACGCTGAGCGCTTGCCGCCGCCGGACATTGCAACCAAAACGAGCAGGTCGGGTGCGTCCTGCGAGGTCGGGAGGCTGTCGACCCGGTAGCCGCCCCTGGAGATTCGGTCCGCTCCGGGCGGTTCCAGCTTCGCAGCCGGCAAAGGCTGCGTGTCCGCCACGCGGAACGATGCGCATGCCGACATTGCGAGAACAAGCGCGAGGCAGACGCTCGCAAGGGCCGATCGCAGGCGGAACGTCCTGTCCGGCCACGCCCCGCCCAGGGATGAGGCTCTTTCGTCGCGCATCGCGTATTCTGCTCAGCTCGGGGTGATTTCCGTGATCTTTGAGCCCTCGATTCCGATCCCTCCCATCAGCCCTTTCTCGTCGAACGGGAAAGCATAGACGTCATGCTTGATCGTGGTCGTCGTGAGGGATGCTGCCGCCCCCCGATCGACCACGACGATGCTGGGCCCGGTTCCGACCGCCCAGCCATGGCTTGACCCGAGATAGTCGAGCGCCGACTCGGTCATGAAGAACAAGGCGTAGCTGAACTGCTGCCCGCCGGCTTGCAGGCCATACGAGGCGGCAGAGATGTTGTAATAGCCGGCCGGCCTCCCGCCGATCAGTAGAACTCCGTTGCCAGTTTGCGCCCCTGCCAGCAACCCGGCCTTTATTATGCGCGGAAAGACAAGAACAGCTTTGGCTCTTTCGCGGAGTTTTCGGGCACTGGGGTTGACTGCGTAAAGTCTCTCAAGGGCGTCCTCGGCGGCCAGGTCCAGTTCCCTTGCCTTGGTTGCGCAAGCGGATGTCATTGCAACTGCAACAGACGATAATGCAAGGCCCACGGCCGACCGGCGCGCGAGAACCATTTTTTTCCTCCAACCGGCAATGACGCGGCCGGTCAGCTTGACAGAAGAGGCATCTGCACGCCGGGCCACCCGGGGGCCGGCGCATCGACCGTTCCCTGCGCAACATTATCAGTATCGACCCAGGGGCAACAGTCCTATCGACGAGCGATCATGCTGGTCTGGCGAGAACAGCCCGGCACGGAACTGGCTTCCTCGTGCTCCAGCCAAGTGCATTGATCGGCCGGGCACCGGAAGGCTACAACGGGCAAATGGCTG
>CAVZQE010000012.1:0-29235 GCA_963777325.1 uncultured Alphaproteobacteria bacterium | reverse complement strand
AGGGAGGAGCAGCAAAGGGGCTATGAGAGCGCCGCTCCGGGAACAATTGCCCGATCCGGCGCATCCCACAGAGATGATAAAGGTTCGACGAGGCCGTGCAGGACGCGGGCGTTCTCCTCTCGCTGAACGGACTTGTCTATTGTCATAGAGGGTGCTGGTGAGCAGCAACGAGAGTGGCGGCCAAATGATCCATGTCGCCGTATATCGAAAACGCGTCGATACCAAGGAAGGCGAGTTCTGCTCGTATCCTCTTCTTAAAGCACGCTGGGATAAAGAGCTTCTTCAGGGTTGAGTTCTGAAGCTTGGTCAGCACAGGATGATTTGGGACATGAAAGGTGAAACAGCTTCGTTGTAGAGCCATCCGTCTATCGAAATGGTCTGGGCGAACCGGCAGGATAAAGCTTGGATAGTCAGCCGGTTCTTTCCACTCATGGATTTGCTGCACGGCCCTCTTGAATTCCCGATGGGGATTATCCCCTTGACGCAGGTAAGCTATCGGGTTAGGTTTGGCTCATCGAAAGGGCCGATCCGATGCCAAGCAAGCTTACAGTCAAGCAGTTCTTCGCCAAGTTTCCGACCGATGACGCTTGCCTCGATCACGTCATGGACGTGCGCTGCGGAATGCGTCACGTCTGCCGATCCTGCGGCAAGGATGCGACATTCCACCGGCTGGCAGGGCGACGCGCCTATTCCTGCGCTCAGTGCGGTCACCACGTTTACCCGTGCGCAGGCACGATCTTTCAGGACAGCCGCACGTCACTGCAGTCGTGGTTCTACGCGATCTACCTGTTCGTTGCGACGCGCCACGGCGTAAGCGGCAAGGAGCTGGAGCGCGTGCTTGGCGTTACCTACAAAACGGCTTGGCGCATGGGGCAACAAATCCGCAAGCTGATGTGCGAGTGCCAGGGCTTCGGTCAGCTTCAGGGTCACATCGAGATTGACGAAGCCTACGTAGGTGGTCGCCGTCCGGGTAAGCGTGGGCGCGGCGCGGCAGGGAAGACGATCGTGGTGGGTATCAAAGAGCGCGGCGGAGACATTCGCGCGCAATCGGTGCCGAACGCTTCATCGGACACCATGAAGGCTCTCGTCAAAGACAACGTAGAGAAAGGCGCGACTGTCTCGACCGACGAGTTCGTGAGCTACGGTTTACTGACACCCAGATGGCTACAAGCATGGCGCGGTTAAGCACGCCGCGAAGGAGTGGTCCTATTACGATTATCGGCATGACGGGTTCATCACACGAACCATGTGGAGTCGTTCTGGAAGCTCTTTAAGACTTCCGTCCGCTCGACACACATCCACGTTTCGTCGAAGCATATGAACCAATATCTCGGCGAGTTCGCTTACCGTTCGAACCATCGGGCGATTGAGAACGCGATGTTTGATCTTCTGTTGGCCGCGCTGTAGCCTGACGGATTGCGTTGCGGAATGCCAGGCTATCAGCCGGGCCAACTCCGCGCGCCTCTTCTTGTTCAGCAAACTCGGCTAATCGACCGGACGAGATCGCTTCGGCTAAGGTTAAATGATCAACCAACCGAAGCCCCCGGTGACAAGGGAAGGTCAAGCTGCCCGATCGCAGGCATTAAGTCGTTCTCTTCCTCGATGCGGAGCATGCGCATGTCCGCAACGACTTTCGAGAACCAGGGGTAACGCTTGCTAACCGCTTGGGCCGCTAGGACGCAGTTAACAGGAGTCATTCCCCTGCGGCCGAAATAGACGCTTCCTTGTTGTCGCTCGAATCCGTGCTGCCGCAATTCACGCGCTATATCGTCGTAACCGTTACGCCAGTTCGGACTCGGGTAATGTTTCTCCAAAGCGATAGTGTCGAGATCAAAGGCGATCGCATACATACGGCCCGTCCAATCGTTTTGATTGTCGTGAGACAACGGCACGGAAGCGCTGCTGCCTCTCCGAGCCTGCCACCTATTGACGTGCATATCGCTCTCCCAAATCGCGCTTTACCCTCGACTCCGGACATAGTACAAGAGTTCCGGAGTCGGCTGGCTATGCCCTTTCGGACACGCCAGCCGGTTGCGATCCCTAGGAGGGGATAGCTAGGCTAAACCGGTAATGCCCGGATGGCTTGCAAGGCCATGCTGTTCTCCTTCTGCTCGGGTTCCGTCTCGCGTGCTGCTGCTTGCCGGCTGGAAGCACACGGGACGATCGAAAGTCATCTACGCGGCGGCCTCCATCTCAGGGGCTGCCGCGTCATTTCTTTCAAGATTAGGCTCCGGTAATTCGCCCCCTTCGTCAGACGGCTCACGCTCCGTCATATCGACGCCAAGTGGGGACAGCCGGTATCGCCCACCCTCACGCGAGAGAAGCCCCTTCTCCGTGTAAACAGAAAGCTGGCTCCTAAGCGTATTGCGATTGACTTGCGGATGCGCCAACTCGGCGTGAAACCAAATAGCTTCCGTGTCCGGGGGCGACGCTTGGCGGCCTATCCAGGCCAAGATTTCCCGCCAAGTGGGCGACAGGCCGCGCCGTCTGCGACGAACCGTTCCGCTCACTTTCTGAGCCGCTTCGGTTGGCGGAACTTGGCCGCCCATGAGCACTGTCATGACGCGCTCATAAGCCCTAACTTCTATGCGAATGGCCTCGGTTTGACGCTCAGAGTCAAACAGTCGCCGTCGTGCGCTAGTCAGTAGCTCGCGCACAGATTCGATCTCGTTCATGCAGCGGATCTAGCTACAGGGCACCCGGCCGTCAATCGTTAAATCTGCCGACCGACATAAATCCGACGATTCGTCGTTGGCCCTGTTTATCGTGGATAACTCTATTCTTGACTCAACTCGGGCGGCTTTGGCAGCGAGATCGCCGCTACTCTCTACCTGCGTCTAGGGGATAAGCCCCCTTCCCGATTTGCTGAGATCGCGATACCCAGAAAGCTCTCGCCGCCATCATTGGTGTGACATCTCGCCTTCTGCTCGGGAGCAAGTTGGTAAGCGTCCATCATAAACAAGGCCGCGTCATTTTCGCCGGAGTCCTTGTTACACGACTGCGCCGCGAAAAAGAGACCCGCCATCGGGTTGTTGCTCCAGTCGAGCAATCTCGTTGGCATCCCGTAGTGCTGTTGAAGGAAGTAGATTTCCTCGGGGCTTTCATCTCCAAGGCGGAGACCTTTGGACCAGAAGGCGAAGTCCTGGTGAAGATGACGTTCTTTGATCTGTATCTTTGGCTCCTGAGTTTTCATTGAACGTGCTTGGGCGGTAAACACCCGGCTTGAGTTCCCAACTGAAATTTGGTTGTTCTCGAAACCAGAATTGTACGTGCGCGTGTACGACATCAGCAACCTTGCCGGTCGCTTGTGTGAGATCGGCAACGCTCTTTAGCTCGCCATCATGATCCAAGGTGTCTCCTTAAGCTGGCCGCCTCGGCGATTGTTCGCAAAACGGTGTTCGCGGCCTGCGGCAATCCTGAGGACGTGTGCAATCAGCGCCAGCGGGCCAGCCGGTCGGCCGCCTCGACGATGTCGGCTTCGGCGCCGCAATAGCTGAACCGGACGAACCGGTTGCCGCGCGTCCGGTCGAAATCGACGCCCGGACTGGCCGCGACCGAAATCTCGGCCAGCATCCGCGCGCAGAACGCGGCGCTGTCGTTCGAGTGCCCGGAGATGTCGGCGTAGAGATAGAACGCGCCCTCCGCCGGGCTGAGCCGGTCGAAGCCCGCCGCCGGTAAATTCCGCAACAGATGGTCGCGCGAGCGGCGGTATCGCGCGACATTCGCCTGCAACTCGTCGTAACAGTCGAAGGCGGCCTCGGCCGCCACCTGCGACACGTGCGGGGCGCAGATGAACATGTTCTGGGCCAGGCGCTCGACCGGGCGAACAAGATCCTCGGGCAGCACCATCCAGCCGATCCGCCAGCCGGTCATGCTGAAATATTTCGAAAAGCTGTTCACGACGACGGCGTGCGGACTGGCCGCCGCCGCCGTCGCCAAGGGCTGATCGTACTGGATGCCGTGATAGATTTCGTCGCTGATGAGCCTGACGCCGTTCGCGTCGCACCAGGCGGCGATGGCCGCGAGTTCGTCCGGGTGCAGCATCGTGCCGACGGGATTGCAGGGGCTGGCGACGATCAAGCCCTGCGGCGGCGGATCGAGCCGGTCCAGCATCGCGACATTCGGCTGGAAGCGCGTGTCCGGCCCGGCCTCCAGGATCACCGGCTCCATCCCGAGGGCTGCGAGAATGTTGACATAGGGCGGATAGAACGGAGCGGCGAGCGCGATCCGGTCCCCCCGGTCGAAGGCGGCCAGGAACGCGAGCGGGAACGCGGCGGAGGCGCCCGCCGTGACGGCGACCCGTGCCGGCGGAAGATCGAGCCCGTACCACTCCCGGTAGTGCTCGGCGATGCGCGCGCGGAGGCCCTGGCGTCCGAGCGCTTCGGTGTAGCCCATCGGCGCGCCGGCCCCGAGCGCCCGCGCCGCCGCCGCCGCCGCGCCCGCCGGAGCGGCCGTTCCGGGCTGGCCGACCTCCATGCGGATCACAGGCGGCGCGCCGGGATGCAGGGCCGCGGCCCGGGCGTTGGCGGCGGCGATCACGTCCATGACCATGAACGGCGGAGCGGACGCGCCCCGGCCGACCTTGATCGCCATGCGCTACTGCGATCCGATGGCGAGGCCGAAGCCGCGCGGGTCGGTCGCCCAGCCGCAGGCGGATTCCGGGCCGGGCAGGTAACGGCTGCAGGCGATCACGTTGGCCCGGCCGGGCTCCGGCACCGGCGCCGGCATCGGCTCGTTCGACCGCAGCGCGTTCTTCATCGCGACGGCTGCGGCCAAAGCAGCGCCCTCCTGCCCCGAGCCGCCGACGGCGGCGCGGAAGGCGTGCAGGTGCTCGTTCCAGGCGATCGCGGCCGCCAGCAGCGGCGGCGGCACGGCGGCGGGCGAGGCGGCGAGCAGGAAGCCGAGACCCGGAAGCAGCCTTCCCGTCCCGAACAGATTGTCGAGCGTCAGCGCGCAGGCGACCGCGCCGCCTTCGCGGTCCAGGGTCACGAAGGTAGTCGAGGCCGGCAGCGGTGGCAGCGACCCCGCCGGCAGGCTCGCGCGGAGCAGTGCCTGAGGATCGCCGCCGCCCGCCCGCCACCGCGCCGCGACGGCGAGCGCCCGCGCGCCGGCTTCGGCGACCGCGTCCGGCTGCTCGTTTAGCGTGGCGAAGGCGGAAGCGGCGGCCAGCCCGCCATCGGCGGGCGGCGGCAGGAAGGAGACGCGGTCACGACCGCTCTCGATCGTGAGCGGCGGCGCCAGCCGGGGCAGCGCCGCCCGCAGCTCGGCGACGCTCAGCCCGCCGCCGACGAGAGGCGATGCGTTCGCGATCCGCCCGGCCAGGCTCCCCTGGTAGAAGTCGCCCACGCCCGAGACGCGGAGCTGTGCCAGCGTCGCGCCGAGATCCGGCTGCCGGAGCTGATCGCCCTCCCCGAGCGGCGCGTCGCCATGCGAGAAGACGGACCGGGCGGCAGGGTCGGCGAAGAGCGGCCCGGAGACGACCTGCAGGTCGCGAACCAGGGCGCGCGAGGCGGGTACGCCGAACCGGGCCATCTGCTCGGCGGGGGCGATGAGCGTCTCAAAGGGGCGACGGCCGTAGCGCGCGTGCAGGGCGAACAGGCCGCGCGCCAGCATCGGCAGGGCGGCGGGCCGGTCGGACCCGGCCGCGTTGGCCGGGGCCTGGGGCGTGAACAGGATGGCCTCGGGAACCCCGCCATTGACGGCTTTCGGCGCGGGTGCCAGCGCCATGCACGCGCCGCCGCTGCCGAGGCCGGCGCGGGACGGCAAGGTGACCGCGAGCGCGAAACCAAGCGCGACCGCCGCATCCGCGGCGTTGCCGCCCGCCGACAGCACATCGCGGGCGGCCAGCGCCGCGCGGGGCTCGTCCGCGACAACGCCGCCAAGGAAGCCGCTGACGTAGCCGGGCGTCCCCGGGGCGGGCTTGCCGCCCAGGAAGTCGCTGCCGAGCGACGACACCGTGCTGCACCCGCCGAGCAGCAGAGCCATGGCCCCCGCCAGGGTCCGCTGAAGTGCCGGGCGTCGCGTCGGAATTCCGGTCCGCCGGTGCGGCATTGCCGCCGAAGCCGAGAAGCAGCTCGCCAATGCGCCAGTCCCTCTGCTTGCGGTCGCCAGGCTGCCGTCGAGTCCATTTTGCGCCTGGGAGGGCCCGTGCCATACCTGCCTTCCGCCGGACCGGCAACCGCTCCCGCCGCTCCGCCGCCGCTCAGCCGCCGTTGGGGGTTCCATGATCCGCTTCCTTGCACTCGCACTCGCGCTCCTGCCAATCTGTCTTGGGCCGGTCTGTCTCGGGCCGGCCGCCGAAGCCGCCGAACAATTCACGCCGGCCCAGCGGGCGGAGATCGTCGGCATCGTCCGCGATGCCTTGCGCACCGACCCGAGCATCCTGCGCGAGGCGGTCGAAGCGCTGCAGGCGGACGACCAGCGCCAGCAGCAGGCGGCCTCGCGGGCGGCGATCGCGGGGGCGCGGGACAGCCTGGTCACGCCGGCCGACCCCGTGGCGGGGAATCCTGGCGGCGATGTCACGGTCGTCGAGTTCTTCGACGCCCGCTGCCCCTACTGCCATCGCCTCGAGCCGACCATGACCGAGCTGCTCGGCCACGATCACGGCGTCCGGCTCGTGTACAAGGATTTGCCGATCCTCGGTCCGGCGAGCGTGCTCGCCTCGAAGGCGCTGCTGGCGGCGCAACGCCAGGGTAAATACGAGGCGCTGCGGACGGCGCTCATGCGCAGCGACGCGCCGCCGATCACGCAAGAGAGCATCCACGCCGAGGCGGACCGGCTGGGGCTGGATTGGCCGCGCCTTGCCCGCGACATGGAGGATCCCGCGATCCGGCAGCGGCTGGACCGCAACGTGGCGCTCGCCCGCAAGCTCGGCATCGAGGGGACGCCCGCCATCATCGTCGGCGGCACCCTGATCCCCGGCGCGGCGAACCTCGCGGAGCTGCAGAAGGCGGTCGATCAGGCCCGGGGGAGCAAAGGCTGAGCGCGCAAGGGCCGGCGGGGCGGTGTCAGCCGCCGTGCGCGACCCGGTGATAGGAGCGCCCGAAATAGATCAGGCCCTCGCGGTCCTCGCCCGTCCGGAGATCCTCGACCTCGCAGAACAGGACGTCGTGCGTGCCGGCCGCCACGGCCTGCACCACGCGGCAGTCAAACGAAACCGCCGCCCCGATCAGCACCGGCGCGCCCGTCACCATGCTCGTCCAGCTGCCGTAGCTGAACCGCCGGGACTGAGGCACGTCCGTAAGGCCGCCAAACACGGGCGAGAGCGCCTGCTGCGCGTGGGTCAGGACGTTGACGCAGAGGATGCCGTTCGCCTTCGTCGCGCGATAGGAATTGTTGCTCCTGTTCACGCAGACCAGCAGCATCGGCGGCTCGTCGGTCACGCTGCACACGGCGGAGGCCGTGAAGCCGTAACGGCCGGCCGGGCCATCGGTCGTGACCACGTTCACGGCCGCCCCCAGCCGCGCCATGGCGTCGCGGAAGGCCTGCTTGTCGATTGCCACGGCTTCCTCGCTGCCCGGTTCCGTCCAAGCTATATGGGATCGCGCAGCCGGGCCAAATCCCCAAGGCCAAATCCCCGGCCGGACCGGGACGTTCCGGTTCCGCATCCGGCGCGAGCTGGAACAGCTTCCCCTCGTCGAATTACGGTTGCATTGCTGCACTGCAAGGTCAAAATGCCGCGAGCCGGCTTCGCCCAAGAGGGGCGGCGGGCAGGACATCAAGGGCGTTGCCGCGAGCACCGCCAGTGGAGGCTGAGACATGGCGACTGAACCGAAGCGAGCGGAAAAGGCTCGCGACAGCGGCAATGCGATCAAGGCGGCCGAGGCCGTGGCGCGCGAGGTGGCCGGCGCGCAATCGGCGGGGGCCGACGCGGCCAAGGCGGCTTCCGAGACCGTGCTCTCCAGCTTCAAGCGGCCGGCCGAGACCGGGGCCAATCTCGTCGAGCATGTCGCGGCCGACGTCGCCCGCACCCAGGCCGCCGCCGCCGAGAGGTCCGCGGCCGCCGGCAAGGCCATTGTCGATACCGCCGCGGATGCCGCGGACAGGACGGCGCGGCAGGCCGGGCAGGCGATACGCCAGGGCGGCGAACTGACGCGGGAGGCGGCCGAGGCCGGACGCGAGACGGTCGGGCAAGGCGCGCAGGCCGCCGCGGAATGGCAGAAGCAGGTCGCGGGTTTCGGAACCGGCCAGCAACTCCTCGGCGCCACCGCCCGCGTGATGGACATCTATCGCGGCGCTTCCGAGGAGACGTCCGCCAACGCCCGTGCGCTCGCCGACACCTTCGCCCATCTCGGCCGCGGCATGCAGGGTCTGCAGAAGACCTACATCCAGCTGCTCGATCGCGCAGCCCGGCGCGCGGCCACCCGGCCAATGGCCCTGCTTCGCTGCAAGTCGCTCGAGGATTTCGCGCAAGTGCAGCGTGACATGTATGTCGAGTCGCTGAACTACTCGCTCGAAGCCACCGGCACGCTGCTCGAGGCGGCCGGAAGCGTGGCGCAGGACGCGCTGAAGTCGCTGCAGGAGCGGACCCGGTCCGCGCCGTAACACCGTACGCAGACGCGCCGCCGCGAATCGGTCGCGGCGGCGCGCTTCGTTCAGACGATCAGCTGCTCTTGTCGAGTGCGTCGCGGGCGGCGTCCTTGGCGCTTCCGGCGGCGTTCTGCACCTTGCCCGCGGCCTTGTCGGCCTGACCCTCGGCCTGGGTCTTGGCGTCGCCCGTCACCTTGCCGACGCCTTCCTTGACGGCGCCCTTCACCTGTTTGCCGACGCCCTCGACCCGATCGCTATCCACCATCGTCCACTCCCCTGTTTGGCGTGCCTCGGGTCTAACGGCCGAGCCGGCCGACCGTTCCCGTCCCCGCTCAAACCGTGGACAGCGGCGGCGCAACGTCCTCGAGCGCACGACGCTCGGCCGCCACTCCCAGAACGGCCTCGAACCCCGCCGCGATCACCATGAGCCCGCCCCCGATCAGATACCCCCACAGGATCTCGCGACGGTCGCCCGTCTCGATCAGCGCCCCGAACAGGGCCGGCCCGGCGATGCCGCCCACCGCCGTGCCGAAGGCGTAGAACAGCGAGATCGCGATCGCCCTCACCTCCAGCGGAAAACTCTCGCCAACCGTCAGATAGGCGGAGCTCGCCGCCGCGCTGGCGACGAAGAAGATCGCGGTCCAGGCGGCGGTCTGCTGCACCGCGTCGAGCACCCCGGCCGAGAACAGAAAGCCGGTGACGGCCATGGCGACGCCCGTGAGCGCGTAGGTCGCCGTGATCATCGCCTTGCGCCCGAACGTGTCGAAGAACCGGCCGAGCAGCAGCGGCCCCAGGAAATTGCCGAGCGCGAAGGGCAGCATGAACCAGCCCACCCCGGACGCGGGAATGCCGTAGAAGCGCGTGAGGATCAGCGCGTAGGTGAACAGCACGGCGTTGTAGCAGAACGCCTGGGACGCCATCAGCGCGGTCGCGAGCACCGTTCGGCTCCGGTACTGGACGAACAAGGCGCGCACGCCGGCCCCGAACCACGAGCGCACGTCGCCCCGCAGGCGGATCAGCGGGAACGGGCCGGGCAGCAACGCGACGCCGGTCTCGGCTTCCACGCGGCGCTCGATCCCGGCGGTCACCCGGTCGGCCTCCTCGGGCCGTCCGTGGGTCATCAGCCAGCGCGGGCTTTCCGGGATGAAGCGCCGCAGGAACACGACCAGGATGCCGATCGCGCCGCCGATCACGAACGCCGCCCGCCAGCCGGTCTCGGGGTTCATCAGATGCGGATCGAGGACGACCAGGGCCCCGACGGCGCCGAGCGCCGCGCCCAGCCAGAACGTGCCGTTGACGACGAGATCGGTGAAGCCGCGCCGTCTCGCCGGGATCAGCTCCTGGATGGTCGCGTTCACGGCCGCGTATTCGCCGCCGATGCCGGCCCCGGTGAGGGCGCGGAACAGCGCGAACGACCAGAAATCCCAGGCGAAGCCGGAGGCGATGGTCGCGAACGAGTAGATCAGCACCGTGACGGTGAACAGCTTCTTGCGCCCGAGCCGGTCCGTCAGCCAGCCGAAGAACAGCGCCCCGCCGACCGCGCCCGTGAGATAGGCGCTCGCGGCGTAGCCGATCTGGCCGCCCGAGAGCGACAGCTTCGGACTATCGGCGATCGCGCCCGACAGCGAGCCGACCAGCGTCACCTCGAGCCCATCGAGAATCCAGGTGATGCCGAGCGCGACAACCACGAGCCAGTGAAACCGGCTCCACGGCAGCCGGTCGAGCCGCGCCGGCACGTCGGTCTCGAAGACGGCCTTGTTCCCGCCGAGCCGCATCACCGGCGACCCGGCGCTTGGCGGCTCAGAGCCGGCGGGACCACCAGATGCCGCCTCCCCCCGCAAGCACGGCGACGAAGGCGGGCCAGATCAGCCACCAAAAAATCTGCCCCGTCGTCATGACCTGATCCTTCCGAGCACGACTTGCGCGCAGACATGTAGGCCGACCGCAAGGCCGAGCCAAGCCGCCGAAACGAGGGCACGCCAGCCGAGCAGCTGGCCACCGATCGCGGGAGCCACGAAGCCGTCGATTGCAAACGCGAGGCCGAGATTGTTCAAGCCGACGGCCAGCAGCTCGACGCGCTCGTTATGCGCCGTGACCTCGACCGGCACCTCCTCAGACCTGATCCCGGCCCTGAGAACCGGCCCAGCCCGGGAGCGCCCGCCTGACCCGCTCGACCACGCCGTTCCAGTCGCCGGGACGGTCCTGGCGGAAGAGGCGCACCGAGCGGTACCACGGGCTGTCCTCCCGCTCCATGAGCCAGCGCCAATCCGGCGCGTGGGGCAGCAGCAGCCAGACCGGCACGCCGAGCGCTCCGGCGAGATGCGCGACCGAGGTATCGACCGCGATGACGAGGTCGAGGCTGCGGACGAGCGCCGCCGTCTCGGCGTAGTCCGGCAGCAGCCCGGACAAATCGGCGACGTCCGCGATCTCTCCGCTGCGCGCGCCGACCTGGAGATTGACGAACCGCACGCCCGGCGTCCGCACCAGCCGCGCGACCATGTCGGCCGGCAGCGAGCGGCGGCGGTCGTTGGCGTGCAGGGGATTGCCCGCGAACACGAGGCCGACGGCGGGGCCGGGTGGCCGGCGGGCGCGCCAGGCCGCCACCCGCTCCGGATCGGCCGTCAGATACCCCTCCGGCGCGGGAAGGATCTCGAGGCGGGAGGCGAACAGCCGGGGCAGGCTGAGTTGATCGACCCATAGATCATAGCCCGGCAGCGCGCCGCCCTTGGCGACGACCCGGCTCACCCCAGGCATGCGCGACAGCAGCGGAACGAGCGGCCGGTCGCAGAGCAGCGTCACCCTGGCGCCCCGCGCCGTCAGCAGCGGCAGGTAGCGCGCGAACTGAATGGTGTCGCCGAAACCCTGCTCCGAGCGCACGAGCAGCGCCATGCCCGCCAGCGCCTCGCCCCGCCATTCCCTTCCGGGCAAGGCCGGAAAGTCGGCGAGAAAACGCGGGTGACGCTTGCGCCACTCGTAGGCGGCCAGGCCCCGCGCGTAGTCGCCCGCGAGCAGCAGCGCGCAGGCCCGGTTCCACTGCGCCTGGGCGAAATCCGGTCGCGCCCCGATCGCGCGCTCGCAGGCCGCCACCGCCGCGTCGAGACGCCCCATCGCCGTCAGCACGAAGCCGAGGCTGGCATGCGCCTCCAGGCAGTCCGGGTCGAGATCGAT
This sequence comes from uncultured Alphaproteobacteria bacterium, assembly GCA_963777325.1. GTDB lineage: Bacteria > Pseudomonadota > Alphaproteobacteria > Acetobacterales > Acetobacteraceae > JAFAXA01. The sequence continues at coordinate 17,538 of CAVZQE010000012.1, read as the reverse complement.
CGCGAGCCGGCACAGACGCTCGGCCTCCGGCCAGTCGTCGAGGTCGGCATGGGCGTTGCCAAGATTGAGATGCGCGGCCGCATGGAACGGGTCCGCCGCGATCACGGCTTCGAAGACCCGGATCGCCTCGGGCCAGCGCCCGAGTGCGTTGAGGGCGCAGCCGCGCAGGAACCGACCCTCCGTCGCGTGCAACCGGCTCGCCTCGGTCGCCGCCCGTAGCGCCTGCTCCGCCCGTCCTGATGCGAGCAGCGCCCGCGCCTCGTTCAGCGCCGCGCCCGCGTGGGCGGGCTCGTCGGCGCGGATCGCGGCAAAGACGGGGGCGGCTGCCTCCGGCCGGCCCGACGAGAGCAGGCGCAGGCCGTCGATGTAGGTGAGACGCTCCTTCGCCGCCGCGTGCATGACGGCGGCAACTCTCGCCCGGCGGCGTGAAGGAAGCGTTGCCGAATCGGGCCTCCGCCCCCAGGAAGGGACGATGCCCGATCGCGCTTCCGACCGCGATGAAAGCCTGACGCCGCGCGCCCTGCTCGGGGACCGACGACTCTGGCTCATGGCGGCGTACGGGTTCGTGGCTGGGCTGCCGTTGCCGCTGTCGGGGTTCACCTTCCGCCTCTGGATGTCGGAAGCGAACGTCTCGCTCGCGGCGATCGGGCTGACCGCGAATATCGGCCTCGCCTACAGCCTGAAGTTCCTCTGGGCGCCGCTGCTCGACCAGGCGCGGCCGCCCGGCCCCCTCGCCCGCCTCGGCCGCCGGCGCGGCTGGCTGCTCGTGATCCAGCCCGCCCTGGTCGCGAGCTGCGTGCTGCTCGCGCTGTCCAACCCGGCCGCCGCGCCCGCAGGGTCCGCCGCCGCCGCCGCGCTCGTCGCCTTCTGCTCGGCGAGCCAGGACATCGGCGTCGACGCCTGGCGGATCGAGACGTTTCCCGCCCGCGCCCAGGGGGCGGCGATGGCGGCCTATGTCTGGGGCTACCGGGCGGCCTTGCTCGCCGCCTCGCCCGGCGCGATCTGGGCCGCGAGCCGCATCGGCTGGCACGCCTCCCTGCTCTGCGTCGCGGGACTGGTCGCGCTCGGGCCGCTGGTGACGCTGCTCGCGCCCGAACCGGATCTCCGTCCGGCCGCACCCGCGCCGCGCCGGTTCGCCGACCGCATGACGCGCGCGGTGATCGAGCCCTTGCGCGACTTCATGGCCCGGCCGGGGGCCGGGACGATCCTCGCCTTCGTCGCGCTGTTCAAGCTCGGCGAGGCGATGGCCGGCGTCATGACCGCGCCCTTCTACCGGGCGCTCGGCTTCGACCGGGTCGCGATCGCCATCGCCTCGAGCTGGTTCTCGCTGCCCGCGACCATCATCGGCACCGCCATCGGCGGCTGGCTGATCGCGAAACTCGGCGTCGGCCGGGCGCTGCTCTGGACCGGCAGCATCCAGACCCTGGCGATGGCGATGTACGTGCTGCTCGCGACCTCGGCGGGCGAGCATCACGTGCTCTATGCGACGGTCGGCGTCGAGGCGTTCGCGGAGGGCATGGCCGACGCCGCCTTCATCACCTACCTGTCCGGCCTCTGCTCGGTCGCCTTCACCGCCACGCAATACGCGCTGCTCTCCTCGCTCGCCGCGATCGCGCTGCGCACGATCGGCGGCCTGTCCGGCTTCCTCGCCGAAGCGCTCGGGTGGACCCTGTTCTACTCGGTCTGCCTGTTCGCCGCCGTCCCGGCTATGCTGATCATGCTGCGCATCCTCCGGCGCTTCCCGCCGGCGGAGCGGAGCACGGGAGAACAGACCGCATGAAAGCCTGCACCCTTGCCGCGCTGGCCCTGTCGCTCACGGCGCGCGCGGCCTTCGCGGCGCCCGGCGACGACGAGCTCGAACGCTGCCACGCCCGCGACAGCACGATGGAGATCGTCGATTGTCTCGAGGGCTTCACAAAGCAATGGGACGGCAAGCTGAACGCCGCCTATCGGCAGGCGCTCGCGCAGGCCGACGCCGACGCCGGACAGGGCCCGCAACTCAGGGCGGCCGAGCGCGCCTGGCTGCAATTCCGACAGCAGAACTGCGCCTACTACGCCTCCGTGTCCGGCACGATCCGCCAAGTCCTCGGTGCCGACTGCATGGCCCGCATGACCCGCGACCGCGCGCTGGAATTGCAGGACGCGATCCGGTCTTAGTGCAAAGCGGGGGGTCGGAGGTCGGCTTCTCGGCCCCTAGCCCGCGTTGTCGCTCGACCCGCCGAAATCGGCGTTCTCGTACAACTCGTCGACCGGGATCTCGACCTCAATTTCGGGAAGCCTCAGAATGTCGTCATTGGACAGGGTGCTCGCCATCCAAGCATTTTCGGCGTCTGGCCGCTCGAATACCGTTACACCGGCATACGTCGAATTCGATGACGACATAGCGCCGGATCGACGGCACGGCCGCGTATTCCCGTACCTTGATGATCCGGTCGATGCGCGCGGAGCGTGGGCTGAGAACCTCAAAGACAATGACCGCGCCCGGGATGATCAGCGCGTCTCCGGCAAATCGCGAGCAGGTGACCAGGGCATCCGGGTAACGGACGGCCTCGCCGACGGTCGCCACGCCCGCATCCGGGCCGAGAGGGCGGCATCCAGAACCGCGGAGGCGTGCGCGGAGCGCGGCATGGACGTTCAACGTGATCACATTGTGATTTGCGGTGCCGCCGGTCATGGCGACCGGCTCGAAGCCGTCGAACTCGTAGCGCCCGTCCTGGTGGCCGGGCCAGAGGAAGAACTGCTCCCGGGTCCAGGACGTGCGGAGAGGCGCGTTCATGACACGTGTGTCTCACATTTCCGCCTGTGTGTCGCCAAACTCGAAGATCCGTGCCGCGATGTGCGCCGCCTCAACGAAGGAGCAAGCGGCACCCCCTACGTCCCGGCGACCAGCTCGACGCTTTCGGCGGCCGGCATCGCGGCAACGGGGCGCGCGAGCGCATCGAGCGCCTTCGGCTTCGGGCCACCCGTCGCCCAGTCGAGCAGCTCGACCGTGTGCAGGATCGGGGTTTCGGTGCCGGTCGCGATCTGGGTGATGCAGCCGATATTGCCGGCGGCGATCAGATCCGGCCGCGTGCGCGCGATGTTCGCGACCTTGCGGTCCCGGAGCTGCACGGCGATCTCCGGCTGCAACAAATTGTAGGTGCCCGCCGAGCCGCAGCAGATGTGGGATTCGGGAATGTCCGTGACATCGAACCCGGCGGCGAGCAGCAGATCCTTCGGCTCGCGACGTACGCGCTGACCGTGCTGCAACGAGCAGGCGGAGTGATACGCGACGCGCTGCCCGGTCTCGACCACCGGCGCCTTGAGGCCGAGCGTCGTCATGAACTCGGAGATGTCCCTGGTCAGCGCGGAGACCGTTGCCGCCTTTTCGGCATACGCCGGGTCGGCGCGGAAAGTGAAGCCGTAATCCTTTACCGTCGTGCCGCAGCCGGATGCGTTGATGATGATCGCATCGAGGCCGCCGCTCTCCTTCTCGCGCATCCAGGCGTCGATGTTCGCCTTCGCGAAGTTCGCGAATTCCATGCCGAGATGATGCGTGAGCGCGCCGCAGCAGCCGCTGCCCTTCGCGACCACGACCTCGCAGCCATGCCGCCGCAACAGGCGGATCGTCGCCTCGTTGATCTGCGGCATCAGCACCTGCTGCGCGCAGCCCGGCATCAACGCGACGCGCGCGACCTTCGTCCCCTCGGCCGGAAACACCTGCGGCTTGTCCACGGGCGACGCGGGCGGGACGTGCTTCGGCGCCATGTCCAGGATCGCGCGCAGCTGCTTCGGCATGGCGCGGGAGAATACCCGCCCGAACGAGCCGGCGCGCAGCGCCGCGCGGAACACCGATGGGTGGGGCAGCACGGTCGCCAGCATCCGGCGCAGCTGCCGGTCCGCGAACGGGCGCTTATACGTCTTCTCGATGTGATGGCGCGCGTGATCGACGAGGTGCATGTAGTTCACGCCGGACGGGCAGGTGCTCATGCAGGAGAGGCAGGAGAGACAGCGGTCGATGTGCTTGACCGTCTTCTCGTCCGCCGGCTTGTTCTTCTCCAGCATCTCCTTCATCAGATAGATGCGCCCGCGCGGGCTATCCAGTTCGTCGCCGAGCAGCACATAGGTCGGACAGGTCGCGGTGCAGAAGCCGCAATGCACGCAGGTCCGCACGACCCGTTCGGACTCGGCGAAGGCGGGGTTGGCGAGAAGGTCGGGTGCGAATTCGGTCTGCATGGTGCCCTCAGACGCCCGCGTACATGCGGCCGGGATTGAGAATGCGGCGCGGGTCGAAGCTCTCCTTCACGCGCGCCGTCAGCGCCGCCAGCGGCCCCGGCAGCGGCTCGAACACATCGACGGAGGCGCGCAGCGGATCGGTCGCGCGCACGAGCATCGCATGGCCGCCGCCATGGGCGGCGATCGCGGTGCGCAGCACGCCCGCGCCCGCGTCCGTTTCGGCGGCGGCGACCGCGACCCAGATGAGGCCGCCGCCCCAGTCGAAGAAGTATTCGGCGTCGAGCTGACGCGCGATATCGGATGCGACAGCGGCGCCCCGCGCGGGCGCGACCGAAACCCGCCAGATGGCGCGCGATTTGTCGACCAAGAGGAGCAGCGCGTCGCGGATCTCGTGCCACAACGAAAACGAGTCCTCGCCCTCGATCAGATGCGTCTGGCCGTGCCCGCGCAACAGGTCGGTCAGTTTCTCGGCGCGGAACGCCGTCGATGGCGCCGGACCCTCGATGCGCAGCGCGGTCACGGCGGCGCCCGCGCCAGAGACGACCGGAACGCGCGAGCGTCGCGCAACCGTCGCCGGCAGATGCGCGCAAGCCGCGAGTTCGTGCGAGGAGTTCATCGCGTCCGACAGCGCCGCGATGCCGGTCATGTCGTCCAGCCCGAAGACGAGAATCGTGCGGGCCGTTTCGGGACGCGGCAGCACCTTGATCGAAAGCTCGGTCAGCACGCAGAGCGTGCCGTACGCGCCGGTCACGAGCTTCGACAGATCGTAGCCGGTGACGTTCTTGACGACCTTGCCGCCCGATTTGAACATCTCGCCGCGGCCGTTCACCGCGTGGAAGCCGAGCAGGTGGTCGCGCGCCGCGCCCGCCGTTACGCGGCGCGGACCGGCGAGGTTGCAGCTCACGAGACCGCCCAAGGTCGGCGTGCAATCCTCGGTGCCGAGCAGCACGCGGAAATCAGGCGGCTCGAAGGCGAGCATCTGCCGCTCGGCGTCGAGCGCGCGCTCGATGTCCGCGAGCGGCGTCGCGGCGGCGGCGGTCAGCACGAGTTCGCCCGGCTCGTAGGCGCCGATGCCCGCGATGCCCGATACGTCGAGCCTGTGCCCGGCCTGCACCGGCCGGCCCAGGCCCCGCTTGGAGCCGCCGCCCAGGATTTCGAGCGGCTGCTCCTCGGCCGCCGCCCATCCGACGACCTCCGCCACCTGACCCGCGTCGGCGACCCGGAACGCCTCCATCAGAAGCGCGGCAGGTCGGGGAAGCGCATTTGTCCCCGATGCACATGCACGCGCCCGAGTTCGGCGCACCGGCAGAGCTGCGGGAACACCTTGCCCGGATTGAGCAGCCCGCGCGGATCGAAGGCGCATTTCAGGCGCTGCTGCTGGTTCAAATCGTCCTCGTTGAACATCGTGTCCATCAGGTCGCGCTTCTCGACGCCGACGCCGTGCTCGCCGGTCAGCACGCCGCCAACCTCGACGCAAAGCCGCAAAATGTCGGCCCCGAACTCCTCGGCGCGGTGCAGTTCGCCCTCCTTGTTCGCGTCGTACATGATGAGCGGATGCAGGTTGCCGTCGCCGGCATGGAACACGTTGGCGACGCGCAGATCGTATTTCTCCGACATCTCGCGCATGCGCGACAGCACGAGCGGCAGCGTCTTGCGCGGGATGGTGCCGTCCATGCAGTAATAATCGGGCGAGATGCGCCCGACCGCCGGAAACGCGGCCTTGCGCCCGGCCCAGAACAACTCGCGCTCCGCCTCGTTCTTGCTGACGCGGCTGGTGACGGCGCCGTTCTTCGCCGCCAGCTTCTCGACGACTTCGATCAGGTAATCGACCTCCGGCGCGCAGCCGTCCAGCTCGACGATCAGCAGCGCCTCGACGTCCAGCGGGTAGTCGGCGTGCACGAAGGCCTCGGCCGCGTGGATCGCGGGGCGGTCCATCATCTCCATGCCGCCCGGGATGATGCCGGACGCGATGATGTCGGCGACGCACTGCCCGCCCGCCTCGCTGGTCGGGAAGCCGAGCAGGATCGCGCGCGCGCTCGACGCCTTCTTCTTCAGCCGCACGGTCACCTCGGTGATGACGCCGAGCAGGCCCTCGGAGCCGGTCATCACGCCGAGCAGGTCGTAGCCCGGCTGATCGACGAACTTGCCGCCGATGCGGATCACCTCGCCGGTCATCAGCACCATCTCGACGCCGAGCACGTTGTTGGTCGTCAGGCCGTATTTCAGGCAATGCACGCCGCCCGAGTTCTCGGCGATGTTGCCGCCGATCGTGCAGGCGATCTGGCTCGACGGATCGGGGGCGTAATAGAAACCCTCGTGCTGCACCGCATGGGTGACGCCGAGATTAGTCACGCCCGGCTGCACGACGGCGCAACGGCTGGTGAAGTCGATGTCGAGGATGCGGTTGAACTTGCCCAGTCCGAGCAGCACCGCGTCCTCCAGCGGCAGCGCGCCGCCCGAGAGCGACGTTCCCGCCCCGCGCGGAACGATGCGCACGTTGTTGTCGTGACAGTAGCGCAGAACCTGCGACACCTGCGCCGTGGTGGATGGCAGCACGACCACCATCGGCTTCTGGCGGTAGGCGGTCAGGCCGTCGCTCTCATAGGCGCGGCGCTCGACCTCCGACGTGATCACGCCCTCGCCGGGCACGATCGCCCGCAGCGCCGCGACGATCTGCGCGCGCCGCGAGAGCACCTGCTGGTCGGGCTCCGGCATCAGCAGCATCGCGCTCTCCCTGATCGTCCGACGGGCCTGTCCCGTGACGGGCTTCTCGGCGCCCTTACAATGCCCGGATTTGCGGGCGGCACAATCCCGCACGCGCGCCCAGGGCACGCCCCGGCCACATCGCGGACGGCAAATCCGTGGCGGAAGCGGCGACTTGCCCGTCCGGACGGGCGATTTACAAAGCCCGGACCTTCGGCCTCAATAGCGACCCGCGCGGGGCCGGCCCCGGCAAGCCCTGGAGGACGACGTCCATGCCCGCATTCAAGCGTCGCGCCCTGCTCGCGTCCACGACGGCGGCGCTGCCTCTGTTCGCGACCCGCAGCCCGGCCATGGCGGCGCAGTTCGACTACAAATATGGCGGCAATCTGCCGGCCAACCACCCCTTGACGGTCCGCATCGCCGAAGCGGCCAGGCGGATCGCGGACGCGACCAACGGCCAGGTGAGGATCGGCATCTTCCCCAACAGCCAGCTCGGCTCGGACACCGACATGCTGGGCCAGTTGCGCAACGGCGCGCTCGAGTTCCTGACCTTGTCGGGCCTCATCCTCTCGACCTACGTGCCGACCGCTTCGATCAGCGGCGTCGGCTTCGTGTTCCATGACAACGCGCAGGTCTGGGCGGCGATGGACGGCGCGCTCGGCGCGTTCATCCGTGACGAGATCGCCGCCAAGGGCATCGTGCCGTTCGACCGGCCGTTCGACAGCGGCTTTCGCGAAGTCACGACCAGCACCAAGCCGATCGCGTCCCCCGGCGACCTGCAAGGGGTGAAATTGCGGGTGCCGGTCAGCCCGATCCTGACCTCGATGTTCCAGGCGCTCGGCGGGTCGCCGGTTCCGATCAACTTCGCCGAGGTCTATTCCGCGTTGCAGACCCATCTGGTCGATGGCCAGGAAAACCCGCTGGCGATCATCTCGTCGGCGAAGCTGTACGAGGTGCAGAAATACTGCAGCATGACCAATCACATGTGGGACGGGTTCTGGTTTCTCGCGAACCGCCGAGCCTTCGCGGCCTTGCCGCAGGAGGCGCAAGCGATCGTGCGGCGCGAGATGGACCGCTCGGCAATGGAACAGCGCGGCGATGTCGAGAAGCTGAACGCCGAGGTGCGGTCTCAGCTGGCGGGCAACGGCCTCGCGTTCAACGACGTCGATCAGGGACCGTTCCGCGAGCAGTTGAAGCGCGCCGGCTACTACGACCAGTGGAAAGCGAAGTTCGGAGCCAAAGGATGGTCCGTGCTCGCGTCGGCGACCGGCGGGGCCGTGTGACGCCGTGAAAGTCGTCGTGCTCGACGATTATCAGCACGCCTTCGCCTCGCTCTCCTGCGCCGGGCGGCTCGCGGCGCACGACGTGCGGCTGATCCATGAGCCTATCGCCGAATTGTCGCGGCTCGCATCCGCGCTGCGCGACGCCGAGGCGGTGATCACGACGCAGCAGCGGACGCGCTTTCCGGGCGAGTTGATCGAGCGCCTGCCCGCGCTTCGCCTCATCAGCCAGACCGGGCGCAACACGAGCCACATCGACCTCGCCGCCTGCACGTCGCACGGCGTGCTCGTCTGCGCCGGCGGCTCGGGCGATCCCGGCATCATCGCCGAGTTCACCTGGGGCCTGATCCTCTCGGCGCTGCGCCACATCCCGGAGGAGGCGTGGAACCTGCGGCGGGGACGCTGGCAGACGACGCTCGGCGAGCGCGTCGCGGGCAAGACGCTCGGCATCTACGCCTATGGCCGGATCGGCAGCCGGGTCGCGAAGATCGGCGCGGCGATGGGCGCGCGCGTCCTGTGCTGGGGGCGGGAGGGCTCGACCGGGGCGGCGCGGGCGGACGGGTTCGCGATCGCCGAAAGCCGCGAGGATTTCTTCGCGCGCGCGGATATCGTCAGCCTGCATATCGCGCTGAACGCCGGGACGCGCGGCATCGTCACCGCGTCCGACCTCGCGCGCATGAAGCCCGAGGCATTGCTCGTGAACACCAGCCGCTCGCGGATCGTCGCGCCGTTCGCGCTCGCGGACGCGCTGCGGCGCGGACGGCCTGGGCGCGCGGCGCTCGACGTGTTCGACGAGGAACCGGCAAGCCCCGACCGAGAGCCGCTGCTGACGTTGCCGAACGTGCTCGCGACCCCGCATCTCGGCTATGTCGAGCGCGGCACGTATGAAACGATCTTCGGGGCGGCGGTCGATCGGGTTCTCGCCTACGCGGACGGCGCGCCCGTGAACGCCGTCAACACTCCCGGCAGCCGCCGCGCCGGCGACCCCGACCCGGCCGCGCAGGTCTAGGAGCACGCATGCAGATGAGCACGGGCGGTCCGCTTTCCGGGTTGCGCATCCTCGAACTCGGGCACTTTGTCGCGGCCCCGTTCTGCACGCGCGTGCTCGCCGATCTCGGCGCCGACATCGTCAAGATCGAGCCGCCCTCGGGCGATCCCGTGCGGCAATGGGGCGAGCAGGTGGGCGGCAACTCGCTCTGGTTCTCCGTGCATGGGCGCAACAAGCGCTCGGTCACGATGAACCTCAAGCATTCGCAGGCGATCCCGCTGCTGCTGCGCCTGATCGGGAAATGCGACGCGCTGGTGGAGAACTACCGTCCCGGCCAGCTCGCGAAATTCGGCCTGACGCCGGAGCTGCTCGAGCACGCGCGGCCCGGTCTCGTGGTCGCGCATATCTCGGGCTACGGCCAGAACGGACCCTACCGGGACCGCGCCGCCTTCGGCGTGATCGGCGAGGCGATCGGCGGCATCCGCTATCTCACGAACCACGCTCCCGGCACGACCGACCTGCCGCCGGCGCGCGTCGGCGTCAGCATCGGCGATTCGCTCGCCGGGCTATACGCGGCGCTCGGCGTCATGGCGGCGTTGTGGAAGCGCGACGCCGGATCGGGCGACCGCCGCGGCCGCGATATCGACGTCGCGCTCACGGAATCCGTGCTGAGCCTGATGGAAGGCATGCTGCCGGAATACGGCAAGCTCGGCCTGATCCGCGAGCCGGCGGGCGCCCGCATCAACACCGCAGCCCCGACCAGCGCCTACCCGACCTCGGACGGCAAGTGGCTGCTGATCGCCGCGAACTCCGATCCGCTGTTCGCGAAGCTCGCCGCCATCATGGGGCAGACGGCGCTGACGTCCGACCCGCGCTTCACCGGCAACCGCCTGCGCGTGCAGCACGCGGCGGAACTCGACGCCATCATCGGCGCTTGGACGAGACAGGCGACGGCCGCCGAGCTGGACGCGCGGCTGGCCGGGGCCGACATTCCCTGCACCCAGGTCTACACCGCCGCCGACATCGCCCAGGACGAGCAGTACCCGGGCGCGCGGCATGGTGCGCGAGGTGGATGATCCGCTGTTCGGGCCGGTGCTGCATCCCGGCATCGTGCCGCACATCTCCGACGATCCGGGCCGCGTCCGATGGCCGGGACCGGCGATCGGCGCGCATACCGGGCAGGTGCTGGGCGAATTGCTAGGACTGACTGGGGCCGAAGTAGATACGTTGCGGAAGGAAGGAGTACTCTGATGGCCGGCGCCGTCACGCTCGTCGAGGTGGGGCCGCGCGACGGCTTCCAGCCGATCGGCCCGTTCATCGAGACGGACACGAAGCTCTCCTTTATCCGCCGCCTCGCGGATGCCGGGCTCCGGCGGATGGAGATCGGCTCCTTCGTCAGCCCGAAGGCGGTGCCGCAAATGCGCGACACGCCCGCGCTGCTGCAAGCCTGCCGCGACTGGCCGGACTTCCTGCCGCAGATCCTCGTTCCGAACGAGCGCTGGGGCATCGCCGCGCTGGAGGCGGGCGCGCCGATGCTCTCCTTCGTGCTCTCGGTCTCGGAGGCGCACAACCGCAACAACGTCCGCCGCCATCCGCTGGAGTCCGCCGCCGAGTATGAGCGGCTGGTCGCCCGCGTGCCCGCAGGGGTGCCGGTCCGCCTGAACTTCTCGACGTCGTTCGACTGCCCGTTCGAGGGCCGCGTGCCGGAGGCGGCGACGCTCGCGCTGCTGGACCGCCTCGTGCCGGCGCGGCCCGACGCGGAGGTGGCGCTGTGCGACACGACCGGACGGGTCGCGCCGGATCACGTCGAGCGGCTGTTCGGGCGCGCGATCGCCCGCTTCCCGAATGGCCCAAGCTGGGCCTTCCACGCGCACGACACATATGGGCTCGGCCTCGCCAACGTCCATGCGGCCTACCGGCAGGGCGCGCGCGTGTTCGATGGGTCGATCGCGGGCCTGGGCGGCTGCCCGTTCGCGCCGGGTGCGACCGGCAACGTCGCGACCGAGGATTTGGCGTGGATGTTCGAGCGGATGGGCGTCGCGACTGGCCTCGACCTCATGGCGCTGGTCGGCATCGCCCAGGACGCCGCCGCCCTGCCGGGCGCGATGCCGGGCGGGCGGGCGCGCGCCGCGCTCTCGTCGCGTCCGTGCGGCTCTGACGTCAGCAACGCAGCCTAACGGGCGTGCCGCCGCTCACCTATCTCTACGTCGCGCTGGGCGGGGCAATAGGAAGCGTGGGCCGTGCCGCCGTCTCGGCCGGGATGGCGCGCCTGGCGGGCCCGGCTTTTCCCTGGGGCACGCTCGCCGTCAACGTGCTCGGCTCTTTCGTAATCGGCCTGTTCGGCACGCTGACCCTGAGCGACGGCCGGTTTCCGGTGGCGTCGGACTGGCGCGCATTCGTGATGATCGGCATTTGCGGCGGCTTCACGACCTTCTCCTCCTTCAGCCTGCAGACGCTCGACCTCGCGCGCGACGGCCGCCCCGCTCAAGCACTCGGCAATATCGGCCTCTCCCTCGTGCTGTGCCTCGTCTCGGTCGCTGCCGGCCACTACACGGCCGCGCGGCTCAACGAGGCGCGCGTAACGGCCCCCGCGACCTCGCTTCAAGCACCGATCCTCGCGCTGCTGACGCGGCCCGAGGCGACGCCGGCGGTGCTCGCGGCGGCCGACCGGCTCGCAACCCTCGGAGGCGGCCTTCGCATCGAGCGCCTGACCCTGCGCCGGTGGCCGGACCCGGATTTCTTGCCGTCGGAGGACGTGCTGACCGAGGCGTCCGGCGCCGCCGTTCCCATCGGCGAGATCGCGGCGCACAGCATCATCGTCGCCTCGCCTCCCGGTCTGCACCCCGCGCTGTTCGCGAGCGGCCGGCCGGTGCTGATCGTACCGCCCGCCGCCGATGCCGCCCGGCTCGGCCGCATCGTCGCGGTGGCGTGGCGCGACGATCCGCATTGCCGGGCGGCGCTCGCGGCCGCGGCGCCGATCCTCCGGCGCGCCGGGCAGGTGCATATCCTCACGGCGGGGGACGCGCGCGCCACACCGGCCCTGCTTGATGCCGAACGAATACCGGCGACGTGCCACGTCCTCCCGAAAGGCGGCGAGCCGGTCGGCGCCTCGCTGCTCGGCGCGGCGGCGCTGCTCGAGGCCGATCTCTTTGTGATGGGCGCGTATGCGCACGGGCCGTTTCGGGAGGCTTTGTTCGGCGGCGTCACGCGCTATGTGCTTCAGCACGCCGCGCTTCCGGTGCTGATGCGTCACCAACCGCACATCGCCGGAACGTGAAGCCTCGCGATGTGATCCGAAGGATGGGCGGCAGCGATTGACGTTCGTGCGGTTCGTGGCCCAGACTTTGGCCAACGGGGACGAAATTATGCAGCGCAGCAGCGAACATCGTCGTACGTCTTGCCTGCTGCGTCGGAACTGATGCGGCAGTTGTTCGCGCCTGGAGCGGATGCGCTCTTCCGTCTCGGCATTTGGTCGCTGGTCGTGGAACTCGTCGTCGCGTATTGCATCGCCTACGGTGTTTCGCATTCCGATTGGCTCAACGACGTCGCGGTGGCGAGAGCGCAGCCGGTGCCGTTCAGCCACAAGCATCACGCCGGCGAACTCGGTCTCGACTGCCGGTACTGTCACACGACCGTGGAAACCGAAGCGACGGCCGGCATTCCGCCGACCTGGACCTGCATGACGTGCCATTCGCAGATCTGGACCGGATCCCCGATGCTGGCCCCGGTGCGCGACAGCCTGGCGAAAAATCAGCCGCTGCACTGGACTCGCATCAATCGCCTGCCGTCCTACGTCTATTTCGACCACTCGATCCATATCGCGAAGGGGGTTGGCTGCTCGTCCTGCCATGGGGCCGTGGATCAGATGCAACTGACCTACAAGTCGCAGGCGTTCACGATGGAGTTCTGCCTGACCTGCCACCGCAATCCGCAGAACTACGTGCGCCCCAAGGAGCAGATCTGGAACATGGAGTGGACGCCGCCCGCCGATCAGGCGGATCTCGGCCGCGCCCTCGTGACGAAAAACAACATCCACGAGGCGAGCGTGCTCACCAACTGCTCGATCTGCCACCGCTGATGTCCGGGAACCGCACTCTCGATTTCCTGCGCAACCGCCTCGCCGCACGCGGCGCGCCGAGTTGGCGCAGCCTCGACGAGCTGGCCGACACCGCTTCGTTCAGAAGCTTTCTCGAGTCGGAATTCCCGGCGGTCGCACGCATGGCCGAGCTTCCGGATCGGCGGCGCTTCCTGCAGCTCATGGGCGCTTCCTTCGCCCTCGCCGGCCTGACCGGCTGCGGCGAGGAAGACCCCCGCGCCCAGGAAGTCCCCTACGTCCGCCAGCCCGAACGCATCCAGCCCGGCGCAGCACTTTCATACGCATCGATCGCGATGCTGGACGGTCTCGCGAACGGCGTGCTGGTCACGACGCGGAACGGCCGTCCGATCAAGATCGAGGGCAATCCGGACCACCCCTGGAGCCGGGGCGGCACGGACGTGTTCGGCCAGGCTTCCGTGCTCGGCTTCTACGATCCGATGCGTTCGCAGGCCGTGCGGCAGATCGGCCGCCCGAGTTCGTGGGAGGCTTTCCGGGGCGTCGCCGCCGGGCGCCTTGCCGCGCTCCGGGCGGCCAGGGGCGCGGGGTTGAGACTGCTGACCGGCCCGGTCAGTTCGCCCTCGCTCCTCGCCCAGATCGCCGCGATGCAGGAAGCGATGCCCGAAATGCAGTGGCACGTTCACGCGCCGGTCGATCGCGCGGGGCTGTACCGAGGGCAGCAAGCTCGCCTTCGGCAAGCCTTTCGAGACGCGCTGGCGCTTCGACCGGGCGCAAGTGATCGTCTCGCTGGACGGCGACTTCCTCGATCCGGGTCCGCAGCAGGTGGGCATGGCGCGGGACTGGATCGACGCGCGCCGCCAGAGCGCCGACGGCGATTTGCTCGCGATGCACGCCCTCGCCAGCACGCCGACCCTCACGAGCGCCAAGGCCGACGACACCTGCCCGGCCTCCCCGCGCGAGATCGCTTCCATCGCGGACAGGCTGCTCGCGCCACCCTCGGGCGCGGGCGGCGATCCCCTCTCCGCCTGGACGGCACGCGCGGCCGCCGCGCTCACGCAGGCACGCGGGCGCGGCATCGTTCTCGCGGGGCTGAACCAGCCGCCCGAGGTCCACGCGGCCGTCCACCGCGCGAACGCGGCCCTGGGCAATGCCGGGCAGACCGTGTTCTACACGCGGCCGGCCTTCCCCGCCGCCGGCACGCTGCCCGATCTCGTGCAGTCGATGCGGGCGGGCCAGGTCGGCACGCTGCTGATCCTCGGCGTGAACCCGGTCTATGACGCCCCGGCGGAACTCGGCTTCACCGACGCACTCAAGCGTGTCGGATGGACGCTGCACGCGGGGCTGTACTTCGACGAGACCGGCGCCTATTCGGACTGGCACCTGCCGCTTTCGCATCCGCTCGCCTCCTGGGGCGACGCGCGCTCGCTGGACGGGACGGTCGGCCTCATGCAGCCGACGATCGCGCCTCTCTATCACGGCCTCAGCATGCCCGAAATCATGTCGCTGCTGATGGAGGATGCGCCGCGCGCCGGGCGGGAGCTGCTCCGCGCTCACTGGCAGGGCCGTCTCGACGAGGCAAGCTGGCGGCAGGCGCTGCAGCAGGGCTTCATCGCCGACACGGCCTTCCCGGAGGAGCCCGCGTCCGCCAGCCCCGCATCCGCCGTCCCGGCGCCCAAGCCGGAGGGCCTGGACGTCGTCTTCCGGCCCGATCCCACGATCTGGGACGGCGCGTTCGGCAACAACGCCTGGCTGCAGGAGACGCCCAAGCCGCTGACCAAGATCGTCTGGGAGAACGTCGTGTCGGTGTCGCCGCGCCTCGCGGAACGGGAAAAACTCACGACGGGCGACGTCGTCTCGGTCGGATTCGGCGGCAACCAAGTGGAGGGCCCGGTCTGGATCGAACCCGGACAGGCGGACGGCACGATCGCGCTCGCTCTCGGCTATGGACGAGCGATGCCCGGCCTGCTCGCGACCGGGCTCGGCTACAATGCCTATGCGGTTCGCGGCTCGGGCGCGCTCTGGTCGGGCAGTGGCGCGACCCTGCGCAAGACCGGACGCAGCGCGAGCGTCGCGACGACACAGCATCACGGCACGATGGAGGGACACGACTTTATCCGCGTGCAGCCGGTCGGAGGCAAGCCCGTGGGCGATCCGCAGGGCGCGCCGCCGCCGCCCTCGCTGTACCCGCAGCCGACCAAAGGCGGCCGCGCCTGGGGCATGGTGATCGACCTCGATGCGTGCATCGGCTGCAATGCGTGCGTCGTCGCCTGCCAGGCCGAGAACAACATCCCGGTGGTCGGCAAGACCGAGGTGGAGATCGGGCGAGACCTGCACTGGCTGCGCATCGACCGCTATTACGAGGGATCGCCCGACCATCCGGAGACGCGGTTTCAGCCCGTGCCGTGCATGCATTGCGAGCAGGCGCCCTGCGAAGTCGGCTGTCCGGTGGAAGCGACGCTGCACGACTACGAGGGCCTGAACCTCATGGTCTATAATCGCTGCGTCGGCACGCGCGCCTGTTCGAGCTACTGCCCGTACAAGGTGCGGCACTTCAACTATCTCGACTACTCCGCCGGCGCGGCGCCAAGCGTGCAGGCGCAGCGCAACCCCGACGTGACGGTGCGGGCGCGCGGGGTGATGGAAAAATGCACGTACTGCGTGCAGCGCATCGCGCAGGCCCGCATCACCGCCGACAAGACGAACGGGCCGATCCCGGACGGCGCGGTCGAGACCGCGTGCCAGAACGCGTGCCCCACGCGGGCGATCACATTCGGCGATCTTTCGCGCCCGGATAGCGCGGTCGCCCGGGCGCGACAGGATCCCCGGAACTATTCTCTGCTCGGGGAGCTGAACACCCGGCCGCGCACGACCTATCTCGCCGCGCTCGCGCCCGCCCCCAAGGAGACGGGCTGACATGCCGAGCGACACGACGCCGCGCGCGGCGAGCACGTTCATCGCGCCGGACGAGACCTACGCCTCGATCGGCCGCGACGTCTCGCATATCGCGCTCGCGCATCCCTCGTGGCTACGCTGGTGGCTCGCGATGGGCGTCGCCGCGGCGCTGATCGGGCTGTTCGCCGTGTCGCTCGGATGGCTGTTCTGGTTCGGTCCCGGCATCTGGGGCAACAACATCCCGGTGACGTGGGCGCTCGATATCGTTGCCTACGATTGGTGGATCGGCGTCGCCTGCGGCGGGATGCTCACCTCCGCGACGCTCGTGCTGCTCGGCGTCGAATGGCGCAGCAGCGTCAACCGGATCACCGAGACGATGACGGTCATCGCCGCGGCCGCCGCGGGCACCTATCCGATCATTCATCTCGGGCGGCCGTGGTTTTTCTACTGGAATCTGCCCTACCCGAACACGTTCGGGCTGTGGCCGCAGTTCCGCAGCCCGCTCTACTGGGACGCGGTCGACATCATCAGCTTTCTGGTGGTCGCCCTCACCTTCTGGTATATCGGCCTGCTGCCGGACTTCGCGGCGCTGCGCGACCGCGCTTTCGAGCACGCGCAGGCAAAGCAGGGCAGCCTGCTGCGCGCGCGGATCTACGGCATCGCCGCGTGCGGCTGGCGCGGCTCGGCGGCGCATTGGCAGCGCTGGACCCAGACCTACCGGACGCTGGCGCTGCTCGGCGTCGTCGTCGTCGTCGCGCTGCAAACCGGGGCCGCGGTGATGTTCGCGGGCACGCTGGAGCCGGGCTGGCACGACACGCTGCAGCCGGTTTCGTTCCTGGCCGCGGCGTTGTTCGCGGGCTTGGGCGTGGTAGCGGCGCTCGCGGTCGCGCTGCGCTCCGTCTTCGCGCTCAAGGCGCTGATCACCGATCGGCACCTGGGCGTGCTCGCCTTCCTCCTGCTCGCCACCGGGCTGATCGTCTCCTACTGCTTCGCGGCCGAGTTCTTCTACACGCTGCTGAACGGCGACCCGTTCGACATCGCGGTGCTGACACGCCGGTTCGTCGGCGCGCACGCCTGGGCCTGGTGGGCGATCCTGTTCGGCGCGCTGCTGCCCGTGCATCTCTTCTGGTTCCGCGCGTTCCGGCGCTCGCCCGTGATCCTGCTGATCGTCGGTCTGCTCGTCGCCTGCGGCATGTGGGCCGACCACTTCATGGTCATCGTCGTGACACTGCAGCACGACTTCCTGCCCTCCGCCGCCCATCCCTACCTGATCGGCCTCTGGGCCGTGGCGACCTTCGCGGGGTCGGCCGGCGTGTTCCTGTTCCTGTTGCTGATGTTCCTGCGCTATCTGCCGGTGGTCTCGATCCTGGAGACAAGGCGGCTCGTTCCCGCCCCGTCGCGGAGGC
>CAVZQE010000011.1:0-42759 GCA_963777325.1 uncultured Alphaproteobacteria bacterium | reverse complement strand
GTCTGGGGATCGGACTGGCCCCACGTTTCGCACTGGGGCGCCATGCCGAACACGCGCGACCTGCTCGATCTGGTGGCCGACTGGGTGCCCGACGAAGGGCGTCGCCGGCTGCTGTTCGTCGATAATCCGGCGGCGCTCTACGGGTTCTAAGGCCTGCTCGGGGCCGATGCGGGAGAGACGGCCACCCTGCGCGTCTCGGCCGGCGCGATCGGATGACTGACGAGCAGGAAGTAGCCGATCGCGGCGATCACGGCGACGGCCGCGGCCACGAGAAAGGCCGGGACGAACGAGCCCGTTGACTGCACGATGAAGCCGGTGACCGTGGGCGCGAGCGCGCCGCCGAGATAGCCGCCGAAATTCTGCATCGCGCCGAGCGAGGCTGTGGCGTTCGCGGGGGCGGCGATCGGGGCCATGGCCCAGGCCGTGGTGCTCGACACATAGACCAGGAACAGCGAGACCGAAATGCAGGCAACGGAGAGGGCGTCGCTCGCGACTTCCGCCGCGAGCACGGTGAACAGTCCGGTCAGCACGAGCGAAGCCGCCATCGGCAGCTTGCGGCTGTTCATCGGCGAGACGCCGTGGCGGACCAGGACGTCGGCGAAGCGGCCGCCGAGCACGCTGCCGAGCACGCCGAACAGGAACGGCACGGCGGTGATCCAGCCGGTGGACTTAATGTCGATGTGGCGCTGGATTTCGAGGTATCCGGGCAGCCAAGCGGTATAGATCCAGGTGATATAGATCGTGCCGAAATAGCCGACGATCATGCCCCAGGTGGTGCGATATTCGAGCAGCCGCCGCCAGTCGCGCCAGGTGACGGGCGCGGGACGTTCGTCCAGATCGCCCTCGCTTAGATGCTCCTTTTCGGCGGCGGTCAGCATCACCTCGCCCGGATCGCGGTGCATGACGTAGAACGTGAGCGCCAGCACCAGTCCGACGATCCCCATGATGACGAACATCCAGCGCCAGCTCAGCGACAGCATAAGGAAGGTGAGCAGCGGTGCCGAGATCGCCGTGCCGAGCGTCGAGGAGCAGTTCCAGATGCCAGTGGCGGTGCCCCGGCTGCGCACGTTGAACCAGTCCCGGGTGATGCGGGCGCAGGTTGGGAACATCGGCGATTCGCCCGCGCCCAGCAGCACGCGTGCCCCGAAGAAGGTGCCGAACCCGGTCACGAACCCACCCAGGATCTGAGCGAGCGACCAGAGCGACAGGCTGATGGTCAGCATCAGCCGAGGCCCGAGCCGATCCACGAAAGCGCCGGCCGGCAGCTGGAAGAACGCGTAGGCCCAGAGGAAAGCCGAGAGCAGCAGGCCCATGTCGGCGAGCGACAAGCCGAGATCGTGGCGGATGAGCGGATTGGCGATGGCGAGCGTCGCGCGGTCGATATAGTTGATGACCCCGCCCGCGACGAGCAGGATAAGGACGGTACGCTGGGCGGCCTTGATGCGCGGGGTCGCTGGCACCATCGTTCGTCTCCCTCGATGTTTTCGCCGGTCGCGGCGGCTGTTGAGGTCAGTGTAGAACCGGATCGGGCCGGACGTCGATCAGTCGCATCGAACTCGACGCCTCCGTCGTTCTACGCCGCCGCCGGCACGCGGCCTCCCGTCATATGCAGCGCAACCGCTTCGGCGACCCTGATGCCGTCCACGCCCGCCGACAGGATGCCGCCCGCGTAGCCCGCGCCCTCGCCTGCGGGATAGAGCCCGTGCGTGTTGATGCTCTGCATGCTCGCGTCCCGGCGGATGCGGACGGGCGAGGAGGTGCGCGTCTCGACGCCTGTCATCACCGCGTCGGCCATCGCGAACCCGGGCAATTGCCTCTCGAACGCGGGCAGGGCCTCCCGGATCGCGGCGACGGCGAAACCGGGCAGGCACGCGGCGAGATCGGCCGGCTGCACGCCCGGCCGGTAGGAGGGCGGAACCGCGCCGAGCGCCGTCGATGGCCGGCCCGCGAGGAAGTCCCCGACGCGCTGCACCGGCGCGGCGTACGTGCCGCCGCCCGCCTCGAACGCGCGCGCTTCCCAGTGGCGCTGGAAGTCGATTCCCGCGAGCGGCCCGTCCGGGTAGTCGGCGGGCGTGATGCCGACGACGATGCCCGCATTGGCATTCCGCTCGGCGCGGGAATACTGGCTCATTCCGTTGGTCACGACCCGGCCCGTCTCGGAGGTGGCCGCGACCACCGTGCCGCCGGGGCACATGCAGAAGCTGTACACCGACCGCCCGTTCGCGCAGTGATGCACGAGCTTGTAGTCGGCCGCGCCGAGCAGCTCGTGCCCGGCGTGGCCGCCGAAGCGCGCGCGGTCGATCAGCGACTGCGGATGCTCGATGCGCACGCCGACCGAGAACGGTTTCGCTTCGATTTGGATGCCGCGCGCGTGCAGCATCTCGAACGTGTCGCGGGCGCTATGGCCGACCGCGAGCACGACATGCGTAGCCGTGATCCGCTCGCCGCCGTCGAGCACGACTCCGCGCACGCGCTGGCCGCCGGCGCCGTCCGGCGCAAGCTCGAAATCCACGACATGGCTGCCGAAGCGGTATTCGCCGCCGAGCGCCTCGATGCTCGCGCGCAGGGTCTCGACGACAGTGACGAGCCGGAACGTGCCGATATGCGGCTTGCTGACTTGGAGGATCTCGGACGGCGCGCCCGCGCGCACGAACTCCTCCAGCACCTTGCGGCCGAGATGCGCCGGATCCTTGATGCCGCTCCAGAGCTTGCCGTCCGAGAACGTGCCCGCGCCGCCCTCGCCGAACTGCACGTTCGATGTCGTGTCCAGCACGCCGCGCCGCCAGAAGCCCCAGGTGTCGCGCGTCCGCTCCCGAACGATCCGGCCGCGCTCGACGATGATTGGCCGGAAACCGCTTTGCGCGAGAATGAGCGCCGCCATCAACCCGCACGGCCCGGCGCCGATCACGACCGGACGCGAGGCGAGGGCGGCGGGCGCGCGCGCAACCGGCCGGTAGCGCGTGTCCGGCGCCCGTCCGACGCCGCGGTCCCGGGCCAGGCGGCGCAGCACCGACGCTTCGTCGTCGACCTCCGCGTCCAGCGTGTAGATCAGCAGGATCGCGGAACGGCGGCGGGCGTCGTAGCCGCGCCGCGCAACCGCGAACGCGCGCAGCGCCCCGTCCGGGATCCCGAGCCGGTGCAGCAGCGCGGCGCGGAGATCGGCCTCCGTGTGGCCGAGCGGCAGCTTTAGTTCCGCGACCCGGATCATCGGCGCCGCCCGGTCCGCCGCACCGAGGGCACATGCACGATCCTGGAGCCGCCCACCGGCGCCGGCCGGCTCTGTGTCGGAGGGGCAGGGGCCGTCAGCACCGGCACGCGCTGATCCAGCGCATCGAACCCGGCCCAAGGATCGCGTCCCTGCCGGTCCAGCCGCCCCGGCAGGGTGCGCACCGTAAACGCGCCAGGATCGAGCTTCGGCGCCACCTCCGCCCAGGCGAGCGGGGTTGCGACCCGCGCGCCGGGGCGGGCGCGCGGGGAAAACGATGCGACCGCCGTCGAGCCGAGGCCGTTGCGCAGCCAGTCGACCAGGATGCGTCCGCGCCGGTCGGCGATCTTCAGGTGCGCCAGAAAGCGGTCGGGCGCGTCGGCCGCCATGATCTCGGCGAAAGCGCGGGCGAAGCTGCGCGCCTGATCCCACTCCACCACGGGGCGCAGCGGCACGACGACGTGCAGGCCCTTGCCGCCCGTCGTGCGGCAGAAGGCGGCGAGGCCGAGCCGTTCGAGCCGCGCCCGCACCTCGTGCGCGGCCCGCACAACGTCGGCGAACGCGACGCCCTCGCCTGGATCGAGGTCGAACACCAGCCGGTCCGGGTGCAGCGGCTGGTCCTCGCTCGCGCCCCAGGGGTGCAGCTCGATCGCCGAGATCTGCGCCATCGCAATCAGCCCGTCCACGTCGTCGATGGCGAGATAGGGCGCTTTCGCGACCAGGCCCTCGCGGATCGGCCCCGGCAGCAGGCCGTGGCCGTTCTTCTGGAAGAACTGCTGCTTGCCGCCGATGCCGTCCGGGCAGCGCAGGATCGACAGCGGCCGGAACGCAAGGCCCCGCAGCGCCGCCGCCGCGACCTCCTGCCAATAGAGGGCGAGATCGCGCTTCGTTACGCCGGGCCAGATCGCGCGGTCGGGATGCGTGAGCTCGATCCCGCCGACCCGCAATCCGCGCTGCTTCGGCGCGCGCGCGACCGCGATCTGGGGCGTGGACACGCCCGTCCGATCCGTTTTGCGCGCCTCCGCTTGCGGCTGACGGCGCGCCGGCGGCGGCGCGCGGACGATGACCGGCCGATCAATCATGCAGGCCGAACGTGGCGCGCGCGGCACGGTTCAGCCGCGCTTTCGCGAACCGGATTGACGCCAGGGGGCGGAATGCGGCGAATGCGCCCCGCATGAAGACGCTGCTCACGACCGCCTTGCTCCTTGCGCTCGCCTGCCCCCCGGGCCGTGCCGCCGTCCTCGACGGCGTGACGATGCCGGATGAGGTCACGGTGGACGGCACGCCGCTCCGGCTCAACGGCATGGGCTTGCGCACCTACTCGTTCCTGCGCGTCCGAATCTATGTCGCGGCGCTCTATCTCGAGCATCGGAGCGACGACGGCGAGGAGGTCATCCGCTCGCCTGGCAAGAAGCGGATCGAGGTCCGGTTCCTGCGCGATGTCGACGCCGAGAGGGGCAGGCAGGCCTGGCGGGACGGCTTCGCCGCGAATTGCCGGCTTCCCTGCCGCCTCGATCCGGCGGACGTGGATCGCTTCCTCGCGGAGGTGCAGCCGGTCCGGCGCGGCGATACCGCGACGCTCACCTTCGAGCAGGGGCACGTCTCGTTCGTGTTCGACGGCCGGGCGCTCGGCACCGTCGCCGACCCGCGTTTCGCCTCCGTGATCCTCGCGACCTTCATCGGCCCCGTCCCGGCGACCGAGCAGCTGAAGAGCGGGCTGCTGGGCAAGCCCGCGTCCTAGCTAGAGGCCGGTCCCGACCACGGCTGCGCAGGGCCTGTTCAGGATTCGTTCCTTGCGCCTCTCCCGGAGGCGATTGACGGCCAGCCGGCGCTTCCGATGCCTCGGGACTGCCCGGTGACGCTGGATGAGCTGTTGAGCGAGTGACGGCTCGCGTCATCGCCGGGCCTGGGGTGTGAAGCATCATCTTCGGCGGCGAGGGACCGGGAAGGGCGTACTGCTCAACCGGGCCGCTGCTCAGGGCAGCAAGATTGCAGAGTTCACCTTCGCGATCTTGAGCGCACGATGAGTCCGGGCGGGATAGCTGAGGCCCAGCACCTCTCGACCGATTGGAACCACCGACCCTTGCCGGCAAATTTCGCGACTGGCTGAACGGCAACCGATCAGCGGGGCGGTCTGACGATCATCAATTTGGATGGTATAGCCGTCAGCTCCCGGTCTTTCCTCAGGCTCCCGGCCCTCTGTCGGTGACGCGTAAAGATGTCCGGTTTTCGTAGCTCGTGATCTGTCCGCTCCGTTCTTGTTCCGTGCCGGGGCATGCAGGCCCCGGCACGGAACGCCGCGATGGGAGCATGTCATGCGGCCTGACGCTCGGTTGGCAGCAGGGCGCCGGTTGGGTCGTAGTCTGCCAACCGGTGCGGCCCGAGGAACACTGCGAGCGTGCCGTCGGGGTATTCATTCACCCGCACCCTTGCGCGCACGAAGTGCGGTCGCAGCCGGCTCGGCGGCAGTTGCAAGCTAAGCCCCTGCCATCGCACGGTGTTGTCATTGCCCACCGTCCGCTCCTCCTGGACGCACAGGATCTCGCGCCAGGCGCCGGCCGCGTCGGCCACGAACGCCGACCCTTCCTGCTCGGGCGCCACCGCGAACGCCTTGTTGTGCTCGGCCACGTAGCTCTCCGCCAACCAGCGGTTCGCCGCTTCGGCTGTCGTGATCCCGGCCAGCGCCAACTCCTTCGGCAGCCGGTCCTGCAACGTCCGGAACGCCCGTTCCGACCGGCCCCGTGCTTCCGGTGAGTAGGCCGCGATGTGCTCGATGCCGAGCTGCGCGAGCGCACGGCCGACCTGGGTCAGAACCGTCCGCGAGGCCGGTCCGCCAGCCTCCGGCGCGTCAGGAAGGAGTGGCTGCCCCGGTCGGTGTAGAGCGCGCAGAACAGGCCCTGCCGCTCCACCACTTCGCGCAGGCCTCGCAGGCTCGACGCCGTCCCCTCCTGATCCACCAGAAACGCCGAGAGGATCGCGCTCGTCGCGTCATCCAGCGTGACGACGAGGTCGTGCAGGCGCCCACTCCCGGGCAGCCAGGCATGCGTCGAGGCGTCCTGGTGCAGCAGCATGCCCGCCAACGGACGGCGCGGGCGCTTCTTGCGATGCGCCGAGCGCTTCACCGCAGGCAGTACCAACCCCGCACGGTGCAGAGCCAGCTTGGTCACCGTGTAGCCCAGCCTGTAGCCGTGCCGCTTCCCCAGCTGCTCGTGAAAGTGCTTGACCGTGAAGCCGCGATAGAGGTCGCGATACAGGCCAAGCATCCGCTCGAGCTCCGCCACAGGCGCGCGTCGCCCAGAGGGCAGCAGCCGGCGATCCTCAAGACCAGCCAGCCCCTGCTCGCGATGCCGGTCACGCCAGCGCCGGAACGTACGCTCGCTCACTCCCAGCAACTCCGCCGCCTCCAGCTGGCTCAACTCCGACCGCTCCGATCGGCCAAGAACATCCTCGAACCGCATCCGTCGTATCCCCTCGTGAATGCGTGCCCGATCCATCCCAACCCCCAACACAAGGGACCGGAATGACCGGACACTTCACGAGCTACAAACTCCGGACAACTCATGAGCTAGCCACACAGGCTCCCGGCCCTCTTGCCAGCGCCGCCCGGATCGCGTCCGCTTGCGGCGAGAGCGAGGGGGAGGGCATGGACCAGGACACACTGCCGAAGCTTCCGGCCAACTACGTCCCGCTGACGCCGGTCTCGTTCCTCGATCGCAGCGCCCGCATCTACGGCGCGCGGCCCGCGATCGTGCATGGCGGCCGCCGCTACTCCTACGCCGCCTTCAGGGACCGCTGCCGCCGTCTCGCCTCCGCGCTGTCTCGCATCGGCATCGGCACGGGAGACACGGTCGCGATCCTGGCGCCGAACATCCCCGAGATGCTGGAGGCGCATTACGCCGTGCCGATGCTGGGCGCGGTGCTCTGCACGATCAACATCCGCCTTGATTTGCCGGGCATCGCCTTCATCCTGCTTCACTCGGGCGCGCGCGTGCTGCTCGCCGACAGCGAATGGGCGTCGGTCGTGCGCCGCGTGCTGGCCGGAATAGACGCGCCGCCCCGCGTCATCCGCATCGCCGATAGCGAAGCGGCCGGCGGCGAGCCGTTCGGCGATGCCGAGTACCAGTTGTTCCTGTCGCGCGGCGATCCCGGCTTTACCCCGCCGGAAGTCGCGGACGAGTGGCAGGCGATCGGCGTCAGCTACACGTCGGGCACCACCGGCGACCCGAAGGGCGTCGTCGTCCATCATCGCGGCGCCTATCTGAACGCCTGCGCCAACGCGCTGATGTCCGGCCTGACCCCGCGCAGCGTCTATCTCTGGACGCTGCCGATGTTTCACTGCAACGGCTGGACCTATACCTGGGCGGTCACGCTCGCGAGCGGCACGCATGTCTGTCTCCGGCGCGTCGAGGCGGGCGCCATCTTCGACGCGATCGCCGAACACGGCGTCACGCATCTCTGCGGGGCGCCGATCGTGCTCAACATGCTCGTCCACGCGCCCGAAGGCGTCCGGCGCAAGCTGCCGCGTCCGGTGAAGGTGGTGACGGGCGGGGCGGCGCCGCCGTCGTCGGTGATCGCCGGCATGGAGGCGCTCGGCTTCGAGGTGTCGCATCTTTATGGCCTGACCGAGAGCTACGGTCCGGCGACGGTCTGCCTATGGCAGCCCGAACTCGACACGATGGCGCTGGACGAAAAGGCGGCATTCATGGCGCGGCAGGGCGTGCCGCATCCGATGCTCGAGGACGCGACCGTGCTGGACCGGGCGACGGGCGAGCCCGTCCCGGCGGACGGGCGCACGCTCGGGGAACTCGCGTTGCGCGGCAACACGATCATGAAGGGCTACCTGAACAACGACCGCGCGAACGAGGCCGCGTTCGCGGGCGGGTGGTTCCACACCGGCGATCTCGCCGTGCTGCACCCGGACTCCTACGTCGAGATCAAGGACCGCGCCAAGGACATCGTGATCTCCGGAGGCGAGAACGTCTCGACCCTGGAGGTGGAGGAGGTGCTGTACCGGCATCCCGCCGTGCTCGAAGCCGCGGTCGTGGCCCGGCCCGACGCGACATGGGGCGAGGTGCCGCATGCGTTCGTGACGGCGGTCCCGTCCGAAGCGGGAACCGTCACGGAGGAGGAGTTGATCGCCTGGTGCCGCGCAAGGCTCGCGCATTTCAAATGCCCGCGCTACGTCACGTTTGGCCCGTTGCCCAAGACATCCACGGGCAAGGTGCAGAAGCACGCATTGCGCGGCAGCCTGCCGTCCGCGTAGCGGGTCTTCCTTCGCTCACGTTGGAAGATGATTTGGCAGCCGCGTTCGTGTAATCAGTGAACCGGCATGAGGGCGGATCGGGACCATGAGCGAGTACCGATGCCGATATTCTGGACTGGTCCGAACACCAGGCCGCGCTGCTTCGCCGTGTCGCGGCCGGCGAAGCGTTGAACGAGCGGCCGGACTGGCTCAACGTCATCGAGGAAGTCGAGAGCGTGGGCCGGAGCGAACTTTCGAGGATGCGTTCGCTGCTGATCCAGGCTCTCGTGGATATGCTCAAGGCCGAAGCGTGGCCCTTATCCCCGGCGGCGCCGAGCTGGCGGGCGGATGCGTCGCTTTTCCGTGCCCAGGCGAGTGACGCGTTCGCGCCGTCCATGCGGCAGCGAATTGGGCTATCGGCCCTATACGCCAAATCCCTCAAGGCGCTTCCGGAGACCCAGGACGGCCAACCGCCCCTGCCGGTCCCGGCCGAATGTCCGGTGACGCTCGACGAGCTCCTGGGCTCGCCGTGACGGATCGCGCTCCCGGACTTCAGAGATGACGTTCGCGCCGGTGCCGCCGGACCCGTCTCTGCCGCCGGTGCGCGTCAATCTGTTCTCGGACACGCAGACCCGGCCCTCCGCCGGCATGCGCGAGGCCATGCTGCGAGCGGAGGTCGGCGACGAGCAGATCGGCGACGACCCGACAGTGAATGCGCTCTGCACGCGCATGGCGCGGATGCTGGGCAAGCAGGCGGCGATGTTCCTGCCGACCGGCACGATGTGCAATCAGGTCGCGATCCTGACGCACTGCCGGCCGGGCGACGAGGTGCTGACGCACGAGCAGGCGCATGTCATCAACAGCGAGGGCGGCGGCGCGGCGGCGCTCGCGGGCGTGACGCTGACGGGGCTGCGCGGCGCGCGCGGACAATTCGATGCCGCAACGCTGCGCGCCGCGTTCCGCTCGAAGCGGCGCTATTCGCCGGATCAGACGCTCGCGATCGTCGAGCAGACGTCCAATCACGGCGGCGGCTCGGTCTGGCCGCTCGCACCGCTCGACGCCGTCGCCGAGGCGGCGCACGCGCAGGGGCTGGCGACGCACATGGACGGCGCGCGGCTCCTGAACGCGACCGTCGCCGCCGGTATCGCGCCGGACCGCATGGCGGCCGGGATGGACAGCGTCTGGCTCGACTTCACCAAGGGCTTGGGCGCGCCGCTCGGCGCGGTGCTGTGCGGTTCGGCCGCGTTCATCGACGCCGCGTGGCGGTGGAAGCAGCGCATGGGCGGGGCGATGCGGCAGGCCGGAATGTGCGCGGCGGCCTGCCTCTACGCGCTCGATCACAATGTCGAACGGCTGGCCGAGGATCACGCCAACGCGCGGCATCTCGCGGAGGGGCTGGCCGCGATCGGCGGCCTCCGCGTTCACATGCCCGAAACCAATCTGGTGTTTATGGATTTGGACGGCGCCGGCCTCGCGGCCGAGGCGTTCGCCTCGCGCCTGCGGCAACGGGGCATCCTGGTCTCCGTCTTCGGCTCCCGCCTGCGTCTCTGCACACATCTCGACGTGGACCGGGCGGGAATCGAGGAAGCCCTGCAAGCGATGCGGGACGAAGTGAACGCCGCGCAGGTTGCTTACGACTGAAACTCTGTGAAAGCCGCCGCCGTCGAAAATTGGTCTCCCACAACAGGAAGTGCTTGCCATGCGTCTCTTCGCTCCACTCCTCGCCTTCCCGCTGATCGCCTTCGCGGCGCAGGCGCAGACCGCGGCTCAGGCCGACACATCCGCGCCCGCTGCGAGCGCCGCACCGGCTGCGCAGCCGCATCACGCGGTCCGGCAGAGCATGCAGCAGCGCTTCGACGCCGCGAACACGAGCCATGACGGCAAGCTGACCATGGAGCAGGCGAAGGCCGGCATGCCGCGCGTCGCGCACCATTTCAGCGCGATCGACACGGACAATAAGGGCTACGTCACACTCGACGAAATCCACGCCTACAACTCCGCGCAGCACAAGGCGCACCGGCACCACGCGAGCTGAACGGCTTCAGCGGCCCTCTCCCGCAAACCGGGGGAGGGCGGCAGCCCAGCGCGGGCGGCGACGAAGCGCGGGATCTCTACAGGCTGGTGCCGCCGGGAAACTCCTGGAGCGTCGGCGCTTTCTCGTACCGCGTTATCTGGTCCGGATCGGCCTCGTTACCCATGTAGAAGCTGTCCCGTGCGCGGCTGCGGTAGAACTGCTCCTCATCGGCGGGCAATCCGACGTCCTTGTACCAGGGTAGATGGCGGCACGTGAATCGCCCCGCGACCCGCACGGCCTTTAGGGGATCGTCCGCGCTGAAAAAGCGCTTGTTGTAGAGCGCGAAGCTCGTATCGACTGGAGCCTTGAAAACCGGATCTCCTCCGGGTGATAGACCCAGCGGCTCTCGCCAGAACTGATCCTCCCATTCCCAGATTCTGTAGTGCCGGTCCCCGATCCGAAATGCGTTGTCTCGCATCGTTGCGCGATCCGCAATGTCGATGGCGAGGCCGGCTTTTCCGACCGAATGCTGCTCCGTCAGAGCCGCAAGCTGAGCGAGAAAGTCCGGCGGCATCTCGGGGTTCAACGCAAGATCCGGATCGGTGATGCAGAAGAACTGTGGCAGCAATGCAAGCTGGGCCGGATCAAGGAACGTGTCGCGTGGACCCTTGTTTTCGGACTGAGCGATGACGGTGATGCCTGGGCCTGGCGCCGCCAAATATTCTCGCATGGGCGGGTACGTGGAGCGTTGTCCACCAGGAATAGCCGTTGCAGCCCGAGCGCTCTCAGCTGCTCCACCATGCCGCGGGTATAGGTGACCGCGTTGAAGCAGGGGATGATGACCGGAACGTCGCTCCCCAGCGCGGCTCCGAGCGAGAGATAGGTTCGGCACCGGGGACTGGCCTCGTTCCCTCGCGGTTTCTCGCAAGCTCCGGCTTCGGGGATGCCGCGCGATCGAAGCGGGCCGCGACAATCAAAAAGCCGCGGCAGGATTTGTCCGACTGCATCCTGATGCACGAACAGTATGTTGAACTGCTTGTCGCCGTACTCACGGTCGCGTGCCAGCGGCAGGAACCCGGCGCGAATCAGCCGCGTGACAACGGTCCCGCAGTCCGCCTGGTTCTGCCAAAAGTCGAAGCGTTCGATCTCGAGCAAGATCACGCGCGTCCGGGAGAGGAGACCCTTGGCGCCAGCCAGCACACGATCAGCCGCGCCTTCGACATCAATCCAAAGAAACGCGGTGCGGTCGCGCCAGTCCGGGACATGCGTGCTTACAAATGCATCGAGTGTGGTCGCCCGCACCTCGAACTCCGCATAGGTCGCGTCCTCGTTGCGCCGCAGGAGAGAGGTCTTGCCGGTATCCTCCCCCTCGGTGATGGAGGCCGGGACCACCTCTCCGCCCACATAGGCGCGCGACAGCGTGCGCGGGGCATAGACGATCGTGCGGCCCACGTGGTCACCGACCGCAAGATTCCAGAACCGGACTCCATGTTGCTCCAGCCTCGCCCGGTTCTTCGCATAGATCTGCGGGTTGGCCTCGAAGGCATGCACTGGGCAGGCTGGCGCGGCCTCGCGCACGGCGACCGACGCGGAACCATCATTGGCGCCCACATCCAGGAACAGGCTGGGCCGCATGGTGCTGAACAGGCCCAGAAACGTCTCGTGCAGGCGCCGATTCGCTTCCGGCCCTTCGGGCGGCGGGTCGGCATTGAGCTGCTGCACCAGCAGATAGCTCGTCGCGGCGAAAAGCCGCCGCAGCCCGAGTTGGTCGGCAAGCCAGGATGCTGCCCGAGCACGGGCATCAGGCAGGAACGACATCCGCTACTTCCCCCCGCTCTTGCTCAACTGGCCGATGCTTCTCTGGCGGGCCGGTGGAGGGCGGCGCGGCTTTCCGCGAGCGCCCATCCGAGCAGCAGGAAGAACCAGCCGCCCATCGGCATGCTAAAGAAGCTGCTCGTCGACTGCACCGGCCAGAGCTGCAGCAGGATGGACGCGAACAGCCCCACCCGCAGCGGCACGGGCGTCCGCCAGACGCCGCGCCCGACCTGCACGATCCAGGCGATGGCCAGCGCGCAGAACAGCAGCAGGCCCGGGAAGCCGCCGTCCGTCACCGCTTGCATGTAGAAATTATGCGGATGCGGCGTGCAGATCTGCGCGCCGTTGAACCGGGCGCGCGCTTGCTCCAGCGCCGCCTCGCCGTACCGCGCCAGCTTGCAGCCGGTGCGGAAGCCGTCATAGCCGCGCCCGGTGACGGGATTCTGCTCGGCCATGGTGATCGAGCGTTCGTAGAGGAAGCCGTAATGGCTCTGTCCAAAATACTCGAGCTGGCTCGAGAACTGCACGACGACTCGCTTCCAGGTCGGCGGCGAGACGACCGCCGACGCGCCGATGAGCAGGCCGCCGGCGAGCAGCGCGATCACCACGACCGGCCGCAGCCGTGGCAGCAGCAGCGCCGCCACCAGCAGCCCCGCTGCGGTCAGGATCGTCGGCATGCGCTGGCTGATGACGACCACGAGGCAGAGGGACAGGAGCAGCAGCGCGCCGGCCGCGAGCGTTTCCGGCACGCGCCTTCGCGCGAGCAGCCAGGCTGTGGGTGGCACCATGACGGGCACGATGATTCGCGCGAGCGGCGGTCCGGCGCGCGGCTTGCTGAACGGGCCCGTCAACTCGCCCGCCGGAGCATGGCCGTGGCCGTAGAGATTGTGCCCGGTCAGGAATTGCACGGCGACATTCAGCAGGATGTAGGCGGCGCATGCGGCGACGACGCCATACATCCAGCCCCGCCGCTCGGGAAACGCCAGCACGCGGCCCTGCAGCGCCGCCGCGAACAGCAGGAAGCGCAGGGTCGCGGCGGCCTGGATCGCCGAGCCGATGCCGCCTTCCCCGACATTGATCGCGGGCAGCGGCAGCGAGCAGAAGACGAGCCAGCCCCACCAGGCGAGACCGAGCGGCACCCAGCCGTGCCGGAGCCAATCCCACTCCCTCGCGAGCGCGCACCGCGTCAGGAAGCAGAGATCGGCGACGGCTATCGTGCCTTCCGCGATCGCATGGCCGTGCATCAGGAACACGGGCGTCAGCAGCGCCGCGATCAGCGCGACGCGGTCGAGCCACGCGGCCGCCGCGCCGGACCAGGCCGGCCCGCGAAGGGCGACGTCGTCGGCGGTGGCGTGGGGTGCCCAGGACATGGTGCGCCGTTCCTGCCAGCCGCACGCCCATCCGGCAAGCCCGGCGGCGACCGGCCTCCACGCGACACGCGCATCGCGTGGCGAAGCCGAAACTGCCGGAACTGGGGTACACCCCAGATCATTCGGCGGGGCGGACCGCTGGACATCGATGTTTCGGCGTGACCTGGCACGCGGAAGGATTCATCTAACGCGAGACCCCGCCGCTGCTGCGCGTATCGGCGGCCCTGGAACCGTTGCGGAATGCGAATGCCGGCAAAAGAAGGATTCTGGTCGCGCTCGGCCGATGAGATCGGGTTGACGCTGCGCTGCCTTTTTCATCCCACGAGATTCGCTTTCCCGAAGGCGGTGTTCCTGGTCGGGGTCTCCTACCTGTTCCTGCCGATCGACCTCATCCCCGACGGATTGCCGGTCGTCGGGCATTTCGACGAGATCGGGTTCTGTCTGGCGGGCCTGCTCGCGTCGCATCTGCTCGCCCGCGCCGGAGCAGGCACGGGAGCCGCTCCACCCGGATCGCAGGCGCATCCGGACCTGGCGCCGGAATGGGCGCCGCAATGGGGGCCGGGCCTCGCCGACTTCCTGCGGTTCCGGCTGCGCGTGCTGCATGCCGATCTGAGCAACTTCTTCCTGCTGCAATACCGCCAATCCGACGGGTTTCTGATCACCGGTAAGAACTCCGGGACGCATTGGCTCAAATACATGCTGAGCTGCGCCATCGCCGAGGAGTTCGGCGTGTCCCCGCCCCGAAGATCGAGCGGACCCGAGGCGGACGTGATCGTCGGCCATCCGCGCTGGCCGCGCGTTTACGCGCATGTTCCGCGCATCGCCAGCTCTCACACGATCCCGTCCGTTCTGTTCGCCTGGCGATGGCTGCGGCCGGTCGTGTCGCGGCCGCCCATCGTCGTCCTGATGCGCGACGTACGGGCGGCGATGGCGTCGAATTACGTGAAGTGGCGTCACGCATACGGCTCGTCCTTCTCCGAGTACGTGCGGGGCGATCCGGGGGGCCGGCGGCATGTCGCCGATATCTGGTGGTACGTGCACTTCATGAATCGCTGGGGTGACGTGGCCGCGTGCCGTCCGGGCCAGGTCTTGGTCGTGCGCTACGAGGATCTCGAAGCGACGCCCGCGCACTGGGTCCGCAGGATTGCCGCGCATCTCGATGTCTCGCTCTCCGACCGGGCGGTCGCGGCCGCCCTTGCCGTCGCCGGCCGCGAGGCGATGGAGGCGCGTCTCGATCCGGGCAAGGGCGAAACGATCATCCCGCAGCCCTCCGCTCGGGCGCTGGTCTCTTTTCGGCCGGAGGACGACCGTGTCGCCGACACAATCTTCCGGCGCTGCTTGCGGCACGATCTCGGCTACGGCTACCGCGTTCGGAATGCGTCAAGGAGAGGCGAGGAGCCGGACCTGCTGCGGCCCTAGCCGCGCAAGCAGCGTCTCGACGCTCTCCCCGAGCAGCGGATGCACCCAGCCCGGCGCGACGTCCGCGAGCGGCCGCAGCACGAACTCCCGCAGATGCGCGCGCGGGTGCGGCAGCACCGGATCGGGGTGGGCGCGGATCAGGCCGCCGATCGCGATGATGTCGAGGTCGAGCGGCCGGGCCGCGTTCGGCGCGGTGCGGACCCGGCCGCACGCGGCCTCGATCGCGTGCAGAGCAGCGAGCAGGCGCTCGGGTTCGGCCGGCCCAACGAGCCGCGCCACGCCGTTGACATAGGGCGGCTGGCCCGAGGGCGGAACCGGCGCCGAGGAATACCAACGCGACATCGCCCGCACCGAGTAGCCGGGCAGCGCCTGGAGCGCGGCCACGGCCGCCCGGCAGGTCCCGAGCGGCGGCGTTCCGTCGGCGCGGGGCAGGTTCGCGCCGAGGCCGACCAAAATCGTCATGGTGACTGTCGCGTTTTCACTGCCCTGCTTGCCGTCGCTTAACTTTTCGGCAACAGAGGGACGTTGCTGGATGCGGCGGCGAGCCGGAGTCTTTTTGCCGGCACCAGCCGTATCCGATCGGCCCAATGTAGGCCGCACAGGAAGGTCCAACCATGCATTTCCTCCCCAATGAGAGGGTGGCGCTTTTCATCGACGGCGCAAATCTTTACTCCGCATCCCGCAATCTCGGCTTCGACGTCGACTACCGCAACCTCCTGGAATATTTCCGCAAGAAAGCGCACGTCATCCGCGCCTACTACTATTCCGCGGTTCTGGAGACGGACGAGTACTCGCCGCTGAAGCCGCTGACGGACTGGCTTGCCTATAACGGCTACACGCTCGTCACGAAGCCGGCCAAGGAGTTCACGGATTCGGCCGGTCGCCGACGGGTGAAGGGCAACATGGACATCGAGGTGGCGGTGGACATGCTCGAACTCTGCCCGAAGATCGATCATGCCGTGCTGTTCAGCGGCGATTCGGACTTCCGGCGGCTGGTCGAGGCGGTGCAGCGGAAGGGCGTGCGCGTCTCGGTCGTGTCATCGATCCGTACCAGCCCGCCCATGGTCGCGGACGAGCTGCGGCGGCAGGCGGACCAGTTCCTCGAGCTGGCCGAGATCGCGCCCGAGTTCACGCGGCGGCAGATGGAACCAAGGCCGCGCCCGGTCCCGCTCCGGCAGACGCCGGCCGAACCCTTCACGGATTCGAACGACGCCGCCTGATGCAGCTTCGCGATCCGGGCGAGGCGCAGGCGCCGCTCACGCCCGACCATGACTGCCCGCTCTGCCCGCGGCTGGTCGCCTATCGTCAGGCGAACCGGGCGGCCAACCCCGGCTGGTTCAACGCGCCGGTTCCGGTGTTCGGTCCGATCGACGCGGAACTCCTCGTTGTCGGCATGGCGCCCGGCGTGCGGGGCGCCAATCGCACCGGCCGCCCGTTCACGGGAGATTTCGCGGGCGTCCTGCTCTACGAGACGTTGCTGCGCTTCGGCTTCGCCGACGGCGTCTACCGGGCGGAACCGGATGACGGCCTTTCGCTGCTGAACTGCCGCATCGTCAATGCGGTGCGCTGCGTGCCTCCGGCCAATCTGCCGGAGCCGAAGGAAGTCACGCAGTGCAACCGCTTCCTCGCCGCCGAACTGCAGGCCATGCCGAGGCTGCGCATCGTGCTGGCGCTCGGCGTTCTGGCGCACGCGGCCGTGCTGAAGGCGTGCGGCATACCGGCGACGCGCATCCGTTTCCATCACGGCGACATGCACGCGCTGCCGGACGGGCTGCGCCTCGCCGACAGCTATCACGTCTCCCGCTACAACACGAGCACGCGCCGCCTGACGCCCGACATGTTCGAGCTCGTGGTCGCCCGGATCGCCGACGACCTCGCCCGCCCGGCCGCGTGATCCTGGCGCTTGCCTACGTGCTCGCGTCCTTCCAGGGGCCGCTCGCCCGTGGCGGAAATGACGGGCTGAAATCCCCGCCCCGGATCGTCAGGTTCGGATTGTAGAACGGGTCGTTGTCGATCCGCGCGGGCCACCGCTCCTTCAGGTTGCGGCACTCCCTTTCAAACTGCGCCCGGCGCTCCGGGGCGTCAGGCAGTCCGAGGCTCGCTGATTCGTGGTGGATCAACTCGGCGTAAGGCGTCCAAACCACCGAGTAGCCCGCCTCGCACGCACGCAGGCAAAGATCCACGTCGTTGAACGCAATGGGAAACGCCGTCTCGTCGAACCCGGCCAATTCGTCGAAGACGCCCCGGCGCATCACGAGGCAGGCGCCGGTGACCGCGGAAAAGTTTTGGGTGAGGACGGCCCGTCCGAAATAGCCGGGCTCGCCTCGCGGCAGCCCGAGGTGCGGGTGTCCCGCCAGCCCGCCGATGCCGACGACCACGCCCGCGTGCTGGACGGTTTCATTTGGGTAATAGAGCTTCGCCCCGACCGCGCCGACCCCGAGCCGGATGGCGTGGCTCGCCATTTCTCGCAGCCAATCCGGCGAGATCGCCTCGACATCGTTGTTGACGAAGGCGATGAGAGGCGAAGTCGAATGCTTGACGGCCCAGTTGTTGAGGGCGGCGAAGCTGTACGGCGCATCGTAACGGAGGACGCGAACATTCCCAAACTGGTTGAGCGAGGAAAGGTAATCCAGCGCCTCCGGCTCCTGGCTGCGGTTGTCGACGACAATTATCTCGAAATCAGGATAGCTGGTCATATCGAGAATAGTCTCGATCGCGGTTTGCAGCAGCGCCTTTTTGTCCTTCGTTGGGATGATGATCGTGACCTTGGGGCAGGGGTCAGGCAATGGCCACCGCGTCCGGTAATAGCCGTCGTGAGCTTCGCGCCGCACCGTTGCTCCCGTTCCCAGGCGGTCGAGGTGCTCCTGGATCGCCCGCGCGGCCGCTTCGTAGGGATACTGCTTCTGATCCGTCGCAAGCGCCACCGAGCCCGGTATGGCGCGCCAGTGATAGAGCACGAAGGGCAGGTGGCGGATGCGGTCTGGCGTGGTGCGCTCGATGAAGCGCAACGTGAGATCGTAGTCCTGGCTGCCCTCGAATCCGGCGCGAAACCCGCCAATCTCCGCCAGGAGCGTGCGGCGATACACGGCCAGATGCACGACTGCATTCTGCGACAGCATCAGGTCATAGTTCCAGTCGGACTTGAACCAGGGATCAAAGCGTACGCCGTGCTCGTCGATCTTGTCCTCGTCGCTGTAGATGAGATCGAGGGCCGGTTCCCGAGCCAGCGCCTCCGCTACCATGTACAGAGCGTGGTCGGCGAGCTCGTCGTCATGATCGAGCAAGGCCACAAACTCGCCCGTAGCCAAGCTCAAGGCAGTGTTGCTCGCTTCCGAAATGTGCCCGTTGGTTTGCCTCCGCACGAACCGTATGCGGCTGTCCTGCTCGGCGTAGCTCCGGCAGATCGCG
This sequence comes from uncultured Alphaproteobacteria bacterium, assembly GCA_963777325.1. GTDB lineage: Bacteria > Pseudomonadota > Alphaproteobacteria > Acetobacterales > Acetobacteraceae > JAFAXA01. The sequence goes on along the minus strand of CAVZQE010000011.1, from coordinate 24,286 downwards.
GCGATCCGCGCATCGGTGGACGCGTCATCCGCCAGACAGAGTTGCCAATGGGGGTAGATCTCGTCCAGTACCCGAATCGATGCAGCGGCGGAGCCACGGCTCGGGCGTATTGTAGAGCGGCACCACGATGGAGATGAGCGGCTTGTTCGGCAGACGCTCGATGCGGGCGCGGATGGCCGCCCGATCCTGGGCGGAAAGGGTGTCGTACGCGCGAACCCAGCCGGCGTAATCCGGCCGCGCAAGGGCAGGGTCCGAAGAGATCCGCCTTTCGGGAATCGACCGGACGATCTCCGCGACTGTGTCGTGGAACTTCGACAGCGAGAAGTCCGCGGCGCAGCGCTCAAGCGCCGATGCTCGGATACGCTCCCACATCGCCTGATCGCTGTACAGAGTGGCGCACGCGTCGGCGAATTCCTCGGCCGTCGTGGCCGTCAGCAGATCCTGGCCGGGAGTCCAGTCGAGCTGGTCCGCCAGGATGTCAGTCGCGACCACCGGCACCCCGTAGGCCGCGGCTTGTCCCACCTTGAGGGGGATGCCGGCGGAGAAGCGGGTCGGCGCCACCATCAACCGGGCGTTCGCGAAATGCGGCCCGAGATCATCCGCTGGCCCCACCAGGGTCAATGCGTTCCCATGCAGCTGCCGGATCGATTCGGCGCGGTTGGGACCGACCACCTTCAGTCCCACATCCCAGCCGAGCCTCTGCCTGAGCAGCGGCATGACCTCTCGAGCAAACCACCGCAGGGAGTTGGCGTTCGGAGAATCCTCGTCGTGGATGGCCCCCAGGAACATAATGTCCTTGCGCTCGCTGAAGCTCTCGTCCGAGGGCTGGAGTTCAAAGGCGTGGCTCAGCAGATGGACGGGCGCGTCGCAATGGCGCCGGAAAACCTCTTGCTCGCCGCGGGACACGGAAATCAATGTGGAGGCGTGCTTTAGAAGGGCGATTTCCGATCGCAGCAGCTTGTCTTCGTCTTCGGCGGTGCTTGGAAGATTCTGAACTGCCCTCCTCCTGATTTCGCGGGAGGCAAAGAGCGCCTCCGCATCGTAGATGATCTGGGCTCCTTCGATCGCCGACGGATCGTCTCGGGTGGCCGCCAGGAACACTTCCATGTTGTGCGGCCGGCACACGATGATTGCGTCGTAGTAGCCCGGGCGACCCCGGAGGAATTCGGCGAGATGGTCCCTGGATCTCCCCACCATCGCCTCGACGTTCGGCGGGACGCATTGCCGTACATCGCTCCAGGTCTCGGAAATGGGAAAAGTCGGATAGAACGTGACATCCGCGGCTTGCGCCAGCGCCTGAAGCAGCCGGCGGGAGCGGGGGTAGCCGGACCCTAGGCTTTCGTAGGGGATCCGGTCCTCAAGCATCAGGATTCGCTTGCGGCCGGACGGCACGCTCCGCGCCCTGATGACGTTTTCGGGCAAACAGGGAAGCCGTGTCTCGAGCCATCTCTGGTGACGGGCGAGAAAAACGGCGTGATTGCGCTGTTGCAGCGCGAAGGCATCCCTCGAACTCGCTGAACTGCCAAACTCGAGATGCAGGACGACAACGTCCGGATGATAGACGATCCGGAGGCCGGCCTTTTGCAACCGAACGCAGTAGTCGGTCTCTTCGTAATATGCTGGCGCGTAACGGTCGTCGAACCCGTTCAAGCGCTCGAAAACGGAGCGAGGCGTCAGAAGGAACGCCCCGGAGCAATAATCGACGTCGCGCGCGAACATGACTTCCGGATCGTCCGGGCTGCGCCCCCTCGCAAATCCGAGACAGGTACCGTCGCTCCAGATGATCGAGCCGGCCTCCTGCAAGGTTCCGTCCGGGAGGATGATCCGCCCCCCCACCGCGCCGATGTCCGCGGAAGCATCGAGCGCCCGCACGGCCGCTTCCAGACTTCCCGGGAAAAGCTGGGCGTCGTTGTTCAGCAGCAGGATCATCCGCCCGGTCGCAACTCCCGCCGCTTTGTTGACCGCGCGAAGGTAGTGAAGGTTTTCGCCGCTTTCGTGAACGTTCGCACCCGTCACCCTGGACAGAAGTTCCCGCGTTCGGTCCGCCGAGTCGTTGTCCACGATGACGATTTCGGCCGAAACCCGGCCGCCGCGGAGACACTCCGCGATCGAACTCAGGCACGCGAATGTCAGCTCCGCTTGGTTGTGCAAGACGAGAATGATGCTCACCTGAGGCTCGGAGGTCGATGGCAGCTCGAGCACCGCGTCCGATGCCAGAAAGGCGCTCAGGCGGGCCGACAAGACGGTCCGCATCGCCGCCTTCACGTCGGCGGCCACGGCGAGGGGTATGCTCGACGAGAGTGTCTTTTCGCGATGGGGCTCAGCCGCGTGCGGGGCCGGAAGAGCCGGGCCGGCCCGCGTCGCTGCCGGATGCGGCATCTCCTGGCGCAGCCGCAGCTTGCTCGGCAGTTGCAGTGTGATGCACCACCAAGCCAGGTATGCGATACGGCGGACCGACCTCCTCACCGGACGCGGCAACGAGGCGCCGATCCGCCGCGCCGGCCAGGTCAGGCGCCACGCCGTCGATGCGTGCAGGGCCGTCAGCCTATTTTCGGCCTGCGCCGACTTCTCCCGCAGCTCATCAACCAGGTCTTCGGATTGGCTCAGCCGGCTCTCGAGTGACAGGAATCGCCGGCGAGCTTCCTCGAGCGAGGCCGCTGCCTGGCGCTGAGCCTGTTCAGCCTGCCTGCCGGCCTGTTCGAACTGCGTTGCCTTCTCCTCGGCGGCGGTTCTTGCCGCATTCGCCTCGCTGGCGGCGGCCTCGGCTGTCCGCCTCGCTTCATCGGCGGAGCGCAGCTCCGATCGCGCAGTCGTCAAGGCCGCTTCCATTTCGGCGATGCAAGCGAGGTCGCGTTCGAGCTCTTGAATCTTGCCGCGGAGGGCAAGCTCGAGCTCGGCCGCCCGCCCGGCTTCCTTCTCCCGCAGCCTCTCGAGCCGCCGTGCGTGCAGGCTGGCGCGATCTTCCTCGGCGCCGCTGCGCCAGCGCTCGCCGAGGAGCGCGAAGCGTTCGCGGATGACGTTGGCGTCGGCGTCCGGCAGGGCCGTCAAGCTCAGCACCTTCTTGCCCTGCAGAGAACCCAACGCGAGCATCCCGAGGCCGTGGCCGTGCAGGAACTCGAATGCGGGGTAGCGAGCCTGCAATTCGCGCCATAGCTGCCAGACGCCAAAGTCGCGCTCACGAACGTTGGTGTCATGGAAGAGCACGATCGCTCTCCGGCTCAGCTTGGGTTCCCATGCCTCGAAATCGTGTTTGACCGCTTCGTAGGTGTGCAGACCGTCGATGTGCAGAAGATCGACGGACCCGTCGGCGACGTAGTCCAGCGCGGCATCGAACGTGCTTCGTACCAGCTCGGAGAAGCTGGAGTACCGGCTGTCGTGGAATCGTTTCAGGCTTTCGTATACATCCTCGCCGTAGAACCCTGCGTGCTCATCGCCCGCCCACGTATCGACGGCGAGGCACCGGCAGTCGATACGTGTACGCTGGACCGCCTCGCAGAACGCGGAATAGGAAACGCCGTTATGGGTGCCGAGCTCGACGACGGTGGACGGCCGGTGCGCTGCGACCAGCCAATGCGCGAAAGGCACATGCGCCATCCACGCGCTTTCGACGCCCCAGCGCGACAAGGGCCAGAATAGGGGGTCGAGTTCTGGTTCCAGAAGCGCGTGCAGGTCGGCAGACCCGCTGGTGTCGCTTCGGCCTAGTCCGGTATTGGCGTGGTTCATGCTGCCCCGAAAAAACCGTTGTGCTGCATCGCTCCCGCGCGATGTTGATGGCCGCTGCTACGGCTTTTGCAGGATCATCCAAAACTCGTTGCCGGGCCTTCGCGTCGGATAGACGCGCTCCAGAGATAGTCCCATGAGACCGAGCTCCAGGAGCAGCCGCAAATTGGCGGCCGCGCTCTTCGGCGTGAAGTACCAGGCATGCACGTCTATATACGCCCCGGCGGCCAACTCAAACTCGCGGATGGCGCTGGCGACCCTCGCCGCCTGCTCGCGTGACGCATCACCGTGATCGCCAGCCCAGTGCCTTGCGCTATCGTTATGCGTGGTGAGCGCGCGGTGCTCTATGACGCTCCGGAGGGAGTGCGTCTTTCGCGCGCTGTGATGCGCCTCGATCATGCCAGCGATCGTGCTCTCAGCCATGAAGGCATCGAAGCAGTATCGCTTGTCCGGGACCAGGACGAAGTATCGGCCCTGTGGCCGCAGCAGCCGCTCGACTTGCCGCAGATGGCGCACGACGTCGGGCTGATGTTCGAGGCAGTGGCTGCTGACGACGTAGCCGAAGGACTGGTCGACGCCGGACAAATCGCCGTCGGATGCAACGAAGTCGATGACCGGCACGCGTGGCTGATCGACACCCAGAGCTCTTGCGCGAGCGATCAACGCCTCCCTGGATAATACGTCGAAGAAGCGAACATTCGGACGGCCGGCCAGCAGCGGGCTATAAAACGGCCCGATCTCGAGAGTGGCCGCGTTGAACGGTATCAGGTCGAGAAAGTCCGTCCGCGTCGCCAGGCGATTTGCCTGACGGCCCTCGGCCTCTCCGAACTCGGCGAAGTGGGTGCAGAGGGCCGCGTCATCGAGGCCGAGCAGATCCGGCCACAATTGGCGATAGACGGCGGGCTCGACGGCCGGTGGCCAGGTCACTTGAACGTCCGGAGATCGCTGCGGACTCCGACGAATACCGTCCGCAGAAAGCTCCGGTAGTCCGCGCTCGACGTCGTTGCGAGCAAGTCGGCTGGCGCCGCTGCCGCGTCCCACTGCTCCAGAACGATGTCGTAACCGGCATCACTGATCGCCTGCAGATGGGCTTCGCGAGTCATCCAGAACGAGCGCTGGTTCTTCCATGACGCCCATTTGAGGGCGTCGAGGCTTGGCTCGTCCATATCACCATGCTCTTCGACCCAGCGGCCCGGCAATCCCTCGTGCTCGGTTATGGCTCCAAGACCAAATCTCGAACTCGCTTTCCAGGGGAGCGAAATGCGTGTTCAGGATGACCGCGGTCCTTGCGATGGAGCCGAGCATCTTGAGGAACTCATGAGGCCGGTCCAGGTGATACAGCAGGCCGCAACAATAGATAACGTCGAAGGTGCCGTAATTTGGCGTGTTCCACACGTCATCACGAACAAACCGCAGATTTGGCAGCCCGATCTTTCGTTGAACCTCGGCACAGTTCTCGTAGTTGCTCTGACGAACCTCCACGCCGAGCGCATCCATGCCTGCCCTGGCGAACTCGACGGTATAACCCCCTTCCAGACAGCCGAGATCGGCGATTCTGCGGCCCGCCAGCTCCTGGCCGAACAGCATCCGAAGGAGGCGCATCGTTCCCTTGCAGCGGGGCTCATCGGAGAGCAGCGACGGATGGCCCGGCATGGTGACGGTCCCATCCTCGAACCGGATATTGTGCGCAGTGAAATTGCTCAATTCGTATACACCTCCGTTCAGCGGATCAGCCAGGCCGATGCGGCCGGCAACCAGGCTCGAGCGAACCGGCCTTCCCGAAGCACGTCCGAACGGTTTCTATCCCTTGTTGCGCATCAGCCGCGCCTTGTCACGCTGCCAGTCGCGCGCGGCGATGGCGTGCCGCTTGTCGGCCTTCTGCCGCCCTTCGCCCAGGCCCAGCAGCACCTTGGCGATGCCGCGCTCGTTGAAATGAATGTCGAGCGGCACCAGCGTCTGGCCCGCTTTCGTGATCGCGCCCGTGAGCGTCCGGATCTGCTTGCGCTTCAACAGCAGCTTGCGCGGCGCGCGCGGCTCGAATCGCGACAGCACGCCGCCCTGATATTCCGGGATGTAGCAGTTGAACAGCCACATCTCGCCGTCGCGTTCGCCGGCCCAGGCTTCGGAGAGCGTCGCGCGTCCGTGACGCAGCGACTTGACCTCCGGCCCGCGCAGCACGAGGCCGGCCTCGACCGTGTCCTTGATCGTGTAGTCGAACCGCGCCTTGCGGTTCTGGGCCGCGACGCCGTGCGCGATCAGGCCCTTCTTCGCTTTCGCTTCAGCCATGCCGTCGTCTAGTTCAGCAGCCCGATTTCCGTCATCGCGGCGGAGACCCGGCTCCGGGACGTATCGGACAGCGGCGCAATCGGCAGGCGGCAGAACTCCGCCGATTTGCCGAGCAGGCTCGCCGCGTATTTGACCGGGGCGGGACTGGTCTCGACGAACAGCGCGTCGTGCAGCGGCAGCAGGCGGTCCTGCAGGGCGATCGCGTCGCTGGCGCGGCCCTCGGCCCAGGCGATCTGCATGTCGCTGCACAGGCGTGGTGCCACGTTCGCGGTCACGCTGATGCAGCCATCGCCGCCGGCGGCGAGGAACGAGACGGCCGTATGGTCCTCGCCCGAGAGCTGCGTAAAGCCCGCGCCGCAGGCCCTTCGCGTCTGCAAGGGGCGCGCGAGATTGGCTGTCGCGTCCTTGACGCCGACGATGTTTGGGTGCTGCGCCAGCCGCGCCATCGTGTCCACGCTCATGTCCACGACGCTGCGGCCGGGGATGTTGTAGATCAGGATCGGCAAATCGACGGCATCCGCGATCGTCTTGTAGTGCAGATAGAGCCCGTCCTGCGTCGGCTTGTTGTAGTACGGCGTGACCACCAGCGCCCCATCCGCGCCCGCCCTCTTGGCGTGCTGGGCGAGGTCCACCGCTTCGGCCGTGCTGTTCGAGCCCGCGCCGGCGATGACTGGCACGCGGCCGCGCGCCACCCCCACGGTGATCTCGACGACGCGCCGGTGCTCGGCGTGGTTCAGGGTCGGGCTTTCCCCCGTCGTCCCGACCGGCACGAGGCCGGCCGTCCCCTCATTGATCTGCCACTCCACGAACTCGGCGAGCTTTCCCTCGTCGAGCGAGCCGTCCGCTTGCATCGGGGTGATCAGTGCGACGATCGAGCCTTTGAACATCCGCCTCTCCGACCCCTCCGCGCGGCCGCTCGCGCGTAGAGCGCCGGACGGTGCGTTCGGGGGCCGTGGAAGCTAGGCGCGGCGGGGATGCGCCGCAAGGCCAGACGCGGTAGAACGAGCCATGCCGTTTCCGAGGCCGGCCTTCGCGATCGTCGTCTGCGCGGTGCTCGGGGGCGCGCTGCTCGGGTGCGCGCGCACACAGGCGCGGGCTGGTGACCCGATGGCGGCCGTGCGGACCGATCGCTGGCAGGACGCCGCCGCCTCGGCGGCGCGCGACGTGGACCCGTTGGCGCTCAAGCTCGTCACCTACTACCGGCTGCTCGCGCCGGATGCCGCGTCCACGGCCGAGCTTGCTTCCTTCCTCGACGCCAACCCGGAGTGGCCGAATCGGGCCGTGCTCGAGAGGAGGCGCGACGAGGCGCTGGCCCGCGAGCCGGACGGGTCGGTCGCGCTCGCGCAGTGCCGGCAGGAGCCCGTGCGGCTGGCCGAGGCGAGGCTCCGCTGCGCCGACGCCTTCACCGCCGCCGGAGACGCCGATGCCGCCGCCGCGTCCGTCCGGGCAGCGTGGCGCGACGGCATCGCCGGTCTCGCGTCCGAGAGCGCCTTTCTGCTTCGCTTCGGGGCGATCGTCAGGCCGGAGGATCAGTGGGCGCGCTTCTCCCGCCTCGTCTGGTCGTCGGACGCCGCGGCCGTCGCCCGCCAGGCGAGCCGCCTCGCTCCCGTGCGGCGCAAAATGGCGCAGGCGCTGCTCGCGCTGAAGCGTAACGATCTGTCCGGCCCGGCGCTGCTCGCCGCCTTGCCGCAGGCCGAACAGTCGGAACCCGCGCTCGTGCTTGAACACGCGCGCTGGCTGCGAAAGTCCGGGCAGGACGCGGCGGCGGCGGCGGTGTGGCTCGCAAGCGGCGAGGCGGCGCAGCGGAGCGCTCCGGAGGAGCGCCGCTCCGATTTCTGGGCGGAGCGCAACCTTCTCGCCCGGCGGCTGCTCGCGTCGGGCGATGCCGAGCGCGCCTACGCGGTCGCGGCGCTGCCCGGCCAGACGGCGCCGGGCAGCGTCGCGGATGCGGCGTTCCTGGCCGGGTTCATCGCGCTCGAGCGGCTGCACGATCCCGAACGGGCGCTCGCTCAGTTCCGGTCCGTCGCCGCGATCGCCCGCGCCGCGGTCAGCCAGGCGCGTGCGCAATACTGGCTGGGCCGGGCGCTGCAAGCGGCGGGCCGCGACCCATCCGCCGCCTATGCCGCCGCCGCGGCGTTTCCGCTGACCTTCTACGGCCAGCGGGCGGCGCTCGCTGGCGGCGCCTCGGCGGACGCGCTCGCCGCTCGCATCCGCGGCCTCAAGGATCCGGAATTCTCGCGTTCGCAGGCCTTCGGGTTCGTGGACGGCGAGCTGGTCCGGGCCGCGATCCTGCTCGCGGGCTGGGGCGAGGCGCGGCGGGCGTCCACCTTCCTGCTGCGGGCGGATGCGGCCGCGCCCGACCCGGCCAGCCGCTCCGTCGATGCCCGGCTCGCGCTCGGCCTCGGCCTGCCGGACGTCGCCGTCGCCATCGCCCGAGCGGCCGGGCGCGAGGGAGGGGCCTTGCCCGAGGCCGGATGGCCGCTGCCTCTCGATCCGCCGCCCGGTTCGCTTGATCCGGCGGTGACGCTCGGCCTGATCCGTCAGGAGAGCAGCTTCGATGTGGGGGCGGCCAGCCGGGCGGGGGCGCGCGGCCTGATGCAGCTGATGCCCGCGACGGCCGAGAGCGTCGCCCGAAGCCTCGGCGAGCAGACCTCGCTGGTCGCCCTGACCACGGACGCCGCGCACAACATGCGGCTGGGCACGGCCTATCTGCGGGCGATGCTGGACCAGTTCGGCGGCTCGCTGCCGCTGGCGGCCGCGGCCTATAACGCCGGTCCCAACCGGGTATCGGCGTGGCTGGCGGCGAGCGGCGACCCGCGCGCGGGCGAGATCGACATGCTGGACTGGATCGAGCTGATCCCGCTCACCGAGACCCGGAACTACGTGCAGCGGGTGCTGGAAAACGTCGTGATCTACCAGGCCAAGCGCGGCGAACCTCTGATCCTCGCAGGTGGCATCTGAGATGGACGGAGCGGATCCCCCGGCGGGGGCGCGGTTGCGCGTGGGCCGGATGGTGGCGGGCGTGTTCGGCGCGGGGCGGTTTCCGGTCTCGCCGGGCTCGGCCGGGTCGGCGGTCGCGATCCTGATCGGCTGGCCGCTGCTGCTGTTGCCCGGCTGGGTGCTGATCGCGGCCGCCCTGGCGGCGACGGCCGGCGGCTGGTGGGCAGTCAGGGCGGCCGAGATCCGCGGCGATCCGGGCTGGGTCGTGATCGACGAGGTGGCCGGGCAATGGATCGCTCTGCTCGGTCTCGCGGTTCCGACCATTCCCGGACTGCTCGCGGCATTCGTGCTGTTCCGCGTGCTGGACGTGACCAAGCCCGGCCCGGTCGGGTGGGCCGACCGCCAGCACGGCGCGACCGGCGTCATGCTCGACGACGTGATCGCGGGCGCGATTGCGGCGGGGCTGCTATCCGCGCTACGGCTGGCATGGGCTCGTCTGTTGACGTGATGGCCGGGAGCGAAGCGGAGAGCGATGACCCCTGATCTGCTCATGGACGCGGAGGCGCTGCTGGTCCGGTGCCGCAACCGGGGCCTCAAGCTCGCCACGGCGGAAAGCTGCACGGGCGGCATGATCGGGGCGACCCTGACCGCGATCTCCGGTTCCGCCGACGTGTTCGAGTGCGGCTTCATCACCTATTCCAACGAGGCCAAGACCGCGATGCTCGGCATCCCCGCCTCGCTGCTCGAGCAAGAAGGAGCGGTGAGCGAGCGGGTCGCGCGCGCCATGGCCGAACAAGCCATCGCCCGCAGCCGGGCGGATTTCGTGATCTCGGTCACGGGCATTGCCGGGCCGACCGGCGGCAGTATCGACAAGCCCGTGGGTCTGGTGTGGTTCGGCCTCGCCGGCCGCGAAGGCCCGGCCCGCACGGAGCGCCACATCTTCCCCGGCGACCGCAGCCAGATCCGGATCGCGACCGTCGCCCGCGCCTTCGCCATGCTGCGTGAAGCCGCCGACTAGGCCACGGCGGCAGGGCTCTTTCGCCACCCTGGCAGCCGCCCGCAAATTCACAGCGGTTATGCCTCGATTTGAGTTGCGGGTTGGGCCGTCACCGGCTGAGCCCTTCCGACCGGTAGAACCGGGCGACTTCCCTTGCCGTCGAGAGTCTCAGCTTCGGCAGGCTGACGTGATCGAAAATCTCTTTGTAGTGTCTCCGCTTTGCGCGGGTCGTGACCGTGATGTAGCGGATCATTTGCCATTTGACGCGATCCGTAACTCCCTCCAAGCCTCCGGCACGATCGGGCTGGAACCACGTTCGGCGAAGATAGCGGAGCAGGCTGATTGCGGTAGAAGTCTCGAGCAGGATGACGCCCGTCGCGCGCGCAAGCCGCTGCGGCAGGCATCGGGAATAGTTGCCGTCCATGGCCCAACTCGCGCCTGAAAGCGCCTGATCATGGAGGGCGATGAACTCCTGGCCCGGCCGGGGCTGCCACTCCGTATTCGGCATATGATGAAGCTGGTCCAGGTGGATCGGCGTCAGACCGCGTGCCCGCCCGATGGCGGTCGCCAAGGTGGACTTGCCGCTATTCGACGGGCCCATGACGCAGATGCGCGGCCCGAGATCGTCGAGGGTTGGCACGGCTTCCACGTTCGCTTCCAGCGCCGGCTATGTTGACGAGCGGGAGCTTTTGCCGCCCCGCCGCACGCCAATCTTGCATTGCGGTAGCCACGCGCCTAAATCAGCCCTTCGCCCGATTGCAAGAGTTCGGAGGCTGAGCGCATGGCGCGCGTCACCGTTGAAGACTGCGTCCAAAAGGTTCCCAACCGCTTCGAGCTGGTGCTGTTCGCGGCCGAGCGCGCTCGCGGCCTGAGCCGGGGCGAGGAGCTGACGATCGACCGCGACGACGACAAGAACCCGGTCGTGGCACTCCGGGAGATCGCCGAGGAGACGATCGATCTCAAGCGTGTCGAGCAGGAGCTGGTGAAGTCGCTCTCCCGATCGCCCGAGCCGGAGCCCGCCGACGAGGAGGTGCTCGACCTTATCCCGACCGACCAGAACATCTTCGGCCTGCAGGACGTGACGGCCGAGGAGGAGGCGGCGAACCTCCCCGTCGAGAACGAGGAGATGTCGCCCGAGGATCTGGAGGCGGCGATCGAGGCCGAACTCGGCGGCCGCGGCCGCCGGTAGCCCGCATGGAAGAGGGCGCGCGACGATGGCCGGCGAGCGCGCCCGCCCTCGCGCCGCCCGATACCGGCGCGTCCGCTGTCTCGTCCCCTGGCGCGTCGCCGCCGAACGCCGTGCCCGAATCGCAGGCCGAAGCGCCCAGGGCACGCCCGGAGATCATCCGCCAGTATGAGCTGACGGAGAAGGTTCTCGCCTACGATCCGGCGGCCGACACGTCGCTGATCGACGCCGCCTACGTGGTCGCGATGCAGGCGCATGGACGCCAGCGGCGGAAGAGCGGCGACCTCTACATCACCCATCCCCTGGCGGTCGCGGGCATCCTGGCCGGCTACCGGCTCGACGTCCCGACGATCGTGACGGCGCTGCTGCACGACGTGGTCGAGGATACCTCGGTCAGCCTCGAACAGATCGAGCAGAAATTCGGGCCGAAGATCGCGAGCCTCGTCGATGGCGTGACGAAGCTCACCCGGCTCGAATTGCAATCGGACAGCACCAAGCAGGCGGAGAACTTCCGCAAGCTCGTGCTCGCGATCAGCCGCGATTTCCGCGTGCTGCTGGTCAAGCTGGCCGACCGCCTGCACAACATGCGCACCCTGCATTTCGTCGCCGACGAGAGCGGCCGGCGCCGGATCGCCCGCGAGACGATGGAGATCTACGCGCCGCTCGCCGGCCGGATCGGCATGGAGGCGATGCGCACCGAATTGCAGACGCTCTCCTTCATGCAGATCGAGCCGGACGCCTACGACACGATCAAGACCCGGCTGAACTATCTGCGCGGCCAGGGCGCCGACGTGATCGAGGAAGTGGCCGAGGAATTGCGGCGCGTCTGCGAGGAGTCCGGCGTGCCCGTCATCGAGCTGTCGGGCCGGGAAAAGTCGCCGTTCTCGATCTGGGAAAAGATGCAGCGGCGGAACGTCGCCTTCGAGCAGCTTTCGGACATCATGGCGTTCCGGCTGGTCGTGCCGACGCGCGAGGCCTGCTATGCCGCGCTCGGGGCGATCCACGCCGCCTTCCCGGTGATCGCCGGGCGGTTCAAGGACTACATCTCGACGCCGAAATCCAACGGCTATCAGAGCATCCATACCGGCGTGACCTTGCGCGAGCCGCGCAACCAGAAGATCGAGATTCAGATCCGCACGCTCGATATGGACGAGATCGCCGAGAACGGCGTCGCCGCGCACTGGGCGTACAAGCACGACGGCGAGGGCGTGACCGCGAAGGATCTGCAGCATTTCCGCTGGCTGCAGGATCTTCTGGACATCCTCGCCAATGCCTCCGGCCCGAACGACTTCCTCGCCGATACCAAGCTCGAACTGTACGAGGATCAGGTCTTCTGCTTCACGCCGAAGGGCCAGCTGATCCAGCTGCCGCGCGGCGCGACCCCGGTCGATTTCGCCTACGCCGTGCATAGCCAGATCGGCGACACCTGCGTCGGCGCGCGCGTGAACGGCCGGATGATGCCGTTGCGCTACGAGCTGCAGAACGGCGATCAGGTCGAGATCATGACCGCGCGCGGCGGCACGCCGTCGCCGCAATGGGACCGGTTCGTCGTCACCGGCAAGGCGCGGGCGCGCATCCGCCGCTTCGTGCATCAGCAGGAGCGCGACAAGCATTCCGATACGGGCCGCGCCGCGCTGGCGAAAGCGTTCCGCCAGGAGGGGCTCGACGGCTCCGAGCGGGTGCTGGAGACGACGCTGAAGACGCTTAAGCAGCACAGCCTCGACGATCTCTATATCGCGGTCGGCAACGGCAATCTCGGACCCAAGGAGGTGGTGCACGCGGCCTACCCGGAGTTGCGCCACAGCGGACGCGCGCCGCGCGTGCTGCCCGTGTTCCAGCCCCGCTCCGGCGGCGCGCGGCAGCCGAATGCCGTCTCGGACCGCTCCGGCTCGCCGATCCGGGGTCTGGTGCCGGGCATGGCGGTGCACTACGCCGGGTGCTGCCATCCCATCCCGGGGGATCGCATCGTCGGCATCGTCGCGACCGGGAAGGGGGTCACGATCCATGCGCGGGAGTGCCAGACGCTCGAAACCTTTGCCGCGACCCCGGAGCGGTTCATCGACGTCGAGTGGAGCGAGACCGCGCCCGGCGACAAGGGCGCCCGCGACAAGCACACCGGCCGGATCAGCGTCATCGCGGCGAACGAGCCGGGCGCGCTCGCCAACATGACCAACGCGATCGCGAAGCAGGACGGGGCGATCAGCAATCTCAAAATTATCAACCGCCAGCAGGATTTCTTCGAGGCGCTGGTCGATGTCGATGTGCGCGACACGCGGCATCTGGCGAGCGTGATCGCGGGTCTGCGCGGCGCCTCCTCCGTCACGCAGGTCGAGCGGGCGCGGGGCTGAACGCGCCGTGATCGTCGGCCTGGGCGCGGATCTCTGCGACATCCGCCGGATCGAGCGTGTGATGGAACGGCATGGCGACCGTTTTCTCGCCCGCGTCTTCACCGAAACCGAACGCCGCCGCGCGTTCCGCCGCACGCGGGCGCTGCACGCGCCGACGTTTGCGAAAAGGTTTGCGGCGAAGGAGGCGGCGGCCAAGGCGCTCGGCACCGGCTTCCGCGGCGGCGTGTTCCACTCGGATCTCGGCGTGGTCAATCTGCCCTCCGGCCAGCCGACCCTGCACATGACGGGCGGCGCGGGCCTGCGGCTGCGCGCGATCACGCCTTCCGGAATGCGGGCCGTCGTGCTGCTGACGATGACCGACGAATATCCTTACGCCTACGCTCAGGTCGTGATCGAGGCGGTCCCGGCATGAACGACCGGCTGGCGCTCTACATCCACTGGCCGTTCTGTCTCGCGAAGTGCCCGTACTGCGACTTCAACTCGCATGTGCGCGACGCCATCCCCCAGGCCCGCTTCGCGCGAGCGTTGCGGGCGGAGCTGGCCTGGGAGGCGGCGCGGCTCGGCCGAAGGCGGCTCGGCTCCATCTTCTTCGGCGGCGGCACGCCGAGCCTGATGCGGCCGGAGACCGTCGCGGATCTGGTCGCCGACGCCCGCCGTCTGTTCGACGTGGACGAGGCCGTCGAGATCACGCTCGAAGCCAACCCGACGAGCGTTGAGGCCGCCCGTCTCGCCGCGTTCCGCGACGCGGGGGTGAACCGCGTCTCCATCGGCGTGCAGAGCCTCGATCCCGCCGCGCTCGCGGTGCTCGGCCGCGCGCATTCGGAGACGCAGGCGATCGCCGCGCTGGAGTTGGCGCGGGCGCTGTTTCCGCGCGTCTCGTTCGACCTGATCTATGCCCGTCCCGGACAGACCTCGCCGGAATGGCGGGCGGAGTTGCGGCGCGCGCTCGATCTCGCGGCGGATCACCTGTCGCTGTACCAGCTCACCATCGAGCCTGGGACCGCGTTCGAGGCGCGGCATCGCCGGGGCGATCTCGTGCTGCCCGATCCGGACGAGGCGGCGGCGCTGTACGAGGCGACGGCGGAGGAGGCGGCGCGGTTCGGCCTCGCGGCGTACGAAGTCTCGAACTACGCGCGTCCGGGCGCGGAGAGCCGGCACAATCTCGCCTATTGGCGCTACGGCGATTACGCGGGTATCGGTCCGGGCGCGCATGGCCGCGTCACGCTGGACGGGGCCATTTACGCGACGCGCCGCCACCGCGCGCCCGAGCCCTGGGCCGGGCGTGTCGAGCGCGACGGACACGGCACGACGGACGAGCAAGCGGTCGGATGCCGCGACCGCGCGCGCGAAATGCTGCTGATGAATCTCCGCCTGACCGAAGGCCTCAGCGAAGCGCGCTTCGCGTCCCGCACGGGCCTTTCCTTGGACGATGCGATCGACGCCCGTGTGCTCCGGGATGCGATCGAGGAGGGTTATCTCGAACGCAACGACGGCATCTTGCGGGCGACCGCCGCCGGGCGTCTGCGCCTCGACGCATTGCTCGGCGCACTTGTTCTGTGATTTCCGTCGTAAAAAACCGCCAGCGACATTCATCGTCATCGCGAGGAGCGCTTGCGACGAAGCGATCCAGGCGATCCGCGCCGTGCCGCACGCCTGGATCGCCGCGCTGCCAAGCGGCGGCTCGCGATGACGAACTCGGGCCTGGCAAATGGCAATTCATCCTCGCTCACACCGCCGAGCAGATGTCCTGACCTACTCTCGAAATCTGAAGACCCAGCCCTGGCGAAGACGGCGCGCGTTCAGGCATTATGGCGTTGGGTCAGTACCCCAGCTTGCCAGTGAGACGTGCGCGGTTGCCAGACACCCGATGGCTCCGGAGGGCGGCATTCCAAATGGTAGTCACGCAGGAACACGACAGCGCCGAGGTGCTCAAGCGCGTTCTCTCCGACGCTCTTCGGCGCACGTTCGGGGAGGTGGCCGACAGCGAAAGTCAGGGGAGCCTAACACGGTCCGTGGTCCGCAATTCCTGGATCAGGTGCCTCCGCGACGCTTTCTCCACTTACTACGCGCCACTGTCCGGGTCGCGGCGCCTGGCCGTCTTCGGCGGTACGCCAAGACCGGGGGAGTGCCGGGCTTCGGGGGTGCCCACCGGCATTCGGCGGTGGTCCCGGTGGGAGTTCCTGCACGACGTCGCGGTCGTCGGATGGGATTTCACGGATGCGCCATACGCCAGGGATAAGACCGATCCCTCGAAGCCACGGCAGATCCCGATCGTCGCACGGGCGCTCTGGCAGGTGGAGAGCGAAATTGCCGCAGATGGAACGCAGGTCGCGGAAGACGCGAGCAAGCTGAAAATCTCCACTGCCGCGAACAAGCCGCTCATCGCCTCCTTCACGGGGCAACGTGAGGAACAGCCGTGGCTCGACTTTCTCGCACGCACTATTTCGGGGGCCGACGGCAACCGATTCGTAGCCCTAGTTCCAAACTACAAGAGCGACCGAGGCTACGCTCAGTGGCGTAAGCAACCGGCTCCTTTTTAAGCCTTTATCGCTGCCAACCCGGAGCCCACGAAATTGCCCGCCTCCCTTGATGCCGGCAGGCCAAAGTAACGACTGGCGCTGTCAAGTGTCAGCTCTGCAAGAATGACCGGACGGTGTTGGTCGCCGTCGTACAGCGGTGGGTAGGACATCTGCTCGGCGGTATCAGACGAATGAAATCGGAGAAAATGTATGCCCACCCTTCGCGCATGCGTTCCAACGGGGAACGCCAGCCGCTACCTGCAGCAGCTCTGCAAGCATTGGAGCCACAAATTCGCGGTCGAGTTCGATCCCGCGCACGGCGTCATCCATTTGCCGGGCACGGATTGCATCCTGGACGCGGGGCCGGACGCGCTCAGGCTCGAATTGCAGGCCTCGGACCCGGACGTGCTGCCGCGCATGAGCGGCGTCGTCGCCGACCACCTCAAGCGTTTTGCGTTCCGCGAGGAACTGACGGTCGCGTGGTCCGCCACTCCGGAGCCGTGATCTCGTAGGCGATATGCCGCTTCAGCGGATGGCCCGGCGGCGGACGCGGGTGATCGAATTCGCCGATCTCGCGCATCCCGAGCCGCCGCATCAGCCGCCACGAGGCGACGTTCGCGGGCACGGTCAGGCTGACCACCCGGTCGAGGCCAATCGGCCCGAACGCCGCGTCGAGCGCGAGCGTCGCCGCTTCGCGGGCCAGACCCTGTTTCTGCCAGCGCGGCGACAGCCGCCAGCTGATCTCCACCGCCGGAGTGAAGAACGCCGTCCAGGAGAGCGGCATGATGCCGCAAAAGCCGATGAGCGCCGCCGCCTCCCGGTGCTCCACTGCCCAGTAGCCCCAGCCGTTCGCGGCGAAATGCGCGGCGAGGCGGTCGAACATCGCGTCCGAATCGGCAGGCGTCATGGGCAGGAGGTAGCGCAGCACGCCGGGTTCGGCGTTGATCGCGGCGAACGGCACGCGGTCTTCCTCCCGCCAGGGCCGCAGCCTCACCCGTGCTCCGTCCAGTGTCACGGCACTCGATGCTCAGGCTTCCGCCCGGATCGCGTCGGCGAGGATCGACACGATGCGGTCGATGTCCGGCTCCTCGATCACGAGCGGCGGCGACAGCGCGATCGTGTCGCCCGTCACGCGGGTCAGCAGGCCGAGATCGAAGCAGCGCCGGAACACCCCGCCGCCCCGCTCGCCCGGCGCTTCGCTGCGCGGCTCGAACTCGACGGCCGCCATCAGCCCGATATTGCGGATGTCGATCACGTGCGGCAGCCCCCGCAGACTATGCACAGCCTCCTCGAAATACGGCGCAAGCGCGGCCGCGCGGTCGGCGAGACCCTCGTCGCAATGCAGGTCGATCGTGGCGATGGCGGCGGCGCAGGCGAGCGGGTGGCCGGAATAGGTGTAGCCGTGGAATAACTCGATGCCCGGCGCCGCGCTGCCCACCACCGTGTCGTGAATGTCTTCCCGCACCGCCACCGCCCCCATCGGCACGGCCGCATTGG
The DNA here is from genome assembly GCA_963777325.1 of uncultured Alphaproteobacteria bacterium. Classification (GTDB taxonomy): domain Bacteria; phylum Pseudomonadota; class Alphaproteobacteria; order Acetobacterales; family Acetobacteraceae; genus JAFAXA01. Next base: position 6,793 of record CAVZQE010000011.1, on the reverse strand, counting down.
TGAGGCCCTTCGCCATCGTGAGGATGTCGGGGGCGATGCCGAACCAGTCGGAGCCGAACGGGGTGCCGAGCCGGCCGAAGCCCGTGATGACCTCGTCGAAGATCAGCAGGATGCCGTGCCGGTCGCAGATCGCCCGCAGCCGCTCCAGATAGCCGAGCGGCGGCACGAGCACGCCGGTCGATCCCGCGACCGGCTCCACCATCACGACCGCGATGGTCTCCGCGCCGTGCAGCGCGACCAGCGCTTCGAGACGGTCGGCCAGATGCGCGCCCTCGAGCGGCTGGCCGCGGCTGAATGCGTTCCGCGCCGGCAAATGCGTATGCGGCAGGTGGTCGACATAGGGCAGCAAGGCGCCGAACTGGCGGCGATTCGGCGCGATGCCGCCGACCGACATGCCGCCGAAGCCGACGCCGTGATAGCCGCGCTCCCGCCCGATCAGCCGCACCCGCCCCGCCTCGCCTCGGGCGCGGTGATAGGCGAGGGCGATCTTGAGCGCGGTGTCGGCGCTCTCCGAGCCGGAGTTGGTGAAGAACACGCGGTCGAGCCCGACCGGCGTGATCGCCGCCAGCCGCGCCGCCGCCTCGAACGCGAGCGGATGGCCGAGCTGGAAGGTCGGCGCGAAATCGAGCACCGCCGCCTGGGCGTGGATCGCCTCCGTGATCTCGCGCCGCCCGTGGCCCGCGTTCACGCACCAGAGTCCGGCCGTGCCGTCCAGGATGCGGCGGCCGTCGGGGGTGAAATAGTGCATCCCTTCGGCCCGCGCGAGCAGACGGGGATCTGCCTTGAAGGCGCGATTGGCGGTGAACGGCATCCAGAACGCGCCGAGATCGTTCGGACGCGGCACCTCGATAGCGCTGCTCATGTCCTTCGCCCTCTATTCTTGGCGGCAAGCCGAGCGTGGCATCGCTATGATTGCCTCACAACAGAATAAGGACCGGCATCATGTCGGACGGCCGGCTCGTCATCGGCACGCGGCGGTATTCTTCCTGGTCGATGCGCGGCTGGCTCGCCGTGCGCCTGGCCCGGCTCGACGTCGAGGAGGTCGTGATCCCGCTCGCGCCTTCGGGCGGCACTCGGGCCGTGCAGGAGGTCTCGCCGAACGGGCTCGTGCCGTATCTGGAGCATCGTGGCCACCGGGTCTGGGAGAGCCTCGCCATCCTTGAATACTGCGCCGAACTGGAGCCCGCGATCTGGCCGCGGGACACGGGCGCCCGCGCATACGCCCGCTCCGTCTCGGCCGAGATGCATGCGGGCTTCGGAGATCTCCGCCGCGCCATGCCGATGACCCTGGGACGCCAGTTTCCCGGGGCCGGGCGGACGTCGGGGGCGCTGGCCGACATCGCGCGCGTCGAGGCGTTGTGGGACGAGGCGCGCGCGCGGTTCGGCGGGCAGGGGCCGTTCCTGTTCGGCCCGTCCTTCGGCGGCGCCGATGCGATGTTCGCGCCGGTGGTCGCGCGGCTGCTGACCTATGCGCCGGACCTGTCCGCCCGCACGCGCGCCTATTGCGGCGCCGTGCGCGCGCATCCGCTGGTCGCCGCCTGGTACGAGGCGGCAGCGGAGCCGCCGGAATGGCGTCTCGACAAATACGAGACGGGCGCGTGAGGCTCTTCGGCGGCGGCGGCGGGCAGACCGAACCGGAGCCGGACGAGATCCGGGCCTCGTTCGCCTCGCTCGCCGCGTGGCAGGGTTTCGAGGCGCTGGCCCCGGCGGTCCACTCGTCGGCGCGGATCGCGCGCATCGTTGGGCACGCATGCGAGCGGGGGGTTCGGTCCGCCTTCCTCGGCCCGATCCGGCCCGAGGGTGTCGTCCTGCGCGGGGCGAACTACCGGGAGGATCTGCTCGCGTCCGGCCTGAACCCGCGTCAGCGGGCGGTGCTCGATCTGCTCGCCGAGGATCAGCGCGCGAGCGACCCGCACGATCTGAGGCTGTTCGCGCACGAGGCCGTGACGCCGCTCGCGCTGGCGCTGCGCGGCCGCTTCACGCGCCTGCTCTGCTCCGAATACGCGGCCGAGAATGACGAGGCCGGCCGCGCGCGCCTGTTCCCCATTCCCGTCATCGACGTCATGCGCTCGGGATTGCCCGACGCCGTGTTCGACGTCGTGCTGAGCGTCGATGTGTTCGAGCACGTGCCCGACCTTGACGCGGCACTCCGCGACACGGCCCGCATCCTGCGCCCCGGCGGCCGGTTGATCGCGAGCGTGCCGTTCCTGTTCGGCCGCGAGCAGGCGGAGCTCCTCGCCGTCGCCGAAGGGGGCGTCGTGCGGCATCTCGCGCCGCCGCAGTATCATGGCAATCCGGCCGACCCGGACGCGGGCGCGCTCGTGTTCCGCATCCCGGCCTGGGATCTGCTCGGTCAGGCCGGGGCGGCCGGGTTTGCGCGGGCCGAGATGGTGTTCTGGTCCTCGGTGGAGCGGGGCTTCACGGGCGCGGAGATCGCGGGGATTTTTATTCTGCTCGCGCACCGGTAACGATATGGCTCCCTTCCTGGCGCAGAGTGAGGCGCTCCGGTGCGAACGCCGGGCGCGTTTCGTCCATCTTGGGAGCCGCTTGCTTGAGCTATGACGATCCTCGTTTTCAGGACGGACGACTTGAGCCAGGATGGCTCGACCGGGCCGGGTCGTTCGCCGAATCCGGCGCCTGGTTCATGGACGCGGCCGACGCCTGTCTGCCGCTCGGGGACACCGCCGGCTCTGCCCATGTGCTCGTCCATAGCCGGTTCGAGGACCGGTTCGAGACCGGCTGGCTCGGTGTCCTGACGGTCGCGCCGGACGGAGCGATCGCGACGGCGTGGTCGGGCCACGGCTATCTGCCGCCCGCTCCCGGCCGCGTCGCCGGCTGGCGGCTCAACCAAACGCAGCGCTACACTCTCCTGCGCCGGACGGGCCTTTCCGGAGGCGCGCTGCTCCTGGCGGAGAACCGCCAGCGCCAGGAGCAGCAATCTATCGCTCTGCTGACCGTCGCGCCGGAAGACGGCCGCGTGCGCGTGTCCTGGGCGGCCGAGCGGGTCATTCCCTCGCACCGGCCGGGCGGTCCCGTATGGCCCGTGCGGCACGGCGACCGCTACCTCGTGCTCAGCGGCGGAGCCGGAGAGGGATCGATCCGCCTGCTCGTTCGCGCGGCGGCCCGCGGGGAGGCGGCCGGGTTCGCTCTCGGCGGCCTCGCCTTCGACCCGGCCAAAGGCGCTCTGGCCACCGATTGGATCCACCGAGGCGACGTGCCGCCCCGCGAAGCTGGCGGCGTGCCGTGGCTGCTGGCCGCGGGAGGTCGCCTGCAAGCGCTGCCCTGGCCGGGGGCGATGCTGGCCCCGGACCGCGGGCACGCCGCCGGCGGACGGCCTCGACTCGCGGTGCTATCCGCAGATCGGTCCGGCGCCGGCCTGGTCACGGAGTGGAGCGGCGGCCTCGTTCCGGGGCGCAAGGACGCAAGCTGGCGCCTGCATCCGGAGGATCGCTTCACCGTCGCCGGCGGACTGGGCCGCCCGGACGGATGCACGCTTTTCATTCAGGGCGGCAGCCCGGCGGGCGTCCCCTCGGTCGGCGTCCTGTCGCTCGATCCCGGTTCGCGCGCATTCCGTCTGGAGGCGGTCGCGCGCGGCGTCGTGCCGCCGGTGGGCGGCACCGGCCCGGCCTGGCGGCTGGATCGCGACGACGCACTATTCGCGCTCGGACGAGGCGGGCGGTCCGGGGCATGGGCAATGCTCGTGCAGCGTCGGGCCCGCGACCGTTCGGAGCGCCAGCGCCTAGCGGTGCTGTCCTACGACCCCGGGCGCGGAGCGCTGCTGACGGACTGGGTGGCGGCCGAGGAGTTGCCCAACCGCCGGATCGGGCCACCCGGCTGGCGGCCGGACCCGCTCGACCGCTTCCATCCGCTGGGAAGCGGCGGACCGGGTCCGGTCAGGCTGCTTGCGCAGGGCCGGATTTCGCGCGACCCGGACCGGAGCCGCATCGGCGTGCTGACCTATGGCGGTCCGGGCATCGGGCTGATGACGGAGCGGGTGTTTCAGGACGTTCTCCCGCCCCGGCGCTGACGCGAGCGGCCATGCCGCGCGGCGAAATGCTTCTCGCCATCGTCGGTCCGTCGCCGGAGCGAGGCGCCAGCGATTGGCGTGGCGCCGTCTCGCGGCTAGGGTCCGCGCCCATGCCCGCCCGTCCCGTTGCCATCGTCCTGCCGCCTCGCGAGGGCTTCGGCCCCGGCCGCACCGGGGCGGTCGGCCTGATCGCCCGCCGCCTCGCGACCGTTTCGGACGAACAGGGTGCGCTCGCGCCCGTGGTCATCGGCGGCAGGCAGTCGGGGCCGCTGTTCGCGGACGCGCCCTTCGTCGCGGCCAGCCCCGTGCCGTGGCGGCCGGCCAACCCCAATCTCCGCTACGCGGCGGGCGTCGCGCGCGCCCTGCTCCGGATCGGCCCGGCGCTGATCGAGGTCCATAACCGGGCCGAGATCGCGCTCGACCTGGCGCGGAAGCTGCCGGGCGTTCCGGTCAGCCTGTTCCTGCACAACGATCCGCAGGGCATGGGTCATCTCAAGACGCGGGCGGAACGCGCACGCGTGGCGGGCCGCCTCGCCTGCGTGGTCGCGGTCTCCGATTTCGTCCGCGACCGGTTCGCCGACGGTCTCGCCCACGGGCTGAAGCGCCCCGTCGTGCTGCCGAACTGCATCGACCTGGACGGGCTGCCGACGCCCGCTGCCCCGGCCGAGCGCGAAAAGACGATCCTGTTCGTGGGGCGGCTGGTCGCGGAGAAGGGGCCGGACGTGTTCGTGGAGGCGGCCGCGGGCGCGATGGCCTGGCTGCCCGGCTGGCGGGCGGAGATGATCGGCGCCGACCGCTTCGGCGCCGGTCACGCCCCGACCCCGTACATCCGGGCTTTGCAGGCGAAGGCGGCGGCCGGCGGCGTCGCCATGCTGGGCTACCGGCCGCACGAGCAGGTGCTGGAGGCGATGGCGCGGGCGGCGATCGTCGTCGTCCCGAGCCGCTGGCAGGAGCCGTTCGGCCTGACCGCGCTGGAAGCGATGGCCTGCGGCGCGGCGCTCGTCTGCTCGCCGCGCGGGGGCTTGCCGGAGGTCGGCGGAGACGCCGCCCTGTATGCCGAGCCCGACGATCCGGCCGCCGTCGCCGACGCGATCCTGGCGCTCGCACTCGACCCCGCCCGGCGCGCGGCTGCGGCCGAAGCGGGCCAAAGGCGGGCGGCCTTGTTCGACCTCCGCCGGATCGGCAGGGGGCTGACCGCGCTGCGGCGCGACCTGGCGGGGTTGATCGAACGTGAGCCGCTGGCCGGCGAACGCGCGGTTGTGGCGGCCTCGGGCCGGACCACGTAGCTTTCGGAGCGAAACCGAGCCGGGAAGCCGCCATGCCGAAGCCCGCAGCGATCGAGCACGCGGTCGTGCTGATGATGGAGAACGCCGCCTTCGACCGGATGCTCGGCTGCATGACCGAGGTGCATGCCGGCCTGGAGGGGGTCGACCCGGCGCATCCCCACACCAATCCGGACCCCGACGACGGCGCCGTGGCGCAGGCGCCGACGACGGCCCGCAACATCGACCGCGATCCGAAGCACTATCTGAGGAACGGGCTGGCGCAGCTCGACGGCGGCAGCAACAAGGGGTTCGTCGCCGACTTCGCCCATACCCACCCGAACAGCACGAGCGCCGAGCGCCGCGAAATCATGGGCTACTACCCGCGCGGGTTCCTGCCCGCGCTGCACATGCTCGCGGAGCAGTTCGTGGTCGGCGACCACTGGTTCTCGTCGCTGCCGGGGCCGACCTGGATCAACCGGCTGTTCGCCCACTCCGGCACCTCGCTCGGCCATGTGAGCGAGCCGGGCAGCCTGTTCAGCCGCCGGCTCCATCTCTACTCCGAGCGCACGCTCTACGACGAGATGCACGATGCCGGCGTGAAGTGGCGGATCTATTTCGGGGACGTGCCGCAGTCGCTCGTGCTGACGCATCAGTGGGAGCATCTCGGCAACTACAGCCGGTATGCGAACTGGCACGACGACGTGGCGCGGGGCGACCTGCCGGCCTACACCTTCATCGAGCCGACCTATTTCGGCCCGGACGAGAACGACCAGCACCCGCCGCACGACGTGCTGCGCGGCGACGCGCTCATCGCCGACGTCTACAACACCCTCCGCGCCAATCCCGACCTGTTCGCGCGCACCCTGCTGATCGTGCTGTACGACGAGCATGGCGGCTTCTTCGACCACGTCGTGCCGCCGCGCACCGTCGCCCCAGACGGTCACACCGGCCACTATTCGTTCGACCGCCTGGGTTTCCGGGTCCCCGCAATCTTCGTCTCGCCGCTGCTCGATCCCGGCGTGGTTCACGAGGTGTTCGATCACACGAGCCTGCTGCGCATGGCGAACGGGCTGTGGCCGGGCGTGCAGCCTTTGGGCCGGCGGGCCAAGCAGGCGAACGACCCGCTCGCCTCCCTCGCATGGCGCACATCGCGGCGAAGCGATCTGCCCGAGGCCAAGGTGGCGCCGGATGTCCAGGACGCGCGCCGGACGGACATGCTGGAGGGCTTCAAGTCCTCGCTGTTCGGCCTCAGCCATCATCTGGAGAGCCTGATCGAGCATCCCGGCCGTCGCGGCGGCCTGATGGCGCGCGCGCATGAGGCGCTCGAGGACGGCTGGGCTCAGGCGAAGCTCGCGACGGACCGGCTGGACGCGTTCCTGGAGGATCGGGGCGCCGGCAGCCTGCTGCACCGGGTCGGGCAGGCGCTGCATGAGGTCGCGCGCCGCGTCGGCGTGTGAGGGCGGACGGTGGCAGCCAGCCATAGCGCCCCCGGTTGCCCGCT
>CAVZQE010000010.1:0-12308 GCA_963777325.1 uncultured Alphaproteobacteria bacterium | reverse complement strand
ACGGGGGGGGTTGTAGGGGAGGAGGCGGTGAGGAGCAATACCAGAACGCAGGGCGGCGGTATGAAGGATGGTGTAGTTAGTCTAGGGAGCGCGTCTGTTCGGCAAAGCCGGCATTGCCCCGCTGAATAGGCCGGGTTCCGAATTGGCTCGGCGGACAGGGGCGTCGCTTTCGCCAAAAACGACCATCGTGTCTTCTGACCAAAGCTACAAACGACTGCACGGTTATTCGCTGGAAAGGATTCTCGGGTACGTTCCGAAGATCCTGGCCATGAAGTGCAAGGAAGGCCCGTTTTGAAAGCTTTGATCTTTAGCTTCTCGCTCCTGTTCGCGGCCGTCGTACAAGCGCAAACTCAAGAACCGATGAAGTTCAGGGTTGCGAGCACAGGCGGTGCCAGCTGCTGCGAGTGGATATCGGCGGAAGGGCGGATCACAGAGCAAACTCCTACAGCTTTCTCGGCCTTCCTGCGAGAGTGGAACAACGACTATCAAGGCCACGGAATCCGCATGGTACTCAACAGCACAGGCGGAAACTTGCTTGCAGGGATGCAACTCGGCGAAATGCTCCGCAAGGGGAAGTTCGCCACAGAGGTAGGAGCGACTGTTCCCTTCGGTGAGTTGGGGTCTATTGCTGCCAGTACTACCGAGCCTGGGGTCTGCATGTCAGCTTGCGCATACGCGTTCCTTGGTGGCATCAATCGGAGCGCTAGGGTAGGCGAGCTTGGTTTTCACCAGTTCTACTCGCCACCTTCGGCCGACGCGGCGCTCAGCGCAGTCAGCCCCGCTGAGTCGAGGTACTGCACAGATGCTGCTGGGACTCGTAGCGATTTACCTAAAAGAAATGAATGTCGACCCGGAAGTGCTATTCCTAGCCTCCTCTATCGTGTCCGAGGACATCTACCTGCCCGATGCGGCGACTATGACGCGCCTGCGCATAGTTAACATGCACGACGAGGCTGAATTCGGTGGCTGGGTTATCGAACCCTACCGGGACGGCGCGATCGTTACCGGAAATTATACCGACCCCCAGAATCAAGAAACTCAGATCACCCTCTTCTGCCGGCGCAACAGACCGGGGAAAGTGTTTGTGCTTGGCTCGTGGGCGTACCTAACTCCGGCACGGAACAAGGCGGATCAGGAAACTGCCGCAGTTCGGAGCGCAGTCAGCAGTACGCGCTTCGAGATTGGTAATTCGGTCATCCGAGAGGAGGCGGGAGTGCAGGGGCTGTCCGACCTGCATGTTGACAATGCCGGACGCTTCTATCTCGCCTATGCACTGTCTTTGCAGGAGTATGAGCAAGGTCTACAAGCAGGATTCTCAATCCAGGCTGACGTTCCGCACTCATATGGTTACATGTTCCGGATAACTCCGCCGATTAATGGGCTGAGAATCCGAACCTCCATCGCTTTCAAGTCATGCATCTAAGATCCCCGCTCTCGACGTCGGTCTCGTTTATTATCACCGAACCCAAAGAATGCAGATCATGCCCATGAAGAACCCGCCGCATCCCGGCGAGCTGATCCGGGACAACATCGCCGATCTCGGACTGTCCGTCGCCGAGAGCGCGGCCGGTCTCGGCATCACGCGGCAGCTTCTCTACAACGTCATCAACGGCATCACGCCCGAAATGGCGCTGCGGCTCGAAAAGGCGTTCGGCGGATCGGCCGAGACGTGGCTGCGGATGCAGGCGAACTACGATCTGGCGCAAGTCCGCAATCGCGAGCACGAGATCGCCGTCACCCGGCTGCTGCCGCACTCGGCGTAGCCTACCCGACGAGTTTCACCAGTTCGGAGTAGCGCGGCAGCTTGCGGTCCGCCGTATAGAGGTGGGCTGACAAACTCACCGCCTGGGCGACCAGCAGGCGGTCGAACGGATCGCGGTGATAGAGCGAAGATCGGCAACCTTCACCGCGACCGATGCCGAAACCGGCAACTCGACGAAACCGGCATTCTCGGCTGCCTCGACGATCTCCTCAGGCCGCATACCACAATCGGCGCGCCCTTGCCTGGCTTTGATCGCGATTTCCCAAATGCTCGCCGCGCTGAAAACACCTCATCGACCTGTCTTCGATGAGGCTGTGGATCTCCTCGTGCAACCGCCCCGAACCGTCCAGTGCCCACAGCAAGATATGCGTATCAGGGAGAATCCGCATCGCGTCCTTCAAAGAGGGCCTGGATCTCCTCCGCATACATGTCGTCGAAGTCCTCGGGCACCTTCAGCTTCCCACGCAGCCCGCCGAGCACCCGCTTGCCGCTGGTGCTCACGACAAGGCCTGGTGCGACCAGCTTGGCAACCGGCTTGCCCGCCCGGGCGATGATGATCTCCTCGCCGGCAGCGGCCTCATCGACCAGACGGGACAGCTGCGTCTTCGCGGCATGGATGTTGATCGTCTGCATGAGAGCCCCTGAGCGGCCTGGACTTAGTCCGGCCCGGCACGGTTCCCAAGCGGCCTGCGCCTCACAGATCGGGGTGTTCGATACGGTTTCCCGTTCAGGGGGCGTCCGGCCCGTCCTGTGGCGCTGGAGTGCCCGGCGCATCCGGGCTGGGAGCGGCCGGCCCGGCGGAAGGGACGGAGGCCAGGACACGGCGGGCCTGCTCCTGCAGGGTGCGGAAGGAGCGCTCCCACTCGCCGTTCCGGGGCGTGGTCCACGCAAGCTGCTTCGCCAGCCGCTCGAACGCCCTGCCCTGTTCCTGCAGCAGCTCCGCCCGCGCCACCGCCGACTTGTATTCGTCGGCGTAGACGAGATCGACGATCCGGTCCTGGCAAATGCCGATGCAGGGCCGCGGCCCCTCCAGCTTGCCGCACCCGATACATTCCAGGGCTTGGATGATGTCGGCCATCGCGTTCCCTCCCGGCGTCACCCGCGCGGGGTGCTGTTCGTGCGGCGAACCGCGCCGTCGGGAACCCGGCGACACCCGGCCGCGATCCGGGCGGAAACCTATCCGCACCGCGCCGAGCATCGCTTGACCTAACGCAAGCAACCAGCCGGCAAGGCGTGATTTTGCCCGGGCCTCGAGCGCGTTCGCCTCAGGCCGCGCGGGCCGACCACCGCCGGCGCGAGAAACTCAGCTTGACATGCGCGCGCAAGTTGTGTTCTGCTTTTGTCCATGTCCGCCGCGCTCTCCGCACCGAGCCTCTCCGACCGCCTCGGCGCGGCGATCGAGTTGCTGTGCCGGGCCGTCGCGGCGCACGGTCCGAGGCACGGGGCAGCCTCTTCCCTCACCGTGCTCGCCTGGAATCGGCTGCGCCGCCTGTTCGCCCGCTTCGCCGCCCTGGTCGCCGCCGTCCAGGCCGGGCGGCTGCCCGTGCCGCGCCGGACGGCGGGAAAGACCGCGCGGCCGCGACCGGCCTCTCCAGACGCGCCCCGGCTGCCGGGCGCGTCGGGCTGGCTGCTCCAGCTCGCGCCGGCGCTGGACACGCGGCTCGGCCGCGCGTGGGTGGAGAGCCTGGTGGCCGATCCCGAACTCGGGGCGCTGGTCGCGCAGGCGCCGCAGGCCGGGCGCATCCTTCGTCCGCTGTGCCACGCACTCGGGATCGAGCTTCCGCCGGCGCTGCGGCTGCCCCGCAATCCCCGCCCCCGGCGCACGCCGGGCGCATCCGGCAGCACCGCTTCCGAGGAGCAGCGCCCGGAAACGCCCCCGGCGCGGCGGAGACGGCCGTCATGGCTCTCCCGGCCCCGCTCGCCTCCGCTCCCAAGGCTGGAACCGACGCAAGCCGACGCGCCGCGCAGACCCGCGCGAACCGGCCCGCCGGGAAACTGACCGGCTCCCACGCCAGCGCGCATTGCCCCGGACGGATCACGGGCAGCCTCCGACGCGCGTACGGCTGGTCCCCATAGCCCGGGCGGGGCGGTACCGACCGAACGATCCCCCCGCAACCGGATGCCGGGTGCTATCGTCCGAGGAAGGCCCGCATATGCGCGGTCACTTCGGCGGCGGCCTCTCCGACCGTCGCATGCGCGGGGGCGGCCGTCCGGGCCGACCGGAGCCGCTCGATATGCGCACCGATCTTGGCCCCCGCCGTCGGCAGCTGCACGGCGGCCGCGCTCAGGCTCTTCTGCAAGGCGTTGGGAGGCCTCGCCGCGGCCCGCGCGACCTCGGCCGGCGTGGGCGGGATCGCGGGCGCCGCGATCGATGCCGGCCCGGGATTGCTGGGCTCGGACGCGAGCGCGCCAAGCAGATCCGGCGCGGCCGCGTCGCGCGCGGTCAGGGGTGCGAACCCGAACATCCGCCTGAGCGTCGCCAGGACGGAGGTATGGTCGAACGGCGTCGGTCCGGGCGGACGGATGATGCTGCCCTGCGCGACATAGGGCGACACGATCACCGCCGGGACTCGCACACCGAACTGGCCGAAGCCGAACCCGTCCGGAGCGGGGCCGCCGGGTGGCGTCGCCGCGGGCGGAAGGACGTGATCGTAGCAGCCGCCATGCTCGTCATAGGTAATGACCAGCAGGGTGTTTTCCCATCCGGGACCGCCGCGCACGGCGTTGTAGACGGAGGCGATGAGCGCCTCTCCGTACGCGACATTATGCGGCGGGTGCTCGTCGTTCGGGATCTGGTTGCCGATCGGGTCCGCGAAGTAGCGCGGCTCGACGAAGCTGTAGGCCGGCAACGCCCCGGCCCGCGCATCGGCGACGAACTCCTCGAAGAAGCCGAAGCCGGTAAGGGCGTGGTCCCAAAGCCGGGACAGCGTCACGGCCTGCGGAATGTCGTGGAAATACACGCGCCAGCTCTGCCCGACGCGCTCCAGGCGATCGAACACCGTTTCCATGAGATACGGGAAATGCACCGGCGAATTGTTGACGAAGCCGTTCGCCGTCGCGGCATGGGCAAAGAAGCGGTTGGGCCAGGTCTGGCACGGCGCGGACGCATGCCACCGGTCGGACACGCCGAACGCGCGCGCGAGCTGGCTGATCACCGGCACCTGGTCCGGCGTGAAATAGTGCATGGCCGCGTAGGGGTCGGGCGCAGGCGTGGTCGCCTCCTGCCGCATGTAGTTGTCGGCGAAGCCGCCCATGGCGGATCCGCCGTCCAGGCCGCGCAGCTGCATCCCGATATCGGCAAAGAGTTCGCCCGGATCCGGGTCGGGGATGCAGATTGCGCGGGCGTCGAGCGCGGGGTTCTTCCAGACCTGGATGACCTGCTCCGATCCGTCCGGCTTGTGCCAGACATTGCTCTCGGTGCCGGTCAGCCCGTCGAACCGGTCGCCGGACGGATAGAGCATCCCCAGCATGCCGTCGAACGAGCGGTTCTCGAGCATCAGCACGACCACATGTCTGATATCCATCGGCGTGTTCCTTTGGCGGGCCGGAAGGAGAGCGGTATCGCGTCGGCGGACGGACCGGATGTGATCCGTGCCACAGTCCGGGCGGCAGCCGGGAGAGGACACACATTCTTCTTGCAGCGCAGCGAAGCCGCCCCTATGTGGATGCGACGTCTCCGTGATCGCGTAACTGGCGCCAAAACCTGATTTCCAGGTCCGGGCGCCCCTCCCGGGAACTCATCCGAAACTGGTCCGCCCCGATGTTACGCGGGGTGGCGGGCTCATGGCGCGCGATATTTCCCGGCACCGATCCGGACCCGCGCGCCGGGGATACCTTACGCTACCATGACATCCCAGACCTTCGCCTCCCTCGGCCTCGCCGAGCCGATCCTGCGCGCCCTGGCGACGCAGAACTTCACCGCCCCGACCCCGATCCAGGCCGGCAGCATTCCGCTGCTGCTCGCCGGGCGCGACCTGCTCGGCATCGCCCAGACCGGCACCGGCAAGACCGGCGCCTTCGGCCTGCCGCTGCTGCAACGCCTCGCCGCCTCCCCGGCCAAGGCCCGGCCTTTCTCCACCCGCGCCCTGATCCTGGCCCCGACCCGCGAGCTCGCGCTGCAGATCGAGGCGGCGCTGCGGTCGTTCGGCGCGCATCTGCGCCTGTCCACCTGCGTCATCCTGGGCGGCGTCGGCCGCCGGCCGCAGGAAGAGCGGATGCGGCGCGGCCCGGACATCGTGGTCGGCACGCCCGGCCGCATCCGGGATCTCATGAGCACGCAGCATCTCAAGCTCGACCAGGTGACGCATTTCGTGCTCGACGAGGCGGACCGGATGCTCGATCTCGGCTTCATCCGCGACATCCGCCGGATCGTCGCCGAGCTGCCCGCGAACCGGCAGTCGCTGCTGTTCTCGGCCACCATGCCGGACGAGGTCGGCCAGCTCGCGCAAAGCTTTCTCCGCACCCCCGAGCGCGTCGAGATCACGCCCGAGGTGCGCACGCCCGAGAAGATCGAGCAGAGCGTGCATTTCGTCGGCGCCGCCGAGAAGTATTCCCTGCTCGTCAAGCTGCTGCGCGAGCCGGCGTTCGAGCGCGTGATCGTGTTCACCCGCACCAAGCGCGGCGCGAACCGGGTGGCCGAGCATCTCGAAGCGTCCGAGATCCGCGCCGAGGCCCTGCACGGCAACAAGAGCCAGTCGGCACGGGAGAAGTCGCTCGACCGCTTCCGCACCGGCCGCGCGCGGGTGCTGGTCGCGACCGACATCGCCTCGCGCGGCATCGACGTGAAGGGCATCAGCCACGTCATCAACTTCGACCTGCCGGTGGAGCCGGAGAGCTACGTCCACCGCATCGGCCGCACGGCGCGCGCCGGGGCGGACGGCGTCGCGATCTCGTTCTGCGACAACGCCGAGCGTTCGGCGCTGCGCGCGATCGAGCGCATGATGGGGCTGAAGGTGCAGCCCGTGGGCGAGGTGCCGGCCGAGACCGCCGAGCCGCGCGGCAAGGGCCGTCCGGGCCAGTACCGGCCGCAGCCGCGCTCGTTCGCGGCCAAGCCGGGGGCCCCCAAGGGGGCGTTGTCCGAGCAGCAGCGCCGCCGCCACAACCGGGGCAGCCGGCCGGCCTACGCCGCCGCGTAGCCGCGAGGGCCGCTCTCGGCTATAGGGTGACGCCATGCGGGCGGCGTTCGTGAAGATGCAGGGCTGCGGCAACGATTTCGTCGTCTTCGACGAGCGATCCGGACGCCACGGCTTCACGCCCGCCCGCATCGCCGCCCTGGCCGACCGGCGGCGCGGCATCGGCTGCGACCAGTTCGTCAGCATCGAGCCGGCCGCGGGCGCCGACGCCTTCATGCGCATCCACAACCCGGACGGCAGCGAGGCGGGCGCGTGCGGCAACGCGACCCGCTGCGTCGCGGACCTGCTCGCGCGCGAGAGCGGCAGGCGGTCGCTCGTAATCCGCACCATCTCGGGCGATCTTGCCGCCGACATGCTCTCCGACGGGCGCGTGCGCGTGGACATGGGACCGCCCCGCCTCGGCTGGCGGGACGTGACGCTGTCGCGCGAGGCCGATGCGCTGCACCTTGATCTGTCGGCCGGGGGGCTGACCGATCCGGCGGCGGCGAGCATGGGCAACCCGCACGCGACCTTCTTCGTGCCGGACGTCTCGGCCGTGCCGGTCGAGAGGCTCGGCCCGGCGCTGGAGCACGATCCGCTGTTCGCCGACCGCGCCAATATCGGCTTCGCGGAGGTGCGCGCCCCCGATCTGATCCGGCTGCGGGTATGGGAACGCGGGGCCGGGCTGACCCTCGCCTGCGGCTCCGGCGCCTGCGCGACCCTCGTGAACGCGCACCGGCGCGGGCTTTCGGGGCGGCGCGCGACGGTCATGGTGGATGGCGGCGCATTGGAGATCGAGTGGCGGGCGGAAGACGGCCACGTGCTGATGACGGGACCGGTCGCGACGGCGTTCACCGGCACCGTGGAGCTGGAGAGCTATCCTTCGTGAGCGCCGACATCCTCACCTTCGGCTGCCGCCTCAACGCCTACGAGTTCGAGGTGATGCGCGGCCATGCGGCTTCGCTCGACGACACGATCATCGTCAACACCTGCGCGGTCACGGCGGAAGCCGAGCGGCAGGCCCGCCAGGCGGTCCGCCGCGCGCATCGCGAACGGCCCGAGGCGCGCATCGTTGTCACCGGCTGCGCGGCCCAGATCGCGCCGGAGTCCTGGGCCGCGCTGCCGGGCGTGTCGCGCGTGCTCGGCAACACCGAGAAGCTGCAAGCGGAGAGCTGGCGCGCGGACGCGCCGGGCGCCGTCTCCGACATCATGGCGGCGCGCGAGACGGCGGCGCATCTCGTGACCGAGTTCGCGGGCCGCGCGCGCGCCTTCGTGCAGGTCCAGCAGGGGTGCGATCACCGCTGCACCTTCTGCGTCATCCCCTACGGGCGCGGCCCGAACCGCTCCGTGCCGGTCGGCGCGGTCGTGTCGCAGGTGCGCGCGCTGGTGGAAAACGGCTATCGCGAGGTGGTGCTGACGGGCGTCGATATCGCGAGCTACGGCCCGGATCTCCCCGGCCAGCCCACGCTCGGGCAGCTGGCCCGACGCCTGCTCGCGCTGGTGCCGGACCTGCCGCGCCTGCGCCTCTCCTCGCTCGATCCGGCCGCGATCGACGCCGATCTGTGGCGGCTGATCGCCGACGAGCCCCGGCTGATGCCGCATCTGCATCTCTCGATGCAGGCCGGCAGCGACCTGATCCTCAAGCGCATGAAGCGCCGGCACCTGCGCGCCGATGCGCTGCGCGTCGCCGCGCGCGCCCGCGCCTTGAGGCCGGACATGGCCTTCGGCGCCGATCTGATCGCCGGATTCCCGACCGAGACCGATGCGCTGTTCGCGGAGACGCTCGCCTTCGTGGACGAGGCCGGGCTGCACTACCTGCACGTCTTTCCCTACAGCGCCCGCTCCGGCACGCCGGCCGCGCGCATGCCGCCGGTGCCGGTCGCCGAACGCCGCGCCCGTGCCGCGCGTCTTCGAGACGCCGGGCGGAAAGCGGCGCGGCGCTTCTACGACGCGCAGGTGGGGCGCGCGGCGGCGGTCCTGACCGAGACCGGGGGCGCCGGGCACAGCGAGCATTTCGCGCCCGTGCGGCTGTCGCGCGCCGCCGGCGCGGGACAGCTGCTTCTGGCGCGTGTGACCGGGGCCAACGACGACGGCCTGCTGGCGGAGCCGGCCTGATGGCGCTCGGCGGCTTCTTCAATAAGCTGAAGCAGGGCCTGTCCCGCTCGACCCACAAGATCTCGGAGGGTCTCACCACCGTCTTCAAGAAGCGGCGTCTCGACGACGAGGCGCTGGAGGAGCTGGAAGAGCTGCTCATCGGCGCCGATCTCGGCACGGCGGTCGCGGCGCGCGTGATCGAGGATTTCCGTCGCACGCGCTTCGGCGCGGAGGTGACGGACGAGGAAATCCGGACGCAGCTGTCGGCGGAGATCGCGAACATCCTGCAGCCGGTCGCGCATCCGCTGGCAATCGATCGCAGCCTGAAACCGCACGTCGTGCTGGTGGTCGGTGTCAACGGCAACGGCAAGACCACGACGATCGGCAAGATGGCGCAGCTCTACGCCGAAAGCGGCCTCCGCCCGATGATGGTTGCGGCTGATACCTTCCGCGCCGCCGCAGTCGAGCAGTTGCAAGTGTGGGGCGAGCGCACGCACGTGCCGGTGATCGCCGGGCCGCCCGGTTCGGACGCCGCCGGGCTCGCATTTGACGCGCTGACCCGCGCCCGCTCCGAGCAGGCGGATTTGCTGCTGATCGACACAGCGGGACGGCTGCACAACAAATCCGTGTTGATGGACGAATTGCGCAAGATCATCCGGGTGATGCAAAAGCAGGATCCGGCGGTGCCGCATTCGGTGCTGCTCGTGCTCGACGCGACCACGGGACAGAACGCGATCCAGCAGGTGCGCGTGTTCAAGGAGATGGTCGCCGTCACCGGCCTCGTCGTCACCAAGCTCGACGGCAGCGCGCGCGGCGGCAT
Source organism: uncultured Alphaproteobacteria bacterium (assembly GCA_963777325.1). GTDB lineage: Bacteria > Pseudomonadota > Alphaproteobacteria > Acetobacterales > Acetobacteraceae > JAFAXA01. The sequence goes on along the minus strand of CAVZQE010000010.1, from coordinate 2,521 downwards.
CGTCGTGGCGCTCGCCGAGGAGTTCGGCCTGCCCGTCCACGCCGTGGGTGTCGGCGAGCAGGCGGGCGACCTGCGGCCGTTCGACGCGACCGAGTATGCGCGCGGCCTGGTCGGCAGCGCCTGAGCCGGCGTGTCAGCTCGCCTCGAACCCTTTGGGCAGGAAGCCCGCGCCGCCTGGGCAGCCGGAGTTTGCCCGGAACCCGGCCTCGGAGAGCGGCACGAACACGTTCGGCCCCCACCCGGTCTCCGACACGTCGCTCGCGAAGTCTCGGGTCAGCAGCACCCTGATCTCGCTGATGAACGCGACCGAGGCGCTTGCACCGGAGCGTTTCGGCGCGAAGCGGCAATCGACGACGATCGAGTGCGCCAGCGCGGAATTGGTCTCCGCAACGGCGTCCAGCAATTCCTGCACGCCGACCCGTCGTCCGAACATCCCGTGCGCCTGCATCGCCGCGCCGATCGTGCGATTGGCGTCGCGGGCCGCGCCGACGACCGCGCCGAAATACGCGACCGGACCGAGCCCGGAACAAGCGCCGTGCTTGCGCCATTCGTAGCGATCGAGACCATCCGCCGCGCCGGGCATGTAGTGGACGAGGTCGGCTCGCAGCCCGTCCGGCAGCGCGGACAGGGGCGGGCCTTCGCAATCCTGCGGCTGGTTGCGCACGCCGACGCCGATGCGATTGGGCCAGAGCCCGTGCACGGTCAGCGGCGTCTCGCGATACGCGGCATCGCTCGGGGCAACGCACTCGGCCTTCTCCCCGCGGCCGGAATTGAGTGCGCAGAAACTCGGCGCGATGCTCAGGCTCAACAGGTAATAGTCGAAATTACCGGTGGCCGAGCGTGCATGACCGTCCGCGTCGCCACGATGCGGACGGCGTGCATCGGCGACCGTCCAGACGCCGAGCAGCAGGCACACCGCGATGGCGGCCTCGGCGAGCCGGCGCTTGCGCTCACCAAGCTTCACGATTGTCACGACCCGTCATGAAGGCTCCTTTTCGGCCGATCGAGCGAGGGCTCTCCTATCACACCGGCGCCAGCGTGCAAGCGGGAGGAGACTCGGCTGCCCGAGAGGGGGAACCGACCGTTACTGGAGAAAGCAGATGTCAGCGCGGCCTGCGCACAGGGCCGGCGCCGCTGCCGGGGCAATCCGGAAGACGAGTCCTACTGCAGCGGCATCTTGAACTGCAACCGAGGCACCGGCTGCGCCCGCCGCTCCTGCTCGCCCTGCACCGTCGACCCCTCCAGGTAGCCCTCGCCGATATTGTAGTCCTTCGGGTGATAGAACCCCGGGCTCAGGCGCGCGCCGCTGCTCGCCGTCTCAGCCGCTTGCGGGGCGCCCAAGGCGGTGTTTGGCATTGGCGCCGCGAGATAGGGACTGGCCGTCGCCGGCGGGATCGGCGGGACCGGCATTTCGTCCTCGGGCGTCACCTCGAATTCCTGCGGATGCCCCCGCCGCTGCGCGGCCGAGGAGGGCGTCGCCAGCCCCATCGCGAGCAGACAGAGTACGACGCGCATCACAGCGCGCTTCCCCCTGCGACGGCTTGCGGAGACGCGCTTCCACGCGGATCCTCGACGGGATTTCCCTCGGGCTGGCCAAGGGGACCGGAGGCGGTCCGGCGCCATGCGTTCAGCGCCCAGGCGACGGACGGGAAGGCGAGCTCGGCCCATGGGATTTCGTCCCAAGCGAACAGGCGGACGTCAAGGCTTTCCGGGCCGGGCGCGAACGCCGCAGGACCGGCATCGGCCAGTCGGGCGCGGAAGATGACCTGCATCTGGCCAATCCGGCTGATGCTGAAAAGGGCCAGGACGCCATCGAGCTGGATGCTGGCGCGCGCCTCCTCGCGGGCCTCCCGCATCGCGCCTTCCCCCGCCGTCTCGCCGTGCTCGAGATAGCCGGCCGGCAGCGTCCAAAATCCGCGCCTTGGCTCGATCGCCCGCCTGCATAGCAGCAGGCTGTTCCCGGCCTGAACGACCGAGCCAACCACGACCTTCGGATTGTCATACGCTACATACCCGCAAGCGGAGCAGACAAGGCGCTCCCGGTCGTCGCCATCTGGGATGCTGCGCACGAACTCCGGCATCCGCAGACTGTGGAACTTCCTCCGGCGCGGATCAATACCGCCTGGAGGGCCTCAGAGTGCGTCAGACGGACAGGTCGAGCAGCGATCCCCTGGGCAGTGGGCGGCTGCTATCCTGGGGCGGAACGCCCGATTTCAGCGCCGTGAAGGGCGGCGAACCCGGGCTCGCGAGCGGCGAGCCGGAGGCTTGGCGAACGCCTGCAACGGACGCGCCCTGACCGGCCCGGGTCTGCGCGACGCTGGCCGAGAAGGCGGAAAGGGATGTGCCTGAGATCATACGGACGATCATCATTCTCATTCCCTAACAATATACGAACAGAAAGGGGATTTACAGCCCAGCGACGCGCCCTCCGATCACATCGTCAGGAAGTCCGGCTTCAGGGGAAGTGCGGCGAGCCTGTGCAAAGGTGCCGCATCCGCCACGTTGCCGGGCGGCGCCTAGG
>CAVZQE010000009.1:0-125271 GCA_963777325.1 uncultured Alphaproteobacteria bacterium | reverse complement strand
GCAGCGCGAGACGCTCATTGATGACCTGGCGCGTCTTCTGGTTCCAGGACGGCGTGTGCCGCTTGCTGAGAACGTCGTAGCCGGGATATCGCCCCGACGCATTGTGGTCAGGCATCGGGATGCTCCTTGAGGAGACGGAGGGCGGCGAGGCCCGCGAGCGCGAGGCCGGTGAATGACGGCGGCGCGGGCAGCGGCGGGCCGTTCAGCACGTTCTGGCTCCAGTTACGCCAGCCGCCCATATTGCGGCTCACCCCGTAGGCGTGAAATCCGACGCCCGCGAATCCGAGCAGGGCAGTGAGGCGCAACCACCAGCGCGTGAACCAGCGATTGCGTCGCGATTTGCCGAACGCCGTTTCGCCGAGCAGCGCGGCGGCGGCGGGCGGGATCGTCACGGGAGGAACATGAACGGGTCGTGGAACGCGCCCCGGAAATGCAGCAGCGCCGCTTCTGCCGTCGTGCCGAGCAGGCCCGCGCCGGTCAGCGCCGCCAGGGCCCGCCCGGCGGGCAGCCCGAACACCTTCGGCGTCGCCTCCTTGCCGCTCTCCCGCACGCGCTCCGAATAGACGCCCAGAAGGCCGGACAGCAGGATTGCCGCCGGAGCACCGAGCGGCGCGCCATAGAACAGATTTTGCCAGATGAAACCGCCCCGGCGTTTGCCGACATTGTAGATGTGAAAGCCCGTGCCCACGATGCCGGTGAGCGCCGCGAGCGCATAGGTCGTATCGCGCGCGTAGTGCGCGGCGGGACGCTTGTCGGCGGTGCCGTGCAGGCTGATCAGCAAGGTCAGCGTGGACGTCACAAGCGGCGTATACATCGCCTTGTTCTTGAACGAGCCGCGATAGTGCTCGACCGCGCTATCGAGCAGCACCGAGGTCGCGAGCGTGCCCGCCGCCCGGTTCAGCGACCGCGCCGCCCGCACCGTCGCCGAACCGCCCGTTTCCGGGCCGACGACGGAGGCGACCCGCGCCACCGCCCGCCTGACCGGCAGCGCCGCTTCCAGCCCAGAGAGGCCGCTCAGGATGTCCTGCAACTCCTGGGAAGCACGCGCGGTCACGTCTGGTCCTTGCGCGGCCACCGCGTCGAACCGTTCCTGCAGTTCCGCGAGTTTCGCCGGGATGGCTTCCGTCACGGCTTTCCGCACCCTGATCCCCCTCATGCCTGATACCGCGCGGCGTCCTGGCGTTTGAACGTGAGGCCGAGGCCGGGGCGCGACAGATCGGGCCGGATCAGGCCGTCTTGCGGCACCGGCGCGCCGTCGAACAGCATGTGATCGATCCGGACATGATCGTGGAACCACTCGAGATGACGCAGCCGGGGCACGGCGCAGCAAGCGTGCAGATGCAAGGCGGGCGCGCAATGGCCGGAGAGATCGATGTAGTGCGCCTCGCACAATGCTCCGGCCTGGAGGAAGCCGGTGATCCCGCCGCAGCGTGTCACGTCCGCTTGCTGCACGTCGACGGCGGCGGCGTTCAGCATGCGGCGGAAATAGCCGACAGTGTAGCCATACTCGCCCGCCGCTATCTCCATGCGCGGCGGCGCGTGCTCGCGCATATACTGCAATCCCTCGAGGTCGTCCGAGGACACCGGCTCCTCGAACCATCGCACGTCCTGGTTCGCCGAGAACGTGTCCGCGAGCTGCAGCGCCTGCTTGGTATGGTAGGCGCCGTTGCCGTCCACGAACAGTGCGGCGCGATCGCCGATCGCCTTTTGGCGACCGCGACCCGGCGCGGATCCTGCTCCGGGTCGGTCCCGACCTTCATCTTGACCCAGCGGCATCCGTCCCGCTGAACCCAGCCCGAGAGCTGGGCGCGCAGCTGCTCGTTGCTGTAGGTCGTGAAGCCGCCGCTGCCGTAGATCGGCACGGCGTCGCGGAAGCGCCCGAGCAGCACCGCCAGCGGCAGATCGAGCAGCTTCGCCTTCAGATCCCAGAGCGCGACATCCACCGCCGAGATCGCCGTCGCCGCCAGACCCTCGCGGCCCATGTTGCGGACCTGAACCTGCATCGCCCGCCACGCGGCCGGAGGGTCCATTGCATCGAGCTTCTCGACTGCCTTGGCGAGCTTTTTCTCGATCAACTTGGTGATGCAGCCGTCCGTGTACGTGTAGCCCAGCCCGGTCTTGCCGCCGCCTTGAACCTCCACCACGACGAGCGTGGTGGAGTCCCAATGCAGCGTGCCGTCGGCCTCCGGACTGTCCGTCGGGATCGTGTAGGCGCTGGCCGAAACTGCGCCGATCGGTGCGATGTCGCGCATGACGCCCTAGCTTCCCTTCGGGAGGACGCTGCTGAGCACCTCCTTCGCGGTGTTCTTGAGCACGCTGCCGAGTTCGGGCTCGCTCGGCATCATCGTCATGAAGTTCTTCGCGTCCTTTAGCGTGATGTGCGGCGGCAGCGGCGGCACGTTCGGATCCGTGCAAACCTCGAGCATCACCGGGCGATCCGCCGACAGCGCCTCGTCCCAGGCCGCGCCGATCTTCTCGGGATCGTTGACGAAGATGCCCTTGAGTCCGAGCAGTTCCGCGTATTTGGCGAAGTGGAAATCCGGGATGTCCTGCGTCGACGGCGTCTTGCCGTCTCCAAGCTGCACACGCTCCTCCCACGTGACCTGGTTGAGGTCGCGATTGTTCAGAACGAGAACGATCAGGCACGGGTTGGACCACTGCTTCCAGTATTTGGAGATCGTGATCATGACGTTGATGCCGTTCATCTGCATCGCGCCGTCGCCCATGCAGGCGATTACCGTGCGGTCGGGATAGGCCATCTTCGCCGACATGGCGTAGGGCGTTCCCGCGCCGAACGATGCGAGCCCGCCAGAGAGCGACGCCATCATGCCCCGGCGCATCTTCAGGTCGCGCGCATACCAGTTTGCCGCCGAACCGGAATCGGCGGTGACGATCGCGTTTTCTGGCAGACGCGGCGACAATTCCCAGAACACGCGCTGCGGATTGATCGGATCGGCGGAATTCATCGCCCGCGCTTCGAGCGTCTTCCACCACTCTGTCACGTTCTCCTCGATGCGTTTGCGCCACTTGCCCTCGGGTTTCTGCTTGAGCAGCGGCAGCAACGCCCTGAGCGTCGCGGCGCTGTCGCCAATAACGTTCACCTCCATCGGATAGCGCAGGCTCAGCTGAGCACCCTCGATGTCGATCTGAACGCCCCGTGCATCGCCGGGCTTCGGCAGGAACTCGCTGTAGGGAAAGCCGGATCCGACCATGAGGAAAGTATCGCATTCTTTCATCAGATCCCAGGACGGCTTGGTGCCGAGCAGGCCGATCGAGTTCGTCACGTACGGCAGATCGTCCGGCACCGCCGCCTTGCCGAGCAACGCCTTGGCGACGCCCGCCTGCAACCGTTCCGCAACAGCGATCACCTCGTCGGTCGCGTGCAGCGCGCCGGCGCCGACGAGCATCGCAACCTTCTCGCCGGCGTTGAGCACCTCGGCGGCGCGACGGAGCACATTCTCGTCCGGAACGCCCGGGAGCTCCGCATATCCGATGCCGGTGTGGATTGCGCCGTGCTTAAGCGGCGGATCCTCGTAGCTCATTTCCTGAAGGTCGTTCGGGAGAATAATGCAGGTTACGCTCTTCTTCGTGTACGCGATCCGGACGGCGCGATCGACGAGCTGGCGGACCTGCCCCGGAACGACCCCCATCTGCACAAACTCGCTGGCCACGTCCTTGAAGAGCGAGATCAGATCGAGCTCCTGCTGATAGCTGGCGCCGATCGACAGGCGCGCCTGCTGCCCGACGATCGCGACCACGGGCATGTGATCGAGCTTGGCGTCGTACAGACCGTTGAGCAGATGGACCGCGCCCGGTCCTGAAGTTGCGTAGCAGAGTCCGGGTTGCCCGGTGAACTTGGCGTGCGCCGATGCCATGAATGCGGCCATCTCCTCGTGGCGCACCTGGACATACTCCATCTTGTCCTTCGCCTTCTCGAGCGCGACGTCGAGGCCGCCGACGCCGTCGCCGGGATAGCCGTAGACCCGCTTCAGGCCCCACTCATGCAGCCGATGCCAAACGAAATCGCTGACGTTCATGCTCATGTTTCGGACTCCGGTTTGTGGCTCGTGTTGCAGGTGGTTGCGGTAGCGAGGCTAATCACTCATCCGGCAAAGCCATGCCGGCGCAGGCCGCGCACGCCGGGACAAAATCGGAACAGGCCGCCGGCATGCGGCTCAGTCAGTTTGTGGATCACGCCAAGCTTCGCGGCGGCGGACGTCACGAACAGCACGTCCAGATCCGGGCCGCCAAACGCAGGCATCGTGGGCTGGCTGACCGGCAGCATCACTTCCCGCTCGACGGTGCCGCGCGCCGTGAACCGGATCAGCCTGCTGCCGCCATGGATGGCAGACCAATAGCACCCTTCCTCATCGACCGCGGACCCATCCGGCACGCCCAGATCCTTCGGGATCTCGGCGAAGTGCCGACGATCGCCGATGCGGCCGCGCTCCAGATCGAACTCGTACGCGAAAATCTCGTGCCCCTTGCTGTGCGCGAAGAACAGCGTGTCCCCGTCCGGGTTCCAGGACAGGCCGTTGGGCGTGAAGCTGAGGTCCGGCTGCGGCACGAATCCTTCATGTCCGGTGTAGTAGAACAGTCGCCCAGGCTCGGGGTTCGCATCCTTGTGCTCCGGGTCGGGCGAAAACATCGTACCGACCCAGAACCGTCCCCGGCCGTCGCACTCGCCCTCATTGAAGCGGAAGATGGCCGGGTCGTAGGGCGGATCCGCGACACGCGTCAGGCTGTCGTCCCTGAGATCGAGCCTAAACAGGCCCGACCGCAGCGCCAGCAGGGCCGCGTGTTCACCCTCGTAGAGCGCAAAACAGCCAATCTCGCTCGGCAGCGGCCATGTGCGGGTCGCGCCTCCCTCTGGGTTGTATCGATAGAGTGCGGGCGCTTCGACGTCGATCCAGTAGAGCGCCTGATCCCGGACTGACCACCGCGGCGACTTGCCGGTCTTGGCGTGCGCGTCCCAGACGAGTTCGACGTCGTGCTTCATCGGATGACACCGTGTGCTCTGGGGTTCGCCCCAACCGGGAACGCGCGATAGCCCGTGAGGCTCCGGACGAAAGCGAAACGGGCGCGCTCCCTTGCGCTCCATCGCGTCTTTGTGTTGCGCGTCCCAGCGCCGAGGCCCGGGCTTTCTCACCGGACCCGCAACAGCAAGTGGCGGGTCGCCTCGCCAAGACAGGTCACGAGCAGGATGCCGACGACCACGCGCAAGGCCCCGATCCAGTCCGCCGTCTCGGCGCCGAGTGTGACAATCAGGGCCGTCGCCCCGCCCGCCGGGCTGATCGCATTGAGAGCGATCTGCGCCGCCCCGGTAAGGAGCACCGCGACGCAGGTCGCGAGCACGCGCGCGAACGACAGCACATGATGGTCCATGAAGGTCGGCGTCGCGGTCGCGGCGGTCACGTGGACCGCGATGAGGCCGCCGGCCAGTCCCGCAAGTTGCCCCATCGCCGTCGGCCACGGTCGCGCACTTGGCGAGCGAGGGGGCAGCGTCTGCAGGAACGCCGCCGCGGCAAGGCTCGGGACCAGGAACGGCTGGTGTTCCCAAACCGCGAACGCGCCGACGCCGAGCATGGTCAGGGCCGTCGCGGACACGCCCGCGATGCGATGCAGGACCGTGGGTGTGTCCACGAGCGCCGCCCTTTGCTGAAGTCAAGGACCAAGACGGCGGCACGTTTGACGCAGCGCCGCCGCTTGCTCGCTACTTCGACTGCCCGCTGTTTGCGTTTCCGTTGTGCGATCCGTTCTGGTTACCGTTCGACGAACCGGGGATGGCCGCGATCTCAACAACCGAGTTCGGATTGATCATCATCTCGACCGGGTTGCCCTTCTTGTCTTTGGCGTGGACGAGAAACGACCCGGGGATGATTTTGATGTCGGTAAAGCCTGCCTGAGCGAGGCTCTGGTGCAGATCCTGTTGGATTTGTTGCGTCGACTGCGGCGTCGCGTTCGGCGCGTTGTCGTTACCAGACGCGCTGGAGCCGTTCCCACCGGCGGCAAGCGCCGGGAGCGCGATCAGGCTTAGAGCAGCAGCGACGGGGACCATAAAGGTGCGCATGATTGTCTCCTTCTCTGGAACGAGGCGTCTGAGTTTACTCGGATGTGCTAGAGTGTCGCGGGGCTGCATAGTGCCCGCGACACCCCATCAACGAACCATCGCCCCAACCGTTTGGACCCGAAGGGCAGGCAGGGCATTACTTTCGTGTCACGCTTTCGCCACAAGGGCTGGCTCATTTGAAACGGGTAAACAGCTCGCACAGCGGTAATGCCGATGTGATTGCGGCGAGCCAGCATCGCGCCGTAGGGCATCGCAAAAGGAAAGCACGCTGCCCGGATCGGGGAGCGCGCCTTTGTGGGCCGGGAAAAAGTGAAGGCCGTCCTTGCGGCAGGACAACATGGCCTTCGCCGGGGCCTGATCAAACGCCACCCGGACTCCTGCGCCAACTTCTGCAGCGACGAGTTGAGCTGCTCGTGACCGTTCGACACGGTCTGTGCGTATTGCTTGACATTGTGGGCGCGGCCTTCTGCTCGGCAAGCTTGGCCAGCTTCAGTCCGTAATCCGCGCCCTGCGACATGGCGCGGGAGTTCTCGTCCGTCTTGAACGGAGAACCCGAATGGCTGCCGGCGGCGGTTCCGGTGGCGGCCTCGGTCGCGCTATTCGCTCATCCCGCCGTGCTGGTCTCGGCATGCGCGGCGATTGCGAAAAGCAGTCCCGCAAAGCGGGCGCGCCAAAAGCGGTCAGCTTCAGAAGATCTCCTCGTGTGACTACGGTCGGACTCTGCAGAGCGGGCCGCGGATCGTTGACGATAGCGCACGGAGGCGGGGGTTGTTGTCATTACAGAACACCACTGGGGCGATCCACTTCATCCGATTGTGTCGCTCGCGGAAACTGTCCCGCTCGCACTCCACCACAAGCGGCGGCAGACTCGAACGCTCAGCCGGCGCCGATGTGGCCGCCCAGTTCGTCCTCGACATGCGCGCGGATTATTTCCTCGAACGAGGTTTCGGCTTTGAAGCCGAGCGCCCGAGCCTGCCGCGCCTCGAAGCGGCCCGGCCAGCCCGCGACGATGCGCGCGATCGCGGGGTCGGGCTCGCGACGGATCAGCTTGACGGCACCCTCCCCGGCAACAGCGCGGAGCGCGGCGATCTGCTCGCCGACCGTCGCCGACAGGCCGGGCATGGACAGATTCCGCCTGACGCCGAGCGGCGCGAGATCGATCGTCGCGGCGTGGAGCAGGAAGCCGACAGCCGAGCGCGGACTCGCGTGCCAATGGCGCACGCTCTCGTCGACGGGCAGCACCGCCTCCTGGCCGGCGAGCGGTTCCCGGAGAATGTTGGAGAAGAAGCCCGAGGCCGCCTTGTTCGGCCGGCCCGGCCGGATGCAGATCGTCGGCAGGCGAATGCCGATGCCGTCGAAGAAGCCCCGCCGCGAGTAGTCGGCTAGCAGCAGCTCCCCGATCGCCTTCTGGGTGCCGTAGCTGGTCAGCGGCGTCAGGAAGAACTCGTCCGGGATCGCGTCCGCGAATGGCGCTCCGAATACCGCGACCGAGGACGTGTAGACGAGGCGCGGCAGGTACCCCTCGTCCGGGCCGCTCTGGCGCACCGCCTCGAACAGCAGGCGAGTGCCGTCCAGGTTTACGCGATATCCTTTCTCGAAATCCGCCTCGGCCTCCCCGGAGACGATGGCCGCGAGATGGAAGATCACGTCGGGTCTGGCCTCGATGCTGCGCACCGCCTCGCCGGGCGCGGACAGGTCGGCCGCCCGCGTCGTGACGCTGCCGCCGAACCCGGCCGGAGCCGCCGGCTCGGTCACGTCCATAAGCGTCAGGGCCGTGATCTCCTCGCCCGCGAGCGCGCCGTCCGCGACCAGGCGGGCGGTGAGCTTGCGGCCGAGCATGCCGTCCGCGCCGATGATCAGGATGTGCATCGCCCGTATCCTCCCCCTTGTGCCCCGGCCCGTCTCGCGCGGCCGCGATTCGGGACTGGAGTAACACATTCGGGCATTGCCGGGGCGGATTGCCTTTGCGCCGGAGGCGGGGCAGGCTCGCGCTCAAGCAAGGCGCGCGACCCGGGGAGGCAATGCATGACGAGCGAATTGCGTCGCATCGGTGTGATCGGTCTGGGCGCGATGGGGATGGGCGTCGCCCGCTCGCTGCTCCGGGCCGGGTTCGAGGTCCATGTCTGCGATGTCCGGCCCGAGGCCCTGGCGGAAGCGGCGGACGCCGGCGCGCATCCCGCGGCGTCCCCGGCAGCACTCGGTGCGATCGCCGATGCGATCGTGATCGTGGTCGTCAACGCGCAGCAGACCGAAGCCGTGCTGTTCGGCGACCAGGGCGCGGCGGGGTCACTCCGGCCCGGCTCGGTCGTGATCGCCTGCGCGACGGTTGCGCCCGAGTTCGCGGAACAACTCGGGTCGAGGCTGGAGGTGCTTGGGCTCGCGTTCATCGACGCGCCGATTTCGGGCGGGGCGGCGAAGGCCGCCTCCGGCGAGATGTCGGTCATGGCGTCCGGCAGGCCGGAGGCGTTCGCGCGCTGCGAGGCGGTGTTCGAGGCGATCTCGAGCCGCCTCTACCGCCTCGGCGACAAGCCGGGGGCGGGCTCGACGGTGAAGATGGTCAACCAGCTGCTGGCGGGCGTGCACATCGCCGCCGCCGCCGAAGCGATGGCGCTTGGCATCCGCGCGGGCGCGGACCCGGAGAAGCTGTACCAGGTCATCTGCAACAGCGCTGGCGGCTCCTGGATGTTTCAGAACCGCGTCGCCCACATCCTCGCCGGCGACTACACGCCGCTTTCGGCGGTAAGCATCTTCGTCAAGGATCTCGGCATCGTGCTCGACCAGGGCAAGAAGAGCGTCTTTCCGCTGCCGCTCTCCGCCGCCGCCCATCAGATGTTCTTGCAAGCTGCGGCGGCCGGTTACGACGGCGAGGACGATTTCGGCAGTTATAAAGATATTTCCCGGCATCGAATTGCCGCAACCGAAGTGACCGGGTGAGAGCGAGGGACGGTTCGATGCCTTTGATCCTCGGGTGCATCGCCGACGACTTCACCGGCGCGACGGACCTCGCGGGCATGCTGGTGAAAGCCGGAATGCGCACAGTGCAGATGATCGGGGTGCCCGAAGCATCGCCGCCGGACGATGCCGACGCCGTCGTGATCGCGCTGAAATCGCGCACCGAGCCGGTGTCGGACGCCGTCCGAATGTCCCTCGCGGCCTTGCGGTACCTGCAGTCGGCCGGCGCACGGCAGCTCTACTTCAAGTATTGCTCGACTTTCGATTCGACGCCGCGCGGCAATATCGGCCCGGTGACGGATGCGCTGATGGGTGCGCTCGAAACCGACTTCACCATTGCCTGCCCGGCTTTTCCGGCAAACCAGCGCACGATCTACAAGGGCTATCTCTTCGTCGGCGACGTGCCGCTGAATGAGAGCGGGATGCGCAATCACCCGCTGACGCCGATGACCGACGCCAATCTGATTCGGGTTCTCGCGCCCCAGACCTCGCGCAAGGTGGGTCTTGTGGATTACGCGACGATCGCGCGCGGCCCGGACGCAGTCGCCGCGCGGTTCGCGTCCCTGCGCCGCGATGGCGTCGGCATCGCGATCGCGGATGCGCTGTCGGACGACGACCTCCTCGCGCTCGGCGCGGCATGCGCCGACCTGCCGCTCGTGACGGCTGGTTCCGGCTTGGCGCTCGGATTGCCTCAGAACTTCCGGCGCGAGGGACTCCTGCCTGAAGCCGCGATCGCCGACACGTTGCCGCCCACAGGCGGCGGCCGGGCCGTCATCGCCGGGAGCTGTTCGACGGCAACGCAAGCGCAGGTCGCCATGATGCGCGAGCGCCATTCCGCCTTCCGCGTCGAGCCGGCGGCGCTGGCCCAGGGACGTAACGTCGTGGCCGAGGCTCTTGAATGGGCGGAGCCACGCCTCGGCCGGGAGCCGGTGCTGATCTACGCGACCGCGACGCCGGAGGAAGTGAAGGCGACGCAGGAAGCGCTCGGGGTGAGCGAGGCGGGCGCGCTGGTCGAGGAGGCGCTCGCCGCCATCGCTCAGGGCCTCGTTAGGCGCGGCGTTGGCGGGCTGATCGTCGCGGGAGGCGAGACGTCCGGGGCGGTCGTGCGGGCGCTGGAGGTGAAAGGCCTGCGCATCGGTCCGGAGATCGATCCGGGCGTGCCCTGGACCGTCGCGCTCCAGGACGGGAACCGCGAGCCGCTGGCGCTCGCGCTGAAGTCCGGCAATTTCGGCACCCCGGACTTCTTCCTCAAGGCTTGGAACCGGCTGCCATGACCGTCGCACGCGAGGAGAACCGGCTGCGGGAGGAGATTCTGCACGCTCGGCCGCTCGATCTTTGAGCGCGGGCTGACGGCGGGCAGCAGCGGCAACATCAGTGCGCGGCTGGACGACGGCTGGTTGTTCACGCCCACCAACGCGTCGCTTGGGCGGCTCGATCCCACGCGTCTCTCCAGGCTGGATGCGGCGGGCAGGCTGGTGTCGGGCGATCCGCCCTCGAAGGAGGCGGTCCTGCATCGCGCCGTCTACGACGAGCGGCCGCAGGCCGGGGCGATCGTGCATCTGCATTCTACCTACGCCGCCGCCGTCTCGTGCATGGATGGTCTCGATTGCGACGACTGCCTGCCGACGCTGACCGCCTACTACGCGATGAAGATCGGTCGGCTGCCGCTCGTGCCCTACTACCGGCCGGGCGACCCGCAGCTGGGAGACGCGATCCGCCGCCACGCCTGCAAGCATTGCGCCGTGCTGTTGGCAAATCATGGGCCGGTGGTGTCCGGCGTTTCGCTGCAGGCGGCTTCTTACGCGGTGGAGGAGCTGGAGGAGACCGCAAAGCTGTTCCTGCTGTTACGCGATATGCCGACGCGGCCCCTCAACAGCGAGCAGATCGAAGACCTGCATGCGGTGTTCGGCCCGCCGCGATAGCGCGCCCTCAACGGATCGTGGAGTGAACCATTGCCATGCCGAAATTCGCCGCCAACCTGACGATGATGTTCAACGAGGTTCCGTTCCCGGAGCGGTTCGCGGCCGCCGCCAGGGCCGGGTTCGATGCGGTCGAGTTCCTGTTCCCGTACGATCATGCGCCGGACGATGCCGCTCGCTGGCTCACCGAGAACCGGCTCCGCAACGTGCTGTTTAACATGCCGCCGGGCGATTGGGCGGCAGGCGAGCGCGGCATGGCCTCGATCCCCGGACGAGAGGCCGAGTTTCGCGCGAGCGTCGATGTCGCGCTTGCATACGCGCGCGCACTCGGCACCCCGCGCCTGCACGCAATGGCCGGCCTGCTGCCGCAAGGCGCGGACCGGACACGGCACCTTGCCGTGTATGTGGATAATCTGCGGGTCGCGGCCGGGATGCTCGCCCGCGAAGGCCGCACATTGCTGATCGAGCCGATCAATGCCCGCGACATGCCCGGATATCTGATCAGCACGCAGGAAGAAGCGCACGCGATCCGCGAGCGGGTCGGCGCCGACAACCTCAAGGTGCAGATGGACTTCTATCACGTGCAGATCGCCGAGGGCGACGTCACGACGAGGCTGAAAGCCTACATACAGGACGTGGGCCACGTGCAGATCGCAGGCGTGCCGGACCGGCAGGAGCCGGACGCAGGCGAGCTGAACAACGCGTATCTGATGGGCCAGCTCGACGAGCTGGGCTACGAGGGCTGGGTCGGCTGCGAGTACCGGCCGCGCAACCGCACCGAAGAAGGGCTGGGCTGGCTGCGCGCGGCAATGGGATCGCCCGTTGCCGCGTCACCGTGACTAGCGCGAAACGGCTTGCTATGCTGGAGCCAAGCAAATCGGGGGAAACGCGCCGCCATGGACGCGATTGAGACGAGAACGATCCGAAAGGTGATGTGGCGGCTGCTGCCGTTCGTGTTTCTTTGCTACTTCGTGGCCTACCTCGACCGCGTCAATGTCAGCTTCGCCAAGCTGCAAATGGACCAGGCGTTCGGGCTGTCGGAATTGGCCTTCGGCTTCGGGGCCGGGCTGTTCTTCATCGCCTACTTCCTGCTGGAAGTGCCCTCCAACCTCGCCCTCGACCGGTTTGGGGCGCGGCTGTGGATTGCCCGGATCATGCTGAGCTGGGGCATCATCTCCGGGGCGTTCGCCTTCATCCGGCCGATCGCGTCCGCGACGGGGATATCGCCTGAATGGTGGTTCTACATCCTGCGGTTCCTGCTCGGCATCGCCGAGGCCGGATTCTTCCCGGGCATCATCTTCTATCTGACTTTGTGGTTTCCCGCGGTGTATCGCGCCCGCGTCGTCGCGCTGTTCATGCTCGCGATTCCGTTCTCGTCGATCGTCGGCGGCCCGGTCTCCGGCGCCCTGCTCAACCTGACCGGGGCCGGCCTCGATGGCTGGCAGTGGCTGTTCATCATGGAGGCCGTGCCGTCCATCCTGATGGCGTTCGGGGTGATCTTCTACCTGACCGACCGCCCCGCCCTCGCGACCTGGCTGCACGAGGACGAGCGGACCTGGCTCGACACACGTCTCGGCAATGAGAAGCGCAACAAGGAGGCCGCCGAGCATATCAGCATCGGCCGCGCTTTGAGCGACGGGCGCGTTCTGGCCTGCGCGCTCATCTATTTCTGCCTCAACGCGTCGAGCTACGGCGTCGCCTTCTTCCTGCCGACGATTATCAAGGGGTTCGGAGTTAACAACGTCCAGACCGGGCTTCTGTCGGCGCTGCCATTCGTGTTCGGGGCGGTCGGAATGGTCCTGCTCGGCCGCGCTTCCGACCGTTCCCAGAGACGCCGGGAATTCGTGTGCCTGTCGCTGTTGCTGGCGATGATCGGCGTCGGCGGCGCGGGGCTGGCCTCCTCCCCTGCCGTGGTGCTGGGCCTGCTGTGTCTGGGCCAGATCGGGGTATCCGCGATGCCGCCCTTGTTCTGGCCCCTCCCGAGCACCTTCCTCGCGGGCACGTCCGCCGCTGCCGGAATTGCCGCGATCAATTCGCTTGGCAATTTGTCGGGCTTTTTCGGTCCCTACGTGATGGGCTACCTCAAGGATCTGACCGGGAGCTTCACGGCGGGGCTGCTCGCGCTGGCCGCCTGTGCGCTGCTGGGCGCGATCGTCGTGATGCTGCTGCGGATCAACCCGCATCTGGAGCAGGCCAAACCTACGGACCCGGTGCTGGCGCACTAGACGGGCAGCGGTCGCGGCATGAACATCGAACTGCTCCTGGACGCTCATGCCACGATCGGCGAATCCCCGACCTGGGTGCCCCGGGAACAGGCCATCTACTGGATCGACGTCAAGGCGCCCGCGCTGCACCGGCTCGGCTTCCCGAGCGGCCTGAATTGCACGTGGCGGCTGCCGTCCGACATAGGAGCCTTTGCTCTCATCAAGGGTCGGCCGGAGGCGCTGGTCGCCTTGCGGCACGGGCTGTACCGGCTCGACGTCGGAACCGAGACGCTGGAATTGCTGTCGCCGCCGCCGTTCGACCCCTCCCTGCACCGGTTCAATGAAGGCGCTTGCGACAGCACCGGGCGGTTCTGGGTCGGGACGATGTTCGACCCCGAGGGGGATGTGCAGGAGAAACCCGAGCCCGCGACGCTGCACAGCTTCACCATGTCCGGCGGGTTGCGGCCGGAGCCGGACACCGCCGATCTGCACAACGGCATGGCCTGGAGCCAGGACGAGGGCACGTTCTTTCTCTCGCACAGCTACAATGGCGCGGTGTTCGCCTTCCCGTTCGATCGCGAGACCGGCGCGCTCGGCGAGCGGCGGCCGTTCGTGTCCATCCCTGGGTCGCTCGGCATCCCCGATGGCGCGGCGGTGGACGAGGACGGATGCTATTGGTGCGCGATCCACGGGGGCTCGCAACTGCACCGCTACCGGCCGGACGGCACGCTCGACCGTATCGTGAAGCTACCCGTGAGCCAGCCGACGATGTGCGCGTTCGCCGGTCCCGAGCTGGACACGATGGTCGTGACGAGCGCGACCGACAAGCTGACGCCGCAGCAGCGCCGGGAACAGCCGCACGCGGGAGGCGTGTTCTGCTTCAAGCCCGGCGTCCGGGGCATTCGCCGGCACTATCTCGTGCGCTGATCCATGGCAGGCGCTCAGGGCCGTTCGGCGCCGCGCTGGTTCGTGGTGATCGCGAAGAGCGTGTGCGATGCGCAGATGAAGAGCTGCGAGCGATTGCGGCCGCCGAACGTCATATTTGAAACCAAGGAGGGCACCTTGATGCGGCCGAGCAGCGTGCCGTCGGGCGCGATGCAATGCACGCCGTCGGCGGCGCTGCTCCATACGTTGCCGTCCTCATCCAGACGGAACCCGTCGGCGAAACCCGGCTTGATCGTGTGAAACACGCGACTGGTCGACAGGCGCTTGCCTTCGTCCAGCACGTCGAACACGCGGATGTGCTGAACCGGGTCGGCTGCGAATTGCCGGCCGCTCTCCGACACGTAAAGCAGGCGCTCGTCGGGCGAGAAAGCGAGACCGTTCGGCCCCTCGAAGTCGTCGGCCATTACCTTGAGGCTGCGATCGCGCGGATCGAGGCGGTAGAGCAGCGGTGGCAATTCGGGTGTCTGCTTGCCGCCCTCGTAGTCGGTGTTGATGCCGTAATGCGGGTCGCTGAACCAGATCGTGCCATCGGAGCGGCAAACCACGTCGTTCGGGGAATTGAGACGCTTGCCCTCGTAACGGTCGGCAAGGACAGTCACGCTTCCGTCCAGTTCCGTGCGCGTGATGCAACGATCACGGTGCGAGCAGCCGATCAGCCTGCCCTGACGGTCGCGCGTGTGCCCGTTGGCGAAAGCGGACGGACAGCGGAATACCGAAATGCCGCCCTCCGGCGTCCAGCGCATGATGCGGTCATTCGGCAGGTCGCTGAACAGCAAGCACTGATGGTCCGCAAACCACACCGGACCTTCCAGCCACGCGAACCCCTCACCCAGCTTCACGAGGGGCGCGTTCGACAGCACGTAGGACCGGAAGCGCGGGTCCAGGATGTCGAATCCGTCCATCCTATGTGAAATGACAGGGACTGTGCACGGGCGGCACATGCAGCTGGACGGTCATCAGCACCGCCGGTTCGTTGCCGATCGTGCCGGAGCGATGGCCCCGGCGGCCGTCCTTCGGGGTGCAGCCCTGGTCCTCGCCGAGCGAGAACTCGCCCGGCCCCTGCTCGATGCGGGTGCCATCCATGGACTCGATCCACCAGCGGCCGGACAAAACGGCGATCCATTGGGGAGCTGGGTTCTCGTGCCAGTCTCCGACCCAACCCACCGGCTGAACAGTGAACACCACCGTCGCCGCCGTCCGCTCCTGCTTGTTGCTCCATTGGGGCGCCGCATTGCCGACCCCGCCATAATTGAAATTGGTCAGAGTGCACTTCTTCTGACGGCTGACCCCCTCGGCATCGGTCCAGAGATGCCAATAGAGGATTTCCGGAGGCGGTTCGGGTGCTTCGGCCATGGCTCATGCTCTCATCTGACGGGAGGCGCTTGCCCGACCTGAACTTTCGAGCGCGGTCATTGTTTCATGCTGGTAGCGGGAGAACGGGCAGGCCATGACGTTGATCAACGATTATGCACCGCTGCTGCTTCGCATCTGCCTCGTGGTTCTGTTCCCGTTCAGCGGCCTCGACAAGATCGTCAACTGGCAGGCGGCGGTGAAGCAGGCGGGTTCGATGCCGATGGCGCCGGCGATGCTGGTGGTCTCCATGGTCGTCGAGTTCGTGACCCCGGTCTGCATCGTCACGGGATGGCATGACAGGCTCGCGGCCTTCATCCTTGCTGGCTTCTGCGTCGTGACGGCTGTGCTGTTCCACCAGTTCTGGCGATTTCCGGATTTCTGGCGCTTCCGCGAAGGAGAGGGCCTCGAGCATTTTTGGGAGTTCCTGAAGAACTTCGGCCTCGTGGGCGGCCTCGGCCTTGTCGTGCTGGCGCCGCGAACGCTGCCGGTGAGCCAGGTGATCCAACGTCCGCTGGCGTCCACGCATGTGATAGGCCCGCAGGCCGGGTCACCGGTCGCGCCGGGACCGTGACGGAGGCCTGAACGCCTCTGTGAACGAAGGACGCCGCACGCACGCGCGATTGCAAAGAACTCTGCCCGATACGCCGTGTTGAACCAGGACTGGCGTGGATGCGAATTGCGCTCACCGCCGGTAAACGGCGATCAGGAGGCACGTCATGCCGAGCCGGCCGCTCTCGATCGACATTCGCCATCCTCTAATGCTCAAGGCCAACGATCTCGCGGTTCTCACCCGCGAGGACGGAGCGATGGTCGGAGACGTACCCGGATTCGGCCTGTTCTATCGCGACACCTGTTATCTCTCGAACTACATGCTGCGGCTGCACGGGACGGAGCCGCTGCCTCTGATGTCCTTCGACGGCGAGGGGATCGCGGCGCAGATCGGCCTCACAAATCACCATCTCGCGACCGCCAATGGCCAGCCGATCTCGGATCACTCGCTGAGCATTCGGCGGACATTTCTGGTGCTGGACGAAGGGCCGGTATTCATCGACACGATCAGCGTCAGCAATTTCGGCGAGGAGCATCTGACATTGCCGATTTCGCTCGAGCTGGCAACGAAGTTCCAAAGCCTATTCGTCTTGCGGGGTGCGTCGGAGTGCAAGCGCGGGCGGATGCACGCGCCCGAATGGGACGGAACAGCGCTACGTTTCTCGTATGATGGCGCCGATGATCGCAAGCGCACGCTGCTCGTCGACTTCTCGCGCACGCCCATCGTTGCGCCCACGACGACCGAGAAGAGCGTCGCGCATTTCGAACTGCCGCTTGACCCGCAGCAAACCCTCGATCTGATCGTCACGTTCAGGGTGGACGAGCGCGCCGTGTCCGCGCCGAGGCCTGCGTCGGCGCGCGCGCCGCGAGACGACAACGCGACACGGGAGGCGCAGAAGCAGGCCTCGGCGGCGCTGCTCGAAGGCTACGCGACCCTGGACTTGTCGAGCGAGGGACTGGGCAAAGTGCTAGCGCGCTCGCTCGCCGACATCGCCTTGCTCCAAGTGCGGCGCGGAGAGCACCAGTTCACGGCGGCCGGAATACCCTGGTATATTGGCCTGTTCGGGCGCGACAGCCTGCTGCCGACGATCCAATGCTTGGCGTTTAACCCCGACCTCGGCCGGGAGACGACCAGGGCGCTGGCCAGCTTGCAGGGCACCAAGGACGATTCCTTCAATCGCGAGGAGCCGGGCAAGATCCTGCACGAGCTGCGGGTTGGCGAGAAGGCCAACCTGCACGAAGTGCCGCAGATTCCGAGCTACTCCTCGGTCGATTCCACGCTGCTCTTCCTGCTGGCGATCGCGCATCACGTCAATTGGACCGGACGCCTGGATCTCTTCGAAGAGCTGCGGCCAAACGTGGACCGTGCCTTGACATGGCTGGACCGCAAGTCGCGCGAGAACGAAGCGGGCTACGTTACCTATGAGGGGACAACGGAGAACGGCCAACCGGTGAACCAGAGCTGGCGCGATTCCGGCAACGGCGTGCTGCGGGCCGACGGCAGCTATCCGGTCCCGCCGCTCGCGCTGGTGGAGGTGCAGGGCTACGCCTATCAGGCGCGCCTGCTCATCGCCGGGCTGCTGCGCCGGACCGGCGAGAATGGCCGCGCCGCCGCCCTGGAAACCGCCGCCGCAACGCTCCGGGATCGGTTCCTGCGCGACTTCTGGATGGAGCCGGAAGGCTGCTACTGCCTGGCGCTCGAGAAGGATGGGCGGCAGGTCACGTCCGTCGCCTCCAACACCGCCCAAGTGCTGTGGACCGGGATCGCGACCCCGGAGCACGCCAGCCGGATCGCGGAACGCATGATGCGCCCGGACATGTTCTCCGGTTGGGGAATCCGCACGCTGTCCTCGGAGCACCCTCGCTACGACCCGCTCGCGTATCAGCAAGGCAGCGTCTGGTCGTTCGACAACGCCCTGATCGTGTCCGGCTTCCGCCGCTACGGACAGGACGAGGCGGCATTGCGCGTAACGGCGGCGACCCTGGACGCCGCGCACGGGTTCCGACTGTCCCGGCTGCCGGAATTCATCGCCGGCACCCAGCGCCTGTCCGGCGACGCGCCGACGCACACCCCGCGCGCGGACCCGATGCAGGCGTGGTCCTCGGCCGCGGTGCCGTTCATCGTGGCCGAGCTGCTCGGGTTGCGCGCCGACGGGTTCGCGCGCCGTCTCACGATCCGCCGTCCGCTGCTGCCGCATGGCGTGGACAGGCTGATCCTGCGCGACATGCGCGTGGCAGGCGCAAAGGTGGCGCTCAGCTTCATGCGGCATGGGGACAAGATAACGGTGGATACGATCGACGGCGGGGACGGGCTGAAGGTGACCGTCGATGGGTAGCAGGGCGGCGCGAGCGCGCGCATTTCCAACCGCGCTCACCCTTCTGGCTGGCTCCGCCGCGCTGCTCTTCCTCGCGCGGCAAGACCGGCGCGCTCCCGACCGGGACGCGGCTCCGCGGCCGCGCTGCCGGGTGGTCGTGATCGGCGCGGGGTTCGGCGGCCTGCAGGCGGCGCTGCGGCTACGTCGCGAGGAGGAGATCGACCTCACCGTCATCGACGCGCACAACCACCATCTCTTTCAGCCGCTGCTGTATCAGGTTGCGACGGCGGCGCTTGGCCCGTCGGACATCGCCTCGCCGATCCGGACCATCATTCCGGCGACCGATCGCACGCGCGTGCTGATGGGGTCGGTCAGGGGCATCGACACGGCGTCCGGACGCGTGCTGTGGGACGGGGGCGCGGTGTCGTATGACGAGCTGATCATCGCGACCGGATCGAAGCCGAGCTATTTCGGACACGAGGACTGGTCCAAGGCGGCACCCGGCCTCAAGTCGCTGGACGACGCGCTCGTCCTGCGCCGCCGCATCCTGACCGCGTTCGAGCGTGCGGCCCTGGCCGACAGCGATCCGGAGCGGGCACGCCTGCTGACGTTCGTGCTGATCGGCGCCGGCCCGACCGGGGTCGAGATGGCAGGCGCGATCGCCGAACTCGCCCGCGACCTGCTGACGCACGACTACGGCATGCCCGGAGAGAGCGCGCGCATCGTGCTGGTCGAGGCCGGGCCTCGAGTGCTTGCCGAGTTCCCGCCCGACCTCTCCGGGAGCGCGGCGGGCGCGTTGCGCAAGCTCGGCGTGGAGATCCACACGGACACGCCCGTAACCGGAATTGAATCAGGTGCAGTTCACCTGCACAGTGAAACGATCGCCGCCGAGACGGTGATCTGGACGGCGGGCAACGCGGCGACGCCGGTCGCGGACTGGCTCGGGGTCGAGAAGGGGCGCGGCGGCCGCGTGCCGGTCGGCCCCGATCTGAGCGTGCCAGGCCGTCCGGAGATCCGCGTGATCGGCGATGCGGCGCTGGCGACGGATGCGAGCGGCAAGCCGCTCCCCGGCCTCGCGCCGGTCGCCAAGCAGCAGGGCGAGTATGCCGCCCGTTCGATTCTTGGCCGGCTATACGGCCATTCCGCGAGGCCCTTCGCCTACCGCGACTACGGGACGCTTGCGACCATTGGCCGAGGCAAGGCGGTCGCGGAATTCGGGCAGGTCCATCTCACTGGCGGCCTAGCCTGGGTGACATGGGCCGTCGCCCATATTTTCTTCCTCATCGGGTTCCGCAACCGGGTGATGGTCAGCTTGCAGTGGGCCTTCGCCTATGTCACGCGCGAGCGAGGCGACCGGCTCATCCTCGGGCATCTGGACGAGCGGTCGCGATCCCGGAACTGCCGGACCATTGTTCAGCCGCCGGTGGCGAAACCCGGATAGAGCGTCATCCCGCCATCGACGAACAGCGTCGCGCCGGTGACGTAGTCCGCCGAGTCCGACGCGAGCCAAACCGCCGCCTGGGCGATGTCGTCCGGCTCGCCGATCCGCTTGTAAGGCACGAGCGTCATCAGTGCGGCGTAGGCCGCCTCGGTGTTCCAGGCGGCGGTGTTGATTGGCGTGCGGATCGCGCCCGGCGCGATGCTGTTCACGCGGATGAAATGCGGCGCCAGCTCCTGGGCGATGCTCTTCATCAGCAGCATCACGCCACCCTTCGATGCGGCGTAGTTGGCGTGGCCCGCCCAGGGGATCTCCTGATGCACCGAACTCATGCAAATGATCTTGCCGGCAGCCTGCGACACCGATTGCACGACACCGCGTCGCTTGAACTCGCGCGCGGCGGCGCGCGTGCAGAGGAACTGACCGGTGAGGTTCACCCCGATGACCGTGTTCCACTGTTCGAGCGTCATCTCGTCGAACGCCGAGTTGCGTTGCAGGCCGGCGTTGCTGACCACGATGTGCAACGTGCCGAACTGCGCGATCGCGTCGGCGAACATGCGCTCGACGTCCTCTTCCCGGCTCACATCCGCCTTGATCGCGATGCCCTTCCGGCCGATGCCTTCGATCTCGTGAACGACCTCCTCAGCCGCTTCGGGATGGGTGATGTAGTTCACGACGACATCCGCCCCGGCCCGGGCAAGGCCAAGCGCGACCGCCCGGCCGATACCCGAATTGGCGCCGGTAACAAGCGCGGGCTGCCCGGTGAGCACCTGCTGATAGGGCGCGTTCGGCAGCCGGGAGTGGTCCGGCAGGGCGGCTCCGGCCGGATCTTTGGGGTTGCTCTGGATGTCGCTCATGCTGCTCATCTCGCGTTGCTCGTGTTCGGCCGGCTGTCCGGCAGGGCGTAGGCGATCACGTAGTCGCCGATCTTGGTGCCGAAAGAACCGTGGCCGCCCGCCGCCGTGACGACATACTGCTTGCCGTTCACAGCGTAGCTCATCGGCGTCGATTGCCCGCCTGCGGGCAGGCGGTCCTCCCAAATCTGACGGCCGTCGGCCACGTCATAGGCGCGAATGTAATAATCGAGAGTGGAGGTGAGGAACGCGACGCCGCCGGCCGTCGTCAGTGGTCCGCCCAGAGCCGGTACGCCGAGCTTGATCGGCACGGGAATCGGCGACTCGTCCCTTATCGTGCCGTTCTTATGCATCCAGGCGATCTTCCGCGTCTTTAGGTCGATTGCGGCCATATAGCCCCAGGGTGGCCGCAGGCAGGGGATGCCGACCGGCGACAGGAACGCGTGCAGATCGACCCCATACGGCGTGCCGTACATCGGCTGCACGCCGATCTCGGTCCCGGGCGGGTGCGCGCCGTTCGGCGCGGCCGGGTTGTCCGGGCCGCGCGGCATCAGTTTCGAGACGAAGGCGATGTTGATCGGATTGGCGATGGCGATCTGCCGGACCGGGTCGACCGCGATGCCGCCCCACTCGAACACGCCGAGATTGCCGGGGAACACGAGCGTTCCCTGCAGCGACGGCGGCGTGAACGTGCCTTCGTAGCGCATGCGGTGAAACATGATGCGGCAGGCAAGCTGATCGAAGATCGTCGCACCCCACATGTCGGCGCCGGTCAGCTTCTGCTCGGGGCGGAACGTCAGCTCGGAGAAGGGCTGGGTCGGCGAGACGTGATCTCCGGGAGCGGCCCCTTGCGGGACCGGCCGTTCGGGAGCGGGCACGATCAGGTCGCCGGTACGGCGGTCGAGAACGAATATGTTTCCGGTCTTGGCCGGCGCGAGCACGGCCGGAACGACGCCGTCCTGGGTCGGCAGATCGACGAGAGTCGGCTGTGAAGGCAGGTCCATATCCCACAGATCATGGTGGACGGTCTGGTAGGACCAGACCCGCTTTCCGGTCTTGATGTCGAGCGCGACCAGGGCGCTCGCATACCGCTCCATCAGCGCATCGCGCCCGCCGCCCCAAATATCGGGCGTATGCACGCCCATCGGCAGGTAGACGAGGCCCAGCTTCGGATCGTACGAGGCCGTGATCCATGAATTCGGCGAATTGTTCGAGTAGCGATGCGTCGGCGAGGGCAGCGCATTCTCGTCCTCGGCGCCGGAATCCCAGGCCCAGAGCAGCTTGCCGGTATGGACGTCGAATCCACGGATGACGCCCGACGGCTCCCGGTTCGAGTAGTTGTCGGTCACCGAGCCGCCGACGACGATTACCGTGTCGCTGACCACGGGCGGGGAGGTCGGCTCGTAGAAGCCGACCCTCGTCATGCCCATACCGGCCTGCAGATCGAGCGTGCCATGATCGGCGAAGCTTTCGCACGCCTTCCCGGTATCGGCGTTGACGGCGATCATCCGGCCATCGTTGACCGGCAGGAAGATCGTGTGCGGGCAGTCGGTCGGCGCGGGCGCGCCGTCGGCGTTGACGGCTCCCGGCACGGTCTCGTGATACGAAACGCCGCGGCAAGTCAGATGCTGGAAGGTTGGATCGTCCCGAACGTGCGGATCGTAGGACCAGCGCAGCTTGCCGGTGCTGGCATCCAGCGCGAACAGGATCTGGTGCTGCGAGCAGAGGTATAGCGTGTCGCGCACTTTGATTGGCGTGACCTCGAACGTGGTTTCGCCGGGGTCGCCCTTGCGCGGCAGGTCGCCGGTCTGAAAGGACCAGGCCACTTTCAGATCCCTGACATTTGCCGGCGTGATCTGCGCCAAGGGCGAGTATCTCTGGCCGAACTGCGTACGGCCATAGTCGCGCCAGTCCTCGTTCGGCTGACCGCCCTCGTTCTGTGCCGGCGCGGCCGTGCTGTTGGCCACGATCGTGCCCGCGATGTCATGATGGTTGGACGTAAGTCCGAGCACGAGGACGACCGCGCCCGCGACAGCGCCCGCCCAGAGCGGCAACGTCATGCTCCAGCCCGATCGAGGCCCGCCCCGCCGGAGATTGCGGGTGATCCAGGGGGTCAGCAGCCACAGACCGAGCGGGTAAATCACGTCGCCGCGCGCCGCGAGAGGCCACCAGTCGAGACCGATGTCGCTGAGGGCCCAGATCAGGGTCCCGATGAGCACGACGGCATAAACCCACAGGGCGGCCCGGCGCCTCGCGAGCAGGAGCAGGCCTGTGAGCAGGATGCCGATGCCCGCGAGGAGATAGAAGAGCGAGCCGCCTAGCGCCGCCAGCCACGCGCCGCCGCCCGCGAGCGCCAAGCCGATCAGCGCGTACACGACGCCGGTGATCGTCACCATGGGCAGCGGCCCCGGAATGATCGCATCGACATGCCGTTCCCACTCCCACCTGCGCCCGGCATGGAGACGATGCCGGGAGAGATTCGTTCAGTCACAAGGACGAGACCGGCCGCGTTACATGGGCAGTCCGGTGTAGTTCTCGCACATGGCCTGCGCCGCCGCGCGCGACCCGGTGAGATACTCGAATTCCGTGCGCTGCATCCGGCGGTCGAACGCGCCCGCGTCTGGGAAGCGATGCAGCATGGTCGTCATCCACCAGGAGAAGCGCTCCGCCTTCCACACGCGGGCCAGCGCTCGGGCGGAATAGGAGTTGATCCCGGCGGGCGATCGCTCGCGGTAGGACTCGCCGAAGGCGTCCGCGAGATAGGCGACGTCGCTGACCGCGAGATTAAGGCCCTTGGCGCCGGTCGGGGGTACGATGTGGGCGGCGTCGCCCGCCAGAAACAGGCGGCCGAACCGCATCGGCTCGGCGACAAAGCTGCGCAGCGGCGCAATGCTCTTCTCGATGCTGTCTCCCGTCCGCAACGTCTCAGCCGCGTCGGGCGGCAGGCGGCGGCGCAACTCGTCCCAGAAGCGCTCGTCCGACCAGGCGCGCACATCCGTGCCTGCCGCGCACTGAATGTAGTAGCGGCTGCGAGTGGCGGAGCGCATCGAGCACAGCGCGAAACCGCGCGGGTGATTGGCGTAGATTAGTTCGGGCGCGACCGGGGGCTGGTCGACCAGCACGCCGAGCCATCCGAACGGATAGACACGCTCGAACACGCTGAGCGCGCTCTCGGGCAACGACCGGCGGCTGACGCCGTGGAACCCGTCGCAGCCGGCGATGAAGTCGCACGCGATCTCGTGCGTCGCTCCGTCCTTCCGGTACGTGACGCGGGGACGGCCGCCCTCCAGATCGTGCAACGTCACGTCATCCGCCTCGTACACGGTCGTCAGGCCGGAGGCGGCGCGGGCATCCATCAGGTCGCGCGTGACCTCGGTCTGGCCATAGACCATCACCTCGCGTCCAACGAGATCGACAAAGTCGAAGCGGTGCGACGCGGTGTCGTAGCAGAGCTTCACGCCGTCATGCGGCAGGCCGTCCGCTTCCATGCGCTCGCCGACGCCTGCCTCGTTCAGCAGCACGCGGGTGCCGTGCTCCAGGATGCCGGCGCGGATGCGGCCGAGCACGTAGTCCGGCGACCGTCGCTCGAGGATTACGTTCTCGACGCCACGCCTCTCCAACAGTCGGCCGAGCAGCAGCCCGGCCGGCCCCGCCCCGATGATCGCGATTTGCGTGCGCATGGTTGCCTCCCAGTGGCTTTCGTTCAGCCCCAACGTGGATTTGCGCTGCGACTATGGCCGGGCCACCGCGATGCGCCTAGCACCCGGACGGCACGGGCCTGCGCTGCGGCTTCTCCGGGTTGTCCCACCTCCAGGCGGCGGCGAAGCGGTCTAGAAAAGCAGACCCTTGCGCAACATCCCATGCACGCCTTTCTCGCCGTTCACGGTCTGGGTGACGTGGAAATCGACAGCGAGCGAGCAGCTCTGGTAAGCCTGCTGCGGAGACATTGAGGTGCGGCTGCAAGCGAAGGCGATCATCTCGCGGAGCGCCTGCTTCATTGCTAGGTCGAGATCCTCGTTCATGCCCATGCTGATATAGTGTGTCGCAGTCTCGGCGCGCGGATGTGTCTGGCCGGTGCCCTTGTGCAGCGTGAGGGTGAAGGCGCCGGTAAGGCACATTTCCAATGCGTTGATGCATACTTCGCCATCGCCCTGCACCCCGTGCCCGTCACCCCCGGAGAAGTTCGCGCCCGGCACCCAGACCGGGAGGAACAAGGTCGATCCGGCCACCAGCTCTTTATTGTCGAGGTTGCCGCCATGCTCGCGCGGCTCCCTGGTGGAGACGGCGCCGTAGGCCGGGCGCGGCGCCACACCCATGACGCCGAAGAACGGCGCCAGCGGCAGCTCCGGGCCCCAGGGCAACCGGCAGACCCGCCGGGACCGGTCGATCGGAATGTGGCTGAGGAAACGCTCGGGAAAATCCTCAGGCAATGTGCCGGCGAGCGGCCGGAAGGCGCAGAAACCCCAATCGGCCCCAAGCTCGATCGCTTCGATCCGCACCTCGAGCGTGTCTCCCGGCTCCGCCCCTGCCACCGCCACCGGACCCGTGATGATGTGGACACCGCCAAGCTGGGTGCGCGCGGCGTGGATCGCCGCCAGCGCGGCCGGAACGACGAGGCCGGACTCGGGCGGAGGCATGTATTCGGGGCCGCCCGAGACGCATTCCAGCACCACCGTGTCGCCGGATTGCACCGTCAGGACCGGCTCGAAGCGCGCATCCAACACGCCCCAGCGCACGGTTTCGGGGGTGGCTCGAATGCGATGCGTCAGCCATGGACGACTCCTTTGAACGGGGTGTCACGACCGTAACGTCCGGGGGCGCCTTGGGGTCAACCCGTCGTGTATCGGGCCGGGGGGCCTGCACGGAACTGGACGCCGAGATTGCGACATCCCGGCATGGAACTACCCAGCCCGGCAGGCGTGAAGCACTCGCCTACTCCGATTGTCATCCAGGCACCGCCAACAGTGCGCGCCAGGTCATCCGCCAGGAATCGAGTGATCGCATGAGCACGCCGCTGGAATTTATGGATTAATCGGCGACGGCCAGACGGCGGCGCTGGTCGATCGCGACGCTTCTATCGACTGGCTCTGCTGGCCGCGCTTCGACAGCGACGCCTGCTTCGCGGCCCTGCTCGGCACCGCCGATCACGGACGCTGGATCATCACGCCCCGCGACCCCGTGACGGAACGCCGCCGACGGTATCAGACAGATACGCTTATCATGGAGACCGACCTTCTGACCGGAGCCGGCGGCGTGCGGATCATCGACTTCATGCCGATGCGGGACGGTCACTCCACGCTCGTGCGGATCGTCACCGGGCTGCGCGGCACGACGAAGGTGCGCCTCGAACTGGCGCTGCGGTTTGATTACGGCGGGCTGCCGCCCTGGATCGAGCCGACAGAGAGCGGATTTCTGGCACGGGTGGGCCCTGATGCCGTCGCCCTGCACGCGCCCGTCGAGACCCATCTGCAGGAGGATTGCGTCAGCGCCGAGTTTGAAGTCGGCGAGGGGCAGCGCCTTGCGTTCGTTTTGCGCTATACGACCTCGGACCAGCCCGCGCCACCCGGGCTCGATGCGGAAGCGGCGCTGGCCGAGACGCAGCGCTTCTGGCGCGACTGGATCGGGCGCTTCGATGGCAGCCGCACGCATTGGCCGGAGGCCGTCCGGCGCTCGCTCATCACGCTGAAGGCGCTCGTGCATCAGCCGAGCGGCGGCCTGATCGCGGCTCCGACGACCTCGCTGCCGGAAGCGCCCGGCGGCGACATGAACTGGGATTACCGGTATTGCTGGATTCGGGACGGCTCCTTCGCCATCGGGGCGCTGACCAACGCCGGGTATTGCGAGGAAGCGGAGCGCTGGCGCGACTGGGTGCTGCGCGCGGTCGCCGGAACGCCCGGTCGGATGCAGATCATGTACCGGGTGGATGGTGCCCGCCACATGCCGCAATGGCACGCCAACCTGCCCGGCTGGAACTATGCCGAGCCGGTGCGGATCGGCAACATCGCCTTCAAGCAGCATCAGGTCGACGTCTATGGAGAATTGCTCCACGCCCTCGACCTCGCCCGGCGCAACGGCTTGACCGTGACCGAGCATCAGCATCAGGTCGCGGCCCGGATCGCTTTTCATCTCGAACAGGTCTGGGACACGCCCGGGGCCGGCATCTGGGAATCGCGCAAGGAGCCGCGGCATTATACCTACGCGCGCGCCATGGCTTCGGTTGGGTTGCAAGCCGTGGCGAACGATTGTCCCGCTCTCGACCGCGATTCCGCTGAACGCATGAAGCGGCTCAGCGCGCGCCTTCGCGAGGAGTTGCTGCAGCAGGCCTGGAACCACGGACTGAACAGTTTTACCGGCTACTATGGCGGCCAGGAACTGGATGCGAGTCTGTTGCTGCTGCCCGTGGTGGGGTTCCTGCCGGCGACTGAACCACGCATGACCGCGACCATCGACGCCATCGGCCGCACTCTGGGTGAAGGCGGCCTGATACGGCGCAAAAAAGCGAATCCGAATGGGCCGGATGAGGGCGCCTTTCTCGTCTGCTCGTGTTGGATGGCGGACTGTCTCGACCTGCAAGGGCGTCGCGACGAAGCATGTGCCCAACTCGAGCGGGTGCTGTCGGTCGGCAACGACCTCGGCCTGTTCAGCGAGGAGTACAACGTGCCGGGACAGCATCTCGCCGGAAACTTCCCCCAGGCCCTCACGCATCTCGGCATCGTCAACACGGCGCTCGGTCTCTCCGGTCCGCAGCCGGTACGCGGCGGCTGAGTGGGAGCCACTATGTCCAGCGATCATTACGACGTCATCGTGATCGGCAGCGGGCCGGGTGGCGCCACGCTCGCGCACCGGCTGGCGCCGACCGGCAAGCGCATTCTGATGCTCGAACGTGGCGGCTACCTGCCCCGCTCGCGTACAAACTGGAATGCGAAGAGCGTGTTCGTGGACGGCATTTATCAGGTGAAGGAGACCTGGTACGGCAGCGACGGCAGCAGCTTCCATCCGGGGCTGCACTACTGGGTGGGCGGCAACTCGAAAGTGTACGGCGCAGCCCTATTTCGACTACGCGAGGCCGATTTCGGCGAGTTGCGTCACAAGGACGGCGTCTCCCCGGCCTGGCCGCTCGGCTACGACGTGTTCGAGCCGTATTACACCGAAGCCGAGGCGCTGTATCATGTGCACGGCCGGCGCAACGAAGACCCGACCGAACCCTGGTCGAGTGCGCCCTACGCCTATCCGCCAGTCGAACACGAACCCCGCATCCAGGAGCTAAGCGACCTGCTGACGCGGGAGGGGTTGCATCCGTTCCACCTGCCGCTTGGCATCAAGCTGGACCAGAACAAGGACGGCAGTGCGACCACCTATAGCCCGTGCATCCGGTGCGATGCTTTCGACGGGTTCCCCTGCGCGATCAATGCGAAAGCGGACGCGCAGGTGATCTGCGTCGATCCCACACGCGCGGCGCATCCGAACTTCACGCTGCTGACGGGCGCTTACGTCACCCGACTGGAGACGGATGCGACCGGCGGCAGCGTGCGCCGCGTGCATGTGATCCGTGACAACCAGTTCGAGCAATACTCCGCCGACGTGGTCGTCGTCGCTTGCGGGGCACTGAACTCCGCCTTGCTGCTCTTGCGCTCGCTCAGCGACGTCCATCCGACGGGCCTCGCCAACAAATCGGGCCAGGTCGGGCGCAACTACATGCGACACAACATGTCGATCGTGATGGCGCTGCTGAAGGAGCCGAACGACACCGTGTTTCAGAAGACATTGGCGCTCAGCGACTACTATTTCGGCGCGCCGGACTGGGAGTATCCGCTCGGCTTGATACAGATGTGCGCGACCGCGCATGGCGAGCAGATAAGGGGCGAGGCGCCGTTCCAGGACGTGATGCCCTTCCTGCCGGAATTGCCGTTCGACGTAATGGCCCGCTACTCGGTCAGCTTCTGGCTGCAGAGCGAGGATTTGCCGCGGCGCGAGAACCGCGTCTTCTACGACGGCGACCGAGTCATTCTGGACATTCACGAGGGCAACGAGGAGGCGGCGCGTCGGCTTCGTCAGAAGCTCCGGGACATGCTGGCGCCAATGCGGGCCTGGCCCGCGTTGCTCGACCGCGATCTCTATCTCGGCAAGGACATCCCGATCGGCGGCACCGCGCACCAAGCCGGCACGCTGCGCTTCGGCGCGGATCCCGCGACGTCGGTACTCGATCTCGACTGCAAGGCGCACGAACTCGACAACCTGTACGTCGCCGATGCGAGCTTCTTCCCCTCGATCGGGGCGGTGAACCCCACGCTTACCATCATCGCCAACGCGCTGCGGGTCGCCGACCGCATCAGGGCGAGGCTGGCCGGCTGACGATGCGGCGTGCCGCGCTCGGAGCCGCCTGCCTCGCGGCCGGGATCGCGGGCTTCGCGGCTGGGCGAAGCGGCCGTGAGCGGGCCTTGCGCATCCTGCGCATCAGCCGGGCGGTCGCGGATCTGGGCCGGGCCGAGGCGTTCTACCGGGGTCTCGGATTCGAGGCCGCCGCATCCGGTCCGGTCGATTCGGCGCTCCCTGGCCTCCTGGGCTTGCCGGATGCGACCGCGCGGCAGGTCGTCATGCGGCTCGGGGAGCAGGAGATCGCGCTCGTGCGGTTCGAGCCGCCGGGGCCGCCCTATCCTCCCCACAGCCGCAGCGACGATCTCTGGTTCCAGCATCTCGCCATCGTCGTCACCGATATGCGGCTCGCTTATGCGCGCGCATCCGCCCTGGCTCTTGCAGCGATTTCGACTGGTGGGCCGCAGACCCTACCGCCCCGCAACGGCCGCGTCGAAGCGTTCAAGTTCCGCGACCCAGACGGCCACCCGCTCGAGCTGATCCATTTTCCGCCAGGGCAAGGGCGCGCGGTCTGGCACCGGGCGGAGGCCGGGGGGCCCTTTCTCGGCATCGACCATAGCGCCCTGGCGGTGGGGAACCAGGGGCGCAGCCTGCGCTTCTATCGCGGCCTCGGCTTTGCAGTCGCCTATCGCTCGCTGAACTACGGGCCGCTCCAGGCGCAGCTTGACGGCCTGCCGAGCGCCCGTGCGCAGGTGACCGGCTTGCGGCCTCCGGACGCGAATGGGCCGGGGCTGGAACTGCTGGCCTACGATCCGCCGGGCCGTCCCGCGCCTTGCCTCGCGGCGAACGCTCAGCTCACCGACTGGGTGACGGTGCTCGTTCGCAATCTGCAGAGCGGGTCGCGCCTGACCTGCGGCGTTCGCGCCCGCGCGCTCCGCGACCCGGACCGGCATCGCCTGATTCTGGTCGACCGCCTCCCTTCGTAACGGGATCCTGGTAGTCAGATATTCAGCCGCTTCGCCAGCTGGTGCAGGCCGAGGACCGTGCCCAGGAGCGCGACCGCCCAGAACGCGTCGCGGTGGCGGCTGGTGAACATCTCCCAGCTTCCGGTCCGCGCCCTGGAATCGAAGCGCCCATGCGCGCCATAGGCACCGGGCACTGGGTCGAACAGGTTGCCGGGGGCTTGCGGGTCGGACGGCTCGTCGGTCAGCTGGCCGGAATATCCGGCCTTGGCGAGATAGCGGTCGATCAGCCCGGGCGCGATCCGGTTTGCGAGGATCGCCTTCACCGTCGGGAAGCCGACCCAGATCTGCCGCCGGGGATGAAAGGCGCCGAAAAAGATGGCTCGCGCCGGAACTTCGGGCTGGAAGATAGGCGGCACCGGTTGTGCCTTATGGGTCATCTTGTTGCGCGCCCAGTCGAATTGCGGCGTGTTGACCGCCGGCAGATCGACCTCGGTCAGCGTGACCTTGATCTTGTCATGCAACAACTCGGACCGCAGCGAGCCGAGGAAGCCGCGAATGGCGAACTTGGCACCGCAATAGATCGATTGCAGCGGCACCGAGCGATAGGCAAGGGCCGACCCGACGCAGACGATTGAGCCGCGATTGCGCGGGCGCATGTGCTTCAGCGCCGCCATCGTCCCATGCACCTGGCCGAGATAGGTGACGGTCGTGCCGCGCTGGAACTCCTCGGCGGTGAGCTTGTGCACGGGGGCAAACACCGTCGCCATGGCGATATTTACCCAGACGTCGATCGGGCCGAGCTCGCGCTCCACCCGGTCAGCCGCGTCCTGCACGGCTTGTGCATCGGCGACGTCGGTCGGGATCGGCAGCACGCGCACGCCGAAGCGGCGCAACTCGGCGGCGGCGTGCTCCAGCCGGTCCGGATCGCGCGACAGCAACCCGAGATCGCAGCCGTTGCGGGCAAACTCCGTCGCGGTGGCGCGCCCGACTCCCGCGCCGGCTCCGGTGATGACCGCAATCTTCGCCATGACCTACCCTTTCGGTGTATTCGCGCCGTCAACGCGCGAGCACGGGCCGCGTTGGTGCGGGTTGCGGCGCTTGGCATGACGCTTTGTCGTGAACGTCGCGCCTTGACCCGGATTTCGTTCCGTCAGATTGAGGCTGCCGAGCGGGCGCGCTTGGGGAGAAACAGCATATGGGTCATGACAAACCCTTGGCCGCCTTCGCCTGGGACGACGCGCTGAGGCTTGAGGACCAGCTGACCGACGAGGAGCGCGCGATCCGAGATGCGGCCCGACACTACTGCCAGGAGAAGCTGTTTCCTCGCATTCTGATGGCCAACCGCCACGAGATGTTTGATCGCGAAATCATGATTGAGATGGGCGCGATGGGCTTCCTGGGCGCCACGCTGCAAGGCCAGGGCTGCGCGGGAGCGTCTTACGTCGCATACGGCCTGATCGCACGCGAGGTGGAGCGGGTGGACAGCGCCTACCGGTCCGCGTTCTCCGTGCAGTCGTCGCTGGTGATGTATCCGATCTGGGCATTCGGTTCGGACGAGCAGCGCGCGCGCTTCCTCCCCGGATTGCGGAGCGGCGAGCGAATCGGCTGCTTCGGCCTGACCGAGCCGGACGCAGGGTCCGATCCGGGCTCGATGCGCACGCGCGCCAGACGCGCCGATGGCGGCTTCCGGGTCAGCGGCTCCAAGACCTGGATCACCAATGCGCCCGTCGCCGATGTGTTCCTGGTCTGGGCGAAGGACGACGGCGGGACCGTGCGAGGGTTCATTCTGGAGCGGGGCATGGCCGGCCTGAGCGCGCCCGCGATCGAAGGCAAGTTCAGCCTGCGCGCTTCCACGACCGGGATGATCGTGTTGGACGACCTC
Source organism: uncultured Alphaproteobacteria bacterium (assembly GCA_963777325.1). Taxonomy (GTDB): domain Bacteria; phylum Pseudomonadota; class Alphaproteobacteria; order Acetobacterales; family Acetobacteraceae; genus JAFAXA01. Next base: position 93,512 of record CAVZQE010000009.1, on the reverse strand, counting down.
TTCGTGCCCGAAGAGAATGTACTTCCTGGCGTTACGGGACTGCGCGGCCCGTTCTCCTGCCTCAACCAGGCGCGCTACGGCATCGCCTGGGGCGCGCTGGGAGCGGCCGAGTTCTGCTGGCATGCGGCGCGCGACTACACGATGAACCGCATGATCTTCGGCCGCCCGCTGGCCGCCACGCAGTTGATCCAGAGAAAGCTCGCGGACATGCAGACCGAGATTGTCATCGGCCTGCAAAGCGTGCTGCGCCTCGGCCGCCTTATGGACGAGGCCCGCGCCGCACCGGAGATGGTCAGTCTCTGCAAGCGCAATTCCTGCGGCAAGGCGCTGGCAATCGCCCGGGAGGCGCGCGACATGCATGGCGGCAACGGCGTGTCGGACGAGTATCATGTCATCCGGCACGTCATGAATCTGGAGGCCGTGAACACCTATGAGGGGACGCACGACGTACACGCCCTCATTCTCGGGCGCGCGCAGACCGGCCTCTCCGCATTCGGCGGCTAACCTGATCGGGGAGCCGCCCGCCCGTGTCGCTGCTAGGAGAAGGTGATATGAGTGAGTTTGCCCAATACCCCAGCCTGCAAGGGAAAGTGGTGTTCGTCTCCGGTGGCGCGACCGGGATCGGCGCGTCGCTCGTCGAGCATTTTGCCCGGCAGAGGGCACAGGTCGCCTTTGTCGACCTGGCGGAGGAGGCCGGCCGCTCCCTGTGCGCCAGCCTCGCCGCCGAGGGTGTGCCCGAGCCTTGGTTTCAGCCGCTGGACCTGCGGGACATCGACGCCCTGCAACGGGCAATAGCTGAAACCGGCAAGCAAATCGGTCCCGTCACGGTGCTGCTGAACAACGCCGCCCATGACGAGCGCCATCGCATAGAGGACGTGACGGTCGCGTTTTGGGAGGACCGGATGCAGGTCAACCTGCGCCACCAGTTCTTCGCCGCTCAGGCCGTGCTGCCGATGATGCGCGCGAAAGGCGGCGGGTCGATCGTCAACATGGGCTCGGTCAGCTGGCATGTCGGCCAGGGCGGCATGCCCGCCTACACGACGGCCAAGGCGGGCATCGAGGGCCTGACAAGAGGGCTGGCGCGTGATCTCGGCCCGGACGGCATCCGCGTCAACTGCATCATACCGGGCTGGATCATGACTCAGCGGCAGATCGAGCGATGGCTCACGCCGGAGGCCGAGCGAGATCTCATGGCGGCGCAGTGCCTCAAGGAGAAGGTATACCCGGCGGATGTGGCCCGCATGGCGCTCTGGCTCGCTGCTGACGACAGCCGGATGTGCACGAGCCAGACCTGGGTCGTGGACGCGGGCTGGAGCTTCTGACGTTGCTACCCCGGGGGCGGCCTGACCAGCGCTCCCCTAAATCTGCGCATGCCGACGATTGCCTTGCGCAAGGGCTGGGTCACCCGCCAGGACGTGCTCGCACGGGTTGCCATCACCAGCGCCTCCTGCTCGGCGCAAAGCTGCGCAAGCGTCTCCGCGCGGCCGCACGCGCGGACGCGGGCGTCGTCGGCCATCGCGAGATCGGCGGCGACGAGCGTCGTTCGTTCGCCCTCGCGAACCAGCGCGTCGGACGCGGCCACGAGGGACGCCTGAAGTTCCTCGCACGTGTTGCGCAGAGACTCCGCCCTTATCTCAAGCTCGAGGATGCGCCGTTGCAGGTGGGCCGTTTCGGCTTTTGCTTCGCGCGCCTGAGTCTCCGCGACTGAGGCGCGCAGCGCGGCGGCGGCTGCCTCGGCTTCAAGGGTCTGCCCCCGCGTGTCCGATGACGCCGCGCGCGTTTCCGCGGCGGAAAGGCGGGAGCGGCAGAGCGCTAGTTCACGCCGCAACGCTGCGTTCTGAAGCATTCTCGGATCGACATCGTGAGTCAGGACGGCCGGACCGGCCAGGTGCAATTCGACTGCCAGCTCGTTTCCGACTCTGATCTTGGCGGTGTCGGCGACTTTCGCGTGCAACGTACGGCCCTGTTCAGGCCCGAGATCCGGGAGAAAGGGGGCGAGCTTTTCGAACAAATAGTCGGGATCCTCGGCGAACCGGGGAAAGTCGAGGAAAGTGATCGGCACATCCAACTGAACGAGGCGTTCGATCAGTTGGTGGAAGCCCGTCGCCAGCAACCGCGCCTGATCCATCGGATCCAGATGCAACAGGCAGCCGCCGGCGGTCGTGCCCCAGACGCTGAATGGCTCGTCGAGCTCGGTCATCCAGGGCAGGTTCGCGTACATGTTGCGCATTTCCACGATGACGCGGCTGGCCGCAACTTCATGCAGGGAGCGCATGGGAACGATGACGCCGTCGATCTGACGGGCCGGATCGGCCGCCAGCTTATCGATGATCTGATAGAGCCACGGCGTCTTGACGACGTATGGGACCGAGGCCGGATCGCCGGCGACCGGAATGTCCTCCAGGCCGGCGTTGGCTTGGTCATCCCAGAACGCGTGTCCGCCATGCCGCGCCAGCGTCGTGTCGAGACCCGCTTCGGTGAAGTAGCGCACGAGGAAGCTGGTTCCCGCACGGCCAGTTCCTCCGATGAGGAGATGGTGTTGCCTGCCTGCGACGGTCGTGGACATGTCTAAACAGCCGAGCTAGCGGTCGAAGGGCACGTGTTTCGCTCAACCGATTGCCGCGTCGCTTCGGAGCAGTCAAGCCACTTGCGAGCCGGCCGCGTAGTAGCTGCGGCGCGCGGAGGTTGGCCCTTTCGGCCTCGTCCGACTACGCGGACCGCTTCGTCCATGCCCGTGCTGAGGCCCGCCTCGCTGTCGCCACGAAAGTCGCCCGGCCTGCTCAGACCACCGGCGGCACGACGACCGGCACGAGGCGGTCCTCGATCGCGACCACGCCGGGGATGCTCTCGGCGGCGACATGCAGCGCCTGACGCACCTCCTCCGTACGGACGGAACCGGTCAGTCGCACGACCCCGTTCTCCACCTCGACGTTTTTGGCCGACAGCCGCGTCCAGGGCAGTTCGTCTAGCTTGGCGAGCAACGCCGCCAGGATCGCATCATCCGAGGGCTCGCCCTCCCGCGAGGGCGCACTTCCCGCGAGGATCTTCAGCAGATCCGCGCGCGTCACGATCCCGGCCAGCTTGCCGTCGCGCAGGACGGGGAGGCGCTTGATCCGGTGCTGGCCCATGATGCGCGCAATGTCGGCGGCCGTGTCCGTCTCGGTCACGGTCAGAACCCGTGTGGACATGACCTGCTCGGCCGTCTGGCCATGCGTGCGGACATAGTTCCGGGCAAGCTTTGTGTCATTCACGAACAGCGACTTCCACCAGCCGCGATGCGGATCGCCGAGCTCGCCGATCGCAGCGGCGTGGACCATCAGGTCGCTCTCGCTAACGATGCCGACCAGCGCGCCGCTCGCGTCGACCACCGGAACCCCGCTCACGCGCTTCTCGCAAAGCAGGCGCGCGATATCGCGAATTGGCGTGTCGACCGAAACCGTCGTCACGTTGCGGGTCATGATGTCGGCGACTGTCGCCATGGTGGTCCTCCCTGCCGTTCAAACAGCTTGACGTTTTCTGCGCTGCGGTGCACAAAAGGATATCGCCGCTTGTCGCTGAAGAGCATTTCATGCACCGCTTCAAGACTACCCCGACCGCCAACCCTGGGTTTGGCGTCGCCACATTCCCACACCGACGCTCCGGCCCGACTCTGGCGCGGAGGTGGCGCAAGTTCCAGCGCCTAGCCCTCCGGGCTCTCACCTTGCCTACGTGGTGGGAGTTCCTTTAATCCGCCTCCGCCACCTTCGCGCGCTGCGCGATCAGGGCATGCACCACGTCGATGGTCGGCGTGGGCACCCCCACCTTCCTGCCCAGCTCCTGCACCACCGTCACCAGCGGCAGGATCTCCATCGGCCGGCCCCGCTCGAGATCCTGCAGCATGGACGTCTTGTGCGCGCCCACCTTGCGCGCGCCCTCGATCCGCCGGTCGACATCGACCCGGAACCGGATGCCGAGCCGGTCCGCGATGTCGCGGCCTTCGATCATCATCGCCCGCGCCACCGCTCGCGTGCCCGGATCGGTGCAGATCACATCGAGCGTCGCATGGGTCAGCGCGCTGATCGGGTTGAAGGACAGGTTTCCCCAAAGCTTGAGCCATAGCTCGTCGCGGATTCGGTCGAGTACCGGGGGCCCGCATCCCCCCGGCGGCGAAGGCTTCGGACAGTTTTTGCACCCGCTCAGTGTGTTCGCCGGACGGCTCGCCGAGCGGGAATTTGTCGCCGTAAATGTGGCGGATCACGCCGGGCTCGACGATCTCGGTCGCGGGATAGACGATGCAGCCAATGGCACGCTCCGGCCCAAGGCCGCGCCACTGCGCCCCGCCCGGATCGACGCTTTCCACGACGCTTCCTTCGAGGGCGCCCCCATGGTGGTGGAAATACCAGTACGGAATGCCGTTCACCGCCGTAACGACGGCGGTGCTGGGGCCAAGCAACGGCTGCATCTGCCCGACGGCCGCGCTGAGCTGGTGCGCCTTCAGGCCGACGATCACGTAGTCCTGCGGCCCGAGCTCCGCCGGATCGCCGGTGCAGACGGGATGCACCCGGATCTCCTCCTCGCCCTTGAGCAAGCGCAACCCGTTCGCCCGCATTGCCGCGAGATGAGGGCCGCGTGCAACAAGGCTGACCTCGACGCCCGCACGGGCGAGCTCAGCCCCGACATAGCCGCCGATCGCGCCGGCGCCGAAGATGCAAACTTTCACAGCGTGTCACTCCCTGCTCTATCCGGTGCTCTGCCCCGGTAAGGCCATTTCCGGGACCGCTCCGGGCCGGGCCAAAAAACAGCTACGCCGGTCCGACGCTCAGTGACCCGCGGCACGGCGGAAGATCGAGCTTCACCCGTTCCTCTCCCCGTGAATTCACCTGCTGGTCGGCCCCGCATGCCCAGCCAAGGCACATGTGTGCACGACTATGGTGTTTTGTATACCAAAATAACTTCTGGCCAGACCGCCGCCGGCTTGGTATACCACATGCCAACCGGCTTCTCAAACCGTCCGGGGGGGCAGAGCGAAGCGCTTCAGTCCCGCCGGAAGGCGGCGCTCAAAGGGAGGAAGCCAGAAAATGGCGAGAACAGCACCGACAGTGGCCGATGCCGGCGCGATGCAGACAGCCGCCAGAATCATGGCACGGCAGCAGTATGGTAAGGAGCCGAAAGAGCCCGGCAAAAGAAGTTTCGTTGGAACGGTCCGGAACTTGGCGGTCATCGCCGCCGACAACCTCGCCGACGCCGCGCAGAAGGTCGTCACCGCCGTCAAGGAGGCCGCCTGACATGGCCATTCTCGTGGACGCGGCGACGCGCGTCATCACCCAGGGCTTCACCGGCGCCCAAGGCACGTTCCACTCCGAGCAGGCGATCGCCTACGGCACCAAGGTCGTCGGCGGCGTCACGCCGGGCAAGGGCGGCTCGCGGCATCTCGACCTGCCGGTGTTCGACACGGTGGCCGAGGCGCGGGAGGCGACCGGGGCGGAGGCGAGCGCGATCTACGTGCCGCCGCCGTTCGCGGCCGACGCCATCCTGGAGGCGATCGACGCCGGGATTGCGCTGATCGTCTGCATCACCGAGGGCATTCCGGTGCTCGACATGGTGCGGGTGAAGCGGGCGCTGGAGGGGTCTGGGTCGCGGCTGATCGGGCCGAACTGCCCGGGCGTGATCACGCCGGACGCGTGCAAGATCGGCATCATGCCGGGCCACATTCACAGGCGCGGCTCGGTCGGCATCGTGTCGCGCTCGGGCACGCTGACCTATGAGGCGGTGGCGCAGACGACGGCGGCGGGTCTCGGGCAGAGCACCTGCGTCGGCATCGGCGGCGACCCGGTGAAGGGCACGGATTTCGTCGAGGTGCTGGAGCTGTTCCTGGCCGATCCCGAGACGAAGCAGATCGTGATGATCGGCGAGATCGGCGGCCAAAGCGAGATCGATGCGGCCGAGTTCCTGGCGCGCAACAACAAGGGCAAGCCGGTGGTCGGGTTCATCGCCGGCGCGACCGCGCCGCCGGGCCGCCGCATGGGCCATGCGGGCGCGGTGATCTCGGGCGGGCGCGACACGGCGGAGGCGAAGATGGCGGCGATGCGTCAGGCCGGCATCCACGTCGCGGAAAGCCCTTCCGCCCTCGGCAGCACGATGGTGCAGGCCCTCAGGGCGGCATGAAACATCGCGTGCGGGATAGCGCTTAGACGCCTTCTTTGAACAGGCTTCGGCGTGGTCCAAATCACCGCAAAGTTCAACAACGAACGCTCGTCACGCAGCGGATAAGGGAGAGGAACATGTCGGTACATACGATCGCGGACGGCCCGCGCCCGACCAACCGGTGGTGGCAACTGGTGTTCGGCCTTATTTGCATGATGCTGATCGCCAATCTGCAGTATAGCTGGACGCTGTTCGTCAAGCCGATGAACGTCGCGAACGGCTGGAACATCGCCGAGATCCAGATCGCCTTCAGCATCTTCATCGCGCTCGAGACCTGGTTCACCCCCGGCGCCGGGTGGCTCGCCGATCACCTTGGGCCGCGGCGGGGACCGAAGGTCACGGTCCTCATCGGCGGCGTTCTGGTCGCCGTTGCCTGGGTCATCAACGCCTACGCGACCTCGCTGTGGATGCTCTATGTGGGTGCAGCGCTGTCGGGTCTCGGCGCGGGCGGCATCTACGCAACCTGCGTCGGCGGCGCCGTGAAATGGTTCCCCGACCGGCGCGGGCTCGCCGTCGGCCTCACGGCCGCTGGTTTCGGGGCGGGCGCGGCCCTCACCGTCATCCCGATCAAGATCATGATCGAGAGCCACGGTTACGCCTCCACCTTCTTCTGGTTCGGCGTGGGGCAAGGCGGCCTGCTGCTGTTGGTGGCGTTGCTGCTGCGCCAGCCCCTGCCCAGCGAGGCGCCGACTACGGTCTCCAAGAAGATCCCGCAGTCCACCCTCAGCGACACGCCACGCGAAATGCTGCGCTCCCCGATTTTCTGGCTGCTTTACGCGATGTTCGTGGCGGTATCGGCCAGCGGCTTGATGGCGACCGCGCAGCTCGCGCTGATCGCGTCCGACTACAATCTCTCGAAGACGGTGCTGCTGTTCGGCGCGTCCACGCTGAGCATCGCGCTGGTCGTCGATAACATCATGAACGGAACGGCCCGCCCGTTCTTCGGCTGGGTATCGGACCAGATCGGACGCGAGGCGACGATGGTGATCGCCTTCACCCTCGGCGGCCTCAGCTATCTGCTGATGGGCGTCCTCGGCTCCAATCCCTGGTTCTTCATCCTGTTCGCGGCGATGATCTTCTTCACCTGGGGCGAGATCTTCAGCCTTTTTCCTTCAACCTGCGCCGACACGTTCGGGCCGAAATACGCGACCGTGAACACGGCCGTCCTCTACACCGCCAAGGGCACGTCGGCGCTGCTGGTGCCGTTCGCCAACGTCATCAAAAGCGCCACCGGAAGCTGGTTCACGGTCTTCGCCGTCGCCGCCGGGCTGAACTTCGCCGTGGTCATCCTCGCGCTGTTCGTGCTGCGGCCCCTGCGCGCTTCCCGGCACGCCGCCGCCGAGCGTAATCAACTCACCCCCGCAATCGTCCGCTCTTCGTCGTGAGGGGATGAGCATGGCACAGTGGGTCCGCTTCGAGCGGGATGGAGTCAGAGGCTTCGGCACTCTGACCGGCGGAATGGTGGCGGTACACCAGGGTTCGATGTTCGGCATGCCGTCACCGAGCGGTGAAAACGTGGCGCTCGGGTCGGTCCGGCTTCTGGCCCCGTCGGAGCCGTCGAAGATGATCGCGCTCTGGAACAATTTCCGCGCACTGGGCGCCAAGCTAGGGATTGCGGAGCCGGCGGAGCCGCTGTTTCTTCTCAAGGCCGCGTCGTCCTATGCCGACCCGGACACGACTGTGCGGAGGCCGGCCGGCTATGAGGGCAAAGTGGTCTTTGAGGGCGAACTCGGCATCGTCATCGGCAAGACCTGCCGCCATGCCTCGCCAGAGGCTGCAAAAGCCGCCATCTTCGGCTATACCTGCGTCAACGACATCACCGCTGCGGATATACTGCAGAAGGATCCAGCCTTCGCGCAATGGACGCGCGCGAAGAGCTTCGACGGCTTCAGCCCCTTCGGCCCGGTCATCGCCACGGATCTGCGACCGGAGAAGTTGGTAGTCCGCACGGTGCTGAATGGAGTGGAAAGACAGAACTATCCAATAGCCGACATGGTCTTTCCGGCGGCCAGACTCGTCAGTTTGCTATCGTGCGACATGACGTTGATGCCCGGAGACGTGATCTGTTGCGGGACCTCCTTGGGAGTGGGCGCGATGCGAGAGGCGAACAACACGGTCGAGGTGACGATCGACGGGGTCGGCACGTTACGGACCCGCTTCGACAACGCTCCGCCAACTGGCTGACCGAGCAAGCACGAAACCAAGAACGAGGAACGACATGGCCAGAATGAGAGCGATCGAAGCAGCGGTGCGCGTGCTGGAGCGAGAGGGCGTAACGGTCACTTTCGGCGTACCGGGCGCGGCCATCAACCCGCTCTATGCCGCCATGAAGGCGAGCGGGGCGATACGGCACATCCTGGCCCGGCACGTGGAAGGCGCCTCGCACATGGCCGAGGGCTACACCCGCGCCAAAGCCGGCAACATCGGCGTCTGCATCGGCACGTCTGGCCCTGCGGGTACCGACATGATCACAGGCCTCTATTCCGCCCAGGCCGATAGCATCCCGATCCTGTGCATCACCGGCCAGGCGCCCCGCGCCAAGCTGTACAAGGAGGACTTCCAGGCCGTAGACATCGAGGCGATCTCGAAGCCGGTCACGAAATGGTCCGTCTGCGTACGGGAGCCGACGCTGGTGCCGAGCGTGTTCCAGCAAGCGTTCCACCTGATGCGCTCCGGCCGCCCAGGTCCGGTGCTGATCGACCTGCCGATCGACGTGCAAATGGCGGAGATCGAGTTCGATGCGGAGAGCTACGAAACCCTGCCTCCGTACAAGCCGGCCGCCACGCGACGTCAGGCTGAGCGGGCACTCGCCATGCTGAATGAGGCAGCGCGCCCGCTGATCGTCGCCGGAGGCGGCATCATCAACGCCGATGCCTCAGCGTTGCTGGTCGAATTTGCGGAGCTGACCGGCATCCCGGTCATCCCGACGTTAATGGGCTGGGGCACGATCCCGGACGACCACCCGCTGATGGCCGGCATGGTCGGCCTGCAGACCAGCCATCGCTACGGCAACGCCACGTTCCTCGAGAGCGACTTCGTCTTCGGCATCGGCAACCGCTGGGCCAACCGCCACACCGGCTCTGTCGAGGTTTACACGAGGGGCCGCAAGTTCGTGCATGTGGACATTGAGCCGACGCAGATCGGCCGGGTATTCGGCCCTGACCTCGGCATCGTCTCGGATGCGGGCGCCGCGCTGCGGGAGTTCATAGCCGTTGCCCTGGAGATGAAGGCGGCCGGCACGCTCAGGGACCGATCCGAGTGGGCGGCAGCGTGCGAGCACCGCAAGCGAAACATGCTGCGCCGCAGCCACTTCGATGCTGTGCCGCTCAAGCCGCAGCGCGTGTATCAGGAGATGAACGAGGCGTTTGATAGAGACACCTGCTACGTCACGACTATCGGCCTTTCGCAGATTGCCGGGGCGCAGTTCCTGCACGTCTATAGCCCGCGTAACTGGATCAATTGCGGCCAGGCGGGCCCGCTCGGCTGGACCCTTCCCGCGGCGCTAGGCGTCCGCGCGGCCGACCCGGACCGCAAGATCGTGGCGCTCTCCGGCGACTATGACTTTCAGTTCCTGTTGGAAGAACTGGCCGTTGGGGCTCAGCACAAGCTGCCATACCTCCACGTGGTCGTGAACAACTCGTATCTTGGACTAATCCGGCAGGCGCAGCGCGGGTTTCAGATGGACTTCGAGGTCAGTCTGGCCTTCGATAACATCAATACGATGCCGGCCGGGGATGCGGCGGCGGGGTACGGCGTCGACCACGTCGGCGCGGCGGAGGCGCTGGGCTGCAAGGCCATCCGCGTGAAGAGTCCAAACGAGTTCAAGGATGCGTTCGAACGGGCCGAGCAGCTCATGCAGGAACACCGGGTACCCGTTGTGCTGGAGTTTATCCTGGAGCGGGTGACCAATATCGCGATGGGCACCGAGGTGGACAGCGTGAGCGAGTTCGAGGAAATCCTGTGCCTTGATCCCAGCCTCTCGATCCGCAAGAGCCAAGACATGGACGCCTGAAATCCTGCAAGGACACTGACGCCGGCCGGGAATTGACCCAGCCTGTTTGCCTTACGCGAGTTCTTGGACCGGCCACGGCTTGCCTTCGGCGGGCTGATGTTCAGTCCGGCAGGACCGGCTATGGTAGTCTGGCCGACCGGCGGCAAACGCCTTCCGGCATTCCGAGGTGCGAAGACCGATGACACAGGACGCGTCAGCAGAGATCCGGCAATTCGAACATCCGGGGCGAGGCGGCCGCGCCCGGCCGGTGCCGAAAGGACGTCAGATCGATCCCGTCGCCCGCGACGAGATCCTTGCGCTGCTGGGAGACGCCCCGCGCCGGCGGGACATGCTGATAGAGCATCTGCATCTCATCCAGGACACCTACCATCAGATCTCGGCCGCGCACCTGGCGGCGCTGGCGGACGAGATGCGGCTTTCCTACGCGGAGGCCTACGAGACGGCGACATTCTACGCGCATTTCGACGTCGTAAAGGAAGATGAGGCGGCGCTGGCCCCGCTGGTCGTCCGCGTGTGCGACAGCGTGACGTGCGCGATGTTCGGGGCGGAGGCGCTGCATGCCGAATTGAAAGCGCGAGAGGGCAGCGGCGCCCTGCCCCATGTGCGAGTCGTGCGCGCCCCCTGTGTTGGGATGTGCGATCATGCGCCGGCCGTGGAGGTCGGCCACAATTTCCTGCCGGACGCCGGCGCCGACGCGATCGCGGCAGCGGTGAGCGCGGGCGACACGCACCCGCGCGTTCATTCGGACTATACGGAGTATGACGCTTATGTCGCGGGTGGCGGCTACGCGCTGCTGAACCGAATCCGAAGCGGCGACATGACCGTCGAGGAGGTACTCGTCAAGCTGGACGAGGCCGGTTTGCGCGGCCTGGGTGGCGCCGGCTTTCCGGCGGGGCGCAAGTGGCGCTCCGTGCGGAGCGAGCCCGGTCCGCGCCTGATGGCGGTGAACGGCGACGAGGGCGAGCCCGGAACCTTCAAGGATCGCCACTATCTCAACACCGACCCGCACCGGTTTCTTGAAGGCATGCTGATCGGCGCGCACGTGGTCGAGGCGACGGATGTCTACATCTATCTGCGCGATGAATATCCGGTGCAACGAGAAATCCTGGCCCGGGAACTCGCGAAGCTGCCGGGAGGCGGACCCGTGATCCACCTGCGTCGCGGCGCGGGGGCTTACATCTGCGGCGAAGAAAGCTCGATGTTGGAGAGCATCGAGGGCAAGCGCGGCCTGCCCAGGCACAAGCCTCCCTTCCCGTTTCAGGTCGGTCTGTTCGGCCGGCCGACGCTCATCGACAACATCGAAACGCTGTACTGGGTGCGCGACCTGATCGAGCGCGGCGCGGCCTGGTGGACCAGCCAAGGCCGCAACGGCCGTACTGGCCTGCGCAGCTTTTCCGTGTCCGGCCGCGTGAAGCAACCCGGCGTGAAGCTGGCCCCCGCCGGCATCACCGTGCAGGAACTCATTGACGAATACTGCGGCGGCATGCTCGACGGGCACACGCTCAGCGGCTATCTGCCGGGCGGCGCGTCGGGCGGCATCCTGCCCGCTCACATGAACGACATCCCGCTGGATTTCGGCACGCTCGAAAAACACGGCTGCTTCATCGGTTCCGCCGCCGTCGTCGTGTTCTCCGAAGCCGACGACATGCAGGCAGTCGCGCTCAATCTGATGCGCTTCTTCGAGGACGAGAGCTGCGGCCAGTGCACACCTTGCCGCAGCGGCACCCAGAAAGCGCGCATGCTGATGGAGCGCGGTATCTGGGATGCGGGCCTGCTCTCGGAATTGGGCCAGGTCATGCGGGACGCGTCCATCTGCGGTCTTGGCCAGGCTGCGTCCAACCCCCTAGAGTGTGTGATTAAATACTTCCCGCAGGCGCTGACAGCGAAGGGAGCGGCCGAATGAGCAGCTCGACGACGACCGAAGGGCCGCAGAACCTCGACCGGACGACGACGGAAAGCCAGGGCTTGGCGTTCGAGCTGGACGGCCAGCGCGTGTTCGCGCAAGCGGGCGAGAGTGTGTGGGACGTGGCGCGCCGCCATGGCACCAACCTCCCGCATCTGTGCCACCGGCCGGAGCCGGGCTATCGGCCGGACGGCAATTGCCGCGTGTGCATGGTCGAGATCGAGGGCGAACGTGTCCTTGCACCGTCCTGCAAGCGGATGCCCGCAGTCGGCATGAAGGTGCATACCAGCAGCGAGCGCGCCCGCAAGGCCCGCGCGATGGTGATGGAGCTGCTGGTCGCCGACCAGCCGGCACGGGAAACGTCGCACGATCCCACGTCGTCCTTCTGGACCTGGGCCGACCGGAGCGAAATCACGCACAGCCGGTTTCCGGCGGCGCAACGCTGGGCGCCCGACCCGAGCCACCCTGCGATGCGGGTCAATCTGGATGCCTGCATCCAGTGCAATCTGTGCGTCCGCGCGTGCCGCGAGGTCCAGGTCAACGACGTCATCGGCATGGCCTATCGCAATGCCGGCAGCAAGGTCGTGTTCGATTTCGACGATCCGATGGGAGGCTCGACCTGCGTTGCCTGCGGTGAATGCGTACAGGCCTGCCCCACCGGGGCGCTGATGCCGTCCGCGTATCTGAGCGATGCCGAGCAGCGCGTCGTGTGGCCGGATCGCAAGGCCGACAGCCTGTGCCCGTATTGCGGCGTCGGCTGCCAGGTTGCGTATCAGCTGAAGGACGACCGCATCATCTATGCGGAGGGACGCAACGGCCCGGCCAACAACAACCGGCTGTGCGTCAAGGGCCGGTTCGGCTTCGACTACATCCAGCATCCGCACCGGCTGACGAAACCCCTCATACGGCTCGACGGCGTCGGCAAGGACGCAAACGAACAGGTCGATCCCGCCAGCCCCTGGACGCATTTCCGCGAGGCGACGTGGGACGAGGCGCTCGATCGCGCCGCCGGGGGCCTTCGCCGGGTCCGCGATGCGGGTGGTGGCCGGGCGCTGGCCGGCTTCGGCTCCGCGAAGGGATCGAACGAAGAGGCGTATCTCTTCCAGAAGCTGGTGCGCACCGGTTTCGGCTCCAACAACGTCGACCACTGCACCCGGCTCTGCCACGCCTCGTCCGTCGCCGCCCTGATGGAAGGTGTGAACAGCGGCGCGGTCACGGCGCCGTTCAAGGCGGCGCTGGACGCCGAGGTCATCATCGTCATCGGCGCCAACCCGGCCGTCAATCACCCCGTCGCCGCCACCTACATCAAGCAGGCCGCCAAGGCCGGCGCCAAGCTGATCGTCATGGACCCGCGGCGGCAGCAAATATCGCGGCACGCGGTCGAGCATTTTGCGTTCAAGCCCGGCTCCGACGTCGCCATGCTCAACGCAATGCTGCACGTGATCATTGAGGAGGGGTTGACCGACAAGCAGTACATCGCTGGTTTCGTCGACGGCTTCGACGACTTGCGTGAGAAGATGAAGGACTTCTCGCCCGAGCGGATGGCGCCGATCTGCGGGATCGAGGCCGACCGGCTGCGCGAGGTCGCGCGGATGTACGCCAGGGCGCGCAGTTCGATCATTTTCTGGGGCATGGGCATCAGCCAGCACGTGCATGGCACGGACAACGCGCGCTGCCTGATCGCGCTTGCCCTGATCACCGGGCAGATCGGCCGACCCGGAACGGGCCTGCATCCTCTGCGCGGGCAAAACAACGTCCAGGGCGCCAGCGATGCGGGACTGATCCCGATGGTGTTTCCGGACTATCAGCCTGTGTCGAACCCGGAGATTTTCGCGAAGTTCGAGGCGCTCTGGAACACCAAGCTCAATCCGGAGCCGGGTCTCACCGTGGTCGAGATCATGGACGCGGTGCACGCGGGCATCGTGCGGGGCATGTACATCGAGGGCGAGAATCCGGCGATGTCCGACCCCGACCTCAATCACGCCCGACAGGCGCTGGCCAAACTCGATCACCTCGTCGTGCAGGATTTGTTTCTGACCGAGACGGCGTTCCACGCCGATGTCGTGCTGCCCGCGTCGGCCTTTGCCGAGAAGTCCGGCACCTTCACCAACACCGACCGTCGCGTGCAGCTGGCCCGCCCGGTCGTGCCGATGCCCGGCGACGCAAGGCAGGACTGGTGGATCATTCAGGAGATGGCGCGCCGGCTCGGCCTCGACTGGAAGTATGCCGGTCCGCCGGACATCTTCGCCGAGGTCGTCCTGGCGACTCCGAGCCTCGCCAACATCACGTGGGAGCGGCTGGAACGCGAGGGCGCCGTGACCTATCCGGTCGATGGTCCCGACGTGCCCGGCAACGAAATCATCTTCTACTCCGGCTTCCCGACGTCAAGCGGCCGCGCCCGGATCGTCCCCGCCGCCGTCTCGCCGCCGGACGAAGTTCCGGACAACGATTTCCCGATGGTTCTTTCGACGGGTCGCGTGCTGGAGCACTGGCATACCGGATCGATGACCCGGCGCACGGATGTATTGGACGCGATCGAGCCGGAGGCGGTGGCCTTCATGTCGCCGAAGGAGCTGAGGCGGATGGACCTGCAGGCCGGCGACACCATCCGGATCGAGACACGCCGTGGCGCGGTCGAGACGCATGTGCGCGCCGATCGCGACGTTCCGGAAGGCTTCGTGTTCATGCCGTTCTGCTACGCCGAAGCCGCGGTAAATCTGCTGACCAACCCGGCGCTCGATCCGTTCGGCAAGATCCCGGAGTTCAAATTCTGCGCCGCGCGGGTAACTGCGCTGAGCGCGGTGCCCGCGTGAGGGCGCCGCAGCCGGTCGGTCAACCCAGGTTGATCTCGTGTTCGACCACGTGGTTGAGCTCCGGCGCGTCGGGGGATGTGAGGGTCATCCTGAGCCGCAAGCGCGACCCGCTCACGCCCTCGCGCGCCAGGCGCTCGATCTCGCGCTGCGAGGTGACGCCGACCTCCTTTAGGAACTTGCGGAGCTCCATGTTGAAGCGATCCTCGTCCATGGCCGACTTCCTTTCAGGCGGGCGATGATGTTCCGGCGCTGCTAGTGGCCGTCCTTCGCGCGGCTTGCCTCGGCGGCTTTGCGCCTTGCCGTCTCGGCCAGATTTTCCTTGACGTCGGTTTCGGAGGTGCCATGCCCGACGCGGCCGGACCCGGCCGGGGGAACCTTTGCTGCTGCGTCGGATGCGGCCCTTTCGGCTTCCGAGGCGGCGGCCGGACCGCGTCGCTCGTCCTTGCGCGCCGCCCTGGCCATCGAAGCCGCTTCGGCGTCCGCCTCCCCGTAGCCGGGCACCACACCCGGCGCCTCGCCCTGCGTCGGCCTGTCAGTCATCTTCCTGTCCCCGATTTCATGCTGCTGCCGGCGCGGTCACTCGGATCACACGTCACGGGAGCACCTTTAGCTGCGTCCGCATTCGGCCCTGCCGTAAGCATTCGTCCTTTGCGCGGACCGTGTCAAATTGCTCTCTCACACGCTCGCTCCCACTTCTGCGGACCGTTCGCCTTGGCCGATGTCTTCGACGCTTTCCGACATGCGGCGGACCTTGTGCTCGGCCTCGATGCCGAACTCCTGCACGTTATCGCCCTGTCGCTCGAGGTCAGCCTTGCCGCGACCGTGACCGCGTCGCTGCTAGGCCTGCCGTTCGGGGCCGCGATCGCGATCCTACGCTTCCCTGGCAGGCGTGCGCTGGTTCTGTTCGTAAACGCCCTGCTCGGCCTGCCGCCGGTCGTGATGGGTCTCGCCCTCTATCTACTGCTGTCGCGCGCGGGCCCGTTTGGGGCCTTGGGCCTGCTGTTCACGCCGGCGGCCATGGTGCTCGCACAGGTCTTGCTTGCGCTGCCAATCATCGCGGCAATCGCCCACCGCGCCTCGGACGGCATCTGGCGCGCCTATGGCGACGACCTTCGGATCAGTGGCGCCGGGCCTCTGCAATCCATTCTGACGATCCTGGCTATCGGGCGGCCCGAGATGCTGACCGCCGTGCTCGCGGGCTTCGGCCGCTCCATCTCAGAGGTGGGGGCCATCCTGCTGGTCGGAGGCAATATCGCTGGCTACACACGCACGATGACCACTTCGATCGTGCTGGAAACCAGCCGAGGCAATCTCGCCTTCGCGCTGGGCCTCGGCAGCACACTGGTCAGCATCAGCCTGGCCGTCAGCGCTGCCGCTTTCGCGCTGGCGGCACGCCAAGGCTGGGCCGGTACGCGCGTGGCGCGCTAGGGCGCCCCAAGGGAGACGTCTCGCCGTGATCAACCGCCGCCGTCCCATCCTCGCCAGCTTCGCCACTGTCGTATGGATCGTGTTGCTGGCCATAAGTCCCGTCCGGGCCGAAACGCGCTTCATCACGGTCGCTTCCACCACCTCGACCGAACAATCCGGCTTGTTCGGTCATCTTTTGCCCGCCTTCACCAAGGCAACAGGAATCGACGTGCGCGTCATTGCGGTCGGGACCGGGCAAGCGTTGAAACTGGGGCAGAACGGCGACGCCGATGTCGTGTTCGTGCACGACCGGCCGTCGGAGTTGAGATTTGTGGCCGAAGGCTGGGGCGTGGAGCGGCGCGAGGTCATGTACAACGACTTCGTCGTGGTCGGCCCCAAGATCGATCCGGCCGGGATAACCGGCAGCCATGACGCCGTGGCGAGCTTTCGCAAGATCGCGGAGTCCAAGGCGTCGTTCGTCTCGCGCGGCGACGATAGCGGCACCAACAAGGAAGAATTGCGCTTGTGGCACGACGCCGGACTCGACCCGAACACCTTCGGCTCAGGCTGGTACAAGGACATTGGCGGCGGCATGGGGTCGGCGCTGAACGCGGCCGCCGCCATGGGGGCCTACACCCTGTCCGACCGCGGTACCTGGCTCAGCTTTCGGAACCGGCAAGATCTCGTGATTGCCGTGCAGGGCGACAAGCGCCTGTTCAACCAGTACGGCGTCATGCTGGTCAATCCGGCTCGCCATCCGAACGTAAAGCAGGATCTCGGCAAGGCTTTCATCAACTGGCTGGTCTCTCCCAGCGGGCAGCAAACCATTGCCCGTTACAAGATCAACGGCGAACAACTATTTTATCCGGACGCCACCAAAGAAGCATCATGAACCGAATCGCCCGTTCCGCCTGTCCTGACATTCGTTCGCTCGGCTTCGCGGATCGCACGAAGCTGTCCGAGGCGCAGGCGTGGATCGACGCCCATGCCAACGTCCTTGCGGCTGAAACGATCGAAGTCGAAGGTGCTACTGGCAGGATAACCGCCGGGTCGTTCGTCAGCCCGGTCGACTGGCCGGACGCTGACTATGCCGCCATTGACGGCTACGCCGTGCGGGCGGCCGAGAGCGAGGGTTCCAGCGACTACAACCCTATCCCTCTCGCGCTGGTCATCGGGCAGGCGCATTCGCTGCCTCCCGGCCACGCCTCGATCGCGGCGGCCGGGACGCCGCTTCCCTCGGGCGCCGACGCGGTCCTGTCGTTCGATGCGGCGGAGCCGACCGGACCGGCGACATTGAACGTGCTTTCGCCGGTCGCCCGGGGCATGGGCGTGATTCGCCGCGCGGACGAGCTCCGGGCGGGTATGGAGGCGGTCCCCGGCTCGACGCGACTGCGCCCTCAGGATGTCGCTCTCCTCGTCGCCACGGGCGTGGAGCACGTCGCCGTTGTACGTCACCCCTGCGTCCGGCTGGTCGTGGCGGGACCGAAGACCAACGGGCGCGATGCGCTGACCCCGATGCTGTGCGCGCTGCTTGCCCGGGACGGCGGGATTGTGGAGGTCTCCCGGCCAATCGACGGCGGACGGACCGCGCTCGCACAGGCGATGGCCCGGCCCGGAGGGGAGACCGACCTGGTGCTGGTGGCCGGGCGCAGCGGGGCTGGCAGGGACGACGAGGCTCCGCTCGCGATCGTCGCGGCCGGCGGCCGGCTCGATCTCCACGGGATCGCCATGCGTCCCGGGGAGTTGGCGGGTCTTGGCGCGTTCGGCGGATTGCCGGTGTTGCTGCTCCCGGGCGCTCCGCTCGCTTGCCTCGCATCCTATGACATGCTTGCGGCGCGAGCGGTCAGGCGCATGGCCGGGCTTGGCGGGACCGGATCGTATGCCGTTGTGGGCGCGGTGCTTGACCGCAAGATCGTCTCCGCGATCGGCTCCACCGACCTGGTGCGCGTGACGATGACCGGCGGGCGCGCGACCCCGCTCGGCTCGGCCGAGTACCGGGGGCTTTGTCGGCGCCGCGCGCGCGGATGGCTTCGTCATCGTGCCCGAGACGAGCGAAGGCCATGCCCAAGGCGCGACCGTACGCGTTCACCTCTACGATCGGCGCGGGGACCGGTGAATGAACCCAGCGCCCTCCTTGGCCGCGATCCGGAGTGCCGCGCGCCAGGACCAGTTTCTCGACGTCGTCACCCGCGACGAAGCCGAGGCGCGATTTCGACGCCATCTCCGTCTTGAGCCTCTGGGAAAGGAGATTGTCTCCCTCGCGCGGGCGCGGGGTCGGGTTCTCGCCCGCCACGTGCTCGCCCCTGTGGACGTGCCTGGGTTTGACCGGGCGAGCGTGGACGGCTTCGCCGTGCGGGCGGAGGATACGGCAAACGCCTCGGACGCCGCTCCCGTCGTGCTTCGGCTGAGCGCCGAGGTTCTGACGGCGGGCGTCCAGCCCACGGTCGCCCTGACCGAAGACTGCGCCAGCGTGATCGCGACCGGCGGCATGGTGCCAAGGGGGGCGGATGCCGTCGTTATGGTCGAACGCACCGAATTACGCGAGGCAGCACCGGACGGTTCGGCTTCGATCGAGGTGAATAGCCCGGCGACCCCAGGGCAGTTCATCGCGACCGCCGGGTCCGATATTGCCCGGGGCGAGACGGTGCTGCGGAGCGGGCATGTCCTCACCTCCCGTGAGATCGGGATGCTGGCCGCGGTCGGATTAGGCGACATACCCGTGTGGAGGCGGGTGCGTGTTGCCATTGTCTCGACGGGCGACGAGATCGTGCCGCCCGGCGACCCCATCCGTCCCGGCCAAGTGTACGACAGCAACGCCGCAATCCTCGCCGCCGCCGCGGAGGAGCTGGGCGGCGAAGCGGTGCCGTATGGGATCATTCCGGACGATACGGAGCGGCTCGCGTCCACCCTGGACCGGGCGCTCGCCGAGGCCGACGTCGTGCTTTTCTCGGGCGGCACCTCCAAGGGCGCGGGAGATCTTGCCCATCAAGTCGTGTCGCGCCTGGACGATCCCGGCGTGGTGGTGCATGGGGTCGCCTTGAAGCCGGGAAAACCCCTCTGTCTCGCTGTCTCCCACGGAAAGCCGGTGGTTATCCTGCCCGGCTTCCCGACGTCCGCGATCTTCACCTTCCATGAGTTCGTCGCGCCCGTAATCCGGGCCTTGGGCGGTCAGCCACCAGCCCAGCGTGAGACCGTGGCCGCGACGCTGCCCATGCGCATCAGCTCCGAGCGGGGCCGGACAGAATACGTGCTGACATCGCTGATGCGCGCGCCGGATGGCGGGCTGGCCGCCTACCCGACCGCGAAAGGCTCCGGCGCGGTGACCAGCTTCGCGCAAGCCGATGGCTTCTTCGCCGTGCCCGCGCTCGCCGAAACGGTGGCCTCCGGCACAAAGCTGGACGTGCAGCTCATCGGCTCCGGGCTGCGGGTGGCGGACCTGGTCGTGATCGGCAGCCACTGCGTCGGGCTGGACATGCTCATCGGCCTGCTCGAGCGAGAGGGCTTGGCGGTGAAGTCGCTTGCGGTCGGCAGCTCGGGCGGCCTCGCGGCGGCGAAGCGAGGCGAATGCGACCTGGCGGGCATTCATCTGATGGACCCGGTCAGCGGCGAGTACAACACGCCCTATCTGACGGACGGCCTGACTCTGGTCCCCGGGTATGGCCGCCTCCAGGGGATCGTATTCCGCCCCGACAACACACGATTCCGCAACTGCCGGAGGGCCGGGGATGCCGTCCGGGAAGCGACCGCGGAGCGTGACATGCTCATGGTCAATCGCAACGCGGGCAGCGGCACGCGCATCCTCATCGACCGTCTGCTCGCGGGAGCGCGGCCGGCCGGCTACGCGGCCCAGACGAAATCCCACAATGCCGTGGCGGTCGCCGTCGCGCAGGGCCGGGCGGATTGGGGTGTCGCCATCGAGACGGTTGCGCGCGAATATGGCTTGGGCTTTCTCGCGCTGCAGGAGGAGCGATACGATTTCGTCGTGCCCACGGCGCGGCTCGACCGACCGGCGGTGCGGCGCTTCATCGCCCTGCTCCGCAGCCCGGAGATCCGGGAAGCATTGCGCGCGAAGGGCTTTCTGGCCGGCGCCACCCGAACCACATGAGCGGCATGCAACAGTTATCCGATACCCGTCTCACCGATCGCGTCCGGCCCAACCCGGCGGATCCGCGTCTAACCGTCAGTCTGCTCGGCACCGATCACACGGGCGCTTCTGTCGAGACGAGAGTGCCTGTGGAGCGAGCGTTGACCCTGTTTTTGAACGGGCAGGAGATCGTCACCGCCATGACGATCGGCGACTATCCCGAGGATCTCGCCGTCGGTTACTTCCTCAATCAAGGCATGCTGCGGCCGCATGACGTCATCACAGGCATCGACTACGACGAGGAGATCGCGGTCGTCGTCGTGCGCACCGAACACAAGACCAACTTCGAGGAAAAGCTGAAGAAGAAGACCCAGACATCCGGCTGCGCCCAGGGTACCGCATTTGGGGATCTAATGGACGTGATCGAAGGCGTTCGCCTCCCTTCTGCGGAGCTGCGGACGTCCTGGCTGTACCAGCTCACGGGAGCGATCAATTCGATGCCGTCGCTCTATCTGGAGGCGGGCGCGATTCACGGCGCAGTGCTGTGCTTGCAGGACGAGCCGCTGGTCTACATGGAGGATGTCGGCCGGCACAATGCGGTGGACAAGATCGCGGGCTACATGCATCGCCACGGGATTACGGGTGCCGACAAGATCTTCTACACGACGGGACGGCTGACGTCGGAAATGGTGATTAAGACCGCGCGCATGGGCATCCCGATCCTCGTCTCCCGTTCCGGCTTCACCGGCTGGGGCGTGGAGTTGGCGCGCAAGGTCGGACTGACCTTAATCGGGCGTGCGCGCGGCAAGCGGTTTTTGACGCTGTCCGGTGTGGAGCGCATCGTTTTCGATCAGAACCTCGAATACGCTGCGGACGAGAGCGCCCGGCATCGCCGCAAGTCGGCGGACAGTGAGTCCTGATCTTTCCGTTCCGGCGACGCTCGGCGCGATTCTCGCGGGCGGCCTCGCGCGCCGGCTCGGCGGCGGCGACAAGGCTCTGCGAACCGTCGGGGGCCACACTGTCCTGAACCGGATCGCCGGGCGAATGGCAGAACAGGTCACGCGGTTGATCATCAACGCAAACGACGACCCGCGTCGCTTTGAGACCGAAGGGCTGCCCGTCGCGGCCGATACTCTGCCGGATCGTCCTGGCCCGCTCGCGGGCGTGCTGGCAGCGCTGGAATGGGCGTCGAGGACCGAGACGCACGTGGAATGGGTGGTGACGGTACCCGGCGACGCGCCGTTCTTGCCGCGCGATTTGGTCCGGCGGCTGCACGAAGTGCGCCGCGACAGCAATGCAAGCGTTGCCTGCGCCGCTTCCGATGGACGGACCCACCCCGTCGTCGCGTTGTGGCCCATGTCCATCCGCGATGCTCTGCATCATGCGGTGGCGGAGCAAGGCATTCGCAGGATCGACGCGTTCACACGTTCCTATGCGGTCGCGTTGGCGGAGTGGCCGACGGTGCCGGTGGACCCGTTCTTCAATGTCAACACGCCTGAGGATCTCGCGGAGGCGGACCGCCTCGCGAACACTCACCCGGCGCTTTGACCGCTATAGAAGCAGTTCATACGGCAGATAGCCCACGCTGTCGCCGGGGGCGACCACGGTCACGGTCTCGGTCAGCTCCGCAAGCCCGTCCGTTTCGGTCAGGGACGTCAGAATCCCCGCGCCCTCGACATCGTGCTTATGGGCCCGCAGCGTGCCGTCCGGACCGGGCACGAGCCGGACTCGCACATACTCGCGGCGTCCGGTTTTCTTACGATAGCTGAACGCGGCTTGCACGCGCAGCGCCGCTTGCGCCTGGACCGGCACTCCGGCAAGGGCCGCGATCAGCGGGCGCGCGACATGGACGAAGGTCACGAAGGCAGCGACTGGATTGCCAGGCAGCCCGATAAAAGGCACGCCCGAGACACTACCCATCGCGACCGGGCGGCCGGGCTTGATCGCCAGCCGCCAGAATACGAGCCGGCCCGCCGCCTCAACCGCGGATCGCACGTGATCCTCCTCGCCCGCAGAGACGCCGCCCGAGGTGAGAATGAGATCGTGCTTCGTGGCGGCAGCGGAAAGCGCCACTTCGATCGCCTCTCGCCGGTCGGGCATTATGCCGAGATCGGTCACGTGCGCTCCTGTTCGGCCGGCGAGGGCGGCGAGCAGAACACGGTTGGAGTCGTAACGCTGCGCCGGCCCGGTCGGAATGCCCGGCTCGACGAGTTCGTCGCCGGTCGAGAACAGCGCCACGCGGACGGGGCGGCGAACCGGCAGGTGCCGCAGCCCGAGCGCCGCCGCCAGCGCAAGATCCTGCGGCCTTAGGCGTTGTCCTCGCCGCAGCGCGTGTACCCCGCGCGCGACATCCTCGCCGCGCCGGCGCGTGTTGGCGCCGCGCTTCAGCCCGGCGGGAAAATGCACAGTTGCATTTGAATCGAGCCGCACATCTTCCTGCATGAAGACCGTATCCGCGCCAGCCGGGAGCGCAGCGCCGGTGAAGATGCGCCAGGTGCTCCCCGGCACAAGGCTGCCGAGAGCGGGCACGCCGGCCGCGAGGCGTGCGGCCACGGTCAATGCCGAATTTTGGCTTAAATCCGCGAGTCGAACCGCGTAGCCATCAACCGCCGAATTGTCGAAGGGCGGGAGATCGAGCGGCGCGACAACATCCTCGGCGAGCACGCGGCCGTCGGCCGCGTGCAATCCGACGTGCTCGATGCCCTCGACGCACGCCACCTCGGCCGCGATGATGCCGAGCGCCGCATCGATCGTGAGGAGGTTGCCCCCGAAGGCGAAGCAGTCATCGGAGAGTTGCGCCACCCCGCCTCCTAGGCGCCGGACCGTTCGCATCCGGATGTAGGGAGGGACGGCGTGGCGCCCCCCCACTGGCCGAGGGTGTGGACCCGGTCGCTCTCGAGGCTCGCCGGTGCTTGGCTGTCGTTCGGCTCGAAGAAGCCCGCGCCCGCCAGAATGTCGGGGGCGACGGCGAGAATGCCCGCCCTCGTTTCCCCATCCGTCATGGCCTCCTCAAGCGCTCCTGGGTCGATCCATGCTGGCCGCCCCAACTCCATGCGGGCATAGATGCGCCCGGTCTCACGGCTCGCGAAGCTGACCGTCTCGAGCTGCCGCACGCATCTCCTGAGGAACTGAATGTTGTTCTCCGGCGCCATCGCCTCCGAATCCGGATACACCTCCTCCGGCGATCGTGCGTTCACATTGATCTTGCGGTAACGCTCGACGTCGAGGATGCACTTGACGTCGAGTATGTTCATATGCCGGTTCCATCCAAAAGCGATGGTTCGCGGACGTTCACCACTTGGAACGGTATTGTCGAGAAACTCATAGTGTACCCGCTTGTTCGTGCGCATTGCCCAGGTGAAAAACAGGTCGGGCATTCCTGTATACGCCTCGATGTTGTGCGCGAGCAGATCGTCGACTGCTTTATAGCGGCCCACGCGGAGTCCGCGGTGCCACGCCCGCTCGACCGTCTCGTGCGGCGGCGTAATCATGAAGAATAGATAGACGAGGTCGGCGAAGCGCGTGATCAGCTTGGTGTTCGCCTCGTCTGCATCCGGGGCGAAGCTGTCGAACCGGAAGCGATCGATCAGGAGATGCGGGATTTCGCGACGCCCACCCTTTTGCGCCATGTAGCGATCCAGCTTCGCATCGACAACGGCGAGTTCGTCTCCGGTGAACATTCCGCCGTATTTGAAGTCGGGACCGAGCGACTTATAGTCGAGTAGATACTGCCGCCAAATATCGGGGCTGATCAGAGCGAACTGTCGCCAGTCTATGCCAATCTCCGCCGCGAGCCGCTTCTGATATGGACGCATGGTACTCTTGCCCGAGGCGGAGGCCCCTTTCGTGTTGATTACGACCGGGCGTTCCTGGAAGGGCAGGATCTGGTATCCCTCGGCTTGCGCGGCTTCAGGGAACCACGGCTCGATGAGCCGACTAATGAGTTCGGAGCCGTGCCGGTTGAATGCGATGCCCGTCGCGGTCGACGCGAGGAGGATTGTATCGCCTCGGACACGACCATGCTTCGCGCGCACGGCCGTCCCCACTCTGATCAGCGCCTGGTAAGCGGCTTGCGCCAGCGGATCGGTCATTGTCGATCCGGCCTTCGCCTCCCACTGCTGGAGGAAGCGTTCCTCGCGATCGCGAGTGTCCTCGCGAACCGGCCCGCCCGATCGTTCACGACGGTGCCGGCGCAGGAACCCGAAGCGCTCCTTTGGCCGAACCGGCGGGGCCGAAGCCGAGGGCATTCCCGGCGGCGGGAGATCAAGCAAGTTTAAGAACTCGGCCTTGATCAGCGTCGATAGCTTATGCTCGGCATTCTGGCAGGCGCTCAAGATTTCCGGCATATGCGGCGCGATGTGCTTCGTCAGGATCGTCTGCGTCATCCGCCGAAAGTTCACGCCGAGATCGTCAACCTCGGACCCGTCGGGAACGGAAAGTTCTCCGGTGACGCGGATCAGCAGCTCATGCACAACCAGGCGTTCCGGCCGGAAGACCACGAGCTCATTGAATTCGAGCCCTGTCAGGTCGTGCAGTTCGCAAACCTGCTGGTAGCTCCAGGAGACGTTCTCCGGCCTATGGATCGTCGCGAGAGGCGCCAGCCGAGAGGGGATCTGGGAGAGAATGCCCGGGTTCCAGGGGCCGTAGTCCATCGTTTCCGCGGTGGCGGGCAGCGTCGCCATCAGAGCTTTCCAGTAGAGGGAATTCCAGGGGGCTCGCCGCCAGGCAGAGCGCACCCAGCCTCGACGACGATCATCAACGCAACCGCGTCGCGTTGCCGGAACAGGCGTCGTGAAAAGCGCATTCGGTCATGAAGGTAGCGCCGGCCAGGGATTGCCAAGAGATGATCCTATGCTGGAAGTGTCCTGGCGACAAATCAACCGGCAGCTTTCGCACTGGCCCGTCGCCGCCCCCGAGCGCCGGAAGCATCGAGCGCCTCGAGTTCCGGCGCGATCCCGCAGCGACAGACCCCGAGACATAGAAAAAGTTCCTTGCGCTCTTTCGGTATACCACATACAAGAACGTCCGGCGCTGTATCGAACAGAAAGCGGATGAGAACGGCAGCCGTGCCAAATTGGACCGGAATGTCGGCAAGCTCGCCCGCAACTGCAGCGCGCATGCGTCCACGCCGGCCAGAGCGGGAAACCGGCAACAGAGCGCCATGTTGGATGATAGCTTCCGCATAAGGAATGTGCGGCGCGTATAGGCCGGACCCCGTCGCGTTGCGGAGGCGACGGCTGAAACGATAACGTCGGAGGAGACAGCATGTCAGCTCTTGCGCAGAGCATAGATGCGAGTTCAACCCAAGCTGAAGCGCCGCAGCCGTTAACGGACGGGTTCCACCTCGTCATCGACGCGCTCAAGCTGAACGGCATCCGCACAATCTATGGCGTGCCTGGGATTCCGATCACGGATTTGGGCCGCATGGCGCAGGCCGAAGGCATGCGCGTCCTTTCATTCCGGCACGAGCAGAACGCCGGCAACGCCGCCGCCATTGCCGGATTCCTGACGAAATCGCCCGGCGTCTGCCTTACGGTGTCAGCGCCTGGTTTCCTTAACGGCCTCACGGCGCTGGCTAATGCCACCACCAACTGCTTTCCGATGATCCTGATCAGCGGCTCGTCGGAACGCGAAATCGTCGATCTGCAGCAAGGCGACTACGAAGAGATGGACCAGTTGGCCATCGCGAAACCGCTCTGCAAAGCCGCCTACCGCGTACTGCACGCAGCGGATATCGGCGTGGGCGTTGCGCGGGCGATTCGCGCGGCCCTTTCTGGTCGTCCGGGCGGCGTCTATCTCGATCTGCCGGCCAAGCTCTTCGCCCAGACCATGGACGCGGAGACGGGAGCCAGATCGCTCGTCAAGGTCATCGACCCGGCGCCTGCCCAGATCCCCGCTCCGGCCTCCATCGCGCACGCGCTCGACGTGCTGAGGAGCGCCAAGCGTCCGCTGATCGTCCTCGGGAAGGGAGCGGCCTATGCGCAGGCCGACGAGCAGATCCGCGATCTCGTCGAGAAGAGCGGCCTTCCGTACGTGCCGATGAGCATGGCCAAGGGCCTTCTGCCGGACACGCATCCCCAATCAGCGGGCGCGGCACGCTCGACGGCGCTGAAGGACTCGGACGTCGTTCTGCTGATCGGCGCGCGCCTCAACTGGCTTCTGTCGCACGGCAAGGGCAAGACCTGGGGCCAGGCTGGATCGAAGAAGTTCATCCAGATCGACATCGAGCCCAGGGAGATGGATAGCAACGTCGAGATCGCGGCACCGGTGGTCGGCGATATCGGCTCGTGCGTAGCCGCCCTTCTTCGCGGCATGGGCGACGACTGGCGCGCGCCGCCGGCCGACTGGCTCGGCGCTCTCAAGGCGCGCAAGGAAGCCAATATCGCCAAGATGGCGCCGAAGCTGATGAAGAACTCGGCCCCGATGGACTTCCACAGCGCGCTCGGCGCACTGCGCACCGTGATCAGAGAGCGGCCGGATGCGATCCTGGTCAACGAAGGCGCCAACACGCTCGATCTCGCACGCGGAATCGTCGACATGTATCAGCCGCGCAAGCGCCTGGACGTCGGCACTTGGGGCATCATGGGCATCGGCATGGGTTTCGCCATTGCGGCGGCGGTCGAGACCGGCAAGCCGGTGCTCGCGGTGGAAGGGGACAGCGCCTTCGGCTTTTCCGGCATGGAGGTGGAGACGATTTGCCGGTACAACCTGCCGGTCTGCGTCGTTGTGTTCAACAACAGCGGTGTTTATCGCGGAACCGACGTCAATCAAAGTGGTGGTTCCGACCCCGCACCGTGTGCTTTTGTCAAGGACGCGCGCTACGACAAGATGATGGAGGCCTTCGGCGGCATCGGGGTTCACGCGACCACGCCAGAGGAACTGAAACGCGCCGTGGACGCGGCGATGGACTCTGGCAAGCCGACCCTCGTCAACGCGGTGATCGATCCCGCGGCCGGCAGCGAGAGCGGCAACATCGGCAGCCTCAATCCGCAAAGCGTGCTGGCCAAGAAGAAGGGTTCCTCGAACCAATCCTGAACAACTGGGTGATACGATGAAAGCTCTTGAAGGCGTAAGGATCCTCGATTTCACTCATGTGCAATCCGGACCGACATGTACGCAGCTCCTGGCCTGGTTCGGGGCCGACGTG
The DNA here is from genome assembly GCA_963777325.1 of uncultured Alphaproteobacteria bacterium. Lineage (GTDB taxonomy): Bacteria > Pseudomonadota > Alphaproteobacteria > Acetobacterales > Acetobacteraceae > JAFAXA01. Next base: position 65,963 of record CAVZQE010000009.1, on the reverse strand, counting down.
ATCAAGGTCGAGCGGCCCGGCGTCGGCGACATTACGCGCGGCCAGCTCCGGGACATTCCGGATGTGGACAGTCTGTATTTCACGATGCTGAACGCCAACAAGCGGTCCATCACCATCGACAGCAAGCACCCGCGCGGCGTCGAAGTGCTTGAGGAGTTGATGCGCAACTGCGACGTGATGGTGGAGAACTTCGCCCCCGGCGCGCTCGACCGCATGGGCTTCGCCTGGCAGCGCATCCAGGAGCTGAATCCCCGCCTCATCCTTGCCTCCATCAAGGGTTTCGGTCCCGGCCCGTACGAGGACTGCAAGGTGTACGAAAACGTCGCGCAGTGCGCCGGCGGCTCGGCCAGCACTACGGGCTTCGATGACGGCCCGCCGCTGGTGACCGGCGCGCAGATCGGCGACAGCGGCACCGGGCTGCATCTGGCGCTCGGCATCGTCGCCGCCCTCTATCAGCGCAACACCTCGGGCCGCGGCCAGAAGGTGACGGCGGCCATGCAGGACGGCGTGCTCAATCTCTGCCGTGTGAAGCTGCGTGATCAGCAGCGCCTGGCGCATGGTCCCCTCACGGAATACCCGCAATATCCGGACGGAACATTCGGCGAGGCTGTGCCGCGCGCCGGCAACGCATCCGGCGGCGGCCAGCCCGGCTGGATTTTGAAGTGCAAGGGCTGGGAGACGGACCCGAACGCCTACATCTACTTCATCACCCAGGCGCCGGTCTGGGGCGCGATCTGCGAGGTGATCGGCAAGCCCGAGTGGGCCACCGATCCTGATTACGCCAAGCCCGCCGCCCGTCTGCCGCGTCTCAAGCACATCTTCGACACGATCGAGCAGTGGACCATGACGCGGACGAAGTTGGAGGCGATGGAGGAGCTGAATCAGCACGACATTCCTTGCGGCCCCATTCTGTCGATGAAGGAAATCGCGGAGGACATGTCGCTCAGGGCCACCGGAACGGTGGTCGAGGTCGATCATCCGGAGCGCGGCAAGTACCTGACCGTGGGCAACCCGATCAAACTTTCCGATAGCCCGGCCGAAGTCAAACGGTCGCCGTTGCTCGGCGAGCACACGAACGAGATCCTGGCCGACGTTCTGCGCTTCGATCCGGAGCGCATTGAAGCGATCCGCGCCTCAGGGGCGCTGGGAGCCGCGAAATCCCGGATGGCCGCGGAATAACACGCCGACCAAAAGCTGAAATCTGCGCAGGCCGCAAAAGGTCTGCTTTGGGAGGAAACAATGCTCGACGTGACTGGAACGGCCAAAGAGACCGTCCGCAAGATACTCGACCAGATCAAGGCCGAGGGCCGCGATAGCCTGACTGCCCCCGAGGGCAAGCTGGTGTGCGACGCATACGGCATCGCCGTTCCCAAGGAGGGCGTCGCGGATTCGGCGGACGAGGCGGTGCAGCTGGCATCCGGCATGGGTTCCGCCGTGCTCAAGATCGTCTCTCCCGACATCCTGCATAAGACGGAGGCCGGCGGCGTCCTGGTCGGCCTGAAAACGGCGGACGAAGTCCGGAAGGGCTACGAAACCATCCTCGCCAACGCCCGCGCGTACAAGGCCGACGCAAAGATCGTCGGCGTCCAGGTGCAGCAGATGCTGACCGGCGGCCAGGAGGTGATCATCGGCGCCGTAACGGACGGCAGCTTCGGCAAGCTGGTCGCCTTCGGGCTCGGCGGCGTTCTGGTCGAGGTGCTGAAAGACATCACCTTCCGCCTAGCCCCCGCGACGATGGATGACGCGCTCTCGATGCTGGACGGCATCCAGGCGGCCGAAATGCTCAAGGGCGTACGGGGCGGCGAGGCGGTCGATCGCGAAGCGCTCGCTGGCATGATCGTGCGCGTCTCGGAGTTGATCAGCGATTTCCCCGAAATCTCCGAGATGGACCTGAACCCGGTTTTCGCGACCGCTAAGGGCGCCATCGCCGCGGACGTGCGGATCGTGGTGGACTTCGCGCCCAAGGCTGCCCGGCATCGCCCGGCGCAAGCCGACATCGTCCAGGCTATGAACCGCATCATGCGTCCGGACTCGGTCGCCGTGATCGGCGCCTCGGCCGAGGACGGAAAGATCGGCAATTCCGTGATGAAGAACCTCATCAACGGCGGCTATCAGGGCAAGATCTATCCCATCCATCCGAAAGCCGCCGACATCATGGGCCACAAGGCCTTCAAGTCGGTGAAGGACGTGCCCGGCGAGATTGACGTGGCGGTATTCGCCATCCCGGCAAAGTTCGTTGCGGCCGCGCTCACGGAATGCGGCGAGAAGGGTATTCCCGGCGCCGTGCTGATCCCGTCCGGCTTCGCCGAGACTGGCAACGAGGAAGGCCAGCACGAGATCCAGGAGATCGGCCGCAAATACAACATCCGGCTGATGGGGCCGAACATCTACGGTTTCTACTATACGCCCAAGAATTTGTGCGCCACGTTCTGCACCGCCTACGACGTGAAGGGCCACGCGGCGCTTTCGTCGCAGTCCGGCGGCATCGGCATGGCGATCATCGGCTTCAGCCGCTCCGCCCGGATGGGCGTGTCCGCGATCGTCGGGTTGGGCAACAAGTCCGACATCGACGAGGACGATCTGCTGACCTTCTTCGAGCAGGATGACGACACCCACATCATCGCCCAGCACTGCGAGGATCTGAAGGACGGACGGGCCTTCGCCGAAGTGGCGAAGCGCGTCTCGAAGAAGAAGCCGGTGGTCATGCTGAAGGCCGGCCGCACCAGCGCCGGCGCCAAGGCCGCCAGCTCGCACACAGGGGCGCTGGCCGGCAACGACAGGATCTACGAGGACGTCCTCAAGCAAGCGGGCGTGATCCGCGCCCGGTCGCTCAGGGACATGCTGGAATTCACGCGCGGCATGCCGGTACTGCCGACGCCGAAGGGCGAGAACGTCGTGATCATCACGGGCGCCGGCGGCTCCGGCGTGCTGCTGTCGGATGCCTGCGTCGACAACGACCTCAAGCTGATGGCGATGCCGGAAGATCTGGACACGGCGTTCCGCAAGTTCATCCCGCCCTTCGGCGCGGCCGGCAACCCGGTCGACATCACCGGCGGCGAGCCGCCGATGACATACGCCAACACGGTCCGCCTCGGCTTGCAGGAGGATCGGATCCACGCCCTGATCCTGGGCTACTGGCACACGATCATCACGCCACCAATGGTGTTCGCGAGGCTAATGGTCGAGACCGTGAACGACATGAAGCAGAAGGGCATCTCGAAGCCCGTCGTCGCGTCGCTGGCGGGCGACGTGGAGGTTGAGGAGGCTGCGGAGTACCTGTACAGTCACGGCATTCCCGCTTACGCATACTCGACCGAGATTCCGGTCGCGGTTCTGGGCGCCAAGTATCGTTGGGCGCGCGGGGCGGGGCTGATCCGATGAACATCCACGAGTATCAGGCGAAGGAACTGCTGCGCGGGTATGGCGTGGCCGTGCTGGATGGCGGCATTGCCTGGACTCCCGAGGAGGCGGCGGCGGTCGCGCGCAAGCTCCCCGGCCCGGTCTATGTCGTGAAGTCGCAGATCCACGCCGGCGGCCGCGGCGCGGGCCGGTTCGAGGGCGATCCGGACGGCGGCGGCGGCGTCCGGCTCGCCCGGTCTCCCGAGGAGGCGGCGCGCGCGGCCGAGGCGATGCTCGGGCACGTGCTGGTGACGAAGCAGACGGGCAAGGCCGGCCGGCGGGTCAGCCGGGTCTATGTCGAGGCCGGCTGCGACATCGCGCGCGAGCTTTATCTGTCGCTGCTGATCGACCGGGCGGCGTCGCGCGTCACCATCATGGCCTCGACCGAGGGCGGCATGGAGATCGAGGAGGTGGCGGCGACCCACCCGGAGAAGATCCTGCGGGTCGCGGTCGATCCAGCGACCGGCGTTTCCGGCTATCACGGCCGCAAGCTCGCCTACGGGCTTGGGCTCGAGGGCAAGCAGGTGGCGGCGTTCGGCAGGTTCGTGAGCGCGATGTACAAGGCGTTCGTGGCGCTCGACTGCGCCATCGTCGAGATCAACCCGCTGGTCGTGACCGGGGCGGGCGCGGTGGTGGCGCTCGACGCCAAGGTCTCCTTCGACGACAACGCGCTGTTCCGCCATCCCGAGATCGAGAAGCTGCGCGACGAATTGGAAGAAGACCCGAAGGAGCTGGAAGCCGCCAAATACGACCTGAACTACATCACGCTCGACGGCTCGATCGGCTGCATGGTGAACGGCGCCGGCCTCGCGATGGCGACGATGGACATCATCCAGCTCTACGGCGCGGCCCCGGCCAACTTCCTCGATGTCGGCGGCGGGGCGACGAAGGAGAAGGTGACGGCGGCGTTCAAGATCATCCTGTCCGACCCCAACGTGGAAGGCATTCTGGTCAACATCTTCGGCGGCATCATGCGCTGCGACGTGATCGCGGAAGGCGTGGTCGCGGCGGCGCGCGAGGTGTCGCTGTCGGTGCCGCTCGTGGTGCGGCTGGAAGGCACGAACGTGCAGCTCGGCAAGGACATCCTGGCCAAATCCGGCCTGCCGATCATCGCCGCCGACAACCTCGCCGACGCCGCGCAGAAGGTCGTCACCGCCGTCAAGGAGGCCGCTTAGGAACGTCGTCTAGGTTGGCACCACTCGGGCGGGTGTCTGCACGAACCGAGCAATCGCCGGAGCTCGTTGTTCACAGAACGTGCCACAAGCTAGAGCCACCCCGGTCTGACCGGAATCGCGATTTTCTCTTCCGACACGGGTCAGCTATGTGATTATGGGATGGCCCGCCCCTCCCTGAGGTGATCCTCGGTAGGGTCGCCTCTTTGCACAGGAGGGCGGGAATGACGGCGATATCGGTGCTTGGGATCGACCTGGGCAAGAACAGCTGCAGCGTTGTGGGGTTGGACAGCGCCGGCCGGGTGGTGCTGCGGCGACGGGTTCCGCGCGACGGTTTGGCGGCGCTTCTGGCCAAGCTGCCAACTTGTAACGTGGCGATGGAGGCGTGCTGTGGTGCCCACTTCGTCGGGCGAGCGGCGCGGGCGCACGGGCACCAGGTTCGGCTGATGCCGCCTGAGTATGTGCGGCCGTATGTGAAGGCGCAGAAGAACGACGATCGGGATGCCGAGGCGATCGCCGAGGCTGCCACACGGCCGACGATGCGCTTCGTGCCACTGAAAGCCGAGGGGCAGCTCGACATGCAGGCCCTGCATCGGGCGCGCGACCGGCTGGTGGCGGAACGGACGGCGCGGATCAACCAACTGCGGGCGTTGTTGCTCGAGCGCGGCGTCGTGCTGGCACAGCGCCGGCGCGCGTTGCTGACCTGGCTGGACGCGCCGGTCGCCGCCGGAGAACCTGATCCGCTCAGCCCACGGCTGCGCTTGCTCGTCGCCGACATGCGCGCCGAGTGGGCCGAGTTGGACCGGCGCATCGGCGTGTTCGATGACGAGTTCGCCGCCAGTGCCCGGGCTGACGAGGCTGCACGGCGAGTGGCGACGATCCCCGGCATCGGTCCGGTCAATGCGACCGCGCTGGTCGCGGCGATCGGCAATGCGAGCGCGTTTGCGCGCGCGCGCGACCTGGCCGCATGGCTTGGTCTCGTGCCGAAGCAGGCGACCACGGGCGGCAAGCCGAAGCTGCTCGGCATCACCAAACGCGGCAGCCGGTACTTGCGCAAGAACCTGATCCATGGGGCGCGGGCTGTGATGCCGAGGCTCGCCGCGACGGATACGCGGCTGGGATGCTGGCTGCGAGCACTGCTCGCTCGGGCGCACAAGAACACTGTCGTCGTCGCCTTGGCCAATAAGTGTTGCGCGACGATCTGGATGAGAGGTCAGCGTCAATCAGGATGAGAACTGATTGTCGCGGCGGGTGGAGAGTTGCCGTTCTGATTGAGACTGGCAAGGGTCAAGCGCTGGTCTGATTGTCGCTGGGCGACAATCGCTCGACGGTTTTGATTGTCGCGCGTGTCGGCGGACGGCCGGGTGTGGTTCTGCGCTGGACGGCAGCGCGCCTCCGGTAGCTCTCGACATTCATCTCGAAGATCGTCGCGTGATGCACGAGGCGGTCGACGGCGGCGAGCGTCATGGCGGGATCGGGGAAGATCTTGCCCCACTCTCCGAAGGGCTGGTTGGCGGTGATCAGGATCGACCGCCTCTCGTATCGGGTGCTGATCAGCTCGAACAGGACGGAAGTTTCGGACTGATCCTTGGTGACGTAGGCGATGTCGTCGAGGATCAGCAGGTGATACTTGTCGAGCTTGGCGATGGCGGCCTCGAGTGCCAAGTCGCGGCGGGCGAGCTGGAGTTTTTGCACGATGTCGGAGGTGCGGGTGAACAGCACGCGCCAGCCGTTCTCGACCAGGGCGAGACCGATCGCTGCCGCCAGATGACTTTTGCCCCCGCCGGGCGGCCCGAACAGGATCAGGTTGGCACCCTTCTCGAGCCAGGCGTCCCCGGAGCACATCGCCATGATGTGCGCCTTGGAGACCATCGGCACGGCATCGAAGGCGAAGCTTTCTATGCTCTTGCCGGGCGGCAGCCTCGCCTCGGCGAGGTGACGCTCAATGCGTCGGCGGTCGCGCTCGGCTATCTCGTGCTCGGCGAGGCTGGCGAGGAAGCGTGCGGCGGGCCAGCCTTCGCGGTCGGCACGCGTGGCGATGTCCGGCCAGTTCTGCTTGATGGCGGGCAGGCGCAGGTCGTGCAGGATGAGGGTCAGACGCTGCGCATCGATCGGCTGGGTGGATCCGGTCATGCCGCCGCTCCCGCGAGGAGGGTGTCATAAGCGGCGAGCGGCGCGAGGCTGACGGTCACCTCCGGCAGACAGGCGGGATCAGGCGCAAAGCAGGCGCGCAACGCTTCGAGGTCGGGCAGACGGCAAGCTGCCAGATCGGCGGCAAGACGGTCGGCCAGTTCGGCCTCGCAGGCGCGCTCATGCGCCAGCGCGAGGAGGGCGACCATGGTCCGGCAGGCGTCTCGTTCGCCGGCCCGCTCGACCAGGCGCTCGAAGGTGCGCCGGTAGGCCTCGCGCGGGAAGAGCTGGTCGCGATAGGCGAGGTTGAGCAGCGCCATCGGCTTGCGGCGCAGGGCATGGATCACATGCCGGTAGTCGACCACGTGTCCGTGCCGGCCTTTGCCGACGGCTCTCCCACGCAGCAGCGTCATCAGCGGGGTGCCGCCGACGAACAGCTCGAGCCGATCGTCATGCAGCCGCACGCGCAGGCGATGGCCGATCAGCCGCGAGGGCACGGTGTAGAAGACCTTGCGTAGGGTGAAGCCGCTGCTGGAGGTGACGGCGACGACGGTCTCCTCGTAATCGCAGCTGCGCCGCTCGGGCAGCCTCTGCAGATGCGGCCGTTCGGCGTCGATGCGGGCGCCATTGCGGCGGTTCTTGCGACTGACAAGTTCGCCGACGAAGCGGCGGTAGGCGGCGAGATCGTCGAACCTGGCCGAGCCGCGCAGCAGCAGCGCGTCGCGCAAGGCGCCCTTGATGTGGCCGTGTGCGCTCTCGATCGCGCCGTTCTCGTGGGCGATGCCGCGATTGTTGCGACTGGGCGTCATGCCGTAATGCGCGCACAGAGCCTCGTAGCGCCGGGTCAGATCGGTGCGGGCATCGGCGTCGAGGTTGCGGAAGGCGGCCGAGAGGCTGTCGCTGCGATGCTCGCGCGGGCTGCCGCCGAGCGACCACAGGGCATCCTGCAGGCCGGCGGCCAGAGCCACGAAACTCTCGCCGCCGAGGATGACATGGACATGCTCGAAGCCCGACCAGGGCAGGCGAAAATGATAGAGAAGATGGTCCAGCGGGGCGCCGGCGACGGTCACGCCGAGATCGGCCATGTCGGTGAAGTCCGACAGTCCAATCCGGCCCGGTTCATGGCTCTGTCGGAAGATCACCTCCTGGTCGGGGCCGTGGACGGCACGCCAGGCGCGGATGCGGCGCTCCATCGTGCGGCGCACGCCAGCATCCAGGTCGGGGTACCGGCGCTGCATCTCCTCAAAGATTGCGATCGCCCGCAATCCGGGCGAGGCGGCAAGCATCGGCACGATCTCAGCCTCGAAGATCGCGGCGAGCGGATCGGGCCGGCGCCGTCCGCGCGGCGCCTGCCTGCGCGAGGGCAACCGGGGATCGGCGGCGATCCGGTAGCCGGTCGGGGCACTGAACCCCGCCTTGGCCGCGGCAACCGACACGGAGTCGTTCTGTCGGAACTTCATGAAAAGCCTCATCTGACAATCGGTGACGTGGCGGCCGGGCAAGCGCGGCATCCTCTGCAAGCAAGGAAGCCACCGTCATTACCCGTCCGGCTGCGATCATCAGCGGCTCCACCCAAGCAGAGCGCGCCACCAGCTTGGTGTGTACCCGGCTGCGGGCTACGCCCTTCGCCAGGTACACACCAACCTGGCTCTCATCCTGATTGACGGCTTGTTCTCATCCTGATTGTCGCGCGGCACCAATAAGCTTGCCCGGATCGTCTGGGCGGTGCTGGCCCGGGGCGATTGTTATCAGACGGCAGCAACGGGCTGACGAACGAATTGGCCAGGGCGACCGGAAGACGGCGTTCGGGTTCACGAGGTCTGCGGGAGGTGGTGACAGAGATGGCCTGACAGTTGACCGGCAGCACGGAAACCTGGCCCATCGAACGGCCTATAGAGGCCGCTGTGATTTGAAGGACCGGGCTGCGCGGATCTCCATCTTGGCAGGGAGCTTGCTCCGAAGCCGGATACGTTCACGCAAACTGCTCAGCGCCAAACAGGTCAACTCAGCTTGCAGACGGGGCGGGCCATACGTTCATCGGCTTCCGGTGCAAGCTGGAGGGCTGAGATGAGTTGGCGATCGGGGCGGGCGTATTCCCAGGAATTTCCGCGACAAGATAATGGCCGCGTTTGACGGTGGTGAGCCCGCCCGCGATGTCGCGGAGCGGTTCGAGGTCAGTGTCTCGTTCATCTACAAGGCCGACCTGCGCCGCCGCCGGACGGGAGAGACGACACCCGGAGCGCAATGCTGCCGATTGCCGCTGCGGCTCGAGCCACAGCGGGAGGCAATCCTCGCACACGTTGCCAAGCACCCGGACGCGACGATGGCCGAACTGCGTGACTGGCTCGCTGCCGAGCATGGTGTCCAAGTCTGTCTCGCGACGGTCTGGAAAACGCTGGCGCGATTCGGCCTGACATATAAAAAAGGTCGCTTCGCGCGGCGGAGCAGGATCGTCCAGACGTCGCCGGGGCCCGCGATGCATGGCGCGCCGCTCAGCCCCGGCTGAGCCCGGAGTGCTTGGTTTTCATCGACGAGACGTGGACCAAGACCAACATGACGCGCCTGCGCGGACGGTCGCGCAAAGGCACCCGGCTCATGGCCTCTGCGCCGCACGGGCATTGGCGCACCAGCACCTTTCTCGCCGGGCTGCGGAATGATGGCCTCGTCGCTCCGGCCGTGTTCGACGGCGCGATCAATGGCTGCGCCTTCCGCGCGTATGTCGAGCAGGTGCTGGCCCCAACGCTTTCGCCCGGTGACCTCGTGGTGCTCGATAACCTCGGCAGCCACAAAGTCGCTGGCGTGCGCGACGCTATCGAAGCGCGCGGCGCAAGCTTGCTGTTCCTGCCGGCCTACTCGCCCGATCTCAACCCGATCGAACAGGTCTTCGCCAAGCTCAAGCACCTCATCCGCAGCGCCGCCCCCAGATCGCGCGAGGCGCTGTGGAAAGCCATAGGCTCCATGCTCGGTCGCTTCAGCGCCCCAGAGTGTGCAAACTACCTCGCCGCAGCAGGGTACCGCCGGTCAGGGTGATTCCGCTCTAGCGGTCAGGGTGGCGCGGGCGGCGGCCGGGTCTCCCCGTCCGCTGCCCGGACGCAAGCCGCGTTATTTCAGATCGATCGGGAAGGTCGATGTCTTCCGGACGTCGCGGTGAAGCTTGCCGTCCTTGAGCGACAGGCACACCAACTCCACCACGTATTTGTAGCCGACGATGTCCTCGATCGGGACGGCGTTGAACGGGGTGAACAGCCAGGGGTTCGGCAGCATGTGGTGAGGGTAGAAATAGTAGAGATTGTAGTCCTTCACATCCGGGTGCCTGCGCATCAGCGTATCGACGTGACGAACCAGATCCTTCACGGCCTGGAGACTGACCCCCACATCCTGGTGCGCGATGACCTCCGGCCCGCAGGTCAGCGCGTCCTGCCACATCTTCATGTCGTGATTGTTGCCGCCAAGCCTGAACCGGAAGTGGCCGTCCGGCATGTAGAGCGCCGTCTGCGCGATCGAATACGAGTAGATGCCGAAGTAATTCGACGGGACAGGAACGTCGCGGCCGTCCCGCGTGACCGCGAAAAACTGCGTGCTGGCCAGCTTGGCCGAATCGAGCCAGCCCAGATAGTTCGTATAGAACACGACATGGCCGAACACGACTGTCGCGGCCATCACAACCTTCATGGCCGGGGTGAAGCCGTTGCGGGGCAGCGTCGCCGCCGCCCCGACGATCACAAGGTTGGTGCCGATCCAGAAGAAGAACAGGGCGCCCAGCGTGAGATAGACGCCGATATGGAAGATGTCGAACAGCAGGCAGAAGGCCGACAGCACCGGAACGGACAGGGCGGCGAGCGGCGCGAGGATCTGCACCCCGAACACGAAGATGTTCAGGAGCGGCTGGCTGTGTACGACCGCATTCCACACGAACTGCACGAGCCCGGGCCAGAGGCCGAGCGGGCTGTCTCCTCGCTCGAGGCCGATCAGGATCGAGGTCTCAGTCGGGTTGTGCAGCACCCATGTCAGCGGATTGTTGCCCCCGACATGGACCTTCATCATGCCCGACCAGAAATAGCTCCCGAGATGCGCGCCGACGGCGCAGGCCCAGATCAGGCCGAACGCAAGCTCGCGTGCCGATTGCCGCCCTTGCGCGCCCCCCATGAGCGTCCGCAGGAACGGGACGCGCGCCAGCGTCCAGGGAGCGGTCGCGCCGATCGCGATGAACATGCCGATCGCGCTGAAATAGCCGGCGTCGAGCATGCCGAGATAGTCGGTGGTATCGACCGAAATGCCCGACAGCGTTCCGACCAGCTCGCGCCAGCCGACATAGTAGAGGAACAAGGGGAGCAGGAAGGACGGCCGCCACAACGAGCCGGCCCCCGCCAACACGCCGAGGATCGCCGCGTAGCGGAAATACAACAGGGGCGCATTTTGTCCGAACAGGATGTTGGGCGGTCCCGGAAACGGTCCAAAGGCGTCGAACAGCACCTGAATGAAGACGAAGAGGCCAATCCCCCGCATCGTGATCCTGAGCGCCGGCATCATGTCGGCGTAGCGGATGCCGGCGAGGCCCACGGCCGCGCACCAGGCGATGACCACCGCCACGAACGATGCCAGTTCGGACCATTGTCCGAGATGCGTCATCGTATGCCTGGAGAGCGCGAAGCCGATGATCGAAACCGCCAAGATCAGCAGCGGCCCCCTCAGGCTCTGACTGCCGACGCGGACCGCCGTGCGGCCGAATGTGGTGGTCGTGCTCATCGCAAGCTCCGTCGTGCTGAACTATCAGACAAAAATATCCGTGCCGCCCTATGGTCGCGCGCGCCGCGCCGGTAACCGGCGTACGGCCGGGCAATGCCCGCATTCGGAAATGGCAGGGTTCGCATTCCAACTCCTAGACCCGCAGGAAGCCACGAACGTCGCGGCGATCCAATGAGCCGTCCAGGCCATGCCACAGCCTGCAAGGCCGCCCGTATACAGGGCCGCGGCCCTCCACGTCATCAGCAATTGATTCCTGCAAACCAACGAGATCAAGGGCGTCAGCCTGCGCCAAGGCAAGATAAAAGTTCGTTACAATAGCAGATGGTTCATCCGCTGCCCGACTGCCGGCCATGCCGCGAGCAGGCTTGCGCCGTCGTTCCGTATATGTTCACGATCCTGATAGGCGCTCGTGCTGCTCCTGGTATGCGCATGGGTGAGACCTTCAGCCATAGAGCAGGCGAAGGGTCCGCCGCAGCAGGGGCAGCGCCGCATCCGAAACCGGCCGGAGATGCCGTATCGTCGGCCGCTTCCGTGAGAGGATCGCGCGAGGGCGGGTGAGCGCAAGCAGTCCCTCCGCCCCCCGTGTTGTGCCGAAGCCGCTCTGCCCGGCGCCGCCGAAGGGAAGGTGCGGATCGGCGGTCGGCACGATCAGGTCGTTGATCGTGATGCACCCCGCGCGCAGCCGCTGCGCGCAGCGTGCGGCCTCGTCCGGCGCGCCGAAGACGGACGCGCCGAGCGCGTGGGCGTTGTCGTTGGCGAGCGCCACGGCCGCCTTCGCGTCCGGCGCTTCGAGCAGGAACGCCAGGGGGGCGAACACAGCGTCGCTCGCGGCTTGCGCGTGCGTCGGATCGCAGAGCACGAGCGGACGCATCGCCCCTCCGGACGCGAGCGCGCCGGTGTCCCCGAGCACCGGACCGTGCGCATCCGCGACCAGCTTCCGCACGAGCGCGGCCTGACCCGGCGGCAGCGGGCGCGCGGGCGCGGCGGCGAGGCGGGGCCCGAGCGCGGCCGTGAGCGCGGGACGGCTTGCGGCGGTGACGATGACCCGCCGGGGCGCAATGCAGGTCGCGCCGCCGTTCAGGGTCAGTCCGTAGACGATCGCGGTCGCGGCGGCGTCCATGTCGGCGCTGTCCAGAACAAGGCACGGATCGCTGCCGGACAGCTCCATCGTGGCGGGTACGAGCCGCGAGGCCAGGGAGGCGAGCACGGCCCTGCCGGTCTCCGCGCTCCCGGTCAGCACCACGTGATCGACAGGAGCCGAGAGTGCCGCCTGACCGGCCGCCACGGTGTCGTCCAGCACGGACAGGCAGCCGGGCGGCAGGCCGCTCCGGTGCAGCAGATCGGCGAACGCGCGCATGGGCGCGGCCCAGCCATGGGGCGGCTTCACGGCGACGGCGTTGCCCGCGACCAGGGCCTGCACCGCCTGCACGCCGGCGAGGAGCAGCGGATAGTTGCCGGGCGCCAGGATCAGCACGACCCCGAGCGGCGCGCGCTCGATGGTCAGGCGCGTGCCCAGGAGCCAGAGCGGCCGCGCGGTAGCGCGAACCCGCTGCGGCGCGAGGAGCGCTTCGGCGCGGCGTTCGAGGAAGCGGCACGCGGCGGCGAGGGGCAGGATCTCGGCCAGCATCACCTCCGCCCGTCCCATGGCCGGGCGGGCGGCGGCCTCGGCCAGCAGGTCGGCCTCTCTCACGGCCAGCTTGCGCAGCGCGCGGACGATGGCGAGCCGATCGCGAACGGGCGTCACGGCCCAGCCCGGCTGCCCCCGCCGCAGCGCCTCGATTGCCTCGCTCACGGCATCGCTTGCAGGCGTCCGCGCCACGCCTGCTTGGCGCCCTGCATGCGCCGCGAGAGCGCGACCCAGAGCAGCGCGAGCAGCGCGGCCATGCCCGGCGCCGTCAGCAGTACCGCGCGCATATCCTGCCCGCAGCGCCAGGCGACCAGCAGCCGGGCCGCAATCAGCAGCAGGATCGCGGCCCCGAGACCGGCCGCTGCGGGGTGGGCGAAAGCGAGGCAGAGCAGGAACACCGGGAGCGGCAGCACGAACCCGCCGAGCAGCAGCGCGGTCCAGATCGGCAGCCCGACCGGCGTCGCCATGCCCTCGGTCGCGTTCTTGGAGAAGCCGCGCCACGTCTCGCCAAAGCCGCGATACATGCGGCAAGACGCGATCCGGCTCGCCTCCACGATGTCGGTCGGCAGCCCTCGCCTGCGGAATGCACGCGGAAGCTCCAGCCCATCATGCCACGTGGAGCGGATCGCCGCGTGACCGCCAATCGCGCCGTACGCGTCCGCCTCGGCCAGCATCAGCTGCCCGCAGCCCGCGCCGAAAGCCGGAGCACGCGACAGGCGCATGCCGGCCAGCGGCAGATAGCCGAGCAGCAGCACATGGATGAGTGGCACGAGCAGACGCTCGCCGGTTGTCGCCGCGCGCTCTTGCGGGAAGCCGGAGACGAGCGGCACGCCGTGCGTGGCCTGATAGCCCGCGAGGCGGGCCAGGGCATCGGGGGCGAGCAGCACGTCCGTGTCGATGAAGGCGAGCAGCCCGTGCCGCGCTCGGGTCGCGCCGAAATGGCACGCATGCATCTTGCCGCTCCAACCGGCCGGCAAATCCGGCGCGCGCAGCAGCCGGATGCGCGGATCTCCGGCGGCTAGGGATCGCGCGATCCCGGCCGTGGCGTCGGTCGAGCCGTCGTCGACGACGATGATATCGAGCGCTTCGCTCGTGGATCGCTGGATGGCCCCGAGGCACCGGCCGATCGCCGCCTCCTCGTTCCGCACGGGAATGATCACGCTCACCGCGCGCGCGGTCTCGGGCGGGCCCGGACGGCGGAACAGCAGGAGGTTGGTGAGCATCATCAGCGCGGGCAGAAGGGCGAGCGCCGTTGCGGCGGTCGCGAGCGCGGTCAATGCGGTCATGGCGTCTCCTCGTGCGCCAGCGCGGGCTTGCGGCCGCCGGCCCAGGCCTTCGCCCGCCGCCACGCGTCATACACCCCGCCGATCCCCGCGCGGCCGCGAACCAGCGTCTCGAACCGCGCCGGGTCGCGGGAGCAGGCATCGTCGGCGAGCCGGTCGGCCGTCAGCTGCAGCGCGTCGGCAAGATGCGCGTTCCAGGCGGCGGGGCTGGTCCCGGCGTCGCACGGCAGCTTCGGGCCGAACCGGACGAGGGCTTCCGGGGTCCGCTCGTTCCAGAACGGGTATTCCAGCGCCAGCGGCAGCACGACGCCGGGGCCGTCCCGCCGCGCCAGGTGCGCAACGCCGGGACGGAGCCGGATCGGACGGACGCGCGGGTCCGTGAACCGCCCCTGCGCCGTCACCCAGAGCATCGCGTCGGGCGCCGCGAGAATGCCTTGCGCGACCGAGAGAAACCTCCGCGCGCCGCTCGCCTGCTCCGGCTCGATGCCGAACACGCCGATTTTGTGCATGAAGCCGTAGCGGCCGAGCGCCGCCTGCTCCATCGGGCCGAAGCCCCGCCGGTCGGGGAACAGGGCATGGCCGAGCAACACGATGATGAGCGGATCCCACCAGGACGGGTGCGTGGTGCAGACGATCACCGGACCCGCGCCGCCGAGATCCGGCCGCGTGCCCTTCGCCAGACGGACGGCGTGGAAGTGCCGCCCGGCGTAGCGGCTTGCGTAGCGCCCGGCGAGGCCGAACACGAACGCCGAACGGGCGGCGATGACCCGGTCGGCCTCGCTCATGCGGCGCGGGGCGCGGCGGCTCCGGCACGGTCGAGCGCGTCGGCCGCGATCCAGCCGGACATCAGCACCATCGGCATGCCCGGCCCCGGATGGGCCGCGCCCCCGGCGAGATACAATCCCGCGAGATGGCGGCTGGCGTTGCCGGGCTTGAACGCGCCGAGGAACCGGCCATGGCTCGCGAGGCCGTAGATCGCGCCGTTCAGCACCCGGTAGCGGTCGTGGATGTCCTGCGGCGTCAGCACGCGTTCGAACACGATGCGGCTCTCGAGATCGGGCATTTGTCCCGTGCGCTTGAGCTTGTCGAGGATCGTTTGCCGATACGCGGGCAGCATCTTCGACCAGTCGTGGTGCGGTCGCAGGTAAGGCGTATGGACAAGCACGTACAGCGCTTCTCCGCCGGCGGGCGCGACGCTCGGATCGGTGCGCGCGGGCGCGGCGATGTAGGCGGTGGGATCGCCGGCCGGCTCGCCGCGCCCGTATATGTCGTCGAACTCCCGCTTCGGATTGCGCGAAAAGACGAAATTGTGGTGCGCGAGATGCTCGTAGGCGCGGTCGAGGCCGAGATACAGCACGACGCCGGAGCAGGCCGGCTCGCGCTTGCGTTCGCGCGCAAAACGCTGCCCGGGCGCCTCGCCGACCAGCTCCCGATACGTACGGACGCTGTCCATGTTGGAGACGACGGACGCGACCGGGATATCCTCTCCCGCCTCCGTCCGTATGGCGCGGACCCGGCCGCCGGAGGACAGGATGCGGGCGATGCCGACGCCCGTCTCGTGTCGCACGCCGAGCGAGGCGCCGAGCGAGACCAGCGCCTCGGCGACGGCGCGGGTGCCGCCCCGCGGATACCAGATGCCCTCGTGCGTCTGCATATGCGCGATCGAGCAGAGCACGGCGGGCGACGCGAAGGGCGACGAGCCGACATACTGCGTGAAATGGTCGAGCATCTGCGCGACGCGCGCGTCCGGAACCCGGCGGCGGATCATCCCGGCGACCGTCGCGCCCATGCGCAACGCCAGCACCTGCGCCAGAGTGTCGGGGTTCATGTTGCGCCGCATGTCGATCGTGTCGCGCAGGCCATCGACCGGCTTCCAGAAGAAGAACCCGTCGCTGATTTCGTGCAGGCGCTTGGAGACGGCGAGGAAATCGCGGTAGCCCTGGCTGTTCCTGCCGCCCGCGAACGCGTCCAGCTCGGCGGACATTTCGCCGACGTCCTCGCGCAGATCGAGCACGTTGCCATCGTCGAACAGGCAGCGCCATTGCGGATCGAGCCGCGTCATCGGCAGATCCTGGTCCATGTCGCGCCCGGCCTCGGCGAAGATCCGGCGCAGAACGGATGGCAGGGTAAGAATCGTCGGCCCCATGTCGAAGCGGAACCCGCTCTCCTCCAGCACGGCCGCCTTGCCGCCGAGCCACGGATTTTTTTCGTACACGACGGCGGGGTGGCCGCGCGCGGCGAGCACGACGGACGCCGCGAGCCCCGCGAGCCCGCTGCCAATGACGGCGACGTGTTCAGGCGCGCGAGCCATCAGACAGTCTCCATGAATTCGGCTGGCAATTCCGGCCCCTCGACGCCCGACGGCACACGGTGGCGCAGATCGAGATCCTCGCAGAGCGCGCGCGCCGAAATGCGGGCCGATTCGAAAATCACCGGCAGCCCGCTGCCGGGATGCGTGCCGCCGCCGACGAGATAGACGCGCTCCAGATCCTCGAAACGGTTGTGCGGGCGGAGGTGCAGCATTTGCGTGAAGGAGTGGCGCAGGTTGAACGTCGCCCCGCGATAGATGCCTCGCTCTTCCCAATCGCGCGGCGTCGTCATTCGTTCCACGCGAATGCGCCGATCGATGTCGCGCACGCCTAGCCGCGTGAGCTGCTGGAGCGCGCGGGCGCGGGCGGATCGCGTGTCGTCCCAGTCGATGTGCTCGCTCCGATGCGGCACGGGCACCAGAACGTAGAGCGTGCTGCACCCCTCCGGCGCGAGGCTCGGGTCGGTGCGGCAGGCATTCTGCACGTAGATGGACGGATTCTCTGTCAGGCGGCGGCCTTCCTCGAGATCGCGCAGATTGCCGATGAAATCCTCGGCGAGATAGATCGTGTGGTGCTGCAGCTCGTCCACGCTTCCTTCCAGCCCGAGATAAAGCATGAAGGTCGAGCAGGAATACTTTTTGCGCGCCAGCTTCTTGTCGGTCCAGCGGCGTCGGGCCTTGTCCGGGACGAGCGTCTGCATGGCATGGCCGAAATCGGCGTTCACCAGCACGGCATCGGCCGGGAAGGATTCGCCGCCCACCTGCACGCCCGTCGCGCGTCGCCCGTTCAGCTCGATCCGCTCCACGGCGTGGCCGAGCCGGATATCGACGCCCATGCGCCGGGCGATGCGGCCGAGCGCCTCCATCACCGCGCCGCAGCCGCCGCGCGGATGGAAGACGCCGTGCTCGTATTCCAGGAACGACAGGATCGTGAACAGACTCGGGCACTGGAACGGCGACATGCCGAGATATTTGCACTGAAAGGAGAAGGCGAGCCGGACGAGCGGGCTCCGGAAGAAGCGGCGCAGGTCGGCGTCCACCGACCGCAACGGGTGCAGCAGGGGCAGCGCCCGCAGCATGTCGGGCGAGAGCAGGTCGCGCGCCCGGTCGAACCCCCGCTCCAGCACCGGTCGGAACAGCGCGAGCTTGCGCCTATTCTCCTCCATGAACGCGGGCAGGTTGGCGGCGTCCCCCGGATCGAACGCGGCGATTTGTGCCTGCAGGGCTGGTATGTTCGCCGTCGCGTCGATGGTCTGCCCGGCTTCGAATTGCAGGCGGTAGAACGGATCGAGCTGGATCAGCTCCACTTCGCGGCGCAGGTCGTAGCCGCAGGAGGCGACGATCTCCTGCAATATCCGGGGGTAGAGGAAGAAGGTCGGGCCGGTGTCGAACGTGAACCCGCCCTCCCGGATCAGCGCCGAGCGCCCCCCGAGCGTTGTCCCGCGCTCGTACAGCGTGATTTCGGCGTCGTGCCGGGCCAGCAGCAGGGCGGCGGCGAGACCGCCCGGTCCGCCGCCAACGATGGCGATGCGGGGCCTCACGGGTAGACCAACGCGAAGCTGATGGTCCCGCCCTCAGCCCCGACGCGGAAAGAAGCCGCGTCGAACCGGGGCGGCCCGAACAGGTTGCGTGGATCGCGGGAGGCTCCGACCCCCTCGCGCGGTATGCCGACCATGTTCGTCTTCAGGACTCCATCTCCGTCTGCGTCGTGGAAGGCGGACACGGCCCAGGTTCCGGCCGCGACATTGTGGAACGTGGCATCGACCGTGCCTGGATGGGCCGGCACGACGGCCCGCCGATCGGGCGCTGCATGATGGCAGCCCGGGAAATCGGCTCTCGCGTTTTCCGGAACGAGGCAGATGCGGATCGACCCCAGATCCGATCGAACCCCCGTTACCTGGACCACCAGATCGGCGGCATGCGCCGCCTCGCCTCCGCTCAGGGTCAGCAGGAGAGCGAACGCGACGGTGCCGCCGCGCTTCGTTCCATCGCTCAAGAGTCGCACCCGCGCCTCGTCTCCTGCTGTCCCTGGGGCGAGATGGGGGCTATTCGGCGGGTGGGAAGGGAATCAAGAGGGAGGTGAGCGCTGCGGCATCCCCTCGGGAATGACGGTCGCGACGATGGAGCGGTCCAGCGCCTCGTAGTCCTGGTACCCGAGGGTCGCGTAGAGCTCGGCGCGGGTCTGCATCCGCTCGACCATGGTCTGGGTGCCGCCGTCGCGGCGGATGGCGGCGTACAGTTCCTCCTGGGCCTTGTTCGCGACGCGCAGCGAACTGACCGGCCAGATCACCATGCGATAGCCCATCGCCTCGAACTCGGCGGCGGTGAAGAACGGCGTTCGGCCGAACTCGGTCATGTTGGCGAGCAGCGGCACGCCGGGCATCCTGTCCGCGAACGCGCTGAACATTTCGGCGGTGTTGAGCGCCTCGGGAAAGATCGCGTCGGCCCCCGCCTGCACGTACAGCCGGGCGCGCGCGACCGCCCCCTCCAGCCCCTCGCTCGCCGCCGCGTCCGTGCGCGCCACCACGACGAGATGCCGCCGGGCCTTGAGCGCCGCCGCGACCTTCGCCGCCATGTCCTGCGGATCGGCGAGCCTCTTGTCGTTCAGATGCCCGCATTTCTTGGGCAGCAACTGGTCCTCGATATGCACCGCCGCGGCCCCGGCATCCTCGAAGGCGCGGACCATGTGCATGACGTTCAGCGCCTCCCCGTATCCCGTGTCGCCATCGACCAGCACGGGCAGGCCGGAGGCGCGGCTCACCTGTCGGATGAAGAAGCACACCTCGTCCACGGTGATGATGCCGAGGTCGGGCAGGCCCATGCTGGCGGTCATGGCCGCGCCCGAGAGATACGCCGCCTCGAAGCCAGCGGCGCGGGCCTGCAGCGCCGCCTGGCCGTTATGGGTGCCCGGCATCTGCAGGATGGACGGCCGGGCGAGCAGCGAGCGAAAGCGCGCGCCCGCCGGGATGTCATTCCGATCGGAGGCGACGAGGTAGGTCATGCGCCGCGCTCCCCGATCGGAATGAAGCGTAGGTTCTCCGGCCCGGTGTAATGCGCCGTCGGGCGGATGATCTTGCCGTCGGCCCGCTGCTCGATCACGTGCGCGCTCCAGCCCGACGTGCGGGCGATCACGAACAGCGGCGTGAACATCGCCGTCGGCACGCCCATCAGGTGATAGGAGACGGCGCTGAACCAGTCGAGATTGGCGAACATGCGCTTGGTCTCGGCCATGACGCCTTCGATGCGGTCGGCGATGTCGAACAGGCGCATCGCGCCGGCCTCCTCCGAGAGCCGGCGCGCCATCTCCTTGATGACGCCGTTGCGCGGGTCGGCGATCGTATAGACCGGGTGGCCGAAGCCGATCACCACCTCTTTTTCGGCGACGCGGCGGCGGATGTCCGCCTCCGCCTCGTCCGGGTTCGCGTAGCGGCCCTGGATGTCGAACGCGACCTCGTTGGCGCCGCCGTGCTTCGGCCCGCGCAGCGCGCCGATGCCGCCGGTGATCGCCGAATACATGTCCGATCCCGTTCCGGCGATGACCCGGCAGGCGAAGGTCGAGGCGTTGAACTCGTGCTCGGCGTAGAGGATCAGCGAGGTGTGCATGGCGCGCACCCAGCTCTCGGGCGGCCTCTTGCGGTGCAGCAAATGCAGGAAATGTCCGCCAATGCTGTCGTCGTCGGTCGCGACCTCGATCCGGCGGCCGTTATGCGAATAATGATACCAGTAGAGCAGCATGGAGCCGAGGCTCGCCATCAGCCGGTCGGCGATGTCGCGCGCCCCGGCTGGGTTGTGGTCGTCCTTCTCGGGCAGGACGCAGCCCAGCGCCGAAACCCCGGTGCGCATCACGTCCATGGGGTGGGTCGCCGCGGGCAGGGCCTCCAGCACCAGCCGGACGGGAGCGGGAATGCCCCGGAGCGCCCGCAGCTTCGTCTTGTAGGCAGCGAGCTCGGCCTCGTTCGGCAGCCGTCCATGCACGAGGAGACAGGCGATCTCCTCGAACTCCGAGCGTTCCGCCAGATCGAGAATGTCGTAGCCGCGATAGTGCAGGTCGTTGCCGGTGCGCCCCACCGTGCAGAGCGCGGTGCTGCCGGCCGTTACGCCCGACAGCGCGACCGACTTCTTCGGCTTGGGGGTGGATTGTTGTCCGCTCATCCGATGTCGTCCTCAGTTCCTGGAGCGAACAATGCGACAGACGGCGCTTAAGGAAAGACCTCATCGTGCGTCCTGCGGGCGCCCCGAAGCCGCGTGGGCAGGCAACGCGGCGTTGGAGGACGGACGCATCTGATTGCGCCGCCTTGCCTTCCGGTAGGCGGTCACCGAGTGCCCGAGAGCCGCGATCCACGAGGATTGTTCCGGCTCGGTCACCTGTTGCAGCGCCCGGGCGTAGTCGAGCACGAGGCCAGGGGTCCAGGTCATGGTATTGGCCCGGCGGCGCAATATCGTCGCGAGATAGAGTTCCGGATGCAAGACAAGCCGCAGGATGGGCGGGAAATCCCGGTCCCGGCTGAGAATGCCTTCGAGCGCCGCTTCGAGCGCCAGCGCGACCACGACCGAGCAGTTGCGATTGGTCAGGTTGTAGGTCGAGTCCCGCCGGTACGCGACCCAGAACCGGCGTAGGCGGTCCGGGCTGAACTGCCTGAACACCACCTGCACGGTGGACGGGCACCATTCCTCGACTTCCCCGCGATACGACGGCAGGAAGCGACCCGCCACGTCGTTCTGCCGGCCGGCGTGCAGGGCCCGCCGGAACTCGGCGCTGCTGCGGTCCTGCTCCTCGGCCCGGTAATGGCTGATATAGAGACCGGGCGGCATCTCCAGAGCCGCGTGCCCGGTCGCGATGGAGCCGGTCTTGTCAACGGATGCGACGTAGCGGTCGAGCACCGGCCGCCGGCGTGGCTCGGCCTGCGAGGCGAGCGGCGTCCAGACATGCACGATCAGTCGCGCGTTGCCGTCCGCGGCGACCGGAGAGCCATCGGCGGCTTGCAGCGGGAAGACAGGCGGGAGCCAGCCCCGGCGGTGCCCGAACAGCGGCAGCGAGGTGATGGGCGCGTGCGGGGGTAGCGTCCGCAGCAGCAGGGCCGAGCGGATCACGGACCAGCTCGACAGCAGCATGGCGATGCCGACGCAGAACGGCACGGTTGCCTCGTAGGAGACCGGCCAGGGGGTGAAGGCAAGCACCGCTAGCACGAGTTCGACGACGCTCGCGCCGAGCGCCGCCTGCCAGCCGGGGAAGCGCACGAACAGGGTCGAGGCGATCCGAACCGCGCCGTCGATCAGCAGGGCGAGGCCAAACAGCACGCTAATGAGAACGACGTTGCGCCACGGCGTGTCGATGATCAGCAGCCCCGGCGCCATGAAGGCGAACGCTCGGGTCAGCCGCAGCGGTCCGGCCGCATGCGCGAGCAAGCCCGTGAGCAGGGTCGCCAGCCCCTCCAGGACCAGAAGCAGGCCGAGCGTGTGCATGGTCACGTTCTGCACGCCGTCCAGCGGATCGATCAGGATGCCGAGGCCGAGCGCGCCCCAGATCGCGCCCACGGCCGCGAGCGTCAGCCAGTGGCGCTGCACCGCCTGGACGCCGACCAGCAGGAGTGCGAGTTGGATCATGCGGAGACGACACCTTTGCCGCGCCGGGCCGGAGCCTCATCATCGCAGACAGGCCGGACCCCGCCAAGGCAAGGCGCTCAGGAGACCACCATGACCGATATCCCCTACGGGACCGCACTGATCGTGGGCGCTGGCGCCGGCATCAGCGCCTCGCTCGCGCGCGCGCTGGCCGCCGCCGGCGTCAGGCTCGGGCTGGCGGCGCGCGACGCCGGCAAGCTCGCGCAACTCGCGGACGAGATCGGGGCGGAATGCTTCGCGGTGGACGCCGCCGACCCGGGCGGGGTCGAGCGATTGTTCGCCGAAGCCGATGCGCGGCTCGGGGAGCCCGAAATCGTCGTCTATAATGCAAGCGGCCGCCTGCGGGGGCCGCTTGCCGAGCTGGACCCGGAGGCGGTGCGCAAGGCGGTCGAAGTCTCGGCCTTTGGCGGCTTTCTGGTCGCGCGCCAAGCCGCCCGCCGGATGATCCCGCGCGGACGGGGCGCGATCCTGCTCACCGGCGCGACGGCGGGCGTCAAGGGCTTCGCTCACTCCGCGCCGTTTGCCATGGGCAAGTTCGCGCTGCGGGGCCTCGGGCAGAGCGCCGCGCGCGAACTCGGGCCGCAGGGCATCCATGTCGCGCATTTCGTGATCGACGGAGCGGTGCGGAGCGCGCGCTCCCCGGACCCGGCGGACCGGCCGGATAGCACGCTCGATCCCGACGCCATCGCCCAGAGCTATCTCGACGTCCTCCGCCAGCCGCGCAGCGCCTGGTCGATGGAGGTCGAATTGCGGCCCTGGACGGAGCGGTTCTGACGCGGTCAGCCGGCGGCCTGCCAGAGCCGGACGAAATCGGCCAGCTCATGCGGGTCGAGATCGGACACCGCCCAGAACGCCATCCCGTCCCGGTTCCAGCGCAGCACGTTGTAGCCGTTGCGGCGGTCCTCGGCTGGCGCGCGATCGGCGCTGCCGGGCTCGGGCCACACGAAGAGATCAATCATGTGCTTGCGCCGCTGATACACGAGCGCGGCTACCGGCCTTCCGTCCAGATAGTCGAGCCGCCCGCCCGCGAGCGGAAAGCCCTCCGCCTTGAGATCCCTCACGGGCGGGGCGAAGTCGATCCGGCCGTCGAACCACGGCTTGACCGTGTGCTGGTCGGTCGAAACCACGTCCATGAGGTGACCGGGCTGAAGCGCGCGGATGTGGTCCGCGACCACCGCATCCGGCAGGTCGCTATCGCCGCGCGGGACCAGGAGCAGGAGCGCGAGCGCAAGCCCTGTGGCCACGCCGAAGCCGGCGCCGAACGGCGCGCCCGCTTTCGGCAGCAGATCGAACAGGCGTTGGCGCCACGGCGGGCGAACTGGGTCTGGTGAGGAGTTCGCGTTTCCATCTTCCGGCGCCGCAGTCGCGGCGATGCGCGCCCGCATTGCCGCCTGGAGCGTCTCCGGAGCCGCGTAATACGGCATCTCGCGACGCAGCTGTGCGGATAGGCTCACGAGCTGCCCCTGAACCTGCGCGCAGCCGGAGCATCGCCCGAGATGGGCCTCCACCCGCGCCGCTTCGGCCGGAGACAGCTCGCCGTCCACTTCGGCCTGAACGAGCAGCCTCGTCTCGGCGCACGCGTCGCTGTTCATGGCGCCAGTCCTTCCGCTTGGCTGTTCATCAGCGCCTGCCGGGCCCGCCAAAGGCGCGACATGACCGTTCCGACCGGCACGCCGGTCACATGGGCCAGATCCTTGTACGAGAGCTCCTCCAGCTCACGCAGGACGAGGCACTCGCGCAGTTCAGGTGGCAGGGCGGCCAGCGCTTGGTGCAGGCGGGCGACGCGCTCGCCGCGCGCCAGCCTCGTTTCCGGATCGTCCGCCGGATCCGGCACTTGCAGCGCGGGATGCTCATCGTCCGCTCCGCCATCCAGGCTTGTGGTTCCGGCGCGCTGTCGCGCGGCGAGCGCGGTGTAGGAGAGATTGCGCACGATCCGAAGAAACCACGCGCGCGCATCGCCGCCCCGGTACGAGCCGAAGTAGCTCAGGGCGCGCATCGCCGAGTCCTGCACGATGTCTTCGGCCAGAGCGGCGTCGCCGACGAGCCAGCGCGCGAGGTTGTGCGCCGCGTCTAGATGCGGCAGCACGACCCGCTCGAACTCCGTCGCGCCCGGCAGTGTCGTCCGGCGTTCCTGCAAGGCCGAAGGACGCCATTTCATGGCAGGCTCCCTTGCCGTGCCGCCCTTGCCACGGGCGGCGCGGACAGCGTCACGAAGAGGAGGGTAGGCGCTTCGTCATCGTCGCCTAGCTTCCTGCTTCCACGACCACCGTTCCCTGCATATGCGGATGCAGGGAACAGAAATAGTGGTATGCGCCGGGCTTATCAAAAGCGAAAGTGAAAGTTTCACCCGTATCCAATGGCGAGGACTTGAATACGCGCGGGTTGACGCTGTCCGTAACGGTATGCGGTATGTCGTCCCGGTTGGTCCAGGTCACGCGCGTGCCTGCCTGCACCCTGATTTCAGCGGGCGAGAAGGTGAAATTGTCAATCGTGACCTGCGTATCCTGCGCACGCGCGGGCAGCGCGGCTGCGGCCAAGAGACCGCCGAGCAGGGCGGCGGCGAGAAAGCTGTGTTGCGGCATGTGCGGCTCTCCTTTGTGCGGGCGTGGTTAGGCGCCGAGCGGCGTGTCGATGATGGCGAGGCCGGAACGGCCCTGGATTTGCACGACCCGTGTCACGCCCAGGGTCGAGCGCAGCCGGCCCGTCGGCAGATCCTTGATCGGACCGGGCGAAGCGGCCGTGCCTGGCGCGGGCTGCGGGAACGCCGTCGAACAGGCGGTATGGAACGCGACGTTCCCCTCGACCTTCTGCATGATCTGATGGATGTGCCCGTTGAGCACGGTCACCGATCCGAACCGGCGCAAAAAGGCGAGCGCCTGCGCTCCGTCATCCGTGCCCCAGCCCCATTCCTGGCTGACCGTCCACAGCGGGACGTGCGCGAACACGACGATCGGCTGGCTCGCAGGACGGTCCGCGAGGTCGCGTTGCAGCCAGATCAGCTGCTCCGAGCCCAGATTGCCGAGCCCGCCGGCCTTCAGATCCTGCACGTTGTTGAGGCCGACGAAATGCACGCCCTGCTGATCGAAGCTGTACCAACCCCGCGCCGCGCCGCGCGTGAAGCGTTCGAAGAACGGCCGCCCGTCATCGACAAGCACGTCGTGCTCGCCCGGGACGTAGTGCGTATCGAGCTTGGATTCACGAATGATCTGCTCGGCCGTGTCGAACTGGGCGGCCTTGGAAAGCTGGC
Source organism: uncultured Alphaproteobacteria bacterium (assembly GCA_963777325.1). GTDB lineage: Bacteria > Pseudomonadota > Alphaproteobacteria > Acetobacterales > Acetobacteraceae > JAFAXA01. Next base: position 40,429 of record CAVZQE010000009.1, on the reverse strand, counting down.
TCACGTCGCCGGTATGGATCATGAGCGAGGCGTCGCCCTTGAGCCGGTTCACGAGGCCGATCGCCTCGCGCAGCGTGCCGGACGTATCGGTGTTCGGCGCGTTGGCGAAGCCGATGTGGCTGTCGCTGATCTGCACGAAGCTGAGGCCGCCGAGTGGTGGCGCGTCCTCGGTCGCGGCCGCGCTGGCGCTGAGCAGCCTCGAATGCGGCACGCCGCCGCTCACCGTCCAGAGCACGCCCGTGCCGGCCCAGACCATGCATTTGAGCAGACCGCGCCGCTCGAGACCCGCTTTGCGCGCGCGGTACGCGTCGTCGGAAGCCGGGAGAGTTTCCACGTTGTCCATGAAGTTCTTCTTCCCTGGGAGCTCGGATACAAGCCGTCGAAGGGAACCGGTTATTCCCGCCCGTGCTCAGCCTGGACTAGCCTTGGTCTGCGGACGGGCGGCGAAACGCGCGCGTGCTTCGCGCTCGGCCATGAAGCGGGCGAGCAACTGCGCCTGCGCGTATGCCAGGGTGCCTTCCGAAAATCCCGGCGGCAGCGACGCGGCGGTCTGGGCAGGGCCCTCGCTGCCGTTGGTGGGCAGCAGAAGATCCGTGCCGGCGGTTACGGGTACGGATTGCGAAGCCACGAAGGAAGGATAGGACTCGCTCCCGCCCTCGGCGGCGGCGCCGCCGCCGAGGAGCAGGCGCGGCGTCGGCGGTGTTTCGACGGACGCCAGATTGTTGCTCTCGGCCATTGCGCCACCGCAAAGAAAGAGCGTGAGCCCGGCTGCGGCTGCTGAGGTTGCGCGTGCCATTGGTGCCTCCATGTCGCAGGCACCTTGCCCTGTGGCTTCGGGTGCCTTCATCACTGCAACCGGATGGTTGCTGCGTGAATGACTGAGGAAGGCCCGGCTTTATTCGCGCGGAGTATTCGCTCGAAACGAGGAATCGCTATCAGCCGGCGGGTCTCGGCCGGCGGGAGCGGTGCATTCTCCCGAGCGACTGACGAGCGGCGGCGCGCGAGGCTGCGATGGGCAAGAAGATCAAGGACGCAAGCGACACGCGATGGTGGACACGGATAGCCGGGCGCTCAAGCCGAACGCCGCAGCTGAGATCTAGGACCGTCATGGCGCCGAGCCGCTGCTGCGGGCGTCGCGTCCGAGTTGCCGTTCGTGCAACCGGCTTATGCCGATGCGGGCCGCCAACGAAGGACCGGCTTTGGTGGTCTCCTACGGTTTTTGGCTTGTGTGTGAGGCAAATCACGTCGGCGCACTGGGCTCTCCTGCAAAGGAGACGGTGGCCGGACGACCGATGGGGTGTCGTCGAATGCGGAAGGTCTCCATCAGAAGAATTTCCGGGCAGTGCAGCGAAATGTTCTTCAATGGCTTCGCGAATAAGGGGAGGTGCCCTGCGGGCAACGGCCACCAATCGAGCGGCTTCATCTTTGCTCTTCCGCACGACGTGCCCGAAACACCGAATACGCAGTCAGCTTGGCGATTCTGCACTAAATGCGAGGCACTGTTTTTTGACGGCTACCCCAACAACGGAGTCTGCCCTGCGGGCAATGGTCATCAATCGGCCGGCTTCGACTTCGTCCTTCCGCACGATGTGCCGCAGGCCCCCAACCCCGTCCATCAGCCTGCAGGAATATCCAGACGCGGGGGCGGTATTTATAGAGGTTGAAGGGATTGGGTTCACGCCCAACCAGGCTGTGCAAGTCGCGTACGACATTAGCAGCGGAAGCGGGCCGATCGAACGTCAAATCGGTGACGTCCTCGTGGCAAGCGATGGAGGGGGAGGCTTTGTGCACGTTATCCAATCAAACGTGTTTGACATCAATGGTGCCCAGGCACAGGCGACCGACTTAGCCTCGGGCAAGAAGGCGTCAGCATCGACCTGAAGGGGAGTCCATAAGAGGTGCGGATTCCGGCAGTGTCGAGCGGCTAGAGCACGAACCGGCGCGGCCAGAGCGCATCTGTCCTCCCTAAGCTTCTTTGCGCGCTGGAGCCATCGGGTGCGCCATGAAGAACCGCAGCATCTCGGCCGAGGCATCCGGGCCGCGCGGGTCGGTGTAGCTGCCGTCGGGACTGCCGCCGGACCAGGCGTGGCCCTGGCCGTGCACCAGCCATTGCTCCAGCACGATGTCGCCACGACGGTTGGCGTGCAGGGTGCGGCGATAGGCGTGGCCGCCTTCCGCCCGGCCCGTCTCGACCCGTTTCGTCAGCGGCAGAACGGAAGCGGCGTGGGCGATGATCTCGTCGCCGTTCGCGCAATGGACGGTGCCGTCCTGGTCGCCGTGAAAGACGATTGCGGGCACCAGATCCCGTGCCGGGACGCCCGTCGGCCGCGCCGATCTCGGCCCGCGTCCGCCGCCCTGCCGCATGGCCGTGAAAGCCGAGGCGACGTCGCTCGCCGCGCCGCAGGCTAGGCCCGAATGCACGCCGACGGCGGCGTATAGGTCCGGGTAGCAGGCGGCCATGATCGCGGCCTCGGCGCCGCCGGCCGACAGGCCCGCAGCATAGACCCGGCGTGGGTCGACGGCATACGCATCCATGACCTGACGGGTAATCCCGGCGATGATCGAGGGCTCGCCCCGACCGCGCTGCTGGTCGCCGGCGTTGAACCAGTTCCAGCATCTGGCGTGGTTGGCGGCGCTGGTCTGGCCGGGATACGCGACCAGGAGAGTGTGCGTCTCGGCGAGGGCGTTCATTCTGGTGCCGGCGGCGAAATCGTCGGGCGACTGGCTGCAACCGTGCAGCATCACGATCAGCGGCACCTTCTTGCCCCGGTATCCGCTCGGCACGTACAGCTTGTACGGCCGTGATCCAGCCGCGTTGGCGAAGTTCTGAGAGAGAAACTGCGCGCCTGGCGGCACCGCCGGCTGCCGCGCGTGCCGGGGCTCGGCTATCGGCGGCTCGCCGCGCTTCAGCCGGTCGAGCAGTTCCTGCACGGGAGCGGGCACGCGCAACCCGGCGGCACCTGCCGGAATGCGATCCTCGAGTAGTGACTGAAGTCCGGCGAGCGGACCGTCCTTGCTCCGCAATGTACGCTGGACCGTCGCGGCGGCCTCCCGGACACGGCGCAGGGCGCTGGCCCCGCGGGAGGCGAGCTGATCTGAATCGCGCATTTCCATATACTTTCGGGTCGGAAAGGTTGAGATCGGGGACTACCGCATCCGGTCGGCGAGCGCGGCCCGCACTTCGGGACTCGCCTGCAGGGAACCGAGCACCGAGAGCGAGGAGATCGTGGCGCGGGCCAGTTCCGGGGTGACGTCCCGGGCGATGCTCGCCAAGCCGATGACGTGGATCTGCAGGGTCTCGCCCGCCGCGCGCCGAGCTTCCAGGTCGGCGCGGCTGAAGTGGCGCAAGCCGATATCCATCGTCTTTCGGGCGACAGACCTGCGCAATGCATCCGAGTGGCGGTCGAGCTGATTGCGGATCGCCGTGCGGATAAAGTCGGTGCGGTTGGAGTAAAACCCGTCCTGCACCAGCAGATCGATGTGCCCGAGGTCGACGTAGCCGAGATTGATCGTGATCTTCTCGCTCTCCGAACTCTTGGGCCGAAGCTCATAAACGCTGCCCGACATGCTCCACCATCCATTCGCCATCCAACTGGATGGTAAATGGATGTCTGGGGCCGAGGATCAAGGGGCTGCCATCGAACTCCGGCCGTCTAAGTCAGAGCTTCACGCCGGCCGTCAGAAGGCCGGCCGCGATGCTTCCGTTGGTCGGCAACAGGGGGATGAGGCAGGCTTGCAGCGCGTGATAGATGTCCGGCTTGCCCCAGAACGGGCCGGTGTTTGGTCGGAGATCGCTGTCGAGTTGAGGATGCCAGCCGCCATGCTCCCGGTCGATGAGGTGGGTCGCAGTGAAGTCCCAGATGCGGCGGTACCACGCCTCATACACGGCGTCGCCCTCGATCGCGTTCAGGAACGCGGCCGCGCCGATCCCCTCGCAGCAGGGCCACCAGTACCGGTCGGCGATACGCGGCGATCCGTCCCAGTTCAGGGTGTAGTAGAAGCCGCCGCTTTCGGCCCAGCCGTCGGCGGTAGCCTGCCGGAACAGCGCGATTGCCGACTCGCGCATCCAGCCCTGCGCGCGGCCGCCCAGTTCCCACAATTGCAGCAGCAGCCGCGCCCATTCCAGCCAATGTCCCGGCGTAGTGCCGTACGGCCGGAACATGGGGCTCCCGGAATACGTCCGGTCGAGCTGCCAGTCGGCGGTGAAGTGCTCGGGTAGGCGCCAGCCGTTCTCGGCCGCGTGCCTGCGCACGATCAGCGCGGCGACGCGCTCCGCCATGCGCAGATAATCGCTGTCGCCGGTCGCCTCGAAGGCGGCCATCAGCGCCTCGGTGAGGTGCATGTTGGAGTTCTGACCGCGATACTGGCCGAGGCTCCGCCAGTCGCGGGTGAACTCCTCGGCGACGGCGCCGTGCGTGTCCTCCCAGAAGCGCTCCCGGAGCACGGTCGAGACATCCGCGAGCAGCCGGCAGGCGTCCCGGTGGCCGGCCGCCTTGGCGCTTGAAGCGGCGAGCAGCACGAAGGCATGGCCGTACGCCTGCTTCGTGTCGTCGGTCGGCCCCTCGTCGCCGACGCCCTGGAGATAGCCGCCCTGTGCGGCGTCGCGGTGCCCTTCCCACAGGAACGACATGCCGTGATCGACGATCTCGGCGGCGCCGGGGCGGCCGAGCAACTGGGCCAGTGCGAAGCAATGCACCATCCGCGTCGTGGCGTGGAGTTGGCGGGCAGGAGAACGGCCGGGCGGCATCGGCCTGCCCTGCTCGTCAAGCTCGTGGAAGCCGCCGAGCGGGTTGATGCTCGCCCTCTCAAAGAAGGAAAACAGGTTGTCCGCCTGCTGGAGAAGCCAGGCGCGGTGGCTGGTCAGCGTCGCCCATTTCGGAGCCATCGCTTGGGGGCAGGAAGCCGGCATCGCTGTACCTCGCTGGACGTGGTGCGTGCGTGCGATCCTAACACGCGGGATCGTGGCCGACCCGGTTGCGCGGGCGTGAAAGCGGCCTGAGTATCGCCGCCCAGGCCGGTTCCCGCTCGCCCGATAGGCGAGATTCCCCAGGAGTCATCGCCGGACATGTCGCCGTTCGATTTCGTGGCCCTGATCCTGGTGGTGGCGGCGGCGATCGGGGTCGTCAACGAAGCGACCGTGCGCCTGCCGCCGGCCATCGGCCTGCTGCTCGGCTCGATCGCGATCTCGCTGGTGCTGCTTGCGATCGACGCCTCGGGCGTCGTTCCCGTCCGGGGCTGGGTGCGCGGCGCGCTGGACGCCGTGGACCTGCCGCACCTCTTCCTCGACGGTGTCCTCGCGTTCCTGCTCTTCGCCGGCAGCCTGCATGTGAGCCTCAACGAGCTCAGGGACAATCGCTGGATGATCCTGGCGCTCGCGACCGCAAGCGTCATCGTCGCGAGCTGGCTGTTCGCACTCGCGATCTGGGTGGTGTTTCAGCTCGTCCGCGCGCCGGTCCCGCTCGCCTGGTGCGGCGTCATGGGCGCGATCCTGGCGCCGACGGATGCGGTCGTCGTGGATGCGCTGCTGCGGCGCATGGCGCTGCCACCGTCGCTGCGCGCCGCGATCTCGGGCGAGAGCCTCTTCAACGACGGCGCCGGGGTCGTGCTGTTCTCCATCCTGCTGGCGGTCGCGGGCGGGCAGCAGGGGTTGCTCGGGCACGGTCACGTCGCCTCGGCGCTGCTCGCGGCCGGGTTGGGCGGCCTCGCCGTCGGCGGCGTGTGCGGCTGGGCTGCCGGTTGGCTGGCGCGGCGGGTCGAGGACCAGGCGCTGATGGTGACGATCTCGGTCGCGCTGGCGATGACGTCCTACCGTGTGGCCGAGGCGCTCGGCGTTTCCGGACCGATCGCCGTCGTCATGGCGGGGCTGATGCTCGGGCGCATGGTGCCGGCCTTCTCGGCCCAGCACGAGCCACCCTCCCGGGTCGTCGGATTCTGGACCCTGCTCGACGGGCTGCTGAACACGATGCTGTTCCTGCTGCTCGGGCTGCAGATGGTCGAGGTGAGCTACCATCGAGTCGCGCTGGTGCCGGTCCTCGCATCCATTCCGGTCGCGCTCGCGGCGCGGCTGGTCAGCGTGGCCGTGCCGGCGCTCTTCCGGACCGGCCGGGTGCGGGAGCGAATGCGGGCGATGGTAGTGTTGACCTGGGCGGGCTTGCGCGGCGGCGTCTCGGTGGCGCTCGCGCTCATCGTGCCGGATTCGCCCTATCGCGAGCAGATTCTCGCGATCTGCTACGCCGTGGTTGTGTTCACGATTATCGTGCAGGGATTGACGCTGCCGCGAGTTGTGGGGCTGCTCGGTCGCGGAGGCGACGCGATGCGCTGACCGTGTCGCCCCCCAGCTAGTGGATGAAATCCGACGGAGGAACCCTTTCGGGAATCCCCCGGCTCGGTTTAGTGTGCGACTTGGGTGCGCATGCGCACCGGAATCACCGTCGAAGTCTCTGCCGCCGATCACGAGCGGCTTGCCGTCATCGCGGCTGAGCGCAACAGCCCGCAGAAACACTTCTGGCGCGTCCGGATCGTGCTGCTGACCGCTGTCATCGGCCGTGCGGCTGCAGCATTCTTGCTCAACCGACGTCGCCGGCTGTTCTGCTGAAAGGAGGCTTAGGTGATCGACAATCGGTTCGCCTTCGGTGTGGTTGGCGGTCTTGGCGCGCTGGCCGGAGCCGATTTCCTCCAGCATCTCATCCGCGCCACAGCCGTCGATCCGGAGCGTTACGCCGTCGCATTCGAGCATCAGAGCTTCCCCGGCGATCGTTTGCGCGCCGACGCGAGCTACGATCCGACGGGCCGCAAGCTCCACGCGTTCAGCGTGGCCCGTCGCCTGGAAATGCGTGGCGTCGACGTGATTCTGCTGCCCTGTTTCATCAGCCAGACCTTCCTCGCCGAAATCGTGCCGAACATCGCGACACCGATCCTCGGCTTGATGGACGCCTTACGGGCCAAGCTAATCGCCGACCATCCGGGTTCCGAACGCATCGGCATACTGACCTCGGATTACGTTCGGGAGAGTGGGCTGTTCGAGCGCACGTTTCAGGGCACCCGACTAGTCATTTACCCAGAGGACGGTGCGCAGCGAGAGCTTATGGCGGCCGTCTACGCGGAGGGCGGCGTCAAGTCTGGCAGGAGCACTCCCGAGCTCCTGCGGAAGTTGGAGGCGGTCTGCGCGGGTCTGATCGCCAAAAACTGCGAGGTCATCATTCCAGGCTTCACCGAGCTATCCCTCGTTCACGCGGAGCTTGCGGCGGCGGCCTCCGTGCCGATCATCAACGTCAATGCCTGCTATGCAGATTTTTCGCTCTATCAACCGGCAGAGCGATCCCGCAAACCGTTCAAAGTGGGTGTGGTCGGCGGCGTTGGACCGCTGGCGACAGTGGATTTCATCGGCAAGGTCGTGCGACTCACGGAAGCGGCGCGCGATCAGGATCATATCAAAATGATCGTGGAGCAGAACCCGCAAATTCCCGATCGGACCGAGCACCTCCTGCGGCGCGGCACCGATCCGACAATCGCCCTTTTCGCCACATGCAAGAAGCTGGAAGCCGCCGAGGCCGATCTGATCGCCCTTCCCTGCAATACGGCACACGCCTTTGTGGATCGGATGCAGGCGCATCTACGGGTGCCGGTGCTTAACATGCTGGACGAGACCATGGCACAGGTCGCCGGCCTTTACCCCGGCCGGCTGGTCGGCCTGCTGGCGACCTCCGGCACGGTTGCGAGCGGCGTCTATGCTGAGGCTGCGAAGCGCGCGGGCGTCCAGATGATCGTGCCCGATGAAGGCAGTCAGGCCTTGGTCATGGAAGCCATCTACGGCGCCAACGGCGTCAAGGCGGGTTTCACCACGGGACAGTGCCGGGACAACCTGGAAAAGGCCATGATGCATCTGGCGCAGCGCGGGGCGGGCGTGATCGTTCTGGGTTGCACAGAGCTGCCCCTGCTGTTCCCGCACACCAAGGATGTTGATGCAGGCGGCACAAGGATCGCACTCCTCGATCCGACTATGCTGCTGGCCGCAGCCTGCGTGCGACACGCGCGGGCCGCGCGCGCTTTCGGCAAGCCTGCCTAATGCATAAGTCTCCAGTTGCAGCTTGATGGGTCGTGAGCTCCTTGCGCCGTGACGTCCCGCACGGCCCCTGGATGCTCTATAGCGGCCGGCCAAACGGGCAGTGCTGTGCGGAAGTGACCAGCGCGCAATTGGGCATCGCGTCCCGCCTCGCCGGGCCTATTCCCCCGAGGCAGGAGACCGTTAAGAGAACACGCGGTATCCTCGGCGCTGCGCCCGAGTCGCTTCGTTCTCCCTTCCGCCCGGATAGTCGCATCATGCGCCTGCTGCATACCTCCGACTGGCAGATCGGCAAGGCCTTCGGTTTCGCCGACGAGGCGACCCGCGAGGTGCTACGGGACGCGAGGCTGGAGGCGATCGGCCGCCTCGGCCGGCTGGCGCGGGAGAACGGCGCTTCGGCCGTGCTGGTCGCGGGCGACGTTTACGATTTTTCCGCCCCGACCGAGCGCACGCTGAGGCAGCCGGTCGAACGCATGCGGCAATTTCCCGGCCTCGCCTGGCACGTCATTCCCGGCAACCACGATCCGCATGTCCCCGGCGGTCCTTGGGAGCGATTGCAGCGCGGCGGTCTGCCCGAAAACGTGCATCTGCACCTGACGCCCGCGCCCGCTCCGGTCGGCGATGGCGCGGCCTGGATCGTCCCGGCCCCCCTGGTCCGGCGGCACGCGGCGGGCGATCCGACCGAGGCCATGGAGGCCGCGCCGACGCCCGAGGGCGCGATCCGGATCGGGCTCGCGCATGGCTCGCTCCGCCGCTTCGGCAGCGACGAGTTGACGACCCATAACCTGATCGCGGCGGACAGGGCGGAGCGCGCCGGGCTCGCCTATCTCGCGCTCGGCGACTGGCACGGCGCGCAGGCATTCGGCGAGCGGAGCTGGTATTCGGGCACGCCGGAGCCGGACGGGTTCGATCTCGGCGGCAGCGGCGGCGGCGAGGCGCTGCTGGTCGAGATCGACGGCCCCCGCGCACGGCCCGTGGTCTCGCGGCACCCGGTCGGTCGCTTCCTGTGGCGGCGGGAGGCGGCGATCCTGCACGGCGTGACCGACATCGACGTGCTCGAAACCCGCCTGCGCGGCCTCGACCCCGATCCGAGCCGGGTGCTGGTCAGCCTCCGGGCCGAAGGCACGCTGTCGCTCGCGGCGCGGCAGGAATTCGAGCAGCGCATCGCGCTCGATGTCCGGAGCGCGCTCCGGGCCTTGCGCATCGACGATGCCGCGTTGCGCGCCCATCCGACGGCCGCCGATCTGGCCGCGATCGAGCACGCGGGCTTCGTGGGCAGCGCCGCCCAGCGATTGGCGACGATGGCGGCGGACGAGGCGGACCCAAAGCACGATCTCGCGGCGGCGGCGCTGCAACGGCTCTATACGCTGCATGTCCGGCACGAGGAGCGCGCGTCGTGAAGCTCCGCTCGCTCGAAGTCGCGCAGTTCCGCAAGTTCGACCGCGCCATCCGGATCGGCCCGCTGGCGGATGGCATCAACGTGCTCTGCGGTCCGAACGAATACGGCAAGTCGACCCTGCTCGCGGCAATCCGGGGCGTGCTGTTCGAGCGCCACACATCGCGCGCCGAGGCGGTGCGCCGGATGCGGCACCATCGCGGCGAGACCTCGCCCCGCGTCGCGTTGAGCTTCGAGACCGCGGAGGGGCTGCACCGGATCGAGAAGCGGTTCCTGCACCGCGAGCCGTTCGCCCGCCTGACGCTGCCCGACGGAGCGCGGCTTGAGGGCGACGCCGCCGAGGAGGCGCTGCAAGCGCGGCTCGGCTTCCGGGCGGCGGGCAAGCAGGGGGCGCGGCCCGAGGATGCGGGCATGTGGGGCGCGCTCTGGGTGACGCAGCGGGAGTTGGTCGATCAGCCGGCGCTTGCCGGTTCCGCGCGTATGACGCTGCACGCTTGCCTGGAAGCGGAGGTCGGGGTCGTCACCGGCGGCGAGCGCGGCCAGGCCATGCTGCGCGACATCGGCGAGGAGCTGGCGCGTCTGCGCGACGGACGCGGCCAGCCGAAGGGACGCCTGAAGGAACTGGGCGATCTGCTGGCCCGGGCGGAGGCCGATCTGCTGCGGCTGACCGAGAAACGCCGCGCGCTCGCGGAGGACATCGAGGCCTTGCAGCGCTGCCGCCGGACGCTGGCGCAGGCAAACGGCGGCGACGAGGCCGACAGGCTTGAAGCCGATCTCGCCGGGGCGCGGCGCCGCCGCGACGCGGTGCTGCGCTACGCGGACCGCCACGCTCAGGCGGCGACGGACCTGCGTCTCGCCGAGGCTGCCCATGCGAGCGGCGAAGGCGAGAGCGCGCGGCGCGCGGAGCGGCGGCGGCGGTTGGCCGAGGCCGAGCGTCAGGTTGCCGCTGCCACGGCCGAGGAGCAGGAGGCGCGGACGGCCCGCGCGGCGGCGGACGGGGAGCTGAGCCGCGCGGCGGCGTCGCTTGCGGCGGCGGAGAAGGCGGCGGAGGCGGCGGGCGTGCGGCTGTCCCGCGCCCGGCTGATCGCCGACGTCGCGGCGCGGGCGGCCGGGGCGGCTGTCCTCGCGTCCCGGCTGGCGCAAGCCGAGGGTGCGGCGAGGGAGGTCAGCGCGCGCGCGGGGGAACTGGCCGCGTTCCGGACCGACGCCGCCTCCGTGCAAGCCGTGCGGGCGGCGTCGCTCGCCCGTGACCACGCGCGCGCGGTACTCGATGCCCAGGCGACGGCGATCCGCCTCGATTTGGAACCAGGCGCGTCCGGCTGCGTGCTGATCGACGGCGCGGCGGCCGCTTCCGGTGAGGTGCGGGCGATCGCGGAGGTCGCGATCGTGATCCCCGGCGTCGGCCGCATCGCGATCCGTCCCGCGATCAAGGACCGGGAGACATTGCTCGCGGCCATCGAAGGCGCGGAGCGGACGCTCGCGCAGGCGCTGCGGGCGGCGAGCGCGGCGGACGTCGCGGAGGCGGAGAAGCTCCTGGCCCGGCGCATGTCCTGCGAGCAGCTTCTGCGCGAGGCGCGTCGTGCGCTCGACCTCTACGCGCCGGCGGACCCGGCGCGTGGCCTGAAAGCCGGGGCCGACGCGCTCCGCGGCCACGTCGCGAGCACGGAGAGCCGGCTCGCGGCCGAACTCGCGGCGCTCGGCCTGACCGAGCCGCCCTGCGTGGCCGCGGCCGAGGCGGCGCTCGCCGACGCTTCCCGCGCCAACGCGGAGGCGGCCGACGCGCGCGCACTGGCAGGGGCGTTGATGCCTGGCCCGCGCCAGCGCCAGGCGGAGCACGCTGAGCTTGCGGCGCGAACGGAGGCTCTCCGCAAGGCGGCGGAGGCGGAACGAGAGCGGCTGCGGCACGAAACGGAGGTCGCGGCGGCCCGGGAGTCGGACGAGGCGGTGGCCGGCCGGTTGCGGGCAGCCGCGCGGGATGTGATCGCCCGCCAGGCGGCGGTGGCTCTGGTCGAACAAGCGCGTCCGGAGGATACGCTTGCCGCCATGGATGCGCGGATCGCCCGCCTCACCCAGGCCATCGACGCGACCCGGGAACGGGACCGCAAGCTCCGGCAGGACATCGCGGTCCTGCAAAGTCGCATCCAGCAGGAGGAAGGGGGCGGGATCGAGGAGCAGATCGCGGTCGCCGAACGGCTACGGGAGGCTCTGGCAGCCGAGCGGGACGCTTTGGCGCGAGAGGCGGAAATGCTGGTTCTGCTGCGGGACACGCTGCAGGAGGCGGAGCGCGCGGCCAAGGAGCGCTACCTCGCGCCCGTCGTGCGTCGGATGACGCCCTATCTGCAGGGGCTGTTCCCCGGCGCCTGCCTGAGCTGCGACGGGGATTTCCGCATCGCCGGCCTGATGCGCGACGGCGACGTGCGGGAGGAGTTTGCCCGCCTCTCGGACGGCACCCAGGAGCAGATCGCGATCCTGTCGCGGCTCGCCTTCGCCGACATGCTGATCGACCGCGGGCGGCCGGCGATGGTGATCCTGGACGACGCGCTGGCCTTCGCCGACCGGGACCGGATGGAACGGATGTTCGATTTGCTCGCGCAATCGGCGTCCCGCATGCAGATCCTCGTGCTCACATGCCGGGGCGACGTGTTCACGCGGCTGGGCGGCCATCGGGTCGAGGTGCAGCCATTGACGGAAACGGCCGGTGCGGGCCAGGGCGGCATCGCCTGAGACAACGCCGCCCATGCGCCTATCCGCTGTTCTGGGGCTTGGCGGGCGGGGGCGGCGCGGGCGCCCATTCGTCGGCGATCAAGGCCTGGTCGCGGCTGACCTGATCGACGTCCTGCCTGGACGGCGGCGGCGAGACATAGGGCTTGCGCTCCTCGTTCTCGTCCCGTTGCTCTGATGCGGTCATCCGATCCTCCAATATCGCTCCGCCGATCCTGAACGCCTGGTCGTGCGAGAGGCAAGAGGGATGTCCCCGTGTATGTCAGCGCCTCCACCCGCCTTTCCCGTCGGAATCCTGCCCATCTCCGCTGGCCGAATTGGCCGCTATCGGATACGAGCGGGGTTGCGCGGATCCGCCGAGCAGAGACATTGTCCCGGCATTGTCTCGCGCGCGCCGGCTTTGGTGTGCGTCAATGTCGAACATCGTGGAGTTTTATTGATGCCGAGCAAGACCACGGAAAAGAAATCCGCTCCGAAGCCGGCCGCCAAGGACAAGTCGGCGGGGGACGCCGGGAGCAAGCCGAACGCGCTGCAGCAGCCGCTGAAGCCGTCCGCCGAGCTCGCCGCCGTCGTGGGCGACGGGCCGCTGCCGCGCGGCGAAGTAGTCAGCAAGGTCTGGGAGTACATCAAGTCGAACGACCTGCAGAATCCGCAAAACCGCCGCGAGATCCTCGCCGACGACAAGCTGCAGAAAGTCTTCGGCAAGGACAAGGTCACGATGTTCGAGATGAACAAGCATCTCGCTCAGCACCTGAAATAGTGAACGGATGGCCGGAGAGGGCAGGCGGGATGTATCCCGCCGGCAAGGCCGGTTCCGCGGCGGGCTGGCGTTCACCTCTCGGTTGCCTGCTTGACTTTCGGCAGGAACAACGGACGATGATCGAACGGCTTGCCGGCCTGATGCAGCAACCTGGAACGGTTTGCTCGTCCAGGAGCTGAACAGCGTCACGGCGGGCCGGAACTGCCGGAGAGCAGGATGGGGAGAGAATGGGTCGTGACCAAGATCAAGCAGGCTCTTTACGCAACCGTGGGCTTGACCGCCCTGTGCGCCACGGGCGCCGCGCGCGCGGACACCACGCTGACCATCGCGACCGTGAACAACGGCGACATGATCGTCATGCAGAAGCTCTCCTCGGAGTTCGAGAAGGAGCACAAGGACATCCATCTGCGCTGGGTGATCCTGGAGGAGAACGTGCTGCGCCAGCGCGTCACGACCGATATCGCGACCCATGCCGGCCAGTTCGACGTCCTGACCATCGGCAACTACGAGGTGCCGATCTGGGCGCGGCAGGGATGGCTGGCGCCGATCGACAACCTGCCCGAGTCCTATGACGTAAACGACCTGCTGGGCCCGGTCCGGGAGGGCCTCACGTACAAGGGCAAGCTCTACGGGCTGCCGTTCTACGGCGAGAGCGCCATGACGTACTATCGCACGGACTTGTTCAGTAAGGCCGGCGAGAAGATGCCGGAAGCGCCGAGCTTCCAGCAGATCCGGAGCTTTGCCGACAAGGTCACGAACAAGGGCGACGAGACCTACGGCATCTGCCTGCGCGGCAAGCCGGGCTGGGGCGAGAACATGGCGTTCATCACGCCCCTCGTGACCGCGTTCGGCGGCCAGTGGTTCGACATGAACTGGAAGCCGACGCTCGATACGCCGCCCTGGCATCAGGCGCTGACCTGGTACGACGACGCCTTGAACAAGGACGGGCCGCCCGGCGCGACCTCGAACGGCTTCAACGAGAACCTGGCCCTGTTCGCGGGCGGTCATTGCGGCATGTGGGTAGACAGCACCGTCGCCGCCGGCTTGCTGTTCGACCCGAAGCAGTCGAAAGTCTCGAACAGCGTCGGCTTCGCCGCCTTCCCCACCGGCGACTTCAAGGGCGGACCGACCTGGCTCTGGAGCTGGAATCTCGGCATCCCGGCCTCGACCCAGCATCTCGACGCCGCCAAGACGTTCGTTACCTGGGCGACATCGAAGGACTACATCAAGCTGGTCGCGAAGGAGAACGGATGGGTTGCGGTGCCGCCGGGCACGCGCAAATCGACCTACGAGAACGCCGACTATCAGAAGGCGGCGCCGTTCGCGAGCTTCGTCGAGAAGGCGATCCTGAACGCCAACCCGAACGGGGAGACGAAGGAGCCGCGGCCCTATCACGGGGCGCAGTTCGTCGACATTCCCGAGTTCCAGGGCATCGGCACCCAGGTCGGCCAGACCATCGCCGCGACTCTGACCGGGCAGATGAAGATCGACCAGGCCCTGAAGGCCGCGGAATCCGCGACCGAGCGCACGATGCGCCAGGCGGGGTATCCGGCAGCCGGACAGAAGAACGCCGAGAAATAGGCTGACGCAAGCCTAACCCAGCCCTGGACGTCTCCAGGGCTGGGACGACGCAGACGGAGGAACGATGTCATCCGCAACCACCGTCGTTCAGCCCCCCCCGGTATCAGAGACGTCGCGCACGCCCAGCATGCTGCCGCTAATCGCGCCGGCAGTCGGCGTTCTGCTGATCTGGATGATCGTGCCTCTCGTGCTGACCGTATGGTTCTCCTTCCGCAACTACAACCTGATGAACCCCGCCATCACCGGCTGGGCGGGATGGGACAATTACTATTACCTGGTAACGGACCCGGATTTCTGGGTGTCGCTGATCAACACCGTGATCCTGCTCGGTTCGGTGCTCATCATCACGGTCGTCGGCGGCACGCTGCTGGCCGTGCTGTTCGACCAGAACTTCCCGGGGCAGGGCGTCGCGCGGCTGCTGGCGATCGCGCCGTTCTTCGTCATGCCGACGGTCGCGGCACTCATCTGGAAGAACCTGATGATGCACCCGATCTACGGCATCTTCGGCTGGATCGCCCGCAGCTTCGGCCTCACCCCGATCGACTGGTTTGCCGACGACCCGATGCTCTCGGTCATCATCATCGTGTCCTGGGAGTGGCTGCCTTTCGCCCTGCT
Source organism: uncultured Alphaproteobacteria bacterium (assembly GCA_963777325.1). Classification (GTDB taxonomy): domain Bacteria; phylum Pseudomonadota; class Alphaproteobacteria; order Acetobacterales; family Acetobacteraceae; genus JAFAXA01. The sequence goes on along the minus strand of CAVZQE010000009.1, from coordinate 25,294 downwards.
GATCCTGCTGACCGCTGTGCAGTCGCTCGACAACGAGCAACGGGAGGCAGCGCGGATGGACGGGGCGGGGGCGATCGCGCAGTTCTTCTACATCACGCTGCCGCATCTGCGGCGCGCGATCAGCGTCGTCGTGATGATCGAGACGATCTTCCTGCTGTCGATCTTCGCCGAGATCTTCGTGACCACGGCGGGCGGTCCGGGCAATGCGACCACCAATCTCGCCTTCCTGATCTATGCCCGCGCCCTGCTGCAATTCGACGTCGGCGGTGCATCGGCGGGCGGCATCGTCGCCATTCTTCTCGCCAACATCGTCGCCTTCTTCCTCGTGCGCAGCATCGCCCGGAACCTGGAGGTCTGAGCCATGCGGGACAGTGTCGCCAAGCGCGTCGTCATCACGATCGTCGGCTGGGTCGTGGCCCTGCTGCTCGCCTTCCCGATCATCTGGATGGTGATGACGAGCTTCAAGACCGAGACGGATGCGATCGTGACGCCGCCGCTGTTCGTCTGGCATCCGACGCTTGCCGGCTACCAGGAGGTGCAGGCTCAGGCCAACTACGTTCACTTCGCGCTGAACAGCGTCATCATCTCGGTCGGCGGCACGCTGCTCGCGCTCGCCTTCTCGGTTCCGGCCGCCTACGCGATGGCCTTCCACCCGACGCACCGCACGCGCGGAACCCTGCTATGGATGCTGTCCACCAAGATGCTGCCGCCCGTGGGCGTGCTGGTGCCGATCTACCTGATATTCATCTGGCTGGACCTGCTCGACACGCGCATCGGCCTCGTCATCATCTATGCGCTGATGAACCTGCCGATCGTCGTCTGGATGCTGTTCACCTTCTTCAAGGAGATGCCGAACGAAATCCTGGAAGCCGGCCGGATGGACGGAGCCGGGGTGTGGGCGGAAATGCGCTATCTCCTGCTGCCGTTGACCCTGCCGGGCATCGCGTCCACGGGCCTGCTGTCGCTGATCCTGTGCTGGAACGAGGCATTCTGGAGCCTCAACCTGACGTCCTCGGTGGCGGCGCCGCTGACGACGTTCATCGCGTCGTTCTCCAGTCCCCAGGGGTTGTTCTTTTCAAAACTATCGGCGGCGTCCACGATCGCGGTCGCGCCGATCCTCATCTTCGGCTGGCTCAGCCAGCGGCAGCTGGTGCGCGGCCTGACCTTCGGTGCGGTGAAGTAGGAGATAGATGGCATGGCAACGGTAGCCCTCCGGAACATCCGCAAGAGCTTCGGCCCGGTCGAGACCATAAAGGGCGTCAATCTCGACGTCGCGGATCAGGAATTCGTCGTCTTCGTCGGACCGTCCGGCTGCGGTAAATCGACCCTGTTGCGCATGATCGCGGGATTGGAGGAGATCACCTCCGGTGACCTGCTGATCGACGGCAAGCGCGTCAACGATGTCGGCCCGGCGGATCGCGGCCTCGCCATGGTCTTTCAATCCTACGCGCTCTACCCGCATATGACGGTGCGCAACAACATGGCGTTCGCGCTGAAGCTCGCGGGCGTGTCCAAGGAGGAGCGCAACCGTAAGGTGGACGAGGCGGCGCGCATCCTGCAGCTCGGCCCCTATCTCGAGCGTACGCCGAGGGAGCTGTCCGGCGGGCAGCGTCAGCGGGTGGCGATCGGCCGCTCGATCGTGCGGAATCCGCGCGTGTTCCTGTTCGATGAGCCGCTCTCCAATCTCGACGCGGCGCTGCGCGGGCAGATGCGCATCGAGCTCGCGCGGCTGCACGAGGAGCTGGCGGCGACGATGATCTACGTGACCCACGATCAGATCGAGGCCATGACGATGGCCGACAAGATCGTGGTGCTGCAGGCGGGGATCGTGGAGCAGGTCGGCTCGCCGCTCGAACTGTATCACCATCCGGCCAATCTGTTCGTCGCGGGCTTCATCGGCTCGCCGCGCATGAACATGCTGCCGGCCCACATCGCGGGCGCCGACCGCACCGGCGTCGCCGTCGATCTTGACGACGGCGCGCGGGTGATCGTGCCGGCGGATGCGTCGGACGGCGCGCCGGGCAATGCGGTCACGCTCGGCATCCGACCCGAGGCGATGCGGGTGGACCCGAGCGGCCAACTGGCCGGCGAGGTGCTGCTGGCCGAACGGCTGGGCGGCCTCACCTTGCTGCACGTCACGCTTTCGGGCGGTCAGACCGTGATCGTGCAGCTCGAAGGCAGCGACGAGACCCGGCCGCATCAACAGGTGCGTCTGTCGGCGGACGGCGATTCGTGTCACGTGTTCAACGAGGCAGGGCGCGCCCTGCCGCATCTCGAGCGCCATCCCCTGGCCGCCTGACGCGGCGATGTATCTCGGGCTCGACTTCGGGACGTCTTCGGTCAAGGCGTTGCTGGTGGACGACGCGCAGCGCGTTGTTGCGAGCGCCACAAGGGGGCTGCCGATCTCCCGCCCGGCCGCCGGGCACAGCGAACAGAGTCCCGAGGATTGGTGGCAGGCGCTGCTCGAGACGGTCGATGCGCTGCGGGCGGAACAGCCCGGCGCCGTCGCTTCCCTGCGCGGCATCGGCCTGTCCGGCCAGATGCACGGCGCCGTGCTGCTGGACGCGGCCGATACGGTCCTGCGGCCGGCGATCCTGTGGAACGACGTGCGCGCGACGGCCGAGTGCCGCGAACTGGAAGAGGCCTTCCCGTCGTTGCGGCAGGTCACGGGCAACATCGCCATGCCCGGCTTTACCGCGCCGAAGCTGCTGTGGGTGCGCCGGCACGAACCGCACATCTTTGCCCGAGTTCGCGCATGTGCTGCTGCCGAAGGCGTGGGTGCGCCTGCGTCTGACCGGCGAGCGGATCGAGGATATGTCGGACGCATCCGGCACGCTCTGGCTCGATGTCGGCGCGCGCGATTGGTCGGACGCCGCTCTGGAAGCGACCGGCCTGACCCGCGACGCCATGCCGCGTCTCGTCGAGGGCAACGCGCCCGCCGGCACGCTGCTGCCGGATCTGGCGGCACGCTGGGGCATCACCGGGCGGGTCGTGGTCGCGGGGAGTGCGGGCGACAACGCGGCGGGCGCGGTCGGCCTCGGCGCGATCGCGCCGGGCAGCGCCTTCGTGTCGCTGGGAACGTCCGGCGTGCTCTGGGCGACGACGGACCGTTTCATCCCTTTCCCGCAGGCGGCGGTGCATGCGTTCTGCCATGCCTTGCCCGCGACGTGGCACCAGATGGGCGTCACGCTGTCGGCCGCGGCTTCGTTCGGCTGGTGGGCGCATGTCACCGGGATTTCGGAAACGGCGCTGCTCGCCGAGATGGGCGCGCCGCGCGCGGAGGCGACGACGCTGTTCCTGCCCTATCTCTCGGGCGAGCGTACCCCGCACAACGACGGCGCCATCCGGGGGGCGTTCGCCGGGCTGTCGCAGGACACCAACCGCGCGGCCATGACGCAGGCGGTGCTGGAGGGCGTCGCCTTCTCGTTCGGAGACTGCTTCGACGCGCTCGCCGCCTCCGGCACCCGGATCACGGAGGCGGACGTGATCGGCGGTGGCTCGCGCAGCCGCGCCTGGGTCGCGATCATCGCCTCGGTGCTTGGCATTCCGCTGCATCTGCTGGCGGAAGGCGAGTATGGCGGCGCGTTCGGGGCGGCCCGGCTCGCCCGGCTGGCGGCAACGGGAGAAGCGCCCGAAACGGTCTGCACGAAGCCGGCGCGTATCGAAACGGTCGAACCGGACCCGGCGCTCGCTCAGGCCTATGCGGAGCGGCTTGCCCGCTACCGCGCCCTCTATCCCGCTCTCGCCCGCGCGCTCCCGTAGGAGGCATCCACAGATGACCGCGACCGCGCTCAACCGCGCCAACCTGAAGCAACTCGCCGCCTCGATCCGCGTCCCGGCATACGACCCGGCCACGATCACGCCCGGCATCGTGCATCTCGGCCTCGGCGGGTTTCATCGCGCGCACATGGCCCGCTACACTCACGAGCTGATGGAGCTCAGGCCCGACATGCGGGACTGGGGCATCATCGGCGCCGGCATCCTTCCGGCTGACAAGCGGATGCGTGACAGCCTCGGTCCGCAGGACGGGCTCTACACACTGGTCGAGCGCAGCGGGACGGAGGAGCGGGCCGCGATCATCGGCTCGGTGGTGCGCGTGATCTACGCGGGCGACTCTTCGTCGGAGCTGCTGGACGCCATCGACGATCCCCGCATCCGAATCGTCAGCCTGACCGTGACGGAGCACGGCTACTGCCTGAACCGGTCGACAAAGCAGCTCGATTTCGATAACGCGCTGATCCGGCAGGATCTCGCCGACCCGGCCCAGCCGAAGAGCGCCATCGGCATCATCGTGGAAGCGTACCGGCGGCGGCGGGACGGCGGCGGCGTCGCTTTCACCGCCATAACCTGCGACAACATTCAGCACAACGGCAACGTCCTGCGCGCGGCCGTGATGGCGCTCGCCGAGCGTCGCGATCCCGAGCTTGCGCGCTGGATCGAGGAGCACGCGTCGTTTCCGAACACGATGGTCGATCGCATCACGCCCGTCACCTCGCCCGACGACGTGGCCGAGCTTGCCAAAAAATATAATGTCGCCGACGCGTGGCCCGTGTTCTCGGAAACATTCACGCAATGGGTGATTGAGGACAAGTTCGTCCAGGGCCGTCCCGCCTGGGAGGATGTCGGCGCGCAGTTCGTCCAAGACGTCACGCCGTACGAGTTCATGAAGCTGCGGCTGCTGAACGGCAGCCATCTCGCCGTCTCGGGTCTCGGCCGGCTCTCGGGATACGCCACGATCGACGAGGCGATGGCCGACCCGCTGATCGCGCGTCACATGGCGGCGCTGATGGATCGCGAGACCGGCCCGACGCTCATGCCGGTGCCAGGGATCGACATCCCTCGATATAAGCGCACCCTGATCGAGCGCTTCTCGAACGACAAGATCAAGGACACGGTCGAGCGCGTGAACACCGACGCGCCGCTGAACGTGCTGGTCGATCCGATCCGCGACTGCCTCAAGTCCGGCAGCAGCGTCGAGCTACTGTCGCTCGCGCTCGCCGCCTGGATGCGGCGCGTGCGCGGCGTGGACGAACAGGGTCAGCCGATCGACGTGCGTCACCCGCTCGCACCGCTGCTGGCCGAGAAGGCGAAGGAGGGCGACGGCGATCCGCGGCCGCTGCTCTCGATTGACCAGCTGTTCGGCGGCATCGGCCGCGATCCGCGCCTGATCGCGGCCGTGGAGAAATGGCTGTCCTCGCTCTATGACGTCGGCGCGCGCGCCACGCTGCAGCGCGCCGCCTCCGAGCTGAGTTTCTGAAGCTCCGGCCGGTTCAGAGCTTCACCTGCAGCTTCACGTCCCCGGGACGTCCCTCGGCCGCTCGCTCGAAGGCCTGCACACTTTCCTCGAATGGAAAGGTCGCGCTGATGAGCGGCTTTAGATCGACCTTGCCGGAAGCGATCATCGCGACCGCCCGGTCGAACACGTTGGCGTAGCGAAAGACGGTCTCGATCCGGGTTTCCTTGGCCGCCGCCGCCACGATGTCGAGCGCGACCGGCTCTATCGGCATCCCGACCACAACGACGCAGCCGCCCGGCCGGACCAGCTCGAACAGGCCGGCGAAGGCGCGCGGGCTGCCGCTCGCCTCGAATACAACGTCCGCGCCCCAGTTGTCGCTTGCGCGCGCCACCTGCTCGGCCAGCGACTGCTCGCGGATATTCACCCCCGTTACGCCTCGGTAACGGGACGCGATCTCGAGCTTCGCCGGCTGCAGATCCGAGATCAGTACGCGGCTGCACCCCGCCGCGAGCGCCGCGAGCGCCACCATGATGCCGATCGGTCCGGCCCCGGTGACGACGGCGAGATCGCCCGGCGTGATTCTGGCCTTGACGGCCGCCTGCAATCCCACCGCGAACGGCTCGACCATCGCGCCCTCGGCGAACGAGACCGTTTCGGGCAGCCTGAAGGTGAACGCGGCCGGATGCACCACCTCGGGCGCCAGACAGCCATGCACCGGCGGCGTCGCCCAGAACACCACGCTCGGATCGACATTGTAGAGGCCGAGCCTGGAGGCGCGCGATGCCAGATCCGGAATGCCCGGCTCCATGCAAACCCGGTCGCCCACCTTGAGGCCTTTGACGTCAGAGCCGGTCCCGATCACCGTGCCCGACGCCTCGTGCCCGAGCACCATCGGCGCCTTCACCTCGAACGGGCCGATCCGCCCGTGCGTGTAGTAATGCACGTCGCTGCCGCAGATGCCGACCGTGTCGACCTTGACCTTGACGTCCCCGGGACCGATGCTGCTCGGCAGATCGACATCCCGCAGCGACAACTCGCCGCGTCGCTCCAGCACCAATGCTCGCATCGTTTTCTCCCTCTTGTCTTGCGATATTGGGACCGCAAAGCAGAGACTGCGCCCGCGTCAGCGGAACGGATCGCGGATGCGCAATCTCCCCTCGATCACCATCCCGTGCTGCATGTCCTCCGACCACAGCAGGTTGCAACCCCCGATCAGGGCCGCTCCGGCGATCATGCCGTCGCAGACCGAGAGTCCGTACCGTTCGGCAAGGCCTAAGTCCTTCCTCGTGCAGATCGGTTGTCAGCGGCAGGACCGGCAACAGGGAACGGATCGTCGACAGGAACGCGTGGGTCTCCGTCCAGTCCAGGCCCATCTTGCGCCGGCCGACATTGGCGGTTCAGCACCTGCACGCTGATCGTGCCGCCCGCCCCAATCAGTTCCTCGGCGACAGTCGCCTTGCGGGCGTCGTCCGACGCCAGATAGAGCAGCACGTTGGTATCAAAGAAGCTATCGGCCATTGGCCTCGTGCCGGTCGAACTTGAAATCCGCCGGAAGCCGGCCACGGAAGGCGCGCAGCCGGTTCGGGAGTTCCTCGCGACCGGGCTTGCGCGAGACCGCAAGCTCCCGCGCATCGGCCACGTAGAGTTCGATGTCGTCGCCCTCCTGCAACCGGAGCGCCTCCACGACGGCGGCGGGCAGCCGGACGGCAAGACTGTTGCCCATCTGGACACCTGCATCTGGAGGTTCCGCTGAAGATATACTGGACTGACCGGAATATATCCGCGAGGAAGCCCGGTTCAAGAAGGCCGCCGTCGCAAACAGCGATCCGCAGCCCTCGACAGCGACCGGGCGATTGTCTGTAGTGCCTGAGCCGCGTCCGGTTGGGGAGCCGCACATGATGCCGGGTCTTGAATCCGATCTGGGAGAAACCGTCGATATGCTGCGGCGCGAAGTGCAGGCCTTCGCGGCGGACAGGATCGCGCCCCGCTCGGCCGAGATCGACCGGGAGAACCTCTTTCCCGCCGATTTGTGGCGCAGCCTTGGCGATCTCGGACTGCTCGGCATCACCGCCGGCGAGGAGTACGGCGGCGCCGGGATGGGCTATCTCGAGCATGTGGTCGCGATGGAGGAGCTGTCGCGCGCCTCCGCCTCGGTCGGCCTCTCCTACGGCGCGCACTCCAATCTCTGCGTGAACCAGATCAACCGCAATGGCACCGACGCCCAGAAAAGGCGCTATCTGCCGGCGCTCATCAGCGGCGAGCATGCCGGAGCGCTGGCCATGAGCGAGCCGGGCGCGGGGTCCGACGTCGTCGGCATGCGCACGCGGGCCGACCGGCGCGGCGACCGCTTCGTGCTGAACGGCAGCAAGATGTGGATCACGAACGGGCCGGAGGCGAGCACGGTGGTCGTGTATGCGAAGACCGCGCCGGACGCCGGACCGCGCGGCATCACGGCGTTCATCGTCGAAGGCGGCTTCAAGGGATTCACGAAGGGCCAGAAGCTCGACAAGCTCGGCATGCGAGGCTCGAATACCTGCGAGCTTGTGTTCGAGGATTGCGAGGTGCCGGAGGAGAACGTGCTCGGCGCGGTCGGCCAGGGCGTCAACGTGCTCATGAGCGGCCTCGACTACGAGCGCGCGGTGCTGGCCGGCGGTCCAATCGGCATCATGCAGGCGTGCATGGATGTCGTACTGCCCTACATCCACGAGCGCCGCCAGTTCGGGCAGCCGATCGGCGAGTTCCAGCTGATTCAGGGCAAGGTCGCCGACATGTACACGACACTGAGCGCGAGCCGCGCCTATGTGTACGCGGTCGCGCGCGCCTGCGATCGCGGCCGCACGACGCGCAAGGACGCGGCGGGCGCGATTCTCTACGCCGCCGAGCGGGCGACGCAGATGGCGCTGGACGCAATCCAGTGTCTCGGCGGCAACGGCTACGTCAACGATTATCCCGCCGGCCGCCTCCTGCGCGACGCCAAGCTCTACGAAATCGGCGCCGGCACCAGCGAAATTCGCCGCATGCTGATCGGCCGCGAACTGTTCGCCGAGAGCGCGTAAGCCGCCGATGGCCGCGCTCCAGTCTGCGATCGACACACGTTCGGCGGAGTTCCAGGCGAACGCGGAGGCCATGCACGCGCTCGTCGCGGACCTGCGCGCGACCAGCGCCGCCATCGCGGAAGGTGGCGGCGAGGCGGCCCGCGCGCGTCACCTGGGGCGCGGCAAGCTGCTCGTCCGCGACCGGATTGCGGCGCTGCTCGATCCGCTGTCGCCGTTCCTGGAGATCGGACCGCTCGCGGCGCACGGGATGTACGGGGGCGAGGTGCCCGCCGCCGGCCTGATCGCCGGGATCGGCCGGATTTGCGGCCGGGAGTGCATGGTCGTTGCCAACGATGCGACGGTGAAGGGCGGCACGTATTATCCCGTCACCGTGAAGAAGCATCTGCGGGCGCAGGAGATCGCGCTCGAGAATCGGCTGCCCTGCCTGTATCTCGTCGACAGCGGCGGCGCAAACCTGCCGAACCAGGACGAGGTATTCCCGGACCGGGAACATTTCGGCCGCATCTTCTACAATCAGGCCAACCTTTCAGCGCAAGGCATCGCCCAGATCGCGGTGGTGATGGGATCCTGCACGGCGGGCGGCGCCTACGTCCCGGCGATGTGCGACGAGAGCATCATCGTGCGCGGGCAGGGCACGATCTTTCTCGCCGGGCCGCCGCTGGTGAAGGCCGCCACGGGCGAGGTGGTCACGGCCGAGGAGCTGGGCGGGGCGGATGTCCACAGCCGCATTTCCGGCGTCGTCGATCACTACGCGGAGAGCGATCCGCACGCGCTCGGCATGGCGCGCCGGATCGTCGGCAACCTGAACACGACGAAGCGGCCGGAGATCGCGCTCCGCAAGCCCGCGCCGCCCAGTCTCGACGCAAGCGAAATCTACGGCATCGTGCCCGCCGACCGCCGGCGCCAGTTCGACGTGCACGAGATCATCGCCCGGATCGCGGACGCGAGCGAGTTCGACGAGTTCAAGCGCCTGTACGGCCCGACCTTGGTGACGGGCTTCGCGCATGTCTGGGGCTACCCGGTCGGCATCCTCGCCAATAACGGCATCCTGTTCTCCGAGAGCGCGTTGAAGGGTGCGCATTTCATCGAGCTGTGCGCGCAACGCGGCATTCCGCTCGTCTTCCTGCAGAACATCACGGGATTCATGGTCGGCCGCAAATACGAGGCGGGCGGCATCGCCAAGGACGGCGCGAAGATGGTGACGGCGGTCGCCGGCGCGGCCGTACCGAAATTCACGATCATCATCGGCGGCAGCTTCGGGGCCGGAAATTACGGCATGTGCGGCCGCGCCTACTCCCCACGTTTCTTGTGGATGTGGCCGAACGCCCGCATTGGCGTGATGGGCGGCGAGCAAGCCGCCTCCGTGCTCGCGCAAGTGCGCCGCGACGGGATCGAGGCGCGCGGCGGCGTCTGGTCGCCCGAGCAGGAGGCGGCGTTCAGGCAGCCGGTGCTCGACCAGTTCGAGACGCAGGCGCACCCCTATTACGCCAGCGCGCGGCTTTGGGATGACGGCGTGATCGATCCGGTGGACACGCGCCGCGTCCTCGCGCTCGCGCTGTCGGCGAGCCTGAACGCGCCCATCCCGGGGACGCGGTTCGGCGTTTTCCGCTTGTGAGGAGGCCATCATGAGTGCGCTTCTGGTGCAGATCGACCAGCGCGGCGTCGCGGGCCTGACCCTGAACCGGCCTGACCGGCACAACGCCTTCGACGACGCGCTCGTCGGCGAGATGACGAGCGCCCTGCGCAAGCTCGATCACCATCCGGACGTCCGCATCGTCGTGCTGGCGAGCGTCGGCCGCAGCTTCTGTTCCGGCGCCGATCTCGACTGGATGCGCCGCATAGCGTCTTTCGGAGAGGACGCCAACACCGCCGACGCGCAGGCGCTCGCGAACATGCTGCACACGCTGGACAGGCTGAACAAGCCGACGATCGGCGTGGTGCAGGGAGCCGCCTATGGCGGCGGCGTCGGGCTGATCGCGTGCTGCGATGCGGTGATCGCGTCGGACCGGGCGACCTTCTGCCTGAGCGAGGTCAAGCTCGGCCTGACCCCGGCGACGGTCGGTCCTTATGTCGTCAATGCGATCGGCCCGCGCCAGGCGCGTCGCTACTTTCTGACGGCGGAGGTGTTCAGCGCCAGGCGCGCGATGGAGATCGGTCTTGTCCACGAGGTCGTTCCGGCCGTTGCTCTGGCGCAAGAGCGCGAATACCTGATCGAGACTTCTGCTACGCGGCGCCCCCGGCGCCCAGGCGGCCGCGAAGGAGCTGATCTTTCTCTGCGAAAACCGCGCCGTCGATGCCGAACTCGGCCACGAGGTGGCCCGGCGCATCGCCGCGCGCCGCGCGTCGAGGGAAGGGCAGGAGGGCATGGCGGCTTTTCTGGAGAAGCGCAAGCCGTCCTGGCGCGAGGACTGACCACCGACAATGTTCCGCAAGGTGCTGATCGCCAATCGCGGCGAGATCGCGTGCCGCGTCATCGCGACCTGCCGCCGCCTGGGGATCGCGACCGTCGCCGTCTACTCAGACGCGGACGTCCGATCGCTGCACGTCGAACGCGCCGACCAGGCATGGCCGATCGGGCCGGCGCCCGCACGGGACAGCTATCTCGCGATCGACACCATCATCGATGTCGCGCGCCGGTCCGGCGCGGAGGCGATCCATCCCGGCTACGGCTTCCTTTCGGAGAATGCCGATTTCGCCGAGGCCTGCGAAGCGGCCGGGATCGTCTTCGTCGGACCGCCTGCCGCCGCAATCCGGGCCATGGGATCGAAGGCCGCGGCGAAGGCGCTGATGGAGCGCGCGGGCGTGCCGCTGGTGCCCGGCTATCACGGCGAGGATCAGAGGCCGCCGACGCTCGCGGAAGCAGCCGGGCGGATCGGCTACCCCGTGCTGATCAAGGCCTCCGCCGGGGGCGGCGGCAAGGGAATGCGGGTCGTCGCGCACGCCCCCGACTTTCCGGAGGCGCTGGCGAGCGCGCAGGGAGAGGCGCGCGCCTCCTTCGGCGACGACCGGGTGCTGATCGAGAAACACCTCACGCATCCGCGCCACATCGAGATGCAGGTGTTCGCCGACACGCACGGCGACATCGTCCATCTGTTCGAGCGCGACTGCTCGATCCAGCGCCGGCACCAGAAGATCGTCGAGGAGGCGCCCGCGCCCGGCATGGACCCGGACCGGCGCCGCGCGATGGCGGACGCGGCCATCGCCGCCGCGCGCGCAGTCGGCTATGTTGGCGCCGGCACGGTCGAGTTCATTGCCGAGAACGACCGCTTCTTCTTCATGGAGATGAACACGAGGCTGCAGGTCGAGCATCCCGTGACCGAGATGATCACCGGGCTTGATTTGGTGGAGTGGCAACTCCGGGTCGCCGCCGGAGAAAGATTGCCGCTCACCCAAGGGGAGATCGTTGCGAACGGCCACGCGATCGAGGCGCGCGTCTATGCCGAAGATCCGGGCCACGACTTCCTCCCCTCAATCGGGAGTCTGACGCATTTGCGCGAGCCGCCGGTGGGTCCGAAGGTGCGCGTCGATGCCGGTGTGCGGCAGGGGGACGCGATCTCCCCCTACTACGATCCGATGATCGCCAAGCTCGTCGTCTGGGGCGAGGATCGCGAGACGGCGGTGCGGCGTCTCGCCTGCGCGCTCGCCGCATATGAGATCGCGGGCGTGCGAACCAATCTCGGCCTGCTGGGCGCGATCGCCCGGAGCGATGCCTTCATGCGCGCCGAGATCGACACGGGTTTCCTTGCGAGACACGCGGATCTGTTCGTTGGGCAGAGCCGCCGCGACGAGACTGCGATCCTGGCAGCGGCCGCGCTCACGATCGTAGCGGACCAGCGTGCCGAAGCCGCCGAAGCGATCCCTGGCGATCCATGGTCGCCCTGGGGATACGCGGATGCTTGGCGGCTGAATGCCAGCGGTCACGAGGATCTTCACTTCGCCACGGCCGACGGCGACGAAGTCGCCATCCGCGTCTGGCCGCAGCCGGACGGTTCCTATCTCCTCGATCTGCCCAGCGGCCGCGTGCACGCCGAGGCGGAGCAAAAGGCGGAGGGCATGATCCTCCGCGCGGACGGCGTGACGCACAGGCTGAGCACCGTGCGGGACCGTTCGGAGCTGACCGTCATCCACGCCGGACGCAACCAAGTCTTGCGGGTGGTCGACAGGCTGGCGCCGCCGCCCGTCGATCGAGCTTCCGGCGAAAGGGTGATCGCGCCCATCCCGGCCCGCGTGGCCCGCGTGCTCGTGCGGCCGGGTGCGGCCGTCAGGGGAGGAACGCCGCTCCTCGTGCTGGAAGCGATGAAGATGGAACTGACCCTGTCGGCGCCACGGGACGGCGTCGTCGCCGCGCTGCGACACGGGATCGGCGACATGGTCGAGGAAGGCGCCGAACTGGTCACCTTTGCATCGGCCCCGGAGGAGGGGACATAGTTCGCGGTATGCGATCGCCATCGCTCCATCGCGGCGCTTCTCGGCCACTTACCTTGGGGGATATGCGGGATGACAGGGCGTGTGGCCTGCCTCGGCGAATGCATGATGGAGCTGGTGGCACGGCCCGACGGCTCGCTCGCTCGCGGTTTCGGGGGAGACACCCTCAACACCGCCGTCTATCTGGCCCGGCTCGGGGTGCCGACCGACTACGTGACGGCGCTCGGCGAGGATACATTCAGCGATGAGATGCTCGCATCCTGGCGCGATGAGGGCATCGGCACGGATGGCGTGCTGCGCCTGGCCGGCCGGCTCCCCGGCCTCTACATGATCCAGACCGATCCCACGGGCGAGCGGCGGTTCTTCTACTGGCGCGACGCGGCGCCCGTGCGGCAGCTGTTCGCATTGCCCGACACTCCGGCCGTCGAGACGCGGCTCCTGCAAGCCGAGGCGATCTATCTCTCCGGCATCACCCTGTCGCTGTTCGGGGATGCGGGCCGGGAGCGGCTGTTCGCCTTGCTCGCGCGCGCGCGGGCAAGCGGGGTGCGCATCGTCTTCGACAGCAACTTCCGGCCGCGCGGCTGGCCCGATCTCGGCGCCGCCCGCGCCGTGTTTGCGCGCATCTTCGCGGCCAGCGACATCGTGCTGGCGAGCGTCGAGGACGACAAGCTGCTGCACGGAACAGAGGACGCGGACGCGCTGCTCGCCCGTCTCAGGGAGGCCGGGGTCGCGGAGAGCGTCGTGAAGCTCGCCCACCCCGCCTGCCACGTCGTCGCCGGACCCGAGGCGGCGGTGATCGCGGCGGAGCCGGTATCCGACGTCGTGGACACGACCGCCGCCGGCGACAGCTTCGCCGCCGCCTACATCGCCGCCCGCCGCGCCGGGCTGGGTCCGTCCGCGTCCGCGCGCGCCGGGCACCGCCTCGCGGGCGCCGTCGTCCGCCATCGAGGGGCGATCATCCCGCGCTCCGCGATGCCCGTCCTTTCGCTCACACCCGAGGCTGCACCATGACCCAAGCACCAGGCACCGTCGCCGAGATCCTCAGTGCCGCGCGGCTGATCCCCGTGCTCACGATCGAGCGGCTGGACCGGGCCGTGCCGCTCGCGCGCGCGCTGGTCGCGGGCGGCGTGCGCACGCTCGAAATCACGCTGCGCACGACGGCGGGCGCGAACGCCGCCGCCGCCATCCAGGAAGAGGTGCCGGACGCGATCGTCGGTCTCGGCACCGTCGTCCGGCGGGCCGACCTCGAGCTGGCGAAGCGCCTCAAGCTGCCCTTCGCGTTCAGCCCCGGCGCGACCCCGGAGCTGCTCGACGCGGCGGTGGAACTTGGCGTGCCGTTCATCCCGGGCGTCGGCACGGCGACCGAGCTAATCGCGGCGATGACGCGCGGGTTCACCACCGTGAAGCTGTTTCCGGCCGAGCAGACCGGCGGCGTCGGCATGCTGAAGGCGCTGTCCGGGCCGTTCCCGTCCGCGCGATTCAACCCGACCGGCGGGGTCAGCGAGGGAAACATGAGCAGCTATCTCGCGCTCAAGAACGTGGTCGCCGTCGGCGGCTCCTGGCTCGCGACCCCTGCCGATATCGAGGCCGAGGATTGGGCGGGAATCACCTCGAAGTGTCAGCGCGCCATGGCGGCCGCGTGCGCATGAGCGGCTTCGATCCGGAACCCGCCGCGCGGGCGTTCCTCGAGGCAAGACGGACGCGGCGATGGCTCGACGCGCTGCCCGAGGGCGGGCGTCCCAGCACGGACGCGGAGGCCTACGCGATCCAGGACCGCGTTGCCGCGGAACTCGGACCGGTCGGCGGCTGGAAGGTCGGGGCCGCGACGCCGGATGCGGCGCCGTTTCGTGGCCCGATTCAGTCGGACACGATCTTCCCGGACGGCGCGCGCCTGAGCGCGAACGGGCTGCACGTGATCGGCGTCGAGGCGGAGATCGCCTATCGCTTCGTGCGCGACCTGCCGCCCCGCGCGCGTCCATACGAGCGGGACGAGGTGCTCGCCGCGATCGGCTCGCTGCATCCCGTGATCGAGATCCTCGACACGCGCTTCGTCGGCATCGGCAGCCAGGACGCGCTGAGCCACCGGGCAGACCACCAGAACAGCGGCGCGCTGATCGTCGGTCCGGCGGTCACCGGCTGGCTGCATATCGAATCGCTGCGGCTGCCGGTGCGGCTGACCCTGAACGGCGCGGTCCGGCACGAAGGCGTCGGCGGCAACAGCGCGGGCGACAACATCCGCCTGCTCGTCTGGATGGCCAATGCGGGCACGCGCGAAGCCGGCGGCATCCGCGCCGGGCAGGTCATCACCACCGGCTCCTGCAGCGGCACCGACTGGGTCGAGCCGGGAATCGACGCCCGCGCGGAGTTCGAGGGCGTCGGCGCGGTCGCGGCCAGCATCCTACGGACGGAGCCGGTGGAGTGAGCGAGGGCGGCGCATCGGCAGAGGAGATCGTCGATCGCCTGCTCGCCATGACGAGCGGCGCGCGCGAGCGTCTGCACGAAGACCCGTTCGGAAATCCCGTGCTCGCGATGTCGCTCGCGATCTCTCGCATGTGGGACGACGGCACGCTCGACATCGACCGCATCGGCGCGGTGATCCGTCGCTTGCGAGACGCGGCATTCGCCCGGCGTGCCGAACGGCTGGCGGCCTATGTCGGTGGCGCCGATCCGGCCGCGTCGGCGACGGCGATGGAGGCGCTCGCGCGCCGGCTGGTCCGGCCGGACCCCCTCGACAGCCCCGTACCGGTGGAACACCTTTCGGGGTCAGACCGAGAGCACCCGCTTCGCCGCCGTGTTCACGGCGCACCCCACCTTCTCGATGCCGCCGCAGGTAGGACAGGCTCTCGCGGAGCTTGCGAGCGGAGGCCCGGCGCCGCCGCCGCAAGAGAGCCATCGTCCCCTCAAGCCGGCGCTGGAGGACGAGTTCCGGCAGGCGTCCGCCGCCATCGCGCGGGGCCGCGATGCGATCGACCGGCTTTCCGCCGCCCTGCTCGGCGCGGCGCGCGAGACCTGGCCCGACCGCTGGACCGCTCTCGTGCCGCATCCGATCGTCTTGACGAGCTGGGTCGGCTACGACACGGATGGCCGGACCGACATCGCGTGGTGGGACACGCTGCGTCTCCGGCTGCGGATGAAGTCGATGCAGCTCCGGCGGCTGGCAGGGCAGGTGCAAGCGGTGCCCGAAGCGGCGGATTCTGGCGGCACGGCTCGCGGCGGCGGACGAAGCGGTCCAGGTGCAGATCGCTGCCTGCCCGGACGGCGCGGAGGCCGATCTCGACGCCATCGCGGAGTTTGCCCGCGTGCTCGTCACGGACCGCGACATTGCGCTCGTTTCGGCTGCGCCGCTGATGGAGGCGTTCGGCCGCGCCATCGCCGCCACCAGCAACGACCAGTTGCGCGCGGCGCTGTGCGTCGCGCGCGCCGGTCTCGCCGGCCACGGTCTGTCGCTCGCCCACACCCATGTCCGGCTGAACGCGGCCCAGCTGCACAACGCCGTGCGCCAGCGCGTGCGGATCGAGGAGCCGGTCGAGGACATCTCCCGCCGTCGGTTGCTGCTGTCCAAGATCAACACGGTGCTGGACCGGGTGCGGCCCGAGCCGGTCGATTTCGGCGCTCTCCTGACCGAGACGGCGTCGGCCGCGCGGCTGATGATGACCGTCGCCCAGATCCTGAAGCATATCGACGGCGACACGCCTGTGCGGTTCCTGATCGCGGAAACCGAAAGCGGCTACACCCTGCTCTGCGCGCTTTGGCTCGCGCGCCTGTTCGGCATCGAGGACCGCGTCGAGATCAGTCCGCTGTTTGAAACGGCGGACGCGCTGGAGCGCGGTGCGCGCGTGCTGGATGAGGCGCTCCGCAGCCCGCACTGGCGCGAATACCTGCGCCGCACCGGCAAGCTCTCGCTTCAGTTTGGATACTCGGATTCGGGCCGCTATGTCGGCCAACTCGCGGCGAGCTACCTGATCGAACGGTTGCGGCTGAAGATCGCCGATGTGCTGACCAAGCACGCGGTGTCGGATGTCGAGATCATCCTGTTCGACACGCATGGCGAGAGCATCGGTCGCGGCGCGCATCCTGGCCTGCTGCTGGATCGGCTGAAGTATCTGTCGCCAACGCGCAGCCGCAAGGCTCTGACACGGGCCGGACTGTCCGTGCGGGAAGAGAGCGCATTCCAGGGCGGTGACGGCTACCTTCTCTTCGGCACCGATGCGCTGGCGCTCGCGACCGTGGCGCGGATCGCCGAGCACGCCTTCGACGAGGACGCGCATCCGGAAGCGACCCGGCTCGCACCCGATCCCGTGTACGACGATCCCGATTTCGCCGCGGATTTCTTTGCGACGATTCAGGCCGGAATGCAGGGGTTGGTGGAAGACCCCGGCTATGCGGCTCTGCTTGGCACGTTCGGGCCGGCTTTGCTCGATCCGACCGGCTCGCGACCGCTCGCGCGGCAGACGGACGGCATGGGCAGCCCTGCCATGATCCGCCATCCCCGCGAACTGCGGGCCATTCCGAACAACGCGATCCTGCAGCAGATCGGCTGGTGCGCGAACACGCTGCAAGGTCTTGGCGCGGCGCTCGCGCGCCATCCGCAAGAGTGCCCCGAGCTGATGGCGAACAGCAAGCGCTTCCGGCGGGCCATGGATTTCGCGGCGCACGCGCTGGCGCATTCGGATCTCGACGTGCTGCACGCGGTGATCGCAACCTTGGACCCGAAATCCTGGCTCGACCGCGCGACGCACGTGGCCAGCGCCGAGCAGCGCCAGTCGATGATCGCGGTTGCGCAAGCGCTCGAAGCGCTCGGCATCTGGGCATCGTCGCTCGCCATGCTGAGGCGCATCCAGATCGACCATCTGGCGTTGCGTGGCGTCTGGCGGGACGCACCGGTCATGGCGACTCCTGAAATGCTTCTACACGCGCTCCGCCTCGCCCTCGTGCAGCGCATCTGGCTGCTCGCGACACAGGTGCCCGACTTTTCCCCCCGGCACGGCATCACGCGCTACGTGGTTGAGATGCGATTGCTGCGCCTTGACATCCCGGCCACGCTCGATGTGCTGGCGCATGTCTTTCCGGACCGCCCCGACCCCGCCGGTGCGCGCGACTTCCATGAGCCGCCCGCGCCGCGCTCGACCGGCGGCTACTTGAAGCTGCACGAGGATCTGTTCGGTCCGATGGCCCGGATTTTCGCGCTGGTAAGGGAGATCGGCACCGCCATTTCGCACGAGGTCGGTGCGTTCGGCTGAACTTCGCCCCGCTTGCTACGGAACCTCGGACCAGCTTATCGGCCAGAATGTACCGGGGGATATCTGCTTGACGTTGCCGACCAGCCCCCGGCCGCCGGTCCTGACCAACACGTCGAACAGGCGCGCGCAGGCGAGGCGCTGCGTTTCTCCCCATTCGCGCGGCACGCCGGCCCGGTACGCGGCGGCCAGCAGCGCCCGCTCCGCCGCATTGGCCTGCGTCAGGGGTGCGATCCGGTCCCATTCGGCGTCGGAGTTGGCGAGGATGGCCTGTGCGCGCCGGGCGGCCATGACGAAGGCGTCGAGGGAAGCCTCGTTATCGCGTCCCCAGGATTCGGAGAACACGAAGCCGGTGAAGGGCAGGCCCGGACCGAAGCCAAGCCCCTTCACGACCGC
This sequence comes from uncultured Alphaproteobacteria bacterium, assembly GCA_963777325.1. GTDB lineage: Bacteria > Pseudomonadota > Alphaproteobacteria > Acetobacterales > Acetobacteraceae > JAFAXA01. The sequence continues at coordinate 6,944 of CAVZQE010000009.1, read as the reverse complement.
ATCCATCCCGAGGATCACGGGCAATCCGGCGGCCTGCGCGCGCGCCACGTACGGCCAGAAGGTCAGTGCCGCGTCCAGTCGCCCGGCGGCGAGCTCCTCCGCGAGCAGAGGCGGGGCCGCGAAGGCGGTGCGGACGTGCTTCTCGAGATCGAGACCTAGTCGCCAACGGCCATAGGCCCGGAGCAGCAGCCAGCTCTTGTCGATCGGCGAGCCCGCAACCCCAAGGCTCCGGCCCGGGAGATCGTTCAGGCTATGCACGGCCGAATCTTTGCCGCCGACGACCGCGCCCAGCGCGCAGGATGTCGGCACGAAGGTCCAATCCGCTCCGGCGCTCCGTTGCCGGCTGACCCACAGCCAGTCCAAGACCACGAGGTCGACCCGTCCACCTTGCAGGGCGACTTGCCCGGCCGACGCGCTCGCCAGTTCCACGATCTCCACCGTCAGTCCGGCATCCGCGTCCAGCCGGTGCGTCCGCATCACGTCCAGCTCCCAATGCAGAGAGCCGTACCGTAATGTGCCGACACGGATCGCCTTGCCGGGAGCGGCTGCCGCCAGCAGGGGCACGGCGAACAGGGCGCGACGGCTGATCCCGGTCATTGCAGCACCCGCTCGCGAAGCAGCCAGCGCAGGCCGCGATCCCAGCTCTCGTCCGTGTTCCCCCGAATATCCACGCTGTCGGCGTGCAGCTTGCGGCCGGTCGTGTCCTCGATGACCAGATTGATGTTGAGGATCAGATTGCTGACTTTCTGCACCCAGCCAAAGGCGATGAGTTGCGCTCCCAGCTTTCGCCCGTAATCGAGCTCGCAGCCGTTGCAGCCGCGGATGGCCGGCCCGGAGGCAAGCTGTGCCCGCACGGGTCCGATATCGACGACCGTGTAGCGGCCGGAAGCGGCCAGCGCATTGCGCAATTCTCCGTCCAGCCGGTCAAGACGGGCGGTCTCTTCAGAGGTGGTGGGCGCGGGCGAGGTGTTGACCATGTCGAACCCGAAAACGGCGATGCGAGGCTTTTCTTGTGCAATGCAGTGCGTTGCCAAAGCGAGGGAAGCGGCGACGAGGAAGGCTTTCATCTTGCGCCTTGAGACGATGGGACGGACAAAGCAGACTTAGTCGTGAGTTGTCTGGGAGGAAGAATGCTCCGTGGATGGAGGGCGGTTGCGCTGGTGGCCGCCCTGACGGTTGTCTCGCCACTGATCGCGTTGGCGCAAGCGCAAACCGAAATCGTTATCCCCTACATCGCCTTGAGCCGACCGGGTTTCGTGCCCGAGAGCATGCTCGAGCCTCCCCCGGCGAACGAGGGTCTGCTCGGCGCTCGGGTCGCGCTCGCCGACAATCAGACCACGGGCCGGTTTCTGCATCAAACCTGGCATCTCGACGAGCATGTCAGCGCCGACGAGCAGGCGGTGATGACGGCGTTCCGGGACGCGGCGGCCGCCGGGCAGCGGGTGTTCGTGGTGGACGCGCCGCCCGCGCTGTTGCTGAAAATCGCGGACATGCCGGAAGCCAAGGACGCGACCATCCTGGACGCGACGAGCACGGCCGATTCCTTGCGCGGGAAGGATTGCCGGCGCTCCGTGCTGCACCTGTCGCCAAGCGACGCCATGCTGGCCGACGCGCTGATGCAGTACCTCGTGGTGAAACGCTGGCGCGATCTGCTCCTGGTCACTGGGCCGACTGAAGAGGACAGGCTGTACGCGGACGCGCTGCGTCGCTCCGCGCACAAGTTCCAGCTCCGCGTCGTCGCCGACAAGCCCTGGACGTTTCAGCCGGGGGCGCGTCGCACCGACACCGGCCACTTCGCCATCAGCGCCGAAGTTGCGCGCTTCACGCAAGGCCTGTCATACGACGTGCTGGTGGTGGCCGACGTCCCGGACGATTTCGGCGACGACATCCCCTACCGCACGACCGATCCGCGCCCCGTCGCGGGCACGAACGGACTGGTTCCGGCGGCCTGGGCCAAGCCCTTCGAGCAATGGGGCGGGACGCAGCTGCAGTCGCGCTTCCTCCGGGCCACGGGTCGCTGGATGACGCCGCGCGACTACGGCGCATGGATGGCCGTGCGCGCCATCGGCGAGGCAGTGACGCGGGGCGGCAGCACGGCGAGCGACAAGATCGGCGCCTATCTGCGCGGGCCGACATTCGAGCTGGCGGCCTATAAGGGAGTGCCGCTCAGCTTCCGGTCCTGGGATGGGCAATTGCGCCAGCCGGTGCTGCTCGCCGACGACCGTTCGCTCGTGTCGGTATCGCCGCAGCCAGGGTTCCTCCACCAGTATTCCGAGCTGGATACGCTCGGCATGGACCAGCCGGAAACGACATGCCATATGTAATCTTCCTTGCGCTGCTGCTCGCGGCCTGCCCGGCCTGGGCCGAACGCCTGCTCGTCTCGAACGAGAAGGACAACACGATCACGGTCGTGAACGCCGCGACCCTGACCGTGACCAACACGGTGCCGGTGGGCGCGCGGCCGCGCGGCATCGCCCTCTCGCACGATCAGCGCAGCCTCTATATCTGCACCAGCGACGCCGATCATATCGAGGTGCTGGATCTGGCGAGCCTGAAGGTGAACCGCATTCTGCCCAGCGGCCCAGACCCGGAGCTGTTCATCCTGAGCCCGGACGGCTCGACACTCTACGTCTCGAACGAAAACGACAACATGGTGTCCGTCCTCGACATCGCAGCCGGCCGGATCACGACCGAGATCGCCGTCGGCGTGGAACCGGAAGGATTGGGCATCAGCCCTGACGGGCGTATCCTGGTCAACACGTCCGAAACGACCAGCATGGCGCATTTCATCGACACAACGACGCACGAGGTTGTGGCCAACGTGCTGGTGGACAGCCGGCCCCGCGTCGCGCGCTTCACCGCCGACGGCAAGCGGGTCTGGGTTTCTTCCGAGGTCGGCGGCACGGTCTCGGTGATCGACGCCAAGACGCATGAGGTGATCCACAAGATCGGCTTTGCGGTTCCGGGCATTCCGGCCGAGGGCATCCAACCGGTCGGCATCGTGATGTCGCCCGAACGCAACCTGGCCTTCGTGGCGCTCGGCCCGGCCAACCGCGTCGCCGTCGTGGATATGCAGAGCTTCGAGGTGAAGAAGTATCTGCTGGTCGGCCAGCGCGTCTGGAATCTCGCCCTTTCGCTCGACGGATCGAAGCTCTACACGACCAACGGCGTGAGCAACGACATGTCGGTGATCGACGTCGGCGCGCTGAAGGTGGTGAAATCCGTGCCGGTCGGACAATTGCCCTGGGGCGTGGTGGCAGCGCCGTGAGGCTCGCGGTGATTATCGCGGCTTTGATCAGCACGCAGGCGATGGCCGCCGGGCCGCCTGGGAAGCCGCCTTCCGATTGGCCCTGCGTACAGCGTTTGGTGCCGACGCTCGGCATGGCCAGCTACTGGGCGGGCGCGATGCCGCCGCACGCGGAAGCCTGGCACGATGACCCGGCCGCTTCCGCCGCCGTCGAGGCCGCCTCGCCGCGCTACGTGACGGAAGCTGCGGGCGTGCAGCGGCTGACGCAGTTCCGTCGCCTCCGTGCCTCCGGATCGGCGCGAGGCCGAGGCGGCGCTGGCCTTTGCGGGGCTCGTGGACGAGGCCAACCGCGAGCGCGGCGCCGTGATCGAGCGAATTGAGGCGCTGACTCGTCGCCAGCGCGAGCTCGCCGCCATCATCGGCCACGTCACGGACGAACTTGACGCGCTGAAGCCGGACGCGGACCAGGCGCAACGCGACGAAATTGTTGAGCGTCGCGGCTTCCTGATCCGCCAGTTCGAGGACATCCAGCGCACGACGCGATACGCGTGCGAGGTGCCGGTCGCGATCGAGGCACGGCTCGGTGCCTATGCACGCGCCCTGCAGGCGCCGCCGCAGCGACCCCCGGGTCAGTGATGCCGATTGCCCGTCCGGATACAGCGCAAGGGCGAGAGAAGGGCTCACGGGTAATGCCGGAAACTACTTCTCCTGCGACTCGTCCGCGTGGTCCTGGTCCCCTTCACCCGGTGCCACGCAGGTGAAGTTCGCGGCATCCTCGATGCTACCGGTCCCCGTGTAACGTGCCTGCTTCGGATAGCCGCAGAGCGGGCGGTCTGCTTCGTCGTACCAAGGCTCCAGATCCCGGTAGCGAAGCGGCCAGGGCGGGGCATCCCCGTCCGCGTGCGAGACGCCCTCGAAGTCCTCGGCCCGGTAGCGCAGAAGCACGGCGCCATAGAATTTCGAGTTTCCGCCGTGATTGTAGTAGTTGCCGGGGCTGAACGGGGCGCCCTCCGCGTCGTACCAGTGCTCCTTCGGTCTGAAGTGTCCGCGCTGGAAAATCGCGCGCGCGTCGCGGTTCTCCGGTATGTCCGCAAGCTGATGGCCCTTCTCCAGGATCAGGATGCGCGCGCCGGTCGGGGCCAGAGCATAAGCGGCTGTCGCGCCGCCCGTGCCCGAGCCGATGATGACGACGTCTGGTGTGTGAGTAATGAACATTCGGATCTCTCCGCGGGTTATTGCCCGCCGACCTCTTCGCTCGGCTTACAAGCGCTTTCCGCTCTCGGGATCGAACACGACCGCTTTGTCTAGATTGAACGCGAACGGGATCGTCTCACGTTCACGCACGGGAACGTCCGACCGCATGCGGGCCGTCACCGCCTTACCCGCGATCTGCGTTACCACGAACGTGTCCGACCCGGCCGGCTCGACGGGACGATGACGAGGCCCGGAATTGAGTTCGCCAACCCGAGAATACCCAGGACGCGGGCGGCCGGGATCAGGACCGACTGGAACGGAATGAAGCAGGCGAACAGCATCAGCCCGAACACGACGCGATGGCCGGGAAAGGTCCACTTGGTCAGCACGTAGCCGTTGATCGCGCCGAGTGCGGTCGAGATAGCAACGGCGGGCACAACCATCAGAAGGGAGTTCAGGAAAAAGCCCTTGATGCCTATGCAGGTGAGCCCGATGCACGCCGCCCCCCAAGCCTTCAGCCATGGCTCGATCGTCGGTGCCGATGGAAGCGCCATCATGTTGCCGAGCCGGATCTCGTCCAGACTTTTGAACGAGGTCGTCAGCATGACGAACGGCGGCAACAGGAAGAAGATGACGAACAGCGCCAGCACGGCATAGGTCAGGACGCGGGACGCTCCGGGTCGCCCGGCCGCTTGCGTTCCGGCGAGCGCGCTCACCGGTGCTTCTCCTTCAGCTCGGAATACAGATACGGAACCATGATCGCGGCGATCGTCATAAACATCATGACCGCGCTCGCGGAGCCGACCGCCATCTGGTTGCGGGTAAACGTGAAGTTGTACATGAAGGTCGAGGGAAGCTGCGTCGAGCCGCCCGGACCCCCGCCTGTCAGGGCGACGACGAGGTCGTACGACTTGATCGTCATGTGGGCGAGCACGACCAGCGCGGACATGAAGATCGGCCTCAGCATCGGTATGATGATGCGGCGGTAGATCGTCCACGAGGAGGCGCCGTCGACCTGTGCCGCTTTCGTGATCTCGCCGTCGATGCCGCGCAGACCGGCCAGGAACATGGCCATCACGAAGCCCAAGCTGCCAGACGCCCGCAATGACGATGGTGTAGATCGCCATCTTCGGGTTGATGAGCCAGTCGAAGTGAAAGCTCGTCCAACCCCAGTCGTGCATCGTCTTTTCGAGGCCGAGGCCAGGGTTGAGGAACCATCTCCAGGCAGTCCCGGTGACGATGAACGAGATTGCCATCGGATAGAGGAAGTATCGGCCGCAGAACGCCATCGCCCCGTATCTTCTGGTCGAGCAGGATCGCAAGCGTGAGCCCGAGCGCGAGGCAGAACCCGATATACAGGACGCCAAAGATCGCGAGATTCTCGATCGCCGTGTACCAGTTCGGCTGCAACCACAACCGCCTGTAGGCGTCGAAACCGGTGAGCGAGTAGACCGGCATCATGCGGACGGGGTGAAGGAGAGATAAACCGTCCACAGAATGAAGCCGTAGACGAAGAGCAGGATCGTCATGAAAGACGGCGCGAGCACGATCCGGGGCAGCCAGTTTTGCAGCTTGCCGACGAACTGTGTTCCCGGTTTTTTCGAATGTCGTAATCGGAGCGATTTCGATCGTTGTCATGGACGAATCCGTCCGCGCGATGGGGAGCCGGACGCACTACTCTTCTTGTGGTCGGCGGGCGGCTTCGGGACTGCCCGCCGCTCTGGCTATTTTGCGGCGAAGGCGTCGCTCAGCTGCTTCACGGCCGCATCCGAAGATGCGATCTGGCCCGTGAAGAACTTGTTGACGACTTCCTGATAGACCTGCTGGATCGCCGCGAGCTGCGCGTACCCTTGGCCATTGAACCAATCAGCGTATGATGGTCGACCGCTTCCTTGAGGTTGGCGACGCCTTCTTGCCGCAGGAATCGAACGCAGTATCGGGAACGTCGAGGCGCGCGGGTGCCGAGCCTTCACCACATTGAACGAGGACGGAGGCTCGGACTTTCTGTCGCCCTCGCAAGGGCGAACTGTGCGTTCTAACCCGTCCTATTCACAAAGGGCGGGATTCCTGGACCGGTTAGCACGGGGCGCAGTTGCCCGCTGCGCCGTTTTGGGCGATTTCCGGTCATTCTCGCAGGCGCTGGGGGTCACTGGGACGGGCTTGGTTGGGGCGGTCGCGCCCCGTTGGTCACGGTCCTTCGGGCTGCAGGCTGCGGGCGATGCCGCGGAAGAGCACGGCTTCGGGGCAGCAAGCAGCGAAGGCGATGCGCAGCGGGTGGCCGTCTCGATGATGCGCGCGGCAATCTTGAGCAGGCGAGCCCGCAACGTGGTGAACTCTGCCTGGGCGAGCGACTGGGGATTTGGAATGGCGTCGCGCAGGGTCAGCATCAGCCAGTAGGCTGCGGTGTGCAGCAGGAGGCGCACTTGGTTGGCCAGCGGTGAGCGGCAGCTGGTCCGATCGGATGCCAGCTGGCCCTTGTGGAGCTTGATCAGGTTCTCGGCCT
>CAVZQE010000008.1:0-30054 GCA_963777325.1 uncultured Alphaproteobacteria bacterium | reverse complement strand
TGTCCTCTTCTGGGTGACGCTCGTGGTCGTCGCCGGCGCGCTCATCGGCAACTATCTCGGCATTATGGGCTATATCGACCGGGGCTGGTTCTGGTTCGGCAATCAGGGCCTCTCGTACATCCAGCTCGGCCGGTTCTGGCAGATCGGGTTTTTCCTCGGGCTCACCTTCTGGAGCGTGCTGGTGATGCGCGCGCTCTGGCCGAACGGGACCGTGCTGCGGCAGGCGACGCGCCAGTTCTGGACGGGGCGCATCCGTCTCGAGCATCTGATCTGGGCCGCCACCGTCAACATCGCCGCGCTCTACGTGTTCGGCATGATCCCGCTGACCGGGATCGAAAAATCCTTTACGATCACGGATTTCTGGCGCTGGTGGGTGGTCCATCTCTGGGTCGAGCAGTCGTTCGAGTTCTTCGCCGCCGCCATGAGCGCCTACCTGCTGATGGCGGTCGGGCTGGTGTCCCGCAAGCTCGCCGAGCGGGCGGTGTATTTCGAGCTGATCCTGATCTTCCTCGGCGGCGTGCTCGGCACCGGCCACCACCTCTATTGGGCCGGCGGTCCCAGCATGTGGGTGCCGCTGGGCAGCATGTTCTCCTTCATCGAGGTGCTGCCTCTGGTGCTGCTGATCCTGGAAGCGATCGGTCAGTATCGGCTGATCAAGGCGCATCAGGATTTCCACTACAATCTCGCCTATGTCTATGTCATCGGTGCCGCGTTCTGGAACTTCGTCGGCGCCGGCGTGTTCGGCGGCGGCACGCTGAACGCGCCGCTGGTCAACTACTACGAGCACGGAACATTCCTCACGCTCAACCACGCCCACACGGCGCTGTTCGGCGCCTTCGGCCTGCTGGCGATCGGGCTGGTCTATTTCTGCCTGCGCTACGCGCTGGCGGGCCGAGCGCCATTCAAGGAAGGCCTGGGGCTATGGGCCTTCTGGCTCTACAATGGCGGGTTGGTGCTCTGGATTCTGCTGAACTTCTTCCCGATCGGCTGGCCGCAGCTGAACGCCGTGTTCGAGCACGGTCTGGCCTATGCCCGGAGTGGCGAGTTCTACAAGGACACCGTCCTGTGGCAGTGGATGCGCTTCCCCGGAGACGTGGTGTTCGCGCTCGGCGCGCTGCTGATGGCGGTGGACTTCATTATCAAGGTTCGCCCGCTGTTTCCGTCTGCCGCCGGACGCAGGCAGGGAGGCCGTCCAGCGGACCCGCTCCCAAAGCCGAGCCGGGGCAGCGCCGGGGCGGGCGCGGCGAGGGTGATTGTGCAGTCATCCCCGCGCGAGGGGTGAGGGGGTCGGGCGGCGGGCGCGCTCATGCCAGCGTAGCCCGCCGCTCCGCACGCGTGCCGCGCCTCCAAACGAGCGAGTTGCGCAGGCGCAACGTCCCATCCTCGCGGTTCGCGGCAGAGTGCTTCCGGTGCTCGCGGCTGAGCAGGTGAGGGGAGCAGAGGGCGATGGAGGCGACCTGCATGACGGCCGGTCTGTCCGTCGAGGATGTCATGCAGGCCTGGCCCGCGACGATACAAGTCTTTCTGCGGCGGCGCATGGCCTGCATCGGCTGCGAGATCGCGCCGTTTCATTCGATCGCCGAAGCCGCGCGCGTCTACGGCATGGCACCGGACGCCTTGCTGAGCGAGCTTCGCGACATCATTCCTCGCCGGCAATTCGCAGCAAGGCGTGCGGATTGAGGATCACGATGCGCCGGCGTCCCCCGGCGAGCAGGCCCGCCTGCTCCCAGGCGCTGAGCGTGCGGCTCACGGTGTAGAGCGTCGTGCTGGTCATCTCCGCGATGTCGCGGCGGGTGATCGGGAATTCGATCTGCACGCCGCCCTCCGTCTTCAATCCGGACTGGCGCGCCAGCCGCAGGAGCGCGCGCGCGACCCGCTGCTCGACCCGAGCGGACGAGACCTCGCGCAGCCGCGCGAAGGCGTCCTGCAAATGGCCGCCGATCGTGTGCAGCGCCGTCGCGGCGAACGCCGGATGGCGGCTGACCAGCTTCTCCCAGGCACTCATGGGCCATGCCAGGAGCGTGCTGTCGATCACCGCCACCGCCGTGCCGGGGTATTCGCTCCGCCCCATGGCGGCGGCGAACCCGAAGAGCTGGCCGGGCGCGATCATATGCGCGATGATCTGCTGCCCGTCCGCGAGAAGCTGCACAATCTTCAGCCGCCCCTCGATCAGCAGGAAGAAGCGGAGCGCGGGCGCTCCCTGCACGAAGGCGTGGCCGCCCTCGGAGAGCTTGCGCAGCCTGGCGCCCGCGAGGATTTCCTGGACTTCCGGTTCCTGTTGTCCCCGGAAGAGATCCAAATCCTGAACCAGTGAGTAGAACGGCGATCCCATGTCTTGCCCCGGCCAGCGCTCGCCCGTACCGCGGAGCGACGGGCGGTGACGTGCGCAGGTCACCACCCTCCAGTCGGATCGCCGCGCGCCGCTCCCCAGTGCCTCCGAGCGGTCGGGCCGCGCGCTACTTCAGGGTCGCCAGGTAGGCGATCAACACCTTGCGGTCCTCGTCCTTCTTGACTTCCGCGAAGGTCATCTTGTTGCCGGGAATCGTCGCCTTGGGGTCGGCGAGATACTTGTCCAGGCTTTCCTCGTTCCAGGTCAAGGCCGCCTTCTTCATCGCCTCGGAGTAGTTGAACCCCGGCGCCGTTCCCGAAACCCGGCCGACCACCCCGAACAACGTAGGGCCGATCCGGTTCTTGCCCGGCTCGACGGTGTGGCAGACGGCGCAGGTGCGCTTGAATTCCGCCTCTCCCGGCGGCGCCCCTTGGGCCAGGGCGTTGCCCGCCCAGAGGGCGGCCACCGCAGCGGCGACGATTGGCGACGTGATCCTCACTGTTGCTCTTCCTTCCGGCTGTGACGCTTCTCGCCTCCGGCACCGGGCGGCGGTCGGAAACGGGCCCGGGGAAGATGCTACGGGAATACCGCATGCTGTTTGACGGGGCGCAAACACGAGTCTCCAGCAGAGCGCGAACTTCGCACATCGTGAGCCATCCTCTCTGTGCCGCCATGGTGTGACTGTGCTCGCGGATCACCATGCCGTGGCGGCGGCGGCGGGGGGCTTGCCGACCGGCCGCCGCCTGAGTCACGTCTGCATCATGGACGTGCCGTCCTGTCCACGGCCGCTGTTCCTGACGGACGCATCATCGCCGCTGGCCTACGCTCGAGGAGAAACGCGACGTGGTGCAGAACGCGATCGACCTCGCGCACCTGATGGGAGTGACGACGCCGCGCGTCGCGGATCGGCGCGGCCGGGAAGGGGTATGATGCCGGGCACCATTCTGGCTCTGAACGCCGGGTCTTCCAGCATCAAGTTCGCCCTGTTCGGGGCCGGCTCAGGGAACCGGCTCGAACCGGTGTCGAAGGGCGAGCTGGAGGGGATCGGCACCGCGCCGCATTTCGTCGCCCGCGACGCGAATGGCGCCACGCTAGGCGAGAGACGCTGGCCGGATGGCGCGGCCCTGAGCCACGAGGCGTTGCTCGGGGAGCTGCTCGACTGGGTCGAGGGGCATCTCGGCCCCGGCCCCCTCATCGCCGCCGGGCATCGCGTCGTGCATGGCGGCCGCGCGTTCACGACGCCGGTGCGTCTGACCGCCGGTGTGGTGCAGGCGCTGGATCGGCTCACTCCGCTCGCTCCGCTGCACCAGCCGCACAGCCTGGCGCCGGTGCGGGCGCTGATGGCGTTGCGCCCCGGTCTGCCGCAGGTCGCCTGCTTCGACACCGCCTTTCACCGCACGATGCCGCAAGTCGCGACACGCTTCGCCCTGCCGCGCGAATACGAAGCCGAGGGCGTGCGCCGCTACGGCTTTCACGGCCTCTCCTACGAATACATTGCCCGGACCCTGCGCGAGACGGCGCCGGAGCTGGCCGGCGGACGCGTGATCGTCGCGCATCTCGGCAATGGCGCGAGCCTCTGCGCCATGCGCGACGGGCGGAGCGTCGATACCTCGATGAGCTTCACGGCGCTCGACGGTCTGATGATGGGCACGCGTTGCGGCACGCTCGATCCGGGCGTGATGCTGTACATGCTGCAACAGAAAGGCCTGACGGCAGACGAGATCGAGCACATCCTGTATCAGCGCTCGGGCCTGCTCGGCGTCTCCGGTCTGTCGAGCGACATGCGCACGCTGCTTGCGAGCGTTGATCCGCATGCGCGCGACGCGGTCGAGCTGTTCGTGTACCGGATCGCGCGCGAGACCGCCGCCCTCGCCGGATCGCTCGGAGGGCTGGACGGCTTCGTGTTCACGGCCGGCATCGGCGAACACGCGGGTGAGATCAGGGCCGCCGTCTGCGACGGCCTGCGCTGGCTCGGCGCGACGGTCGATCCCGCCGCGAACGCCCGTCACGCGAACCGTATCAGCACGCCGGATGCCAGCCTGGACGTTCGCGTGATCCCAACCGACGAGGAAGCCATGATCGCCCGCCATACCGCCGAGATCATGGCCGCGACGCCAGCCGAGCAGTGAACGGAGAACGCGCATGAACGACGATAAGAAGCGAGCACGGGATCAATCGCCGCTTGCACCCGACCAGCTCGAGCGCATGAACCGGTGGTGGCGGGCCGCGAACTATCTCTCGGTCGGGCAGGTCTATCTGCTCGACAATCCATTGTTGCGCCAGACACTGACGCTCGCCGACGTCAAGCCGCGTCTGCTCGGCCATTGGGGAACCACGCCGGGCCTGAATTTCATCTACGTCCACCTGAATAGGATCATCAAGGACCGCGATGTTTCGGTGATCTTCCTGGCCGGTCCCGGCCACGGCGCGCCCGGCGTGGTCGCCAGCACCTGGCTCGAAGGCACGTACAGCGAGATCTATCCCGAGATCTCGCAGGACGAGGAGGGCATGCGCAGGCTGTTCCGGCAGTTTTCCTTCCCGGGCGGCATTCCGAGCCATGCCGCGCCGGATACGCCGGGCTCGATCCACGAGGGCGGGGAACTCGGCTACTCGCTCTCCCACGCCTACGGCGCCGTGCTGGACAATCCCGGCCTGATCGCCGCCTGCGTGGTCGGCGACGGGGAAGCGGAAACCGGGCCGCTCGCGACCGCCTGGCACGGCAACAAGTTCCTGAACCCGGCCACCGACGGCGCCGTGCTGCCGATTCTGCACCTCAACGGCTACAAGATCGCGAACCCGACCATCCTGGCGCGGATCGGACCGGAAGAGCTGGGCGCGCTGCTGCGCGGTTACGGCTACACGCCGATCTTTGTCGAGGGTGACGAGCCGCTTCCGATGCACCAGAAGATGGCCGCCGCGATGGACCGCGCCTTCGACGACATCAGGTCGATCCAGCGCGAAGCACGCGACGAGGGTAAGAACGAGCGGCCGCGCTGGCCGATGATCGTGCTGCGCAGTCCGAAGGGCTGGACCGGCCCGAAGACGGTGGACGGGCTGAAGACCGAGGGCTTCTGGCGCTCGCATCAGGTGCCGTTCGCGAACATGGACAAGCCCGAGCATCTCCAGTTGCTCGACGAGTGGATGCGCAGCTATCGGCCGGAGGAGCTGTTCGACGAAGCCGGGCGGCCGCGCCCCGAGATCGCCGCCCTCGCACCCGCCGGCGAGCGGCGCATGAGCGCGAACCCGCACGCCAATGGCGGCGCGCTGATGCGCCCGCTCAGGATGCCCGATTTCACGGACTACGCCGTCCCGGTCACGCATCCGGGGCAGACGGAGGCCGAAGCGACGAGGGTCATGGGCGCGTTCCTGCGCGACGTGATGCGACTGAGTGCGAGCACGCGCAACTTTCGCGTCTTCGGCCCGGATGAAACCAACTCGAACCGGCTGAACGCGCTGTTCGAGGTCACGGACCGGGCCTGGGACGCCGCCACCATTCCGGAGGACGACCATCTCGCGCCGGGCGGCCGGGTCATGGAGATCCTGAGCGAGCACACCTGCCAGGGCTGGCTCGAAGGCTATCTGCTGACCGGCCGGCACGGGCTGTTCTCGTGCTACGAAGCCTTTATCCACATTGTCGATTCGATGGTCAATCAGCACGCGAAATGGCTGAAGAGTTCGCGCGCTATTCCGTGGCGGCGGCCGATCGCCTCGCTGAACTACCTGCTTACGTCGCATGTCTGGCGGCAGGACCATAACGGGTTCAGCCACCAGGATCCGGGCTTCATCGACCACGTCGCGAACAAGAAGGCGGACATCGCCCGCATCTATCTGCCGCCGGACGCCAACACGCTGCTCTGGGTGACGGATCACTGCCTGCGCAGCTGGGACCGCATCAACGTCATCGTCGCGGGCAAGCAGCCGGAACCGCAATGGCTCGACATGGATTCCGCCATCAAGCACTGCACGCAGGGAATCGGCATCTGGGAGTGGGCGAGCAACGACCGGGGCAGCGAGCCCGACGTGGTGATGGCCTGCGCCGGTGACGTGCCGACGCTGGAGACGCTGGCCGCCGTCGATCTGCTGCGCGAGTACATTCCAGAGCTGAAGGTGCGCGTCGTGAACGTGGTCGATCTGATGGCGCTGCAACCGAAGACGCAGCACCCGCACGGCCTGAGCGACCTCGATTTCGACGCCCTGTTCACCACCGGCAAGCCGGTGATCTTCGCGTTCCATGGCTATCCGATGCTGATCCACCGCCTGATCTACAAGCGCACCAACCATCCGAACTTCCACGTCCGCGGCTACATGGAAGAGGGGACGACCACGACCCCGTTCGACATGACCGTGCGCAACCGGCTCGACCGCTTCCATCTGGTCGGCGATGTTGTCGACCGGGTGCCGAGCCTCGGCGCGGCGGCGGTGTATGTGAAACAGGCGATCCGCGACAAGCTGATCGAGCACGAGCGCTACATCTACAAGCATGGCAAGGACATGCCCGAGGTCGCCGACTGGCGTTGGGGGCGTGCCCGCGCGGAAGCGACCGCAGGGTAGGCCAGCCCCTCTCCCCCGAGGCCAACGCGGATGACGTTCGTCTATATCGTGGCGGCGGTCGCGGCCTGCGCCGGGCTTTTGTTCGGCTACGATACCGGCGCGATTTCCGGCGCGATCCTGTTCGTCCGCCCGGAGTTCGGTCTCTCCCCGGCTCTCGTCGGCATCGTGACCAGCGTTGCCCTGGCCGGAGCGACGGCGGGGTCGCTGGCCGGCGGCTGGCTCGCCGACCGGTTCGGCCGGCGGCACGTCATCATCGTCACCGCGCTATTGTTCGCCGGCGGTTCGGTCCTGTCGGCCTTTGCGGCCTCGGTCGGGTGGCTGATCGGCAGCCGCGTGCTCATCGGCATAGCGACGGGCGTCGCCTCGTTCGTCGCGCCGATGTATCTGTCCGAGATCGCCCCGCCGCGCGTGCGCGGCTCCCTCGTCGCGCTCAATCAGCTCGCGGTGACAATCGGCATTCTGGCGTCGTACGTCATCGACTACGCGCTCTCGGCCGGCGGCAACTGGCGCTGGATGTTCGGTGTCGGCGCCATTCCCGCGCTTGTCCTGTTCGCGGGCATGCTGATCGTTCCGAACACGCCGCGCTGGCTCTTGCTGCGCGGCCGCGACCAGGAGGCGGCCCAGGCGCTGGGACGCATCCGCGCCAAGCAGGAGATCGCGCCGGAGGTCGCGGCGATGAAGGCCGCGCTTCCATCCGCCTCGACGCATTGGTCGGACCTTCTGTCCACGCAGTTGCGCATGCCGATGCTGGTCGGCATCGGGCTTGCGGTGCTGCAACAGGTTACCGGTATCAACACGGTGATCTATTATGCGCCGATCATCTTCCAGTTCGCGGGGATCGGCAGCGCTTCGTCGTCGATCTTCGCCAGCCTGAGCGTGGGCGTCGTCAACGTCGTCATGACGATCGTCGCGGTGGTCCTGCTCGACCGTGCCGGTCGCCGCCCGCTCCTGCTGGTGGGCGAAACGGGCATGGTGCTCAGCCTCGCGGCACTCGCGGCGGGCTTCGCCTTGCACGGCTCCGCCGCCGTCGGCTGGATCACGGCGGCGAGCCTCGTCGCCTATGTGGGCTCGTTCGCGATCGGCCTCGGCCCGGTCTTCTGGCTGCTGATTTCGGAGATCTACCCACTGCGGATACGGGGGTTGGCGATGAGCGTCGCGACGGTCGCCAACTGGGTGTCCAACCTCGTGGTCACGCTGACCTTCCCTGACCTCGTCGCGCTCATCGGCGCGTCCGCGACGTTCGTCCTCTATGCGGCGGTCGGCGTCGCGAGCCTCGTTTTCACCTGGCGCTTGGTGCCGGAAACGCGCGGCAAGACGCTCGAGCAGATCGAACGCCACTGGCGAAGCGGCGGCCATCCCCGAGCACTTCAACGCGACGCCTGAGGCGTGTTCGCGCCCGGCTATGGCGCTGATCACCTGCCCTGGTAATCTATCCGGCTTCTGCGGCCGGCCGGGATTGTGTAGGAAGCCCATGGACGTGATCGAGCGGCTGCTGAGCGGCGTCAGGCTGCCGCGAATGCTGCGCGTGCGGCAGAACTTCGCGTGCATCGAGGTCGGCGATGTGGCGGCGGCGGTCCGCACCGAACTGGGCAAGCCCGCGATTGCCGGGCGGGTGAAGCCCGGCATGCGCGTCGCCGTCGCCGTCGGCAGCCGGGGCATGGCGGATATCGCGCTGATTGCCGGGACGGTGGTCGCGGAGCTGACACGCCTCGGCGCGCGGCCCTTCATCGTGCCCGCGATGGGAAGCCATGGCGGGGCGACGGCGGAGGGCCAGACCGAGGTTCTCGCCCGGCTCGGCGTGACCGAACAGACCGCCGGCTGCCCGATCCTCTCCTCGATGGAGGTGGAGGAGGTCGGGAAACTCGCGGACGGCACGCCCGTCGTCATGGACCGGCACGCCTCCGCGGCGGACGGGATCGTCGTCATCAACCGCGTCAAGGCGCACACCGGCTTCGTCGGCCCGAACGAGAGCGGGCTTGCGAAGATGATCACGATCGGCCTCGGCAAGCAGAAGGGCGCGGATGCCTGCCACGCCTTGGGGTGGGCGCACATGGCCCGGCTCGTCGTCGAGATGGCGGAGGTCAAGCTGCGCACGACGAAGATCCTTTTCGGCGTCGCCACGATCGAGAACGCGGCCGAGCGCGTCGGGCGCGTCGTCGCGCTGCCCGCCGGGGAGATCATCGCGCGCGAGCGGGATCTGCTGCTCGAATCGAAGCGCGCCCTTCCGCGCATACTGCTCGATCCGTTGCACGTGCTGATCGTGGATCAGCTCGGCAAGGAGTTCTCCGGCAGCGGCATGGACCCGTACGTCACCGGCCGCGCGTCCACGCCCTATGTCCGCGATCTCGGCATCCACATTCGTGCGCTCGCGGTGCTCGACGTCAGCGAGCTCAGCCACGGCAATTGTTCCGGGATGGGGCTTGCCGACGTCACCACGCGCCGGCTGTTCGGCAAGATCGACTTCTCTCACACCTACGCGAACACGCTGACCTCGCGGGCGCCCGCATCCTCCAAGATCCCCCTCGTGATGCCGAACGACGAGCTGGCCATCAAGGCGGCGATGCAGGTTTGCGGCGAGCCCGACTGGACGAAGATCCGGATGGTCCGCATTCCGAACACCGGCCACATTCGCGAAATCTTTGTCTCGGAAGCATTGCGCGCCGACGTGGAACGCTCCCCGGACCTCTCGGTGCTCGGCGACGCGAAATCCCTGCCGTTCGACGACGGCGGCAATCTGCCCGATGTCGGCGCTTGGGAGGCGGGCGGCCCCGATCCATCGCCCGGGACGTACGAGGAGATCGCGGAACGGGGCCTGACCTAACGGCGGCTATTTGTTCCGCGCAAAAGCGCCGCTGATCGTCAGATCGACCTCGTCGCCCACCAGCGGCACGTATTTCGTCACGCCGAACTCCGAGCGCTTGATCGAAGTGGTTGCGGAAAACCCGGCATCGTAGCTTCCATCGACCGGGTTGCTCCCGGCGCCGACGAAGCGCGCCTTGAGCACGATCGGCCGGGTCACGCCGTGCAACGTGAGATCGCCCGCGATGTCGGCGCTGGCGGGGCCCGTGGGCGTGACGCGCGTGGACCTGAATGTCACTTCCGGATAGCGCACGGCGTCGAACCACTCCGCCCCGCGCAGTTCCTCGGTGAGCTTGGCGCTGCTCGTGAAAACCGAGGCGGTCGGCAGCGTGATCGCGAGCCGGCTCCCCGCAGGGTCGGCAGGCGACAATTCGAGTGAACCGGAGGCGTTCGTGAACTGGCCGTAGTAGGTCGTGAAGCCGAGATGCGACACCGCGAAGATGATCTGGGTGTGATCGGGGTCGACCGTGTACGTGCCCGCCCGCACCTCGCGCGAATCGTGCGTCGCACCGCCCTGCGCGAACACCGGACCCGCCGGAAGCGTTGCCAGAAGCAGCACGGCGGCGGCGGTTCGAAGGGCTCTGTTCCGCATGTCGTCAACTCCGTAATGGCGTCGAACTCTCGCGCGGGCCGGCCTGTCCGATTCGCGCCTCGATCCGGTCCCAGATGGCGCGCTCCAGATGCGTGCCGTCGAATCGGGCGATCTCCCGAAGGCCGGTCGGCGAGGTGACGTTAATCTCGGTGAGCCAGTCGCCGATCACGTCGATGCCGACGAAAATCATCCCATTCTCGCGCAGTTGCGGCCCGATGCGTTCGCAGATTTCGCGGTCCCGAGCGGTCAGCCCCGACTTCTCGGCGCGCCCGCCGACATGCATGTTGGAGCGCGCTTCGCCTTCCGCCGGCACGCGGTTGATGGCTCCAAGCGGCTCACCGTCGACCAGGATGATGCGCTTGTCGCCCTGCCGGACGGATGGTTCGTAGCGCTGGAACATCAGCGGCTCGCGCGAGCGCGCGAAGTGCATGTCCAGCAGCGCGCCGAGGTTCTCGTCGTCCGGGCGGATACGGAACACGCCCGCCCCGCCGTTGCCGAACAGCGGCTTCACGACGATGTCCTTGTGCTCCAAGCGGAAGGCGCGGATCGCCTCGGGATCCCAGGTGATCATCGTGGGCGGCATCAGAATCCGGATAGCGCGTCACCAGGATCTTCTCGGGCGCGTTGCGCACCGCCGCCGGATCGTTGACGACCAGCGTGCGCGGATGGATGTGCTCGAGCAGGTGCGTGGCCGTGATATAGGCCATGTCGAACGGCGGATCCTGGCGCATCAGCACGACATCCATCGTGCCGAGATCGAGCGTCTCGATCGGGCCGAAACGGTAGTGGTCGTTGGACACGGGCTGCACCGTCACCGGCCGGGCGCGGGCCAGCAGCCGATGCTCCTGCCGCGCGCCCTCCTGCCGCACGCCCTCCTGCCGCACGCCCTCGCGCAGCGCCAGATGCCGCACCTCGTAGTGCCAGAGCGCATGGCCGCGCGCCTGCGCCTCCAGCATCAGCGCGAACGTCGAGTCGCCCTCGATGCTGATGGTTTCGATCGGGTCCATCTGGACCGCGACCTTGAGCGGTGCCGCCATGTGTTGCCTCATCCGACGTGCCGTCAGTTCAGCCGGGTGCGCAACTCGTCGATCGAGGCGCGGGCGCGAGTGGCCGCCTCGCCGCTCGGGACCAGCTCGACGAAACGCTCGAAGCAGCGCAAGGCAGCGCCTACCTCGTCGAGCCGCTGGTGCAGCAGCCCGCTCTCGCGCCACAGCGACGCATGGTCCGGTGCGATCCGCAGCATGTCCTCGGCGCAGATCAAGGCCCCGCGCAGATTGCCAGCGCCGAGCCGTCGCATCTTGATGTTCTGCTGCAAGCGCAACAGTACCGCGCGCGTGCTCATCGGCTGAAGCAATCCGGGCCGCAACTCCGCTCTCGCGCCTTCTACGGATTTCAGCAGCTTGCGCAGCGCCGGGGCCTCCATCCGGTGTCCGCCGCCGAACACGTCGAGCACGCAATGCTTGCCGCTTCCTTCGAGCTTGATCAGGAAATGTCTGGGAAAGTCGAGGCCGTGCGCATCCCATCCGGCGGCGCGGGCGCAATGCAGCCAGATCACGCCGAGCGCGACAGGCAGCCCGCGACGCCGTTCGACCACGCGGATCAGATTGGCGTTGGCGGGGTCGTCGTATGTTTCGGCATCCCCCCGAAAGCCGTGGCGCCCGGCGATCACGTTTGCGAGTACGGCCGCCCGGCCGGTGAGATCGTCCTCTGCCGCGCTGGCTGCGGTTTCGACCGTTTCGCGCGCCAGCACCGAAAGAGTGCGGCGCGCCGCCTCGTGATCGGCCTCCGGAGCATCGACGCGGGCAAGTTGGATCGCCGCCCCGGCGATGTCGATCTCGACATCGGGCAGCAATCCGATCGCGTCGAGGGCGGTTTGCGGATCGGTCAACTCCCAACCTCCAGCTGGCACGATGCGTTCGTCATCCGGCGACGCTACGCCACTAGGCCGCGTTCGCGAAGCGGGTAGGATGCAGACCTCACCGCCAGGAAGCATTGCATGATCCACGTCATCGCCGTCATCACGGCCAGGCCCGGGCAGAGAGCGGCACTGCTCGACAAGTTCCGCAAGGTCATGCCGCTCGTGCACGCCGAGCCGGGCTGCGTGCAATACGAACCCATCGTCGATCTGCCGGGGGCGACCTCGTTCCAGCAGCCTGCCGGGCCGGACACATACATCGTCGTGGAGCGCTGGGAGAGCGTCGAGGCGCTCCGGGCGCACTCCGGGAGTGCTCACATGCGGGATTACAACGAGGACGCCGCGAGCCTGATCGCATCCCGCGCCATCCACGTCATGACGCCCGCCAGCGGCGGCTAAAGTCGCGGCGGCTCCGCGCCGATGGCCTGGTTCGTGAAGACCACCGCCGAGCGGTCGAGTTCGGCCGGGCTTCGGCGGCCCGCAAGGCCGAGCGTCAGATCGAGCTCCGCCGCCAGGTTCGCGATGACGTCCCGCACGCCCCGCTCGCCCGCGAGCGCCAGGCCGTAGACATAGGGCCGGCCGATCAGCACAGCCCTGGCTCCGAGACACAGCGCCTTGAAGATGTCGGCGCCGCTCCGCACGCCGCTGTCGAACAGCACGGGGATGCGTCCCGCGATCGCGTCCACGATTCCGGGCAGCGCATCCAGGGAGGCGATGGCTCCGTCCACCTGGCGGCCGCCGTGATTGGAAACGATCACGCCATCGACGCCCGCCTGCACGGCGCGGCGCGCGTCCTCCGGGTGCAGGATGCCTTTCAGCACGATGGGGAGCCGCGTCCGCTCGCGCAGGAACCGCAGATCGTCCCAGGTCAGGTCCGGACGCGAGTAGATGGCGAGGAAGCGGCGCACCGCCGCCAGCGCCTCCCCGGAGACGAGCGTTCGCACCGAGCCGGAGCGGAGCAGCTCCAGCGCGGATTTCAGCGCCCCCAGACCCGGCCGGGGAGGAGAGCGGATCGCGCCTCCACCATCCGGCAACCGCATGAAAACCGGGTCCGAAATGTAGTTGGCGATGCCGCGCCCGCGCAGGAAAGGCAGGTATCCCCGGTCGAGGTCTCGGGTACGCCAGCCGAGCAGGGTGGTGTCGAGCGTGACCACGATGGCCTCGTAGCCGGATTTCTCGGCGCGCTCGACGAAGCTCGTCGTCAGCTCGTCGCGCGCGGACCAGTAGAGCTGAAACCAGCGCGGCCCGTCTCCGATCGCCTCCGCTATGCGCTCCAACGGAAGCGAGGCCTGGCAGGAGGTGACGAATGGAATGCCGGCGGCCGAAGCGGCGCGGGCGGCTGCGAGATCGGCCTGCCGGTGCGCGATCTCGAGCACGCCGATGGGGCCGAGCAGAATGGGCAGCGGCAGCACGCGGCCGAACAGCTCGACCGTGAGATCGCGGTTCGAGACGTCCCGCATCACGCGCGGCACGATCCGGCAGCGATCGAAGGCCGCCCGGTTGTTCGTCGCCGTGCGCTCCATGCCCGCGCTCCCGGCGACATAGGCAGCGGCATCGCGGCTGAGCTTTCCGAGCGCCGCCCGCTCCAGCCGGTCCGGCGCGCTCGGAACCGGCTGCCGCCGCCCGGCGAGCCCGGCGATATAGATCTCCTCCTGGCGCTCGCGGCCGACGCTCATCGAGCCGTCAGGCGCCGCCCCAACGCATGGTGAGGCCGCCGCGCTCTTCCGGTTCGTCCGGCCTCTTCTCGGTCATCGCCGTCGCGATCATGCCGGGCGCGATCGTGCTGACGTGGATCCCCGCTACTCGGCCGCTTCCTGCGGAACGTAGATTGCCTTCCCGGTCTGGGCGAACTCGGCGCTCTTCTGCTCCAATCCGGCCATCCGCTCGGCTTCAACGCGCAGATCCTGTGTGATCCGCATCGAGCAGAACTTCGGGCCGCACATCGAGCAGAAATGCGCGACCTTGTGCGCCTCCTTGGGCAAGGTCTCGTCGTGGAAGCTGCGCGCGGTGTCCGGGTCGAGCGAGAGGTTGAACTGGTCCTCCCAGCGGAACTCGAACCGCGCGCGGCTGACGGCGTCGTCGCGCAGCTTCGCCGACGGATGCCCCTTCGCGAGATCGGCGGCGTGCGCCGCGATGCGGTAGGTGATGACGCCGGTTTTCACGTCATCGCGGTTCGGCAGGCCGAGATGCTCCTTCGGCGTCACGTAGCAGAGCATCGCCGTGCCGAACCAGCCGATCATGGCCGCGCCGATCGCCGACGTGATGTGGTCGTAGCCGGGCGCGATGTCGGTCGTCAGAGGGCCGAGCGTGTAGAACGGCGCCTCGCCGCATTCCCGCAGCTGCTTCTCCATGTTGACCTTGATCTTGTGCATCGGCACGTGGCCGGGGCCTTCGATCATCACCTGACAGCCCTTGTCCCAGGCGATCTTGGTCAGCTCGCCGAGCGTCTCCAACTCCGCGAACTGCGCGCGGTCGTTGGCGTCCGCGATCGAGCCGGGACGCAGGCCGTCGCCGAGCGAGAACGACACGTCGTATTTGCGCATGATGTCGCAGATCTCGTCGAAGCGCTCGTAGAGGAAGCTCTCCTTGTGGTGCGCGAGGCACCAGCGCGCCATGATCGAGCCGCCGCGCGAGACGATGCCGGTGACGCGCTTCGCGGTCAGCGGCACGTAGGGCAGGCGCACGCCGGCGTGGATCGTGAAGTAATCCACGCCCTGCTCGGCCTGCTCGATCAGCGTGTCCTTGAATACCTCCCAGTCGAGCTTGTCCGGCTCGCCGTCCACCTTCTCCAAGGCCTGATAGATCGGCACCGTGCCGATCGGCACCGGCGAGTTACGCAGGATCCAGCCGCGGATGTTGTGGATGTTGCGGCCCGTCGAGAGGTCCATCACCGTGTCCGCGCCCCATCGGATCGCCCAGACGAGCTTTTCCACCTCCTCGGCCGCTCCCGACGTCACCGCCGAGTTGCCGATATTGGCGTTGATCTTGACCAGGAAGTTGCGGCCGATGGCGACCGGCTCCAGCTCCGGATGATTGATGTTCGCGGGGATGATCGCGCGGCCGGACGCGATCTCCTGGCGCACGAACTCTGGCGTGATGAAGGCCGGAATGGACGCGCCGAAATCCTCGCCATCCGCCCGCCGCTCCTCGGCGCCTTCGAGCATCCGCGCGCGGCCGAAATTCTCGCGGTGCGCGACGTAGATCATCTCTTCGGTAACGATCCCGGCGCGGGCGAATTCCATCTGCGTCACGGGCCTGCCGGCAACGCCCGCGAGCACCGTCTGCGGCGCGGGGCAGGGCGGCACCAGACGCTCGCCGGATGCGCCGCCGTTGTCCTCGGGCTTCACCGCGCGCGCCGCTACCGGCGCGAAGCCCCGCCCGGCGATCCAGGGCGCGCGCACCGGCGGCAACCCGGATTCGAGCTCGATGCGCGTGCCCGGGTCGGTGTAGGGGCCGGAGCAATCGTAGGTGCGGAAGGCGGGCTCCTGCGCCGAGGGATCGAGCGCGATCTCGCGGAACGGCACCCTGATGTCGGGACAGCCTTCGGGACTCGTGTAAACCTTACGCGAGCCGGCGATGGGGCCGGTCGTGACGGTGCTCGGCTTGCTCTGGACGGTCATGCACGCCTCCTCTGGGCAGCGTCATGACGGATTGGGGATTCGCGATCTCGAAGCGCCCGTCCCTCCGCCGGCATGACCCGGTTCAGGTTCAAGGGTAACCGCGATGCTTGCAAGCCGGCGGTATCTCAGCCCCCTAGCGGGGCACCCCTCGGATGACACAGAGCATGGCGGTCGGGTGAGGGCTTGTCAAACCGCTGAGAGCCGCCCTGTGGCTAGCTCATGAGTTGTCCGGAGTTTGTAGCTCGTGAAGTGTCCGGTCTTTCCGGTCCCTTGTGTTGGGGGTTGGGATGGATCGGGCACGCATTCACGAGGGGATACGACGGATGCGGTTCGAGGATGTTCTTGGCCGATCGGAGCGGTCGGAGTTGAGCCAGCTGGAGGCGGCGGAGTTGCTGGGAGTGAGCGAGCGTACGTTCCGGCGCTGGCGTGACCGGCATCGCGAGCAGGGGCTGGCTGGTCTTGAGGATCGCCGGCTGCTGCCCTCTGGGCGACGCGCGCCTGTGGCGGAGCTCGAGCGGATGCTTGGCCTGTATCGCGACCTCTATCGCGGCTTCACGGTCGAGCACTTTCACGAGCAGCTGGGGAAGCGGCACGGCTACAGGCTGGGCTACACGGTGACCAAGCTGGCTCTGCACCGTGCGGGGTTGGTACTGCCTGCGGTGAAGCGCTCGGCGCATCGCAAGAAGCGCCCGCGCCGTCCGTTGGCGGGCATGCTGCTGCACCAGGACGCCTCGACGCATGCCTGGCTGCCCGGGAGTGGGCGCCTGCACGACCTCGTCGTCACGCTGGATGACGCGACGAGCGCGATCCTCTCGGCGTTTCTGGTGGATCAGGAGGGGACGGCGTCGAGCCTGCGAGGCCTGCGCGAAGTGGTGGAGCGGCAGGGCCTGTTCTGCGCGCTCTACACCGACCGGGGCAGCCACTCCTTCCTGACGCGCCGGAGGCTGGCGGACCGGCCTCGCGGACGGTTCTGACCCAGGTCGGCCGTGCGCTCGCGCAGCTCGGCATCGAGCACATCGCGGCCTACTCGCCGGAAGCACGGGGCCGGTCGGAACGGGCGTTCCGGACGTTGCAGGACCGGCTGCCGAAGGAGTTGGCGCTGGCCGGGATCACGACAGCCGAAGCGGCGAACCGCTGGTTGGCGGAGAGCTACGTGGCCGAGCACAACAAGGCGTTCGCGGTGGCGCCCGAGCAGGAAGGGTCGGCGTTCGTGGCCGACGCGGCCGACGCCTGGCGCGAGATCCTGTGCGTCCAGGAAGAGCGGACGGTGGGCAATGACAACACCGTGCGATGGCAGGGGCTTAGCTTGCAACTGCCGCCGAGCCGGCTGTGACCGCACTTCGTGCGCGCAAGGGTGCGGGTGAATGAATACCCCGACGGCACGCTCGCAGTGTTCCTCGGGCCGCACCGGCTGGCAGACTACGACCCAACCGGCGCCCTGCTGCCAACCGAGCGTCAGGCCGCATGACATGCTCCCATCGCGGCGTTCCGTGCCGGGGGCATGCATGCCCCGGCACGGAACAAGAACGGAGCGGACAGATCACGAGCTACGAAAACCGGACATCTTTACGCGTCACCGACAACCGCTGAGAGCCGCCTTCGGGCGATCGTGGCTTGATGGCCCGCGCCCGAGCCTTCACAAAGCAGCCATTGGCCGGGCTACGTTTGGATCGCGCGTGAAGGCACTCGATTCGCTGCTGACGGACGTGCGCGCCTGCCGCGTCTGTGCCGACCGGCTGCCGCTCGGGCCGCGTCCCATCTTCCAGCTCTCGGCGTCCGCGAAGATCCTGATCGCGAGCCAGGCTCCGGGCAGCAAGGCGCATGTCTCGGGGGTTCCGTTCGCCGACGCCTCCGGCGAGCGTTTGCGGGCCTGGATGGGCGTGCCGGAGGGGCGGTTCTACGACGCCGGTACGGTCGCCATCCTGCCGATGGGACTCTGCTATCCGGGGCGGCTGCCGGGCGGCGGCGACGCTCCGCCGCGTCCGGAATGCGCGCCGCTCTGGCGCGAGCGGCTGCTCGACGCGATGCCGGCGTTGCGCCTCGTCTTGCTGGTCGGCGGCTATGCTCAGGCGCATGCGCTCGGGCCGGGAGCGATGACCGACCGGGTCATGCGTTTCCGGGATCACCTGCCGCGATATTTCCCGCTGCCGCATCCGTCCTGGCGCACGCGGGCCTGGGCCGCGAAGAATCCGTGTTTCGAGACGGAGGTTCTTCCCGCCCTGCGCCGAGCTGTCGCGGATGCGTGCGATGAGTGACGCTCTCCCGGTCTTCACGGTCGGCCACTCCACGCGCGGCATTCCCGAGTTCCTGGAGTTGCTGCGCGTGGGGAAGGTGGAGACGGTCGTGGACATCCGCAGCGTGCCGCGCTCGCGGACGAACCCCCAATTCAATGCGGACGTGCTCGCGGGCGAACTGGCCTCGCGGGAGGTCGGCCATAGGTGGCTTCGAGAGCTGGGCGGCTTGCGCGGCGGATCGAAGACCGTTCCCCCTGGCGTCAACGGGTTCTGGACCAACAAGAGCTTCCACAACTACGCGGACTACGCGCTCGGCGAAGAGTTCCAGCTCGGCCTATCGCGCCTGCTTGCACTCGGGCAGGATCGGCGCTGCGCGATCATGTGTTCGGAAGCGGTCTGGTGGCGGTGTCATCGGCGGATCGTCGCCGACTATCTCCTGCATCGCGGGAGAAGCGTGTTTCATCTGATGGGACGTGACCGCGTCGAGCCGGCGACGCTGACCCCGGCCGCGAGGGCCGAGGGCGAGATGCTTGTCTACCCGGCCGTCTGATCCGAGGACGTGACGCCGATCTCAATCAAAGACGCGCTGAAGGTCACCCGGGATAGATCTCGACGCTGCGGGCGACGGTGTCGGCCAGGTGCTCCTTGGTGATGACGCCAAGCACGCGCTGCGGCTCCTCGCCCACCGCCTGGCTGACCACGATCGCCATGGCGGCGCGCTTGTTCGACATGGTCCGGATCACGTCGAAGGCGGCGTCCTCCTTGCCGACGACGATGAAGCTCGGCCGCACGAGATCTCCGAGCCGCACGTCGCCGGCGGCGGCGCCGAGCGCCCGGCGGAGATCGGTGTTCACCCGGAGCCCGCCCAGGATCGTGCCGTTCCGCGTCACCACGACGTGACGCAGCCCGCCCTGAGCCGCCGACATGTCGAGAAACGCGCCGAACAGCGTGCCCTCGTCGAGCACGAGGACGTCGCGGATCATGATCTCTGCGGCGCTGCGCACCAGGAAGGTGTTGGCGTGCAGCGCCTTCGGGATCGGATGGCCGCGACGCACCAGCTTCAGCGTGTAGATGCTTTCGCGCGACAGCATCCGCCGCACTCCGAGCGCGAGCGCCACCGCGAGAATCATCGGCAGCACGATGTCGTAGTCGCGCGTCATCTCGAAGATCATGGTGACGGCGGTCATCGCGGCGCCGGTCGAGCCGCCGACCATCGCGCCCATGCCGACCATCGCGAACGCCGGACCGCTGACCGGGGCAAAGGGGAACAGCATCGTCACGAGCGAGGCGAATGCCGCGCCGATGGTCGCGCCCATGAACAGCGACGGCGAAAACACGCCGCCCGAGGAACCCGAGCCGAGGCTGATCGAGGTCGCCAGCAGCTTGCCGACGAACAGCAGCAGCAGGAACCAGGGCGCGGTGATCTGGCCGTACAGCGTCGCCTGGATCGTCGAGTACCCGACGCCTTCGATGTAGTAGTGCCCGGCGGTTCGCCACAGCCCGTATATCATCAGGCCGACCAGCAGCATCCCGAGCGCGTGCCGGAGATAGCGGCCGGGGATCTTGTCGAATGCGTCCTCAAGCAGATGCAACCCCTTGATGAATCCGGCGCCCGCGACGCCGGTCACGGCCCCGAGCAGGGCATAGAGCACCAGCGTGATCGCGCTGCTCGGTTCAGTCGGGATCGAGGCGAGGCTGGCCGGCACGCTGAAGGCCGGCTCCGAGCCGAAGAACAGGCGGCCGATGAACGTCGCGGTGCCGGTCGCGACCGCTACGGGCAGGAAGGTGTTGACGCTGATTTCCGGCAGCATCAGCTCGGTCGCGAACAGAACGCCGCCGATCGGCGTGTTGAACGTCGCCGCGATGCCGGCGCCGGCGCCGGCCGCGACCAGCGTGATGCGCTGGCCCGCCCGCATCCGGATCACCTGCCCGAGCGTGGAGCCGAGCGCGGAGCCGATCTGGATAATCGGCCCTTCGCGGCCGACCGCGGCGCCGCTGCCGATCGCGAGCGCCGAGGCGATCGACTTGACCACGGCGACGACCGGCCGGATCACGCCGCGCTGGTAGTAGATCGCGTCCATCACCTCCGGCACGCCGTGGCCCTTCGCTTCCGGCGCGAAGTTGGAGACGATCCAGGTGACGCCGATGCCGCCGATGATCGGCACCAGGATCACGAACGGCCCCCAAGGGTTGTACGGCGTGAACAAGCTGCTGTTGAAAGCGACGGAGAAATCGCCGAGGAACAGCACGTTGTGGATCAGGCCGATCAGATCGCGAAACACCACCGCGCCGATGCCGGTGACGATCCCGACGATCAGCGCGAGCAGCGACAGCGGCAGCAGCCGAAGCTGTCGCGCCGTCTGCTCGGGCGGAGCAACCGGCGCGCGCGGCGGCTCGACGGCCGTCTCGACGGACGGCGCGTCCGCAATTCCCGGGGATGCTCGTGAAGGCGCGTCGGCGGCCATGTCGTTCCTTCTCGGTGTGTTCGGGCCGTGTCGCCGTGGGCGGAGGGGAGGCGAGCATGAAATGGATCGGCCATGCAAATCTCGCGTTCGCGGTGCTCGCGGTGCTGGCGCCGGTCGCGCATGTGTTGGAACTGCCGAACGAGCTCGCACTCGATGGACCGCTCTGGCTTGCCGTGCAGCAGCATCTGTATCGCGGCTGGGGACCGTTCCTGGGCGGTCCCGTCGAGATCGGCGCGCTCGCGACCAGCGTTCTGCTCGCTTTCCGGCATCGTCGCCACGACCCGGCGTACCGGCCGATGCTGGCCGCGAGCCTCGCCTATGCGGGCATGATCGCGACGTTCTTCATCCTCAACCGGCCCGTCAACGTCGCGCTCGGCGCCTGGACGCCCGCGACCCTTCCGCCGGACTGGGCGAGCCATCGGCTGCGCTGGGAGATCGGGCACGCCATCGCGGCGCTGCTGTCGCTGGCGGGCCTCTCGGCCGTGCTGCGTGCGCGCAAGCGGCTCTGAGCGCCGGGCCCGGGGGTCAATACTCGAACTGGTATTTCAGCCCGATGCTGCTGCCGGCCGAGTCCTCCGGCGTCGCGCCGGGGTTGGTGTTGCTGCCGGTGCCGACCGTCCCTTGCAGCTTGAGGCCCTTGTACAGATCGATCTGCACCAGTCCCTGCGTGCTGTTGCCGCCCGTGCCCTGCTTCGCGCCGACGAACACGCCGGGCGCGACGTAGCGGCCGCCCTGCACCGTCGGGCCGCTATTGCCCGTGCCGCCCCCGACCGAGAGCGTGTCGAGGCCCAAGCCCTTGCGCACCGATTCGAGCGGATTGAGGCCGCCGCCGCCGACGCCGGTCAGCTGCGCCAGCGCGCCCGCGAGCTGGGCCAGTTCCAGCGGGCTCAGGGTCGATGTGCTGCGCTTGAAGATCAGCTGCGCCAGCACCTCGTCCTGCGGCAGTTCGGGCGTGCTGTAGAGGCGGATCTTCGGGCTGCTTGCCGTGCCGCTGATTTCGAGATTGGCGGTGATGCTGCCGTTGCTCGACGTCGCGACGAACAGGAGCGAGGGGTCGGAGATTTTGCCGCCGTTAAAGCTCACCTCGCCCTTGCTGAAGGTGAGCGACACCCCGGCGACGCTGATCGTGCCCCGGATGAGGTGGAACGCCCCTTGCGGCTGCAGATTGCCGGTCGTTCCCGTCAGGTGGATCGCGCCGCCGAGCTCCGCGACCAGCCCGCGGCCGCGCACGAAGATCTGGCTGGGCGCGCGCACCGTGACGTCGAGCGCGATCGCGGGTCCGGGGATAGGCGGCGGCGGCGGTTTCTCGCCCGGGCGGCGCACGTCGAGCACGGCGACGCTCGCCGGCAGGTGCTCGGGAATGCGGATCTCGGCGTGGCTGATGGTGACGCCGCCGGTGGCCGCGAGCTGGTTCTTGATCTCGCCGCGCACGGTCAGATCCGCGCTGATCGTCGCGGTGAGGAGATCGCTCCGCAGCGGCTCCGCGTCGCGCGCGACCAGGTGCAGATCGACCGGCATGCCCGGCGCGGCCGGGCTGATCGTGCCGGTCAGACCGAGCGTGCCCTTGCCCGCCTGCCCGGTGAAGCGCGCGATGCGGATGGTCGTGCCGTCCGCCTCGATCAGCGCGTTGATGTCCTGGATGCGCGCGCCGACGCCGTAATCCTGCACCTCGCCGCGCGCAAGCCGCGCCGTTCCCGAGATCTGCGGCGCGGACATCGTGCCGGCGATCCGCGCGTCGAGCGTCATGCGCCCGCGCACATGCCGCCCGTTCACTTCGAGGATCGGGTTCACGAAGGCGAGGTCGAGCGTCCCCTGCGTGCGCAGGTCGAGCGAGCCGGAAGACGGCGGGATCGGCGCGCGGCCGGTCACGGTCAGCGACACGTCTCGCCCCGCGTTCAGGCGCGTGTCGATCTGGGCGCTGTCGCCGTGCAGATCGACGTTGGCGATCACGCTGGCGGGCGGCAGGCCGCCGGTCGCGCCGCCGGTCATGCGCAGCCCGCTGGCGGCGACGCGCACGGTCCCGACCGGGCGGGACGGCGTGCCGGTGAGCCTGGCGTCCGCCCTGAGCGTGCCCTCCGCCGAGAGATCGGGCATGGCGATCTTGGCGAGCTCCGGGGTCACGTCGCGGATGCTTGCGGTCAGATCGAGCGTCGGGCTCACCCGGCCGGCGACATCGATGGTTGCCTGCCGCACCCCAAGGAGCAGCCTGTCCACGGCCACGTCCGGGCTGTATCGGATATGCGCGGGCGCGAGCAGCCGCAGCGTCTCACCCTTCCAACCGGCCTGAAGCGCGGCGAGGGTGGTCGCCTTTCCGGGCACGTCCACCGTCGCCTTGGAGGTGACGTCCAGATCGCCGCCCCGGAAATCCCGCAGGCCGGCGGCGAGCTTCACGCCCAGCGCGTCCTCCGGGCCGGCGATGTCGATCCTCGCGTGCGCCTGCATTCCCGACAGGGCGATGCCGTCGGCCGTGAGCTTGGCCTGCACCACTGGTTTGGTCGTCGGGTCGGCGACGGCCGCGTCCAGCGTGGCGCGGCCGATCGTCGCGGTTCCGGCGATGCCGGCGTCGTGCGCGTCGGCTTTCAGGGTCGCGGTCTGCTTCCCGGCCCGTTCGGTCGTTTCCAGCGAGGCCGTGAAGGAGCCGGTGAGCGGCTTTCCGGTGAGCGCCCGGAGATCGGCCAGATGCGTCATGCGGAGGTCGAGCTTGCCGAGCGGCACGGTCGCACCCTGGGGCAAGGTCAGCGCGCCGGAGGCGTGGGCGCTCTTCCAGTCGGCGCGGCCGATGTCCACCCGCATGCCGGCGGCCTCTTGCTTCACGTTGACGGCGAGGTCGAGCGCCGATGCGTCGAGCGTGCCCCGCGCTGTCAGCGTCCCGTCCGGCGCTTTCGGCAGATGCTGGGCCTCAAGATGCGCCGTCAACGACCCGCTCGGCACGCCCGGGCTCGCGACCTCGCCCGCAACGTCGGCGGTCATGCCGAAATCGTCGAGCGGCCCGGCGACATGGGCGTCAACGCCGACGTGCCCCGCGAGGGTCGGCGAGAGCACCGCGAGATCCTGCAGCTTCGTGTGCAGGTTCACGTCCGCGACCCGGGATTTGAGGTTGCCGTCGGCGGCGAGCGCCAGCGTCTTGCCGTCCAGCGTGAATTTGGAGACCGTGACGGTGGAGCTGGTCTCGGTGCCGGCGAGCGCGAGCGTGCCCTCCTCACCGATCAGCCCGGGCAGCGGAGCCATGCCGCCGGTGATGGCGAGCGGCCCGCTGGCGGCGAAGGCGATCGTCTCGCCGGTCTGCGACGCGGTCAGCGTGAGCTTGGTGTGGCCCTGGACGTCGTATCCGGCGATCGCGGCGAGCGGGCCGAGATCGGGCAGCTCGACGTTCGAATGGGCCTGCAGCGCCCCCCCAGTCTCGGCCGTGCCTTCGGCGATGACCAGCGGATGTTTGATCGAGAGCGTGAGCGGCCGCGTCGGCGCGTCCAGCCCGACGGTCGCGTCCACGACCAGCGGCGCGGCCGCCAGCGCATCCGGCTTCGGGCCGGGGAGCTGGATGCCGTTCGCCTCGGCGTGCATCCCGACCTGCCCGGCGTTGCCCTGCACCTTGGCGTCGATGCTCTGAATGGCCGCGCCCGCCGCGTGCAGCGCCGCGATCGCGAGCGTGCCATTCGCCTGCACGGTGTTGAACGGTCCCTGCACCCGCGCGTCGAGCGCGATCGACTGCCAGGAGAGATCGGGCCGCGGGCTCATCGCGGGCGCGTTGGCCTGCACCGAGAGATCGGCGGCCGAGTGCACGAGATCGACCGTGCCGTTCGCGCGCGCGGTCAACTGGCCCGCATCGACGGCGAGCTTGGTCGCGATGGCGTCGCGCGGCCCGTCCAGCGTCGCATCGACGGACAACGGCCCGAGGTCGGGCAATGCCGCGAGCGAGCCGACAGAACCGTGCGCTGATTCCTTGACCGTCAGGGCCGCTTGCACCTGGGCGGGGTCGAGCTTGCCATTCAGGTCGTAAGCGCCATCCGCGTCGAGCCGCCGCAGCGCCAGTTGCACGTCGCCTTGCTCGAGCGAGACGAGGTGGAGGCTGCCGTTCGCGAAGAACGATGCGGCCTCCCCCGCAACGGGCCGGGCCAGGTCGAGCTTTGCGATCCGAAGCTGGTCGATCTCGATCTTGACCGGCAGGCTGTAGCTCGAAGAGGAGGACGAGGGGGTGGAGGCGGTCGACTCCGACGCGGGCAGGCGGGCGACGGAGACCAGCGATGCGGTGGCCCTGCCGAGATTGAGGGTCTTGGTGACCAGAGACAGCGGGTGCAAGTCGAGCACGAGATTCTCGATCGTCAGCCACGGGCCGTCGTTGTCGCGCAGCTCGACCTTGGCGGCGCGCAGTTCGCTCGGGAAGCTCCCGGAGAGCCCGTACACCTCGACCTTGCCGCCGGTCAGCTTCGACAGCTGGGTCGCGATAAATCCCTGGCCGGGCTCCGTGTCCGCGGCGAGCGCGACCCCTCCCGCCGCGAGCAGCGGCAGCAGGATCAGCAGCCCGACGATCCAGCCCAGGATCTTACGCGGACGCCGCATCAGAACGCCTCGCCGATGCCGATGTAGAACTGGAACGAGTCGTTGCCCGGAACCTTGGTGAGCGGGACAGCGAAATCGACCCGGATCGGGCCGATCGGTGTGTAGTAGCGCGCGCCCGCGCCGACGCCGACCGCCCAGTTCCCCGCGAAGGGCGAGCCGTTCGCCGAGACCTGGCCGGCGTCGGCGAACACGGCCATGCCGAAGCTCTTGAGGATGCGCTGGCGGAACTCG
This sequence comes from uncultured Alphaproteobacteria bacterium, assembly GCA_963777325.1. GTDB lineage: Bacteria > Pseudomonadota > Alphaproteobacteria > Acetobacterales > Acetobacteraceae > JAFAXA01. Next base: position 4,701 of record CAVZQE010000008.1, on the reverse strand, counting down.
ACCGTGCCGGCCGCGACCGAGACGCCGCCCTGCGGCTTGTCGTCCGGGAAGTGCGGCCCGACGGACTGGTATTTGTAGCCGCGCACCGTCGCGCTGCCTCCGGCGTAGAAGCGTTTGTCGGGCGGCAGCTCGAACTGGCTCGCGCCCTCGGCGCGGCCCACGAGACCTCGCAGCGCGAGCACGCTGCGCCCCGGCGATCCGCCGAGCCACGGTATGTCGATATAGGTCGAGCCGTTCGCCTGCATGAGCACGAAGGTGGCGTTGGTGGTGCCGAGCGACTGGGTGGGCGTCACCGACAGCGCGGCCCGGATGCCCTGCGTCGGCTCGAACAGGTTGTTCGTGCTGTCGTATTTGGCCGCGACCGGGATGCCGACCAGCGTGTAGTCGCGGGTGACGCCCTCCTGCGTGATCGTCTCGATCTCGCCCGCGACGCCCGCGCTGCCGCTCCAGTGGTCGGAGAGTTTGCGGTTCAGCAGCACGTCGCCGAGGATCGCCTTCTGGTCATAGGCATCGAAGGTCTGCTTCACGGCCCCGAGATCCGCCTGCAACGATTGATCGCGCGCCAGGAAGTCGGGCTTGATGAACTGACCCGTGAGATTGTAGCCGGGCCGGGGCTGGGCGCTGCCGCCGCCCGTGAACCCCGCCGTGATGTTCAGCTGCTCGGCGTTGCCGAACAGGTTGCGGTCGGACCAGGTCGCGGTGGCGAACGCGCCCAGATCGGTCGAGTACGCGGCCCCGAAGCTGACCGCGTGCTTCGGCCGCTCCGTGACGTCGAAAGTGATTGGCAGGTTGCCGGCCGGGTTGAGCTGATCCGCGGGCAGCACGACGACGGACGAGAATACGCCGGTTGAGATTAGATCCTGCCGCGCCTTGTCGATCGCCTCGGGATTGAACTGCTCGCCCTGGTGCACGAGCAGCCGGCGCCGCACGAAGCTCTCGTTCACGTCCTTGAGGCCGGTGACGGTGATCGGCCCAAGATCGACGCGTGGGCCGGTCTCGGCCTTGTAGGTGACGTCGAGCTTGTCGGCGTCCGGTTCGAGGAACGCCGCCGGCTCCGCAACCTTGGCGAGCGCGTAGCCTTCGTCGCGCAAGGCGTTCAGCAAGCGTTCGCGCGCCGCGAGGACGTCGGAGGCGACCGCCGGCGCGCCCGGCTTCAGGTCGAGTTTCGAGCGGGCCTCTTCCGGCACCGAACCCTCGACCTTGACCTGCCCAAGATGGAACAGCGGGCCGGTCTTCGGCGCGACCTTGATCTCGACCGGCGGTTCGGCGGGTTCGCGGTCGAGCAGGTCGGGCAGCGCCGGATCATCGAGCGGATGCCCGGCGATCGTGACCTTGGCGGCGCCCTTGTAGTAGCCGAAGCTGTTGAGGGCGGTGACGAAGCGGTCCTGATCCTGCTTCGCGCGGCCGATCAGCGCGAAGGAACCGACGGGCGCCTTCTCGCGCAGGCTGACGAGGGTCGAGCTGTCCTTCAGCGCGCCGTCGAGCGCGGCGTCGCCAGTGGGCGCGATCGTGACCGTGTAGGGTTGCGGATCGGCGGCCCGCGTCGGGCGTTCTGCCGTGACCAGAAGCGCGAGCAGAGGAAGAAGCGCCGTCGCGCGGCGAAGTGTCTTGGGCATCGATGGGCGGCGCATTCGGAGCGAAATAAGCAGGTATCCGGAGTACGCACCACCATGGAACGGGGATTACGCGCGTGAGGCTGCCGGTCGGGCCGGATTTCGCGCCGATGGAGGCACGGACAGGAGAAGCGCTGCCGGTCGGCGACGGCTGGCAGTATGAGCCGAAATGGGACGGTTTCCGCTGCCTCGCGTTTCGCGACGGCGAGGAGGTGGAATTGCGCAGCAAGTCCGGCCAGACGCTCGGGCGCTACTTCCCGGACGTGGTCGCATCGCTCGCTTCGGTCCAGGCGGAGCGGTTCGCGCTCGACGGCGAAATCGTGATCCATGTGGACGGGGTGCCGTCATTCGAGGAGTTGCAGCAGCGCCTGCATCCCGCGTCGAGCCGGGTGCGGATGCTGGCCGCCGCGCATCCGGCGATGTTCATGGCGTTCGACCTGCTCGTGTCTCCGGATGGTCTCGACCTGACCTCCCGGACCTTGCGGCAGCGCCGCGGCCTCCTGGAAGAGGCGTTCCCGTTGCTCGCGAGCGGGTCCGTGCAGCTGTCTCCCGTCAGCTTCGACCCGAACGAGGCGGCGGCGTGGCTTGACGAACGCGGCACCGGGCGGGACGGGGTGATGGCCAAACGCCTGGATCAGCCCTACCGCTCGGGCAAGCGCGACGGCATGATCAAGGTCAAGGCGCGACGGACGGCTGACTGCGTCGTCGGGGGGTTCCGCTATCTGAAGGCGGAGCGGCAGGTCGGTTCGCTGCTGCTCGGCCTCTACGACGAGGCCGGCCTGCTCGATCATGTCGGCTTCACCTCGACGATCGCCCGCACCGAGCGCCCCAGCCTGACGGCGCAACTGGAGAAGTTGATCGAGCCGCCCGGCTTTACAGGCAAGGCGCCCGGGGGTCCGAGCCGCTGGAGCACGGACCGCTCCGGCGAGTGGCAGCCCGTCCGTCCCGAGCTGGTCGTGGAGGTCGGGTTCGATCACGTCTCGGGCGGGCGATTCCGGCACGGCACGACCTTGCTGCGCTTTCGCCCCGACAAGGCCCCGCGTCAGTGCGACATCGCTCAGATGCGGCGTTGAGTGTCAGTGAATGAAGCGGTCGGCGTAGCCGGCGCCGAGCCTCGGTCGGGATCACCGCAGCGCGCATCGATAGGAGCGCAGCTTTCATCGGATTTCCGGTTGATCGTAGAGCCGCACGCGGAAAGGCGAACGGTGGAACGAGATGTCGCGAGATTCGAGGTGGAGCGGACGGTCAAGGCGGGTTCGGTGGTGACGGTCGAGACGGACCCCGATGGCACCGAAAGGTGGCGGGTGGGCGGCTCTGCGGCAGGCTAGCGAATCGAAGTGGTCGTTGAACCACTGCCACCTAACATGATGGTTCTGATTACCGTAATTCGGGTCGGCTGAGGCGAAAGCCTCGGTCTTCCTACTTCCCCCCAAAGGGGGAACACGACATCTGAAGGACGGCGGCGGGCATCCGAGCCGGACGGGAGAGCCCACTGATGATGACGCAAACACTGGATCGCTATGAGGAAAAGCTGATGGGACTTCCTTATCCCGTCGTCTTGCTCGATGCGGCCGAGGAGGTCACTCATCCGAAGACCGGTAAGGTTCTGCGTATCACTATCCCTGAAGCAGAGGAGATGGCGGCTGCCGTCGCGCTCGCCCTTTGCTTCATACCAACCAGGCTAACGGGCGCCGAAGTCCGATTTATTCGTCGCGTGCTGGACATGACGGGTAAGGATTCTCGCCTCGGCCGTGGAGATGGACCGTGCCACGCTCTCGCGTTGGGAGCACGGCAAGCAGGAGGTCGGCGCCTGGGCGGACAAAGCCGTCCGCATGGCGGCCGTCCTTCAGCTCCAAGATCGCGCACCTGGATCGAGTCTGCGTCCCGAGGACGTTGTCACCCTTCACTTCGCTCCGCGCGATCCGGAGTTGCATCCGCAGATCGAGGTACGGCGCACGCCGCGTTCTACGCAAAGCCGTACCGCATCCCCCGTGCAAGGGTGGGATGCGAGGCTCGCGGCGTAAGACGCCAGGATTTCGCTCGCCCGGCTGCATGCGGATCACAAAAAGCCGCAACGAAGGCAGACCCGACACCCCGGAGGCGGTTGTCCCTGAATGAGCCGTAAAAAGCCCGCAGCCGCCTCCTTGATCGGTAACCAGACCACTAGGCGACTGAAAAAATGGTGCCCAGGGGCGGAATCGAACCACCGACACTGCGATTTTCAGTCGCATGCTCTACCAACTGAGCTACCTGGGCATCCGCTTGCGGCGGAGGCGGTCTGTTAGCCTATGCCCCCCAACGGATCAAGCCGAGCATCCTCGTCCTCGGTTTCCTTGCTGGGCACGCGATAGCTTTCCGTGGAGCCAGCGGCCCATATTGACGTCGGCGCAGCGGCGGGAGCAGAATGGGCGCAGGCGCGGGTCCGTGAGCGGCCGGCCGAAATGGCGCATGAAGGAGTTCTGGGTGGTGTCGTCAAGCGTCCATCCGTTCGCGGGCAAAGCGGGGTCAGACGCCAGTATCAAGGGTCGCCCGATGCGGCGTGCAAGGTCCGGGAGCGCCACCGGATCGCGCTCCAGCGCCGAGGCCACGGCCGGCGAGGCGCGCAGCCGGAAGCTTCGCTGCGGCGACCGGGCGGTTTCGGCCGCGATCCGGCGGAGCGCCGTGAGCCCGGCCGCGCGCGGCCTCGCCAGCACCTCGTGCAAAGGCGGGTGGACGCGCGGGCGGACGATCTCGGCGAGGCCGAGCGCCGTGAAGCCGAGCAGCCGGGGACGCAGCGGATCGGCCGCCAGCGCCTGCGCGAGAGGCGGCCCGAGCGTCGCGCGCTTGCGCACCGAGAGGCCGGCGAAATCGACCAGGATCGCGCCCGACAGGTTGCGCAGCCGGATCGCCCGCGCCAGTCCGGAGATGGCGGCGCGGTTGAGCGCGAGCTGGGCCGCCGCTTTCGGCTGCCGCACCGCCGTCCCGCTCCCGGCGTCGACGTCGATCGCGACGAGAGCGGGCGTCGGATGGATGTGCAGGACGACGCCGTGATCGAGCGGGACGGACGGCTCTGCAAGCCCGGCGACCGCGTCCGTAACGGTCGCATCGA
>CAVZQE010000007.1:0-71862 GCA_963777325.1 uncultured Alphaproteobacteria bacterium | reverse complement strand
CCAATTGATGAGCGGGTCGTACATGGATTACACGATGCCGCGCGCCTACGACTTGCCGAACATCGCGACCGCGACCGAAACCACGATCTGTCCGCATAACCCGCTGGTTCGAAGGGCTGCGGCGAGTCCGGCCGATCGGCAGCACGCCCGCGGTCATCAACGCCGTCGTCGATGCGCTCGCGACTACGGCGTCCGGCACATCGACATGCCGGCGTCGGCGGAGGAAGATCCGGTCGATCATCCGGAACGGCCGCGCCGTCACGCAGCCGGCCTGAGCGGAGGAAACCGATTTACTATTTCGTCTATTGCCGCCCGTCGAGCGTCGCCAACGCGTGCAGGCGCTGCGGGCCGATCCGGACGCCAAGCTGCTCGCGGGCGGTCAGACCTTCCTGCCGGTCCTGAAGCAGCGGCTGAACCACCCTTCCGCCGTGATCGATCTCGCGGGATTGGGGCTGTCCGGCATCACGGACGACGGCGACCGATCCGGATCGGCGCGATGACCATCACCGCCCGATCCCGAGCTTTCGGCATCAAGACGCGCATTTCGGGACTGTCCGACATGGCATCCTGGATCGGCGACACCCAGGTACGGCATTCCGGGATGGGAGGATCGCTGCGACAACGATCCGACGGCGGCTCCGCCGCCGCCGTGCTCGCGATCGGGCGTGAGATCACCACGGACCGGCGCGACATTGCGGCCGACGACTACTTTCAGGGGATGTTCACGACCGCGCTCGAACCGGACGAGATCATCACCGCCATCACCTTCCGGTTCCGGAGAAATCCCGTACGAGGTTCCGGAATCCGGCGTCCGGCTATGCCATGGTCGGCGTGTTCGTCGCGCGCGGCCCGGCCGGGGGCGGGTGGCCGGGACCGGGGCCGGGGCAGGGCGGGGTGTTCCGTCAGACCGAGATGGAGGCGGCGCTGGCCGGGGACTGGTCGCCGGACGCGATCGCCGCGATCGTAACGCCGGCGGACGGCCTCGACGCAGACATTGACGGCAGCGCGGATACCGGGCACACCTCGGGCGTCATGGCCCGTAGGGCCGTCGCCAAGGCCTGCGAGCGTCCGCTCGCTGCCGGGTTCGCCGGCAGCGAGGCAGGCGGAGGGTTCTGATCGCGGCGGCGGGGGATGTCGGGTCGGACGAAGACGTGCCGACGCTGGACGCCGCGATGGCTGGCGCGGCGGCGGCGTGGGCGGCGGAGAGGGCGTCGCGAAACGCCTGCTCCTTTGTGTTATCGAGCGACGTGCGCAGGACGTGCCGCCTTCGCCCTGATTCCTTCGAGCACCTTGTCCGCGGTCATACCGCGGATCAGCACGAACAAGGCGGCGGTGCCGGGTTGTATCCTTGGCCATTCTTCATGAAATTGTCGTCGATGCCGACATCGGTGAGATATCCGCCGAGCGCGCCGGAGGCGGCCCCGATGGCGGCGCCGACCAGCGGCATCAGAAAGACCAGCCCGACCAGCGACCCCCAGAACGTGCCGGAGACGGCGCGCGCCGCCGTGGTGTGAAACAGCTGGTTGAGCTTGATGCTGCCGTCCGGCTGCTTGACGGCGACGACCGCGTTGCCAAGCTTGATCAGGTATTCCTGCTGCATGCCGATTAGCTTCCTGCGGACTTCCTCCGCTTTCTCCTCGCTTGGGAAAGGCGATGACGACGAGGTCACTCATGCAGGCTGCTCCTTCACGGTTGATGCGAGGCGGCTTGGGCCGCGGCGCTGCCGCGACGGGCACGGCACCCTAGAGTGGATGGCCACGGATCCGGACATGACATCCTGTCCGTGCAGTCCTGGGTCGCCTACGGCCATGTCGGCAACGCAGCGCGGTTTCCGTTGCAGCGGGGGCTCGGCGCGGAGGTGTGGGCGATCAACACGGTCCAGTTCTCGAACCACACCGGCTATGACGCCTGGACCGGGCAGGCCTTCACCGGCGAGACGGTCTCCGCTCTCGTGGACGGCATCGCGGCAAGGGGCGTGCTCGGGCGATGCGATGCCGTGCTGTCCGGCTACATGGGCGAGGCCGCGTCGGGGACGCGATCCTGGCGGCGGTCGCGCGGGTGCGGCAGGCCAATCCCGCCGCGCTCTATGCCTGCGATCCGGTGATCGGCGACGAGGGCAGGGGCGTGTTCGTTCGCCCCGGCATTCCGGAGCTGCTGCGCGACCGCGCGCTCGCGCAGGCGGACATCGCGACGCCGAACCAGTTCGAGCTCGCCCACCTCACGGGGATGACACCGCGACGGCCGAGGACGCGAAGCGGGCCGTCGCGCGGCTGCGGGGAATGATGCGGCCGGGCGGCCCGCGCGTGGTTCTGGTCACAAGCGCGGACACGGAGTCGACGCCCTCCGGCGCGGTCGATCTTCTCGCCAGTTCCGGCGAGGAAGAGCGGTGCCACCTCCTGCGCACGCCCCGCCTGCCGGTCGCGGTCAACGGCGCGGGCGACGCGCTAGCGGCCCTGTTCCTGTTCCACTGGCTCCGCACCGGCAGCGCCGCCGCGTCGCTGGAGGCGGCGGGTTCGGCGTCTGGGGCGTGCTGAAGCATACGGCCGACGCGGGATCGCGGGAGCTCCAACTCGTCGCGGCCCAGGCCGAGTTCGCAAACCCGAGCCGTCCATGCGCAGCGTCGTTTGCTGAAGGATCGCCGCCCGATCCGGCGGCACTTCCCGCGAACTGCCCCCTTGCCATACCATCTCGCCGGAAAGCGCGGGGAGGACACGCATGAGCGGACCGGCCATGTTCGATCTCAGCGGCAAGGTCGCGGTGGTGACGGGCGGCGGTCGCGGGATCGGGTTCGGCATCGCCGAAGGTCTCGCACGGAGCGGCGCCCGCGTGGTGCTGTCCGGCCGGACGCAATCGACCCTGGATGCTGCGGCGACGCGACTGCGCGAGCAGGGCTATGACGCCGCCGCCCTGACGACCGACGTCTCGCGCGAGGAGGACGTCGTGATGTTGCGCGATTCCGTCGCCGGGCTGTTCGGCAGCCTGGACATCCTCGTCAATAACGCTGGCATCAATCCGATCTATCGCGGCATCGAGAAGACCTCGCTCGCGGACTGGACCAACATCGTCGGCACCAATCTCACGGGCGTCTTTCTGTGCTGCAAGTATCTCGGCAGCCCGATGGCCGAGCGCGGGACGGGCGCGATCATCAATATCAGCTCGGTCGCGGGGCATGTCGGGCTCACGAGATCGGTGCCGTATGCGCGGCCAAAGGGGGCGTCGAGTTGCTGACGAAGGCGCTCGCCCTCGACTGGGCCGCGAAGGGCGTGCGCGTCAACTGCATCGCGCCGGGCTTTTTCGAAACCGACCTGACCGCCGGCATGCGCGGCAACGCCAGCCTGTCCTCGGCGCTGCTCGACCGCACGCCAATGCGCCGGTTCGGCGGCATGGACGACATCGCGGGCGTCGCCGTATTCCTTGCCTCCGACGCCGCCGCCTACGTCACCGGGCAGAGTCTGCTGGTCGATGGCGGCTGGTGCGCCGAGTAGGCCTTGCGCTTTCCCTTAGCGATGCCAGCCGCCGTAGCCACCGTGCCAGCCGCCGTAGCCGCCGCGCCAGCCGCCCCAACCGCGTCCCCAGCCGCCGCCGTAATAGCCGCCGCCGAAACCGAGGGCGATCGTCGTGCCGCCGTAATAGGGATAGCCGTAACCGTAGCCGTAGGCCGGGAGGACGGCGGGGCCGCTGAGCGGGCCGCCGGCCTGCACGGAGTTGCCCTTCGAATACATGCACTGCGTATAGGCGATGTCGTAGCGCTGCTGCAGCGACGCCGAGGTCGCGTTGGCGTTGTTCGCGCCGACGGCGCTGCCGAGCAGCAAGCCGCTGCCCGCGCCGATCCCGGCGCCGACGCCCGGGTTACCCGCGGCCGCGCCGAGCAGGGCGCCCGCCGCCGCTCCCGCCAGGGTGCCGATGGCGGCGCTGCCGACGCCGCTCTGGGTCGCGGCCTGGCTCGGATTGACAAAGCCGGTCTGCTGGCTGCCGTAGTAGCGGCACGTGGCGTCGTCCTGCTGGAACGCCGCGAAACTCTTGCCCTGGGCCGGGAGCGCCAGCACGCTCGGGCCTTGCGGCAACGTCGGCGCGCAGGCGCCCAGCCCGGTCACGCCCGCGAGGGCGGCGAAAGACGCGACCCGCATCATGGAAAACCTCCAGTTCCGCAGCCGTGCGCGCGGCTGACCATACCGTCACCATCCAGACATATAGATGGTGCGCTCGGGGCGATTCCAGGGCGACTGTGTTTCTTAAAGTGTCGTTAGGATATGCCTTGCGGCGGCACCAGGATGCAGTCCCGGCCGTTCGCCCGCAGCCTGCGGCACGCATCCTCGGCGGACGCGCCCGACAGCCCCGTCACACGCGCGCGGTAGAGCACGCTGCCGTCCGGGCGCGTCGTCTGGCCCACCGTCGATTGCGCGGGTAGGGTCAGCACGCCGGTCTGGACGCGGGCCAGGTCGGCCGCGATGCGCGCCTGGCCCGGATCGGCATACGCGCCGACCTGGATCGCCCAGCCGCCCGGAGATCCCGCCGGATGGAAGGGCGCCACGGGCGGGGCGGAGGCGACGAACCGGAAACCGGGCGCGGGCGGCGAGGGGCGCGACAGCGGCGCCGGTCTGTAGGCTGCCGTTTCGGGCGAAGGCGCGTAGCCCTCATCACCCGGCGAGGCGATCGGCGCCATAGCGATCACGGCCGGCCCGGATTGGTCAAGCGCCCGCGGCGGCGGGTCAGCGCGCGCCGCTCCGGGGGCGGGTAGGGAGGCGGCTTGCACCGGCGCGAAGTCGCGGCCGGCGCCGGGGTCGGCATAGACCGAGAGCGGGCCGCTCATGGCGACCGTGTTGCCGAGCCTGGGCGCGATCGAGGCGACATAGTTCACCGTCTCGTCGGGCAATTGGGTGCTGCCGAACAGGTACCGGTCGAGGCGGTTCGGCCCGGCATTGTAGGCGGCGAGAAAGCCGGGGGAGCCATAACGGTCATACATCTCGCGGATGTAGGCGCTGCCGGCGAGGATGTTGTTGTGCGGATCGTACGGGTCGTCGCCGAGCGTGTAGCGCGCCCGCAAGCCTTCGTAGGTCTCGGGCATCACTTGCATCAGACCCACGGCGCCCGCGGACGACGTCGTCAGGCCGCCGTCGGTGCCGTATTGGCGGCCGCCGAATTCCTGGCGCATGACGGCGCGTATCCAGGAATCCGGCACCTGAAAGCGCAGCGAGGCCTCGCGGATATACGGACCCCAGGGATCGTCCGGCGGCCCGGGCGGCCGGTGGTACCGGCTCGTGCGATAGCCGGAATGCGAAGCGCAGGCCGACACGAGGGCGACCAGCACAAGACAAAGGCCTGCGCGCAGGAACCGCGAAAGCAGAAGAGACACGGCGCGAACCGTCGGGATGAGGGCAAACCTCACTCAAGCCTATCAACTTCCTCCCCGGTCTTGGTGAACGATCAGGAAGGGGCGCTAAGACAATGACGAGACGCTTCGGTTGTTGCCAATCTGCCGCATCTCGCTCAGGCTTGCTCCGTCATCGCGAGCCGAAGGAGAGGCGGGATGAGTCGGAGCACGGGCGAGGGCGTGATCGCCTCCTATCATGCGCATGTCTACTATGACCCTTCCGCCACCCGCGACCGCGCAGAGCGCGTGCGGGCCGGGATCGAGAAGCGGTTTCCAGCCCGGCTCGGTCGCTGGCACGACCGGCCTGTCGGACCGCACGCCCGCGCGATGTTTCAGGTCGCCTTCGATGCTGCGGCGTTCGCGGCCCTGGTGCCCTGGCTGATGCTGAACCGTCAGGGCCTGGTGGTGTTCGTCCACCCCAACACCGGCCGCCCGCGCGACGATCATCTCAAGCACGCGCTGTGGATGGGCGCGGTTCTCCCGCTGAAGGCCGATATCCTGCCGGAGAGGGAGGATGAGCCGCCGGGCGACGTGGCGCCGGATACCAGCCCGGAACGCGCCTCTTGAGCAAGCCGGGTCGGCGATGACGGAGGCTCAGGGATGAAGATCGGCGTACCGAAGGAGATCAAGACCCACGAATACCGCGTCGGCCTGACGCCGGCGGGCGTCCGGGATCTGGCCCAGGCCGGGCATGCGGTGCTGGTCGAGCACGGCGGCGGGCGCGGGCATCGGGTTTCCGGACGAGGCCTATCGCGCCGCCGGCGCGGCCGTGGCTGGACGACGCCGGCCGCGGTGTTCGCGTCGCGCCGACATGATCGTGAAGGTGAAGGAGCCGCAGCCCGCCGAGATTGCGCGGCTGCGGGAGGGCCAGGTGCTGTTCACCTACCTGCACCTCGCCGCCGACCGCGGCGCAGGCGGAGGCGCTGATGCGATCCGGCGCCGTCTGCATCGCCTACGAGACGGTCACCGATGCGCGCGGCGCGCTGCCGCTGCTGTCGCCGATGAGCGAGGTCGCCGGACGCATGGCGGTCCAGGTCGGCGCCCACTGCCTGGAGAAGGAACAGGGCGGCTCCGGCATCCTGCTCGGCGGCGTGCCGGGCGTCGCGCCTGGCGCGGGTCGTGGTGCTCGGCGGCGGCGTGTCGGGCACCAACGCCGCGCGCATGGCGGTCGGCCTGGAGGCGAGCGTCGCCATCATCGACCGCTCGCTGCCCCGGCTTAAGGAGCTGGACCTGCAGTTCGGGGCGCGGGCGACGCACGCTGTTCGCGACCGCCGAGGCGATCGAGACGGAAGTGCTCGCGGCCGATCTCGTCATCGGCGCCGTGCTGGTGCCCGGCGCGGCCGCGCCCAAGCTCGTGAGCCGGGAGATGGTGCGCCGGATGCGGCCCGGCTCGGTGCTGGTGGATATCGCGATCGACCAGGGCGGCTGCTTCGAGACCAGCCGCCCGACCACGCATTCCGATCCGACCTATGTGGAGGAGGGGATCGTGCATTACTGCGTGACCAACATGCCGGGCGCGGTCGCGCGCACCTCGACGGTCGCGCTGACCAACGCGACCCTGCCGTTCGTGCAGGCGCTCGCCGACGAAGGGCTGGCGGCGGGCGCTGGCCGACGATCCGCATCTGCTGCACGGCCTCAACGTGCATGCCGGGCGCGTCACTTACGAGGCGGTCGCGCACGATCTCGGCCTGCCGTTCAGCCCGGCGCGCGAGGCTGTCACCGGACTCGCCAGGCCGTAGGAACGCCGGCGCATTACTGACTGACTAGGTTTGAAACAGGCCGACTCCTGGGGGCATGGACGCCTTTTCCGACGCTCAGATTGCATCGCTCTTCTAGCCGAGTTCTAAAATCATCCCAGATGCCCCAACATCGTAGCTGCGAAAACGCAGATGCGCGATCCCCCGACGCGATGCGGCGTGTTCAGCTGATCTTCATGCGGGCGGGCAGCGCGTGGTCGAGGCCTTCTAACCGACTAAGAGTGGGCGCCTTTCCAGCCATTTGTCACGGGCGCCCGCATGCCGGGCGTCCGCCCGGACCGCCGGCGCGTGGACGCGATCTTCGGATTGCCCGGACTGGCGCGCCGTGGCGTGACCTGCAGGCCGAGCTGGGGAACTGGACTCGGTCCATCGGCAGTTCCGCCGCATGGACGGCCAGCGGGCTATGGGATCTGATGCTCTCCGGTCTTGCCGAAGGCGGCGGCAGAACGCGCTGCAGATGGTCGACAGCACGATCGTCCGGGCACACCACTGTGCCGCCGGCGCAAGTGGGGGACTCATAACCAAGCTCTTGGCCGCTCGCGCGGCGGGTTCTCGACCAAAATCCACCTTCGAACCAACGCTGAGGGTCTTCCGGTCGCTCTCTTGCTGACGGCGGTAGAGGCTCACGACGGCACCGCGTTCAGCGACTTGATGGCCGAGCACAACGCCGATCCCGAGGTGCACCTCGCGACCGGGGCTATGACAGCGATACCATCCGCGACGAAGTTCGCGCCTTCGGCGGCACGCCAGAGATCCCCACCAAGAGGAACCGTCATGTCCAGCATTCGCGTCAACCGCGCCGTCTACGCCCTGCGCAACGGATCGAGCATTCATCAACCGGCTCAAAAACAGCCGACTGTCGGCCCGATATGCTCATACAGCAAGCACTTCCCGACGGCGCGATGCTCGCTACCATTCGCCGGCTCGCTTTGTCGCAAGCGTCCTATTGCCGGCGGTCCCGCCCACCTCCCCAGGGTTTTGTCCACTTCTCCGTCCGAGCGCCCGATACAGCGCGGCGAGTTGCTCACGCGCCGGGCCGTCATCCAAGCTCAGTCTCCCACGGCCCGAAGCTTCGGGCTGTCCACCCGGCTGATGCGCTCGTAGATGTCCAGGTAGTCCTCGGCCATGCGCCGCGCCGTCCAGCGCGTCTCGAACCGTTTGCGGACGAGGCTCCGATCCAGGCTCCCGAGCGGGCCGACCGCCGCGATCGCCTCCGCTTCGTTCTCGACGATGAAGCCCGTGACGCCGTCGTCGATCACCTCGGGGACGGAACCGCGGTTATACGCGATCACGGGCGTGCCGCAGGCGATCGCCTCGATCATGACGAGGCCGAACGGCTCGGGCCAGTCGATCGGGAACAGGAGCGCGTGCGCGCCGCCGAGGAAGTCGGCCTTCTGAGTATCGTTGATCTCGCCGATGAACTCGACATGGCCCTGCGCCAGCAGCGGCTTGATCTCGGCGTCGTAATATTCCTGGTCGGCCTTGTCGATCTTCGCCGCGATCTTCAGCTTCATGCCCACGGCGGCGGCGATGCGGATCGCCTTGTCGATGCCCTTGTCGGGCGAGATGCGGCCGAGGAACGCCAGATACTCCTGCTTCACCGGCTTCGGCGTGAGCAGCGTCTCGGGCAGCCCATGCAGCACGGTGCCGACCCAACCCAGCCGGGGCAACGGCCGCCGCTGGTAATCCGAAATCGAGACGACCGGCACATGCGGGAACAGATTGTAGATTTGCCCGAATTCCGGCAAGTCGAGCCGCCCGTGCAGCGTCGTGACGAACGGCGTGCGGAGGCGGCTGAACAGAGAAAAGGGGAAGTAATCGATGTGGAAGTGCAGAACGTCGAACTCGTCCACGCGCCGCGCGACCAGTTCCAGCATGCGGCCATAGGCGGCGATCCAGTCGCGCACGGTCGGATCGAGCCGGATCGCGCGCGGCCAGACCGGTTCCAGATTGGCGGCGGTCACGCTGTCCCCGCTCGCGAACAGGGTCACGTCGTGGCCCATCGCCACGAGTTCTTCCGTCAGGTTGGAGACGACCCGCTCCGTGCCGCCGTACAGCTTGGGCGGCACCGCCTCGAACAAGGGAGCGATCTGGGCGATACGCATTGATGGCCTTTCAATTCGGGCAATGCTCGGGTGCAAGTCACGTCCGAAAACGATAACTTGAGCGAGCGCCCTTGGTTTCGCATTTCACCATCACTCTTATTGCGTGATTATGGCGGAATCTCGGCTCCACTGTCGTGCGATCGCGGCGCGTCGAACTCAGCTTGTGGTTTACGGCGTGCAAGAGCTGGGAAGCGGTCGCGCGGCAGCAGGCGAAAGCCGGGCCGGTGGTCCGGCTGGGTGGTCACGATCGCGACGGGCAGCACCGGACGCGTGTCGCTGCGCTCGATCCGGAACGCCTGCACGAGCGACCCGAGCACGAGCGTCGCCTCGGCCAGCGCGAACTGGGCGCCGACGCAGACCCGTGGCCCGGCGCCGAACGGCAGGTAGGCGAACCGCGCCGGCGGGGGCGCTTGCGGCATGAAGCGTCCCGGATCGAAATCGTCCGGCCGACGCCACAGGCTACGATGCCGGTGCAGCACCCAGGGCGCGATCATCACGACCGCTCCGGCCGGGATTGGCACGTCTCCGGCACGGTCCGGCGCGATCGCCTCCCGCACCATGGTGAAGATGGGCGGATATAGCCGCAGCGCCTCGCTGACCACGGCCCGCGTGCGGACGAGGCGCGGCAGGGCGGACGCGGCCCCATCCGGTCCCAGATCCAGTCCGCGCGCTTCGGTCGCCACGCGCTCCTGCTCCGCCGCGTCGAAGGCGAGGAGGGTGAGCGACCAGAACAGCGCCACCGCCGTCGTCTCATGGCCGGCGACGATCATCGTCGCCACCTGGTCGCGCAGCTGGAGGGGCGAGAAGCCCAAGCCGGTATCCGGATCGCGCGCGGCCAGCAGCAGGTCGAGCAGGTCGCGCGGCGTCGTCGCGGGCGGCTCCGCGAGCCGGGGCGCGATCATCCGCGCGATGAACGCCATCCAGCGCCTCTGAAACCGCCGTCGTCCGATGTCGCGGGGCGCGAGCATCGAGCGCGGCAGCAGCATGTCGAGCAGGTACGGCCGGCTGTGCCGTTCCGCGAATTCGAGCAGCATTGCGCGCAGCCGCGGCCCGTGCTCGTGCATTTCGATCGAGAACATGGAACGCCCGGCGATCTCGAGCGCCAGCCCCTGCATCGCGGCGAGCAGATCGACCGGCTCGCCGCGATCGCCTCCAAGCCGCCGGATCGCCTCCCCGGCCGCGCTCGCGACGTGGCGTAGGAGCAGCGGCACGACGCGCGGGGCAAGGGCGGGCGCGATCGTCCGGCGCTGCAATTTCCAGTCCTCGCCCTCGCTGAGCAGCAGGCCCGCCCCGGCGATCGGCCGCAGGATGCGGAGCGAGGCGCGGGTGCGCCGGTAGTTCCCGGGATTGTCGATCAGCACATGACGGATCGCGTGCGGCGCGTTCAGCAGGATGCGCGTGCGACCGAGGAAAGGTTGCACGAGGCTGTCGGCTTCGTAAGCCTCTTGTGGCCACATGCGGAGCGCGTTGGTCCGCACGCTCCCCAGGAAACGCAGGAAGGATTGCTCGCGCGCCGGGATGTCCGGCAGCGGCGGGCGGAACAGCGGCGGCTCGGGCAGATCCACCGGCTCAATTCCAGAACGGCTCAGCCGTCCGGAACTCTCCCCAGGCCGGCCCCAGTTCGGCCAGCGCCGTGTCGCGTCGCGCCTCCGCCCAGATGCGCGCCCGCTCGGCCGCCCCAGCGAGCGACGGGAGGCTCGGTTCGGAAAGGCGATCAACCAGAACGAGCGTCATGCGGGCGTCGTTAAATCGCCCAAGCAGCTCCTGCAGGCGCTCGCAATGCTTGCGGTACTGCTTGACGGCGTGATGCTCGTAGAGCCCTTCGAAAAACTCCGCGTCGTAGCGGAGCTTCTTCAGCGCCTTGCGCAAGGCGTGCAGCTGCTCCTCGTTCAGATGCTCGATTCCCTGGCCGCGCGTCCGTGCCTTGCGATCGACCCGGTCGAGCATCTCGGGCGCGATCTGCTTCAGCTTCTTGCGCATCGCCTTGTCGCCGAGCTGCGCCGGATCGCGCACACCGTCCTCGACCCAGGCGGCGAAGGAGAGCACGAGGCGCGTGAAAGCGGCGCCCTTCAGCGTCTTCGCCGCCTCCGAATGCGCTTCCTCGCGCCGCCCCTCGGCCGCGCGCTCCAGCTCGTGCGGCCAGCCCGCGCCCGGCTGCTCACGTCCGGCATCGGCCAGGGTCTCGAGGACGAACACATCCCAGTCCCGCGCCGCTCCGAGCACGCGCCCGAGTTCCCGCAGAGCGTCGCCGAACACTTCGCTTTCTGTGCTGTCGAGATGCTTCTTGAACAGCACCAGCGCGGCGCGCAGACGGCGGCAGGCGACTCGGACCTGGTGGATGCCCTCCGGATCGCCGCGTTCGGCGAGCGCCGTATTGACGACGAGGTGGGCGAGGCCGTTCGCCGAAATCCGGCGGAAGCCTTCGGCAACGGTGATGCCGGGCGTAAGCCGCACGCGCGGGGCCTTGCGCGCGGATGCAGCGCCGCCGTCGTAAAGGCGATAGCCGCGCGCGGCCTTGCTGTCGCCCGCGAGCGCGAGCGGGACGTGCGCGTGGATGTCGAGGGCGAGGTGATACAGCGCGGCCGGATCGTTGCCCGACTTCAGTTCGAGTTCGAGTTCGCTGACCGGCTCGCGCGCGTCGCCCGCGATGATCTGCCCCTCGTCGAGCGCGACCTCCACGCGCGCGCCCCCGGCGCCGTCCAGCATGCGCGTCGTCCGCGCGATGTCCGTCCGGAACACCGGCCGGAGCGCGCCGTCCAGCCGCCCGATCAGATCGGCGCGCGGCGTCTCCCGCAGGCGGCCGATATCGGGCTGGTCGCTCTCCACGTCCCACTCCCACTCGCCGCGATTGCTCGCGACCTCGTCGGCGGCGCTCGTCTTGAGGGTCTGGATCAGCCGGTCTCCCCGTCTGCGCACGCGCAGCGCCACGCCCTCCCGCCTGAGGTCGAGGCCGGGCGTGTCGAAATAGGTCGTGATCTCGTGCAGGTGCCGGGCCGGCGCGGCCCGGAACGTCGCCAGCTGCTCGATCGCGGCCCGGCCATGCCGCGGCAGCGCGAGCTTCAGCTCCAGCTCGACGTTTCCGGTCCCGCTCTCCTCCGCCATGTCTCCGTCCGATTCCGCGGTTGACTAAACCCGTGCCCGCATGCAGCCCTACGCGGGTCGCGCCCGATTTGGCGGCGACCCGGTCAATGTACACCCGGATGGGGGAACGAACAGCACCCGTTCGCACGAGGGGCGGCGTTCGCGTTGACCATGATCGCGTTGCGTTCAAGGGGGATAGACGGAGATGGCGGACACCGACAGCGATGCGCCGACGGACCGGCACGAGCAGGCCCGCCTGCTCGCCGAGCAAGCTCTCGAGGAATATGCGAAGGGCGACAAGAAGAAGGGCGATGAACTGGCCGAGAAGGCGGTGCAACTGGATCGCTCGGCGGTCGAGGAAGTCGTGCAGGAGCTGGACGAGGACGCGGGCTCCGACCCGGACGCCGCCAAGCGCGCCCAGCGCTGACCGGGGAACGCAGACGGCTACGCACTCATGGAGACAGAGGTCGTCATCGTCGGCGCGGGTGTGGCGGGCCTCTCGGCCGCGTCGCGGTTGCGAACTCTTGGCAGACGCATCGTCCTCGCCGAAGCCGGCGACCGTATCGGCGGCCGCGCCTGGACCACGCGGCCCGACGCTCTCGGCGGAGCGCCGTTCGACCACGGCGCGGTGTGGCTGCACGCCGCCGACCGCAACCCCCTGGTTCCGCTCGCGGAGCGCGCGGGCGTTCCGCTCGTCGACGCCGATCGTGTCCGCAACGGCCGCACCCGGATCGGCTCTGCCTGGGCGACGGCAGCCGAGCTGCGCGGCTACGACCGGGCGTGGTCGCGTTTCGAGGCTGCGGCGGACGGGCTGCTCGCGGAGCCCGGATCGGACGCGACGCTCGCCGACGTCGCGGACCGGCTTAAAGCGGACCCCTGGGCGCTCACCGTCGAGGCCTGGGAAGGGCCGATCATCGCCGCCGCTCCCGCGACGCGGCTGAGCCTGCGCGACTGGCGCAACAACGGGCTACAGGGCCGCAACCTGATGTCAAGCGAGGGTCTGGGCGCCCTTGTCGCCGCCACGCTTGGCCGCGGCATCGACGTGCGCTTCGGGACCGAGGCCAGGGTCATCCGGTGGGATGCGCCGGGGGCGGGCGTCGCGGTCGAGACCACCGCCGGGACGATCACGGCGCGTGCCTGCATCGTCACGGTCTCGACGGGCGTGCTGCAAGCGGGGTCGATCCGCTTCGTGCCGGACCTGCCGCCCGCGACGCGCGACAGTATCGACACCCTGCCGATGGGCCTCGCCACCAAGGTCGCGCTGCGGGCCGGGAGCGACGACCGGCTCGATCTGCCGGAGTTCTGCACCATCGACCGGCGGATCGAGGACCGGTGCGAACCCGCGATTCTCCTCAACTTCTGGCCGTTCGGACGCGACCACATCATCGCATGGATCGGCGCGGACGCGGCGATGGCAGTCGCCGGCGAAGGCCCGCGCGCCGCCGCCGCCCTCGTGCGCGACCATCTGCATGCGCTGTTCGGCGTCCGGGCCGACCGTCTGTTCGCCCGCTCGGAGCCCGTCGTCACGAGCTGGGCCGAGGACCGGCTGTTCCGGGGCGCCTATGCCTACGCCGTGCCGGGGCAGGCCGACGCGCGGGCGCGGCTCTCGGAGCCGGTTGGCGGCGGGCGGCTGCTGTTCGCGGGCGAGGCGACGCATCCGACGCTCGCCGGCACGGTGGGCGGGGCCTATCTGACCGGCCGCGCGGCGGCGGATTGGGCGGCCGCTCTGGTGTCTCACGCATGAAGCTTCTGTTCTGGCGGCGGCCCCGTGTCGCCGTGCTCGAATTGCACGGCGTCATCCGAAGCGGCGGCTCGGGCCTGTCGCTCCGGACGGTAGGGCCGCTGATCGAGCGCGCGATCCGCGCCGCCGGCAAGCGGGGCGGCCATGTGCTGCTCGACATCGACAGCCCGGGCGGCTCGCCCGTGCAGTCGGACCTGATCGCGGGCGCGATCCGCCGCGAGGCCGACCGCGCGGGCGTGACCGTCCATGCCGTGGTGCAGGAGGTGGGCGCGTCCGGCGGCTACTGGATCGCCTGCGCCGGCGACGAGATCGTCGCCAATGCGATGAGCATCGTCGGCTCAATCGGGGTCGTGGGCGGCGGCTTCGGCTTCACGGGCGCGCTGGCGCGGCTCGGCGTCGAGCGGCGGCTGTACACGGCGGGGGAGAACAAGGCGCGGCTCGATCCGTTCAGCCCGGAGCGGCCGGAGGACGTCATCTTCGTGCAGCGCCTGATGGCCGACCTGCACGAGCGCTTCAAGGCTTGGGTCCGGAGCCGGCGCGGCGCGCGACTGCAGGGCGACGAGGCCAGATTGTTCGATGGCAGCTTCTTTCTCGGCGACGAGGCGCTGACGCTCGGCTTGATCGACCGGCTGGGCGACGTCGCGGCCCTGGTCCGCGAGATCGGCGGGGAACGCGCGCGGCCGCGCGTCTTCCGCCCGCGCCGCCCCTCGCTGCTGCGGCGGCTGCCACGCCTCGCGGCGGACGCAATGCTGGACGCGCTGGAGGTTCGGGGGGGATGGTGGCGGATTTAGCGAAGGCCGATGGAATGCGTCGTCGTTCGCGACGAGCCGAAACCTGACGGACCGAACGAGCGGGGAGGAACACGATGCCGGCCATCGCCAGGACGACAGCGGGGTACTACCGGGTGCCCCTGGAGATCGCGCTCAGCGACAGCATGCATGGCGACATGCTCGACTTCGAGCTCAACACCGTCCGGCTGCAGGATGCGGAAGGCGCCGAGGGCGTCGGCTATACCTTCACCGTCGGCCGCAACGGCGCGGCGATCGACGCGATCTTGCGCGGCGACGTTCCCGACCAGGTAGCCGGACAGGACGCCGACCGGATCGAGTTGCTGTGGCAGAAAGTCTGGTGGGGACAGCATTACGGCGGCCGCGGCGGCCCGACGGTCCTCGCCCTCTCTGCCCTCGACATGGCGCTCTGGGATCTGAAGGCGAAGCGCCTGGGCCAGCCGCTGTGGAGATTGCTCGGCGGCTATGACCCGCGTGTGCCCTGCTACGCGGGCGGGATCGATCTCGACTTCCCGCTCGACAAGCTGCTGCGGCAGACCGACGACAATCTCAAGAAGGGCTTCCGCGCCATCAAGATGAAGGTCGGGCGCAAGAATCTGGCCGAGGACGTCGAGCGCGTCCGCGCCATGCGCGAGCATCTGGGCGAGGGCTTTCCGCTGATGGTGGACGCGAACATGAAATGGTCGGCGGACGAGGCGATCCGCGCGGCGCGTGCCTTTCAGCCCTATGCCCCCGGCTGGCTGGAAGAGCCGCTCATCCCCGACGACGTGGCCGGGCAGGTCCGGGTCGTGCGCGACGGCGGACTGCCGGTCGCCTCCGGCGAGAATCTTCGGACCTTGTGGGAATTCAAGCAGCTGATCGCGGCGGGCGGCGTCACCTATCCGGAGCCGGATGTCACGAACTGCGGCGGCGTGACCTCCTTCATGAAGATCGCGCACCTGGCCGAGGCGTACAACCTGCCGGTGACGTCGCACGGCGCCCACGACGTCACGGTGCATCTGCTCGCGGCCGCGCCCAACCGCTCCTATCTCGAGGCGCACGGTTTCGGGCTCGACCGCTACATCGCCGCGCCGCTCAGGATCGAGGACGGGTTCGCGATCGCGCCGGAACGGCCGGGCCATGGGGTCGAATTCGACTGGAAGGCGCTCGAGAGCATTCGCGCCTGAGCAAGCACCGCTACCCGAGCCGTCGAGAGGGGAGGCGATGAGCGAAAGCTTCGACTACATCGTCGTGGGCGGGGGCGCCGCGGGCTGTGTCGTCGCCTCGCAGCTGGTGCAGGAGGCGGGGGCCCGCGTGCTGCTGCTGGAGGCCGGCCACTCTCACCGGCATCCCTTGCTCGACATGCCGCCGGGCATCTTCAAGATGATCAACGGCAGCAAATACATGCGATACCACAAGACGGTACCGCAGGAGCATCTGGGCGGCCGCGTTCACGACATCCCGCAAGGCCACGTTCTCGGCGGCGGTTCGTCCGTCAATGCCCAGGTCTACATGCGAGGCAGGCCCTCCGACTACGACGAGTGGCACGAAATGCTGCGCGGAGAGAACGACTACCCGGGTTGGCGCTGGACGGATGTGCTGCCGCATTTCCGCGTCATGGAGGGCAATGAGCGGCTGTTCGACGAGCGGCACGGCGTGGATGGGCCGCTGCTCGTCTCCGATCCAGGGCACATCAACGAGTTTTCCCGGTGGTTCGTGCAGAGCGTCCAGGGTCTCGGCGAGCCGTTCAACCACGACTTCAACGGACCGACGCAGCGCGGGGTCGGCTTCTACCAGTTCACCAATCGGCGCGGGAAGCGCAGCAGCGCGGCCTACGCGTTCCTCGCGCCGCTGGCCGGCGATCCCCGGCTGACGATCCGCCTCAACGCCCCCGTGCGGCGGATCGAGATCGAGGGAGGCCGGGCGACCGGCGTCACCTTCTCCGACGCGGCCGGCGCCGAGCACCGGGCGTTCGCCGATCGGGAGGTGATCCTCTCCGCCGGCGCGCTCGTCACGCCGCAGCTGCTGATGTTGTCCGGAATCGGCCCCGCCGATCACCTCGGAACGCACGGCATCCGCTGCCTCGTCGATCTCCCTGGCGTCGGCGAAAATCTCATCGATCATCCAGAGGTGCCGATCATCGCGACCGCGAGCGGACGGCACGGCTACTACAAGCAGGGTGTCGGCTGGCGGATGCTGCTCAACGGCATGCAGTTCCGGCTATTCGGCAGCGGGCCGATCCTGTCGGCCGGGGTGGAAGCCGGGGCGTTCGTCAACCCGGTCGATCCGGGGTCGGAACCGACGATCCAAGCCTTCTGCGTGCCGATCGTCTATCTCGATCGCGACGCGCTGTCCCTGGTCGAGAATACCTATGGCGTGACCATCACCACGGTCGTGGTCAAACCCCGCTCGCGCGGTTTCGTCCGCTTGCGATCCGCCGATCCCGGCGACATGCCGCTGGTCTCGCCCCATCTGCTGAAACATCCCGCCGATGCCGAGGCGATGATCGCCGGCCAGCGGTTCTTCCTCCGCGCTCTGCAGGCCAAGCCGCTTTCGGACCGCATCAAGCGCATCGCCGTCCCCGATCCGGGCGATCTCGGCGACGATGCGGTCATGAAGCACTGCCGTCGTCACGTGAAAACGAACTACCACCCGAGCGGAACCTGCCGCATGGGGTCAACCGGGGACCGGATGGCCGTGCTCAATTCGCGGCTTCGGGTCCGTGGCGTTGCGAATCTGCGCGTGTGCGATCTCTCCGCGATGCCGAACATCAACGCGGGCAACACGGCGGCACCGGCGCTGATGCTCGGAAGCCGCTGCGCCGAACTGGTGACCGGGCAATCGGCGACGACACGGCAGCGCTTCCCCGAAATCCGGCAGCCGCGATCCTCCGGACCGGCCGCCGATCCGGCGTCGTTCAAGCGGGCACGCTGATCGGAGGCAACACGCGTTCGATCGCGCGGCGTTGCGTCTCGTAGCGCGGCGGCAGCATCAGATGCGTTCCGAGTTCGCCGGGCGGCTCGTCCACCGCGAAGCCCGGCGCGTCGGTCGCGATCTCGAACAATACGCCGCCCGGCTCGCGGAAGTAGATGGAATGGAAATACCGCCGATCGATCACGGGCGTCACGTCGAGGCCGAACGCCGCTACGCGCTCACGCCATTCGCCTTGCGCCGCGTCGTCCTCGGCCCGGAACGCGACGTGGTGGATCGTGCCCGCGCCTTGCCGGCCGATCGACGGCGCGTCGGAGCGAACGAGATCCACGACGGAGCCGCGCTCGCCGAACGGTGTCCGGAAGCGAAGGCGCTCCGTGCCTCCATTGTTTTCGTGACCGGCCGGCTCATAGCCGAACAAGTCCGTCAACACCCGCGCCGTCGCGTCCGGCCGTTCCAGCCAGAGCGTGACGGAGTGAAAGCCGCCACCAGCCGGCTTGCCCGCATCGCCCCCCGTCGTCGCGCCGGCTTCCTCAATCAGTTCCACGCGCAACCGGTCGGGGTCGGCGAGCGCGATCATGCGGTCGCAGAGGCGCGTCGATGGTCCCTCGAACTCGATCGCTTGCTCCGCCAGGCGCTCCATCCAGACATCCAGCCCGCCGGCCGGGACGGCGTAGGCGAGCGCGCTCGCCATTCCCGGCCCGGCGCGCCCCGATCCCGCGTCCGCGAACGGAAAGAAGGTCAGGATGGTGCCGGGCGTGCCCGTGCGGTCGCCGTAATAGAGATGATAGGTGTCGGGCGCGTCGAAATTGACGGTCTTCTTGACCAGCTTCTGCCCGAGCCGGCCGACATAGAAATCGACGTTCGCTTGCGCGGGGCCGGAGATCGCCGTGACGTGGTGGATGCCGGCGATGGTGCGAGCCATGCGACGCCTCGAATGGTTGCAGACAGAACCTTAAGGGTAGAAGACGCCGCCCGTGGCGCGCCGGGGCGCTTCCTTTCTCTGCGGCAGAGGGATGAACTCCTCCGCGTCGCCGGGCACCGTGTCGAAGCGTCCTTGCGCCCATTCCTGCTTGGCCTGCTCGATCCGCTCAGGCCGCGAGGACACGAAGTTCCACCAGATGTAACGCGGTCCCTCCATCGGCGCGCCGCCGAACAGCATGCAGCGCGCGTCGGAGGCCGCCGAGACGGTGATGGCGTCGCCCGGACGCAGGACCAACAGCTGGCCCGGTTCGAATGCGTCGCCCGCGACCGCGATCGTGCCGGAGAGCGTGTAGAGCGCCCGCTCCTCGTATGTCGGGTCGATCGAAAGCCGCGCGCCCGCGGCGAGATGCAGGTCGGCGTACAGCGTCGCGGATTGGGTCGCGAGCGGGGAGCGCGCGCCGAACGCCTCGCCCGCGATCAGCCGCGCCCGCATGCCGTCCGCCTCCACCATGGGCAGCGCGGCGGCTGCGTGATGCACGAAGGCGGGGTCGCCCTCCTCGTCGTCTTTCGGCAAGGCCATCCAGGTCTGGATGCCGAACAGGCGCTGGCCAGTGCGCCTGCGCTCCTGGCTCGTGCGCTCGGAGTGGACGATGCCGCGCCCGGCCTGCATCCAGTTCACGGCGCCCGGCTCGATCGCCTGCTCGGTGCCGAGACTGTCGCGGTGCAGGATCTGCCCCTCGAACAGATAAGTGACGGTGGCGAGATTGATGTGCGGGTGCGGGCGGACGTCGATGCCCTGATCCGTCAGGAACGCGGCCGGCCCCATCTGGTCGAAGAAGATGAACGGCCCGACCATCTGGCGTTTCTCGCTCGGCAGCGCCCGCCGCACCGTCATCTCGCCGAGATCGACGGCGCGCGGCACGATCAGCGTTTCGATGGCGTCCGTACTGGCCCGGTCGCCGGGCACGGGGTCGGGGCAGGGATACCAGCTCATCGTTGCTCTCCATTGTTCGCGGTGGGTGCCGGTTGTCGTGCCCGTGACCGTGACCGTGATCTGGTTTCGGCGGCACCGAAAGGGAAGAAGCTACCGGTGGGGCTGCGAGGCTGGCAGCTCACGGCAGGTCGTGGACAGCCCGCATGGCGGGATCGCAACCCCCTCTGCCCGGGATTCTGCCCCGGTCACGTGATCAACCGCGCCGGAATCGCCTTGTGCTCCGGTCTGCAGCCCCCTACCTCCAATCCGGATGGCGTCACGCGACACCGATCCGGTCAAGGAGGGTAGGCCCGCTTGGCTGGCGGATTTCTTCCCTGGCTATTTCAGCCTTTCGATGGCGACCGGCATTATCGCCATCGATTCGCATGTGCTGCATCACGACGGCATCGACTGGATTCTGTTCGTGGTCAATGTCATCGCCTACCCGACACTCTGGTGTATCACGGCGGCTCGGGTCTTCCGCTTTCCCGGTTTTGTCCTTGCCGATTTTCGCACCCATGAACTCGGCCCGACATTTCTCACCATGGTCGCCGCGACCGGTCTGATCGGAAGCCAGTGCGCCACGTTCGGCATCGCAATCTCGCTCCTGCCGTGGATTTTGGGGCTGGCGCTGATGCTCTGGATCGGCTTGATGTACGGGTTCCTCGCGACCACGACACTCGGTTCGGCCAAGCCGGATCTCGAGCACGGATTGAACGGCTCATGGTTCCTGCTCATCGTCGGCACCGAATCCGTGGCGATCCTGGGCAGCATCGTTTCGCGGGACGTGTCGCACTCTCCGCTGATCGGATTTTTCGCGCTCGCCGCCTGCCTCCTCGGTGGCGTTCTGTATCTTATGATGCTGGGACTGGTCTTCTATCGATGGACGTTCATCCCGATGTCGTCAGCCGAGATGACGGAGTCATGGTGGATCAACATGGGCGCTGCCGCGATCACCACCCTGGCCGGCGCGGAGCTACTTCGTTCGCCCCTTTCTCATCAGCTGCGAAGCTTTCTCGATCCGTTCACCGTTCTTTTCTGGGCCGTGGCGACCTTTTGGATTCCTCTGTTGGCGATCATATTCTTCCGCAAATACGTGATCGAGTGGCACAACCTCAGATACCGGCCCGGCGTCTGGTCTCTCGTGTTCCCGCTCGGAATGTACAGCGTGGCAACTCAGACCTACGCCTCGGCTTCCGGGACCGGCTTCCTGCATCCGGTTGCGCGCAGCCTATACTGGGTGGCGCTTGCATCATGGATTTTGAGCATGATCGGGCTCCTCAACACGATCCGAACGGTCTCCCGTTCGGACTGATCCTCGGAGCGTGGTCGAGGTCTTGCCGAGCATACGCGAAAAGAGAACTCCCTATCCCCGTCCCACCAGCGGCGCCTTGGTCGCCATGACGGTGATGAACAGCACGTTCGCATCCGGAGGCATCGTCGCCATGTAGGCGAGGGTGCGGCCGATCTCCTCAACCGGCATCAACGGCTCGATCGCTATCGTGCCGTTCGCCTGCGGCACGCCCGTCGCCATCCGGGCGGCCATCGAGGTTGCGGCGTTGCCGATGTCGATCTGGCCGCACGCGATATCGTACGGCCGGCCGTCGAGCGCGATCGACTTGGTCAGTCCCGTGACCGCGTGCTTGCTCGCGGTGTACGGCGCGGAGCCGGGACGCGGCGCGTGGGCGGAGATCGAACCGTTATTGATGATGCGCCCGCCCTGCGGCGACTGGTCGCGCATCATCTTGTAGGCGCCGCTCGCGATCAGGAACATGCCGTCGAGGTTGGTGGACAGCACGGACCGCCACTGCTCCCAGGTGAGATCGCCGAAATTCGTGCTCGGCACGTTGCCGCCGGCGTTGTTGAACAGGAGATCGAGGCGGCCGAACTTCGCGCCGATCGTCTCGAACAGCCCGGCGACGGACTCTGGATCGGTTACGTCCGCCGGAACGGCGACGCCACGGCCGTCCGGCAGAAGGGAAGCGGTCTCCTCGAGCGTCTCGCGGCGGCGTCCCGCCAGCACCACGGTGAACCCGACATCCGCGAGCGCCTGCGATGCCGCGCGGCCGACGCCGCTGCCAGCCCCGGTGACGAGTGCGATCCGATCGGTCATGGTGTCTTTCCCCTCCGCCTGTCGGCACGGTAGCCCGGCTTCGCTCGGATTGACCATCCGGCCCCGGGCGCTAAACGTGCGTCCCCTGTCCCACTGAGGTGTCGATGCCCGCTTTCCTCCCGCGCCGTACGCTGCTGACCGCGAGCGCCGCCGCTACCGCCTGTGGTCTGCTGCCCGCCCGCGCCCGCGCCGCCCAGACGATCCGTATCGGCTATATTCCGGTGCTCGGGTCCGGCCCCTTGTTCGTGCTGGACGGGGAGGGGTGGGCGAAGCAGGCCGGCCTCGACCTGCAACTCGTCCGCTTCGGCAACGGGCCGCAGGCCATCCAGGGGCTCGCCTCGGGCAAGATCGAGGGCTATGTCGCGGGCGTGCTGCCGCTGCTGGTCGCCCGCGCGCGCGGCGTGGACACCAAAGTGGTCGCCGCCGCCGCCATCGAGGAGCTGGAGGTGGTCGGGCGCGGCCAGCTGGTCGAGGGCTTGCAGGAGGGTGCTCCAGACGATCTCCCCGCCCGCATCGCCGCGTTCACGAAGGCCGCCGGCCGCAAGCCGAAATTCGCGGCGCAACCGTCCGGCTCGGTGCCGGACACGCTGATGCGGTATTGGCTGGACGAGAACAAGGTCGATCCGGCGACCGTCGAGATCATCGGCATCGACATCGATGCGACGCAGCAGGCCTTTCTCGCCGGATCGGTCGATGCGGCCGTGCTCCGGGAGCCGGCGCTGACCGTCGTGCGCATGCGCGTGCCGGGCTCGCGGCTGCTCGCGACCGGGCACCAGATGATGCCGGGCCAGCCCGGCTCCGTGCTCGCGCTCTATCAGCCCGACCGTCCCGCGACGAAAGCCTGGAAGGACACGCTGGTCCGGCTGTTCATTCGGGCAACCGATCTGCTGCGCGATCACCCGGATCAGGCCGCGCCCTTCGTCCTGCAGGCGCTCGGCGGCGGCATCCTGACGCGGCAGACGATGGACAAGGCCCTGGCCTCGCCGGGCGCGAAGTTCGTCTCGGACCCGGCGGTGATCGTCGAGCCGGTGAAGAAGCTTGCGGCGTTCCAGGTCAAGCTCGGCGTCCTGCCTCAGGTGGGCGACGTGGACGCGCTGTTCGATCTCGATACCTACAAGCGCGTCCATCCGTGACGGCGACCGCCCGCCGCTTCGCGCTCGGCGCGCTCGGCCTCGCCGTGCTGTTCGGGGTCTGGCAGGCGACGGTGATGAGCGGCCTCGTGCCGGCGACGATGCTGCCCTTGCCGAGCAGCCTGCCCGCCGCCTGGGCGTCAGAGGTGAGCGGCGGCTACTGGCAGCAGGCGATCCTGGACAGCCTGACGCACTACGTGCTCGGGCTTGTGCTCGGCTCGCTGCTCGGCGCGGCGTCCGGTCTTGCCTGCGCCATCCTGCCGCGCCTGGATGCGCTCACGGCCGGGGTCGTCCGGCTGCTGCGGCCGATCCCGGGCCTCGCCTGGGTGCCGTTCGCGATCCTGTGGTTCGGGCTGAACACGGCGGGGGCGACCTTCATCATCGCGATCTCGGTGTTCTGGATCAACTTCTACGCGGCGCACGGGGCGGTGGGCGCGGTCGGCCGCGACCTGCTCGAAGTCGCCGCCGCGTTCGGGCACGGCGGCGTGGTCGGGAAACTGACCAAGGTCGTGCTGCCCGCCGCCGCGCCCGGCCTCCTGGCCGGCATGCGCACAGGCGTCGGGCAGGCCTGGATGAGCGTCGTCGCCGCCGAACTGTTCGGGGTGCCCGGGATCGGCGCGCGCATGATGCAGGCATCGAGCCTGCTCGCGACCGATCTCGTCGTCGTCTACATGCTGACCATGGCGCTGCTCTACGCGATCACCGACACGGTCTTCGTCCTGGTGCGCAACCGGCTGCTGGCATGGCAGATGTAGCGCCCGCGACCATGCTTGCGTTCAGGAATGTCGGGCTGTCCTACACGCAGGACGGCCGCACGACCGCCGTGCTCCGGCATGTGAACCTGGCCGCGCAACGAGGCGAATTCGTCGCCCTGCTCGGTCCCTCCGGGGCCGGGAAATCGACGCTGCTGCGCATCGCCATGGGCCTGATCCAGCCGACGGAGGGGGAGGTGCAGCGCCCGCCGCCACGGCCGGGCAGCCGTCCCTCGGCCCTCGTGTTCCAGGACGCGAAGCTGCTGCCGTGGCGGCGGGTGCGGGCGAATGTCGAACTCGGGCTGGAGGGTTTGGGCCTGAGCCGGGCGGAGCGGCATGATCGCGCCATGCGCTCGCTCGCTCTGGTCGGGCTGGAGGCGCAGGCCGAGCGCTGGCCGGCGCAGCTCTCGGGTGGCCAGCGCCAGCGGGTCGGCGTTGCGCGCGCGCTCACGGTCGAGCCGGATCTCCTGCTGATGGACGAGCCGTTCGGCGCGCTCGACGCGATCACCCGCGCGGGCCTGCAGGAAGAATTGCTGCGGCTCTGGGCCGCGACCGGCAAGACCGTGCTGTTCGTGACGCACGACATCGACGAGGCGATGATCCTGGCCGACCGCGTGATCGTGCTCGGCGGCCATCCGGCCTCGGTGCGCGGGAACGTGCCGGTTGGCCCGCGCCCGCGCGAGCGCTCCGGGCCGGGCACGGAGCGCGTCGCCGGGCGCCTGCGCGCGCTGCTCGCGGGGCGGGAGGGTGTCAGCGGGCCGGATTTTTGGAGCAGCCCGGACATCTGAGAACCGGAATCGCGAACTCCAGCCCATCGGGCTCCGCCACGCCCGCGCGTTCGGGGCAGCCGCGTCCGTCTCCCTGGGAGCCCTCCAAGCCGTGAAAACCAATCCTTATAGATAGCAGCTAGAATGGCCCGGGAGGAGCGACTCGATCAGCCCGGCTTCGCGCTACCGCGCTTGCGCGAGATGCTCGCGGTCGCCCATCAGTCGCGCGATCGTCGGCTCCATGGCCGCCGCCATCCGCGCCTGCGTCTCCGCCGTCGGGTGCAGCGGCGGGTCGGGCGGCCGCAGCTTCGGGTCGTAGAATGCCGAGCGGTCGAGCGCGCCGTCCTTCATGAATAAGCCGCCGAAATCGAGGTAGGTCACCAGGTCGGGGCGGTTCGCGTAACGGGCGGCGAGCGCCCGATTGATCTCGGCCGTGGTCTGCGTCGCCCAGGCGCTGCGCTCGCTCGGCAGCACCGCCAGCAGCACAAGCTTCGTGGCCGGTAAGCGACGATGCAGCTCGGCGACGATGGCGTCGACCCCGGCGACGGTGTCCCGCGCCGGCCAATGCACGCGGCCGAGATTGTTGGCGCCGATCAGGATCACCGCGACCTTGGGCGTAATGCCGTCCACCTCGCCGTGCTCGATGCGCCAGAGCAGGCTCGCCGTCGTGTCCCCCTTGAAGCCCATGTTGACGGCGCGGCGGTCGCCGTAGAACCGCGTCCAGGCGGGCTGGAAGTCCCGCCACGGCTCCGGGCCGCGCTTCTCCCAGTTCGCGGTGATCGAATCGCCGAGAAAGATCAGGTCGGCCGGCCCCTGCCGCACCCGCGCCAGCACCGCCTCGTGCCGTTTGCGCCACCAAGGCAGATCGAGCCGCCCGATCGGCGTCGCCGCGAGCGGAACCGCCGTCCGCGCGACCGAGGCCGCCGGGTGCGGCCGCAGGCCATGGGCGAGGGCGGGCGTTCCGATCGCGGCCGAGGCGGCGAGCAGGGCGGAGGCGAAGCGCAGCCAGACCGTGCCCATCAGGCGAGGAGCAGGAGGGCCAGGCTGCCCAGGCCAGCCGCCATGCAGTAATAGGCAAACGGGTTCAGCGCCCAATTGTCCTGCTGGCGGAAGTAGCGCATCAGGAAGGCGGTCGTCAGGAACGCGGTGACCCCGGCGATCACGGCGGCGACAACGGACAGGCCGAACACGCCGGGCGCGATGCTCTCGTGCAGCAGCTTCGGCACCTCAAGCGCGGTCGCGCCGAGAATGATCGGCGTTGCGATCAGGAAGGAGAAATGCGCCGAGCCCGCGTGATCAATGCCGCGTAGCAGACCGCCGACGATGGTCGCACCCGAGCGCGAGATGCCCGGAATGAGCGCCGTGCACTGCCAGCAGCCGATCGTGAGAGCGTCGCGCACGGTCAGCGACGATAGCTGACGGATGCCGCCTCGCGCCCGCAGCCGCTCGCCGAACAGCAGCAGCAGCCCGTTGAGCACCAGGACGGCGGCGACGATCACGGGCGATCCGAACAGGGACCGGAAGAACTTCTCCAGCACGAAGCCGACGATGACCGCCGGGATCGTCGCGACCACGATCAGCAGGAACACCCGCCGGCTCTCTGCGGTCTGATGCGGCGAACTCAGGCCCAGGACGCCCGTCGCGAGCGCCCACCAGTCGCGCCAGAAATACAGCAGCAAGGCGACCGCCGTCCCGAGATGCAGCATGACCAGGAAGGGCAGAAAGGCGTGCGATCGCTGATCGATGTTCCAGTTCAGCACCGCCGGCAGTAGGACCGCGTGGCCGAGACTGCTGACCGGGAACAACTCGGTTGCTCCCTGGATGATTGCGATGACGATTGCCTGGACCGTGCTCACGCTCTTCGCTCCTCGAAGCGAGGGGGGAGGACGTCGGACAGTCGGGCCAGGGTCATCCAAAACTCCGTTTGGAAGCGGTAGGGAGCGCGCCGTTCCTGACGCAAACGGCGGCAAATCGCAACCACAGAACGATGACTGTCACTTCAATGCTTTAGCTTGAGCAGCTTAGAACGGCGACCTTGTTGCCCAAAAAGGCGTTCCGGCGAGTCGAGATCAGATTCGGCCATGGTGGCCCCCGTTGGGCTGCATGGCCGCCGTTAAGGCTCAGGAGAGCGCCTCGGCGCAGGAGCGGACCCTCCGGACCCGCACCGGCGCTGGGGGGCGGTTCGGGGTCACGTCCACGAAATAAAATAGCGTGAAGTCGAACGCGGCGACGGCGTCGAAATCCCGGCCTGCGACGTCGGTCAGAACGCCGGACCCATCGACCCGGTGGATTTCCGCGCTCCCGTCCGGCTGCCTGACGGTTATGCTCCCGCACAGCAGATACTCGACCTCGCCAGGACGCGCGGGCAGTTCCACCACGCCGTCAGAATGCTGCGCGCTCAGCCGGAAGATTTGCACGAGTTCGCCGTCGATATAGACGGAGGTGGTTTCCTCGACCTCATGCGGATCGAGATGGTCGTGTATGCGAAACACCGGCCACGGTTGCGCGACGGCCGCTGAACTCACCAGCAACATGAACGCAGCGAGAAGCAATCGCGGCCTCTGCATTGCCAGACGGTGTCCCGGACAGAGCGCGACCGCAAGCACGCCCGCGACACCAGCTTTACATAATCTCCCTTCTGCGACCGCCGCCGCTGGCGGCGGCGGCGGATCATCCAGCTGCTCCATGCCGCGCGTCCGGCGCGCGGCGTGATACGCCGGGGCGCCGCCGCGCCAGCCCGCCGAGAGCGACAGTCGCCACTCGGTTACGGGGCCGTTGCCGCGCCGCTCGATGAGCTGCAGGCCGAGTAGCTCGGTCAGCGCGCGGCTGATCGACGCTTGGCCGAGGTCAAGGCTGGCGGCTAGCTGCTGCTGCGGCAGGCGTCGCCACTCGGTCCAACTCAGATAGTCCGGCAGGGCGTCCAGGACGTGCAGCGTCGCCACGCTCCGGATCTTGCGCCGTATCTGCCGCGTCGAGTCCCAGGTGATCATCCAGCCCTCCGGGTAGCCGCATCCGGGCGGCACCTCTGCGCGCATATGATAGCGCCGGCCCAGGTCGTCGGTGAGGATGGCCGTCCGGACGGTGCGCGTGCGGGGCATTATGCCTCAGATGATGCGGTTGTATCCACTTGGGGATTTTGGTGGTCCGCAACGCATTGAGGCAAGCCGACAAATTGGTCCGCTCTCATAGAGCATCATCCAGCGTTGAGGGGCTGTCCCCGGACGCGGACGCCCGTCGATCACGGGAGCGTCGGGGGGCAGGCCCGGAGCCGGTCGGTTGTCCACAGGGCATGGCGTCATCATACAATCGCAGGTTGGTAATCATCACGTGCATATACCCGCCGCAGGTGCTGCCTGTTGCGGGCAGGCGGCGGGCCACCGGGATCGCACGTGGCACTCTGCGCCCGGCGTCCGCCGCCACCCCGTTCCGCCCGTCGCCTGCCCGGAGAGCCGCCAAGTGGCTGTTGACGACGACGCCGATCCGCCTCGCCTGCCCTCGGGCCGCTATCCGCCTGGGCGCAGCGGTAACCCGCGCGGCCGTCCGCCCCGGCCGCCGCTGCCGTCGCTCGCGGGCGCGATCGAGGCCGAGATCGGCCAGCACGCCGCCCGCTCGGCGCTGATCTCGGCGCTGTCGGACCCCAAGGCATCGGCCGCGACTCGGGTCGCCGCCGCTCGCGCCCTCGCCGCGCTGCGGCCGCCGGACAGTCCCGGCCGCGCGCGCGGCGGCTGCTCGGCCGACCGGATCGCCGCCTACGAGCGGGGCGAGCTGGATGTGCGCCAGCTCTCCGACGCCGAGCTCGCGGCCATGCTCGCCCGCTACGGCCGCGCCGCCGGGTAGAGCCTGGGCGGCTCGCGGCGAGATCGTTGCGCCCTCGCCGTCGTTGCGGTTGCCAACGCTACGGCTCGCGGCCGGCGAGGATGCGGGCGAGCACGGCGGCGAGCGCCCGGACGTCGGCGGTGTCGAGGTCGGTCAGATCGAGATCTCCGTGCTCGGCTAGGTCGAGCAGCGACATGACCAAGCTCGGGCCGTCGGCCGGGCGGGTGCGGGTGATCGGCTGGCGCATCGGGTCTCTCCCCTCGTCGTGGTGTGGTCCGCAAGGATGGGGCGCGGCGGGTGCCGCACCCCGCCCTCGTCGCCTCGGTCAGACGCGGCCGGTGTCGCGGGCGCGCTCGATGGCGGCTTGCCAGGCCTCGGCCTCGGAGCCGTAGCCCGCCCCCCAAGGCCGGAATCCGGCGTCGTTGCGGTGCCCGACGTACCAGCGGCCCAGGCGGTCATCGTGGGTGTGGCTGTAGCTGCCCTCGCGGACGTAGTAGCCGGCGGCGGCGGCGGCGGCGCGGTCGGTCGTTGCGGCGGTCATACGGTGCTCTCCTGTGCGGCGCGTGGATCGGTCGGACGCGGCGGGGTGCGCCACACCCCGCCGCGGCGGACCATCGCCGGCCTGCGTGCCCGGCCGGACGGGTCCAGGCCCGCGCAGCGGCCGCCGCAGGCGGCGCGCGGCGCAGCCGTGCGGCCTGGATGCGGCCGGCCGGGCGCGCGATGCGTGCGGTCGTGCGCCAGGGCCCGGCGAGCCCCCCCGTTGGAGGGGCGCTGCAACGGGGGGCCTGCGGGACGGCCTGAGACCCTGCCGTGAGCGCCCCCGCTTGCCTTGCCTTGGGGGGCGCGGCCCGGCCCCGGCGCGGCGGCGCGAGGAACGAGCGCACTGAGCCGCGCGGACGGGGCCGGGCACGGCAGCCCCCCAGCCGCCGGGCGACGCGCCGGAAAACCCGGCGCGGCGGCGCGCCCGACGTGCGCTTGCGGGCCATGCGCGGACCGCCCGCCCGGCCCGCGCCGCTTGGCGCGGGCCTGGTGCGGCGGGACGGGCGTGGCGAGCTTGCGATGCCGCTGCGCGCGCACCCGGCGGCGCGGGGGGGCGGGGGTCTGGGGGGCGGGGGTCTGGGGGGCGGTGCCCCCCAGGCATGACTCCGGCCGGGCGTGCAAGCGGCGTGACGGCACCGCCCGGAGCGCAGCGGCGCTTGCGACGCGTAGCGCAGGGACGGCCCGCAGGGCGGCGCGCGCCGCGCGCCGTGCTGGCGCGGCGCTTGCCCGCGCGCGGCCGACCGCATCTGCCCACGCTGGCGGGCGAGGCGGGCGGCTGGTGGAGCGGGCCGGCCGGCGGCCGTCAGGCCGCAGCGAGGGCCGGCGCGCGACCCGGCGTGGAGAGGCGCAGGGCCGCGCACCGGCGGTGCGGGGGGAGACCCGACCCGTCCCGGGAGCCGACGGCGCATGGGTCGCCGCCGGGCCGGGCCTCGCCCCGGCCTGATCCTGCCTGATCGCGGCCTGTTTTGGCCGCTGAAATTGCGCCCTGGGTCGCGGGTGTGTGATCCGGGCGGGCGGGGTGTGCCCCTGCCCCGCCCCTGCCCTACCCTCCGCCGTCGCGCTCGAGGGCGCGGGCTAGCGCCGTCAGCGCCCGGCCGATCCGGCTGTCGGGCGGCACGCCCTGGCGCTCTACGACGAGGCCGGTCGCGGTATCGGTCGCCCGCACCGTCCACGTCGGACCGCGCGCGGCCGGGCGCAGGCTCGCGGTGACGCAGAGGTCGGTCACGCTGCTCGGCGGCTCGCCCGCCGGCGGCGGCGGTCCCCCGAGCTGCGCCAGCACGCGGCCGCCGCGCACCACCCTGAGCGGACGGCCGTGCGCGTCGGTCTCCAGCGCGACCGGCGGCGGCCGGAGCGCGGCGGCCAGGCGCGTGCGCAGGGTCATTGCAGCGCCTCCGGCTCCGGCTCGCGGTCGTGCTCCGGCTCGGCGTCCGGGTCCGGCCCGAGCGCGTCCAGCGCGTCGATCGCCGCCTCGGCCAGCCGGCGCAGGGCCGTGCGCCACTGTGCGGGGTTGGCGGCGTCAGGCGGCGGCGCGGTCAGCGTCAGCGTCACGGGTGTGCTCCTCTGCGGGGTGGTGCGAGCTCGCGGTCGTTGCAATCGGTAGCAATAGCGCGCGCTGCACGGCGCGGCGGCGCGGCGCGCGCGCGGTGCGGGCGGGCGGCTCCGGACGGTCGGTTTCCGGCGGCGCGGCGTGCGCGGTCTGTTCCGGACTCGGCGCGGCGGTTGTCGCAGAAGCGACCTTATCGCCAATGCTCCACGCGAGATGCGCGGCCTGCGTCGCCTGCTGCCAGCGCGCGACTTGTGCCCAGGCGCGTAGGGCATCCGCGCAGTCGAGCACGGCCGTGATGGCGTGCGGTCCGGCCATGCGCGGATCGTCGTTGCAGTCGAGCAGCGCATCGGCGCAGCGCGCCAGTGCGACCGTTAGCGTCGCGTGCGCGGCCCGGCGCGGCCGGCGGTACAGCGGCACCGGCAGCGCGCCGCGTAGCAGCGTCCGCGCCTCGGCGAGCGAGATCCGGATGCCGCGCGGATCGGTGCGGCCTGCCCTGGTGCTCGCCTCCGGCTGCGGATCGTGGTGCTGCCGCCGCAGCGTCCTGCGCAGGTCGGTCGTGGTGCGCGCGAGGTCGGCGGCGAGGTCGGCGATCCAGGCGGGCCGGACGTACGGCGTCACGGGCCGGTCTCCGGCGTGCTGGGGACGGTGGTCATGAGCCGCAGCCGCCGTTGTCCCGGCCGCGCGGGGTCTGGGCTGGTTGGTCCGACTCTCCGTTCTGCGACCGCCGCCGTTGGCGGCGGTGGATCATCCAACTGCGGCAGCCCGCGCGCCCGGCTGGCGGCGCGGCCGGGCGCACTAAGGTTGCTTTCAGTGGGCCGTCGCGAGCCACATCGCCAGTTGCTGCCGCTCCTCGGGCTCGACGCCGGTGATGTTGTTGGGTGGCATGGCATGGGTCAGGACCGCCTGCATCCGGATCGCCGGGGCGAAGCGCGCGATGTGCTCGGGCGTGTCCAGGAGGACGCCTTTTGGGGCACTGGCAAGGCCGGGCCACAGCGGTTCGGGCGCGTGACACATGCTGCATTTGCCCGTGACGATGGTCACCACGTCGTCCGGCGGCAGCCCCGCCGCCGCCCCGTTTGCAGGCGCGGCGGCGGCCTGGGCCGTGCCAGGCGCGTCGGCCGAGGCCAGGCCGTAGCGCTCGCGCTGGGCCGGGGAGGACACGACGCTGATGAAGGCGGCGAGCACGATGCAGGCAGCGGCCACGCCCCAGGTCCACCAGGGATCGCCCTGGCCGGCGTGGCGCGCATTGTAGAAGTGGCGCACCACCCCGCCCGTCACCACGACCAGGCCGACGATCGCCCAGGCGTAGGGCGTGGACCAAGCCAGCGGGTAGTGGCCGGACAGCATGAAGAACAGCACCGGCAAGGTGAGATAGTTGTTATGCGAGGAGCGATTCTTGGCCTGTTTGCCCCAAGCCGGGTCGGGCTGCTGCCGGGCGATCAGCGCCGCGACGGTCTTTCGCTGGTTCGGTATGATGACGAAGAACACGTTGGCCGTCATCCAGGTCGCGATGACGGCTCCCGTATGCAGCATCGCGGCGCGGCCGGAGAATACCTGCTGGAAGCCGAAGGCGAACAGCATGAGGATGACGAAAACCGCGCCCGAGAGCATGATCGGGGCGTCGGACAGCCTCGATCGGTTCAGCCCGTCGTAGATCAGCCAGCCCACGATCAAGCCGCCGATGCCGATCGCGGCGCCCGCGAGCGGGCTGATCTGGCGCACCGCCGGATCTATCAAATAGAGGTCGGCTTGGGCGTAATAGACCCAGCAAAGCAGCGCGAAGCCGGACAGCCAGGTCGAGTAGGACTGCCATTTATGCCAGATCAGGTGTTCGGGCATCGATTTGGGCGCGACCAGATATTTCCGCACCTGGTAGAAGCCGCCGCCATGGACCTCCCAGGCCTCGCCGCCCGCCCCCTTCGGCAGCGCCGGAGCGGGCCGGATGCTTGCGTCGAGATGCATGAAGTAGAACGACGCCCCGATCCAGGCGATGGCGGCGACGACGTGCGTCCATCGGATCAGGAACCCGCCCCATTCCAGCACGACCGGGTCCATGGCAGTATCCTTTCCGAGACAAGCGACGATTGTTGGTTGACGAACGGCATCTAATCGCACGCACTCGGCAGTAGCAAGCCGATCCGATCCAGGCCGTGCCACGCGAATGGCGCGGAACCGGCGTGTAGCGCCGGGGCATCTTACCGTGTTTTTAGCCCGCCCTGCCTCGGCATAGAGTTGATCGCGCCGGAAACCGGTCCCATGAATGCTTGGCGGCCCGCGCCGCGCGCCTTGCTGCCACGGTCGGGACGCCGCTCCATGCCGCCAACATCCGGCGATACGACACTGGCCGGCGCGCCACCCGGGCCGCAGCCAGCGGCGGCTGGCGCGGCCCCGCCGCGCGAGGCCGGTCCGGAGCGGAAAGAAGCTCCCCGGAGCACGGCCGCAAGGAGCCGTCCGGCTCAAGGCCGGCGCGCCTTGTCGAGCGCCATCCACCACGCGCCGCACACGCTCCGGGCGCTCGTCCGGGCGGACGAAATCTGGCTCGTGGTCGTGGCGGCCATCGTCGGCTGCGCGTGCGGCCTCGCCGTCGCCGCCATGACCATCGTCACCCAGCACATTCACGAAATCCTGTTCGCGCTGCTGCCCGGACAGCGCCTATCCGGGATGGTCGAGATCAACCGGTTTCGGGCGATCCTGGTGCCGAGCCTCGGCGGATTGGGCTTCGGACTGCTCGGCGTCCTGACCCTCCGATGGTGGCCGCGCCGGGCGGTCGATCCGATCGAGGCGAACGCGCTCTACGGCGGCACCATGTCGGTGAAGGACAGCCTCCTGGTCGTGCTGCAGACCGTCATATCGACAGGCGTCGGCGCATCGGTCGGACTGGAGGCGGGGTATACCCAGATCGGGTCTGCCTTCGCGTCGCGTCTCGGGCGCAGCTTCCGGGTCCGCCGGGGCGATCTGCGGATGCTCGTCGGATGCGGGGCCGCCGGCGCGATCGCGGCCGCGTTCCAAGCGCCCCTCACCGGCTCCTTCTACGCCTTCGAGCTGGTGATCGGCACCTACACCCTCGTTTCGCTCGCGCCGGTGGTTATCTCCTCAATCGTCGCGGTGGCGGTCGCCAATGCGCTCAACGGCACGCCGGGAACGCTCGAGCTGCAGGTGCCGAGCCGCATCGAGGCGGTGGATTACGTCGCGATCATCGCGCTCGGCATGGTCTGCGCGCTCGTCGGCATCGCCATCATGCGCGGCGTTACGCTGACCGAGGAGATGTTCCGCAAAAGCAAGGTTCCGGTCTGGCTGCGTCCCTCCATTGGCGGTCTCGCCATCGGCGCGCTGGCGCTCGTCACGCCCTCCGTCCTCTCCTCGGGGCACGCGGCGCTGGCGGTC
The DNA here is from genome assembly GCA_963777325.1 of uncultured Alphaproteobacteria bacterium. Taxonomy (GTDB): domain Bacteria; phylum Pseudomonadota; class Alphaproteobacteria; order Acetobacterales; family Acetobacteraceae; genus JAFAXA01. The sequence continues at coordinate 38,164 of CAVZQE010000007.1, read as the reverse complement.
GGGGTCGATGCGCCCTACCCGCTTCCGCATGTCGCCATGATCATCGTGCTGAAGGCGACCGCCTCGGCCGTCTCGATCGGCTCCGGTTTCCGCGGCGGCCTGTTCTTCGCGTCCCTGTTCCTCGGCGCGATGGTCGGAAAGCTGTTCGCGGGCCTGCTCGCGATGATCACGACGGCGCACGCGATCCCGCCCGTCGTCTGCGCGATGGTCGGCATGAGCAGCATGGCGGTGGCGATCATCGGCGGCCCGCTGACGATGGGGTTCCTGGCCCTTGAGGACACCGGCAGCCTGCCGATGACGATCGCGGTGCTCGCCGCCTGCGTCATCTCGTCGCTGACGGTCCGCCGGACCTTCGGTTACTCCTTCGCGACCTGGCGCTTTCACCTGCGCGGCGAGAGCATCCGGAGCGCCGTGGATGTCGGCTGGATGCGCAATCTGACCGTCGGGCGGATGATGCGCCGGGAAGTGCGCACCGTGCGCGCCGACACGCCCATCGCGATCTTCCGGCGAGACTTCCCGCTTGGCGCGACGCAGCGGGTCGTCGCGGTCGACGACGCCGATCGCTACGCCGGGATCGTGCTGCTCGCCGAGGCGCATGCGGACGCCGAGGATGGGGCCAAGCTCGCCGACATCCTGCACTATGCCGATGCGGCTTTGCTGCCGCAAATGACGGTGAAGCAGGCAATCGGGCTGTTCGAGGCGGCGGAAAGCGACGCTCTCGCCGTCCTCGACGGACCCGAGACCAAGCGGGTCATCGGCCTGCTGACCGAGCAGTTCGCGTTGCGGCGCTACAGCGAGGAACTGGACCGGCGCCGCCGCGAATTGTCGGGCGAATAGTCAGAACCGCGGCGGCAGCCCTCCGCCTTGCTCAGACCAGCGCGTGGCTATCCGGCGCGCCGCCCGAGACGTAGGCGCGCAGGCTGTCCACCTCGTGCTCCTGCTGCATGATGCGCGTCTTGACGACGTCGCCGATGCTGATGAGGCCCACCAGCGCGCCGTGATCCAGCACCGGAAGGTGCCGGAAGCGGCCGGTCGTCATCATCTCCATCGCCTCCGGCACCGTTGTCTGCGGGGTCGCCGTTTTCAGCTCGCGTGTCATCAGCTGATCGACGGTGAGGTCGAGCGTGGACGCGCCGTGCCTCGCCAGCGCCTTGACGATGTCGCGCTCGCTGATGATGCCGACGAGGTCTTGCCCCTGCCCCAGCACCAGCACCGCGCCGATGCGCTTCGCCCCCAGCAGGGCGGCGACCTCGGAGACTGTCTGACCCGGCCCGACGCTGATGACGTCGTGTCCCTTGTTCTTCAGAATTGCTGCGATCGTCATGGCTTGCCCCCGGTTGCTCGGCCGATGACGAAGGCCAGCGGCCGCCACGGGCCAGCCGCTGGTCCGGCACCGGCGCGACCTCGCGCCGCTCCGCGAAGATCCGACTGAAACCATGAGCATGCACCTTCGCCCCGGCGCGCGCAACTTCCAGATGTGCGGGCGCCTATTCGGCGGCGCGCGCCGGAACGGGTTGCGGCGCGGGGGCGAGCTGGGTCGCGACCAGGGCGGCGAAGCGGCCGCCTCTCGCGACCAGTTCGTCGAACGAGCCGCGCTCGGCGATTTTGCCGCCCTCGAAAACGAGGATCACGTCCGCGTCCCGCACGGTCGAGAGACGATGGGCGATGATGAAGGTGGTGCGGCCCTGCATCAGCACCTTCAGCGCCCGGCTGACGCGCGCCTCCGTCGCCGCGTCGAGCGCGCTCGTCGCCTCGTCGAGAATGAGGATGGGCGGGTCCTTCAGCAGCGCGCGCGCGATCGCGAGACGCTGTCGCTGGCCGCCCGACAGGGTCGTGCCGCGCTCGCCGATCATGGTGCCGTAGCCCTGCGGCTGCCGCATGATGAACTCGTGCGCGTCGGCGAGGCGGCAGGCGCGTTCGAGTTCGGCGTCGGTCGCGCCCGGACGCCCCATCCTGAGATTGTCGCGGATGGAGCGGTTGAACAGCATCGCCTCCTGGAAGACGACGCCGATCGCGGCCCGGAGGCTCTCGAGCGTCACATCCCGCAGATCCTGCCCGTCGATGCGGATCGCCCCGTCCACCGGATCCCACAGGCGCTGCAACAGGTTCATCGCGGTCGATTTGCCCGCGCCGGTTTGCCCGACCAGCGCGACCGACGTGCCGGGCTCGGCGGTGAAGGTCACGTCGGACAGGATCTTCGGCCCGCCCGGATAGCCGAAGGCGACGTGGTCGAAGGCGACCTCGCCTTCCCTGGCCGCGAGGACGGCGGCGCCGGGCTTCTCCGGCACGGAACTCTTGGCCTCCAGCACGCCCATGAAATCCTCGAGCGCGGGCAGCCGGAAAAACAGGGACGAGGCGAACGAAACCGCGAATTCCATGCGGCCGATCAGCAGCGTCGCGAATCCCATGAACGAGACGATCTCCCCGACGCCCGCCTCGCCGTCCAGATGCAGGAAGGTGCCGATGACGACGAGCGAGATGACGGCGATGGTGCTCGCGGCGCGGGTCGAGACGTTGACCACCGCCCACCAGTTCAGCACCGGGAACTGGGTCTGGATCACCTGGGTGATGATGTCGCCGAACATGCGTGTCTCGGCGCGCAGGCGGGTGAAGGACTGCACCACCATGACGTTGGCGAGCGCATCCTGGGCGGTCCCCGCGAGGCTCGAATTGTAGGTCTCGACCTGGCGCTGACCCGCCTCGGTGTGGCGGATGACGAGCGTGGTCACGGTCGAGAACACGATGACGAGCACGATCAGCGCGAGCGCCAGCTTCCAGTTCAGCAGGATCGTGAGCGGCAGCAGGACGACGACGGAAAGCAGGGTCGCGAACTGGTCCCGAAAGAAGCTGAGCCAGACCGCGAACATGCCGTCCGAGCCCGAAATCATGACCTTGATCAGCCGCCCGGAATGGGTGTCGCCGTGAAACGAGAGCGGGAGGTTGAGAACATGCGAGTAGAACCGGCCCATGACGTTCAGACGGTTGCGATGCGCCATCCGCTCGCTGTGCAGGGCGATCAACATGGTCGCGAGAATGCCCGCGATCCCGACCCCGACCCAGATCAGCAGCAAGCGGGTTGCCTCGCTCCACATCAGCGGGCGCGGCATCGTGTCGGAGTTGGACAGGAGCTGGATGACCCGCCCGAACAGCAGCGGGTCGAGAAAGCTCAAGGCCGCCGCCACGAAATTGGCGAAGCAGAGCAGCAGCGCGAGCCACCTGTCGCGCCCGAGCAGCGCGAACACACGGGCGTAAACCCTCAGAAAGCGCATGGGATGATCCGCAACTCCTTCTCAGCGGGAGGCAGGATGACGGCGGATCGCAACGGCCGCCGCACCCGGTTTCGCCATTTTTTATGGCAGAGCTGAGGCAGATCTTCCCACTACCGGGCAAGCGGCCGGACCGACGCCCCTCAGCGGGGCGTCAGCACCATGATCATCTGCCGATTTTCCATCCTCGGCATCTGCTCGACCTTGGTGACCGGGTCCATCTCGGTCCGGATGCGCTCAAGCACCCTGACGCCGATGTCCTGGTGCGCCATCTCGCGGCCTCGGAAGCGCAGCGTGACCTTGACCTTGTCGCCCTCCTCGATGAAGGACTTCATGGCGCGCAGCTTGGTCTGGTAGTCGTTCTCGTCGATGTTCGGACGAACCTTGACTTCCTTGATTTCGATGACCTTCTGCTTCTTCTTGGCCTCGTTCTTCTTTTTTTGCTGCTCGTATTTGAACTTGCCGAAGTCGAGGATTTTCACGACCGGCGGGTCTGCGTTCGGGCTGATTTCGAGCAGGTCGAGGCCGACGGAATAGGCGCGCGGACAGCGCGTCGCGGGCGCTCATCACGCCCTGCATGTCGCCATCCTGGTCGATCAGTCGTACCTGAAGAGCACGGATCTCCTCGTTTACGCGGGGCCCGTCGCGGGTCGGCGGGGCGGCCATGGGTCCACGGGGTATGGGGCTATCTCCTGTCGTCGTCTACAAAAACAGCATGGGTTTACAAACAGCACGGGCCGGGGTTCGCACCCCGGTTCCCGTCAATTTGCCGTTCGGGCCGAGGCCGATCAAGCACCGTCGCCGAAATTGTTTGCGGCGCCCGACTCCCGCAAATCGGGCGGCGTCGCCTCGGCCGCGAGGCGAGAGACGGCTGCATCCAGCGCGACCACGTCCTGCGCCTGCGAGCCGAGCCGCCGCAGCGCGACCGTTCGCTGCTCCGCCTCCCGGCGGCCGACCACGACCAGCACCGGCACGTGCGCGAGGCTGTGCTCCCGGACCTTTGCGTTGATCTTCTGGTTCGAGAGGTCGAGCTCTCACGGTCAGGCCCGCGGCGTTGCAGCGCGGCGGCGACCTCGCGCGCATAGACGTCGGCGTCCGACACGATGGTCGCGACCACCGCCTGCACGGGCGCGAGCCAGAGCGGGAAGCGGCCGGCATACTGCTCGATCAGGATGCCGATGAACCGCTCGAAGCTGCCGAGCACGGCTCGGTGCAGCATGACCGGCCGCCGGCGCGACCCGTCCTCGGCCACGTATTCGGCATCGAGCCGCTCGGGCATCACGAAATCGACCTGCAAGGTGCCGCACTGCCAGTCGCGGCCGATCGCGTCGCGCAGCACGAATTCGAGCTTCGGGCCGTAGAAGGCGCCCTCGCCCGGATTGAGCGTGTATTCGACGCCAGCGGTCGCGCAGGCTTCCTTGAGCGCGGCCTCGGCCCGGTCCCAGACGGCATCCTCGCCCGCGCGGATCGCGGGCCGGTCGCTGAACTTCACCGCGAAGCTCTCGAAGCCGAAATCGCGATAGACGCGGGCGAGCAGCTCCACGAACTTCACGGTCTCGGGCGCGATCTGCGGCTCGGTGCAGAAGATGTGCGCGTCGTCCTGCGTGAAGGCGCGCACGCGCATGATGCCGTGCAGCGCGCCCGACGGCTCGTAGCGGTGGCAGGAGCCGAACTCCGCCATCCTGAGCGGCAGCTCGCGGTAGCTGCGGATGCCCTGCCGGAAGATTTGCACGTGGCAGGGGCAGTTCATCGGTTTCAGCGCGAGTTGCTTGTCCTCGTCCTCCACCCTCGCGACGAACATGTGCTCGCGGAACTTCTCCCAGTGGCCGGACCGCTCCCAGAGCGAGCGGTCCACGAGTTGCGGCGTCCGCACCTCCTGATAGCCGTCCGCATCCAGGCGGCGGCGCATGTAGTCCTCGACGGTGCGATACAGCCGCCAGCCATTCGGGTGCCAGAAGATGCTGCCCACCGCCTCTTCTTGGAGGTGGAACAGATCCATTTCGCGGCCGATGCGGCGATGGTCGCGCCGCTCGGCCTCCTCCAGCATGTGAAGATAGGCGTCCAACTCCTTCTGATCGCGCCAGGCCGTTCCGTAGATGCGGGACAGCATGGCGTTGCGGTGATCGCCCCGCCAATAGGCGCCCGCGACCTTCATCAGCTTGAACGCCTGGCCGACGTCGGCCGTGCCGCGCATATGCGGGCCGCGGCAGAGATCGACCCAGTCGCCCTGGCGATAGAGGCTGATCGTCTCGCTTTCCGGCAGATCCTCGATCAGCTCCGCCTTGTATCGCTCGCCCTTGTCGCGGAAGAAGCGGATCGCCTCGTCGCGGTCGATCACCTCGCGCTCGAACGGGGCGTCGCGGGCGACGATGTCGCGCATCCGCTGCTCGATCGCCGGAAAATCCTCCGGCGTGAACGGCTCGTTGCGGGCGAAATCGTAGTAGAAGCCGTTTTCGATGGCGGGGCCGATCGTGACCTGGGTGCCGGGATAGAGCGACTGCACGGCTTCGGCCAGTACATGCGCGGCGTCGTGGCGAATGAGGCCGAGCGCATCCTGGTCGCGCCGCGTCACGAACACAACGGACGCGTCGCGGTCGATAACGGTCGCGAGATCGGCGAGCTTGCCGTCCAGCTTCATCGCGAGCGCGGCTTTCGCGAGTCCGGGACCGATCTCTGCCGCCAAGGTCGTGCCCGCGATCGGCCCGTCGAAGCGGCGCACGGAGCCGTCGGGCAAGGTGATTGCGGGCATGGGCAGTCAGGCTCCAGATCGGACGGGGTGCCGTCTATGGCCCTACGGCAGCGCCGCCGCAACCCTGTCGGGCGAGAGGTCCGCCAGGCGGGGCGCGCTGAGGACCGTCGGCCAGCCGCCGTCCGGGTAGCGGGGCGCGGTGAGATCCGGGTCGCTTTCCGCCGAGAACAGCACGACCGACGGGCAGCCGACCCCGGCCGCGACGTGCATCGGGCCGGTGTCGTTGCCGACCGCGAGATCGGCGCTGGCGGCGACGCTCGCGATCTCGGCGACGGTGGTGCGGCCGGTGAGGTCGATCGTGGACGAAGCCTCCTTGCCGGATGGCGGCGGCGAGCGGCGTCTCGGCTCGGCTTCCGAGCACGACCGGCACCAGCCCGCGCGCCTCCAGGCGCCGGGCGAGCGCCGGAAAATGCGGCCAGCGCTTGCCGGGACGGTGCGGCGAGGCTCCGGGCACAAGCACCGCGTAGGGGGCGGCGGGCAACGCGGCCCTGATGCCGCTCTCCCCCGCATCGCCGCGAGACCGCGTCAGCCATGCGAGATCGGGCGCCGGGAACGTCTCCACACCGGCCATCAGCAATTGCTCGCGCTGCCGCTCCCGCGTGTGCATGAAGTCGCGCCTTGGATTGGCGTGCGGATGCGAGCAGCCGGGCGCGATGCCCGACCAGGGCGGCCGCCCGGCGAGCCAGAAGTAGCGGGACGACCGCGCCGAGGTCTGCAGATCGTAGACGAAATCGAACCCGCGCAGGCTCCGCGCCAGAAGCAGCAGCGCGGGCAGGTTCCAGACGGACGGCCGGGTGTCGATCGCGACCGCGTCGAACCAGGGCGCGCGCCGTGCCAGTTCGGCGAAGGGCGGCGTGGTCAAAAGCGTGATCCGCGCCTCCGGATGCCGCGCGCGGATGGCGGCGAAGGGGCCGAAGGACTGCACGAAATCGCCGAGCGCGCCCAGCCGGATGACGAGGATGCGGCTCATCCGAGCAGCTCGCGATAGACGGCGAGCGTCGCTTCCTGCATCGCCTCCGTCGTGTAGCCACGCCGCACCGCCGCCCGCGCCCGCGCGCCGAGCGCGGCCCGCTCCTCCGGAGGCAGCCCGAGCGCGTGATCGAGCGCGCGCGCCAGCGCCGCCGGGTCGCCGGGCTTCACCCGCCATCCGGTGACGCCGTCGGCGACCGTCTCGACCGGTCCGCCGAGGTCGGAGGCGATCACCGGCTTCGCCATCGCCTGCGCCTCGATCACCACGCGCCCGAACGCCTCGGGCCTGGTTGAGGCATGCACCACGACATCGGCCAGAGCGAGCGCGGCCGGCATGTCGTCGCACTCGCCAGGGATGCGCAGCCGGTCGCCGAGGCCGAGGCGGGCCGCCATGACGCCCCAGCTCGGCGGCGAGGCCCGGCCCCTGCCCGGACCCGACCAGCACGCAGCACACATCGGGCCGGCCGAGCCGGGCCATCGCTTCCAGCAGCACCGGCTGCCCCTTCCAGCGCGTCAGCCGCCCAGGGCAGCACGACCGCCCGCATCCCCTCCGGCAGCCGCCAGGCGCGCGCGAGCCGCGCGCAGGCGCTCGCCGCCGACTGCCTCCGGGTCGAATTGCGCCGGGTCGACGCCGCGCGGGATGACGCGGATACGGGCGGGATCGACGCCATGCCGGGCGGCCACGAGGCCCGCGATGTAGCGGCTGATCGCGATCACCCGCTCGCCTTTCGCCATGACGGCGTTGTAGCGGCGCTTGCCGGGAACGCCCTCGCCATAGGCGCCGTGATAGGTGGTCACGAAATGAACGCCGGTGCGCCGCGCCGCGATCCAGGCGGACCAGGCGGGCGCGCGCGAGCGGGCATGGACGATGCCGACGCCCTCCTCGCGGATCAGCGCGCGCAAGCCGCCCGGCGTTGATCCAGATCGCCAGCGGGTTCTTGGTTCGGAGCGGCAGCGCGACATGCCGCCCGCCCGCGCGCTCGACGGCGGCGACCAGCCTGCCGCCCGCGCTCGCGACCAGCGCCGTGCCGCCCGCCCGCGCGATCGCCTCCGTCATCTCGACCGTGCCGCGCTCGACGCCGCCCGTGACGAGGGAGGGCAGGACTTGCAGCACGACGGGCGCACGGGGCATCGGCCCGGCCTATATCACGCGGCACCGGGACGGGAAGAGGTGGCATGGAACGAACGGGCAGGCTGGATCGCGGCGACGGGGTAGAGCTCGCCTGGATGCGCAGCTTTGGGAGGACGCCGACCGTCGTGTTCCTGCCCGGCTTCGCGAGCGACATGCAGGGCACCAAGGCCGGGCTGCTGGCCGCCTTCTGCGCGGAGCGCGGACAGGCGATGCTGCGCTTCGACTATTCGGGCCATGGCGCGAGCGGCGGCGATTTCGCCGACGGCACGATCGGAAGCTGGACCGAGGACGCGCTTGCCGTCCTCGACCGCCAGAGCGAAGGTCCGCTGCTGCTCGTCGGTTCGTCGATGGGCGGCTGGATCGCGCTGCTGGCGGCGCTCGCACGGCCGGAGCGGATTGCGGGCCTGCTCGGCATCGCCGCCGCGCCCGATTTCACCGAGACGCTGATGTGGGAGGCGATGATGCACGCCGCAGCGCGAAGCCCTGATGCGGGACGGACGCATCACCGTGCCGAGCGAGTACGGCGAGCCGACGGTGATTACCCGCGCCTTGATCGAGGACGGGCGGGCGCACCTGCTGATGCAAGGCGGGATCGCCCTCGCCTGCCCCGTCCGGCTGCTGCATGGCCAGCGAGACCCGGACGTGCCGTGGGAGACGTCGCTCCGCCTCGCCCGCGCGCTCGCCAGCGACGACGTGCGGGTCGTGCTGGTCAAGGACGGCGACCACCGGCTGTCCCGCCCGGCGGACCTAGCCCTGCTGACCCGGACCCTCGCCGCCCTGCTCGGCGATCTCGGCGGCGAGGATGGCGCGTAGCCCCTCCCGGTACGTCGGGTAGCGCCAGCGCAGGCCGAGCCGCTCCTGGGTCTTGCGGCTCGAAACCTTGCGGTTCTCCGACCAGAAGCTGCGGCCCGATCAGCGCTCATGTCGCGCAGCGGCGGCCTCGAACGGCACCTCCGGCGGCGGCGGGACCCCGAGCAGCCGGGCCGCCTCCTCGGTCACGCGCGCCGCCTCCGCCGGTTCGTCGTCGGAGAGATTGAACACGCGGGTCCCGGTGGCTCCCGGCCGTCAGCATGGCGGCGACCACCGCCTGCGCGATGTCGTCGCGATGGATGCGGCCGAACTGGTGGCCAGGCTTGACGATGCGGTGCGCGGCGCCGCTGCGGAGCGCGTCGAAGGCGGAGCGGCCGGGGCCGTAGATGCCGGCGACCCGGAACAGATCGACGGCGCAGGGAAGGCCGCTCCAGGCCAGCTCGGCCGCACGGCGGCGGCGGGTGCGGGGCGAGGCCGGCGCGGGTTCGGTGTCCTCGTCGACCCACCCGCCGCCCCGGTCGCCATAGACGCCGGTGGTGGAGAGATAGCCGGCCCAGCGGAGCGAAGACGAGGCAGCGAGCGCGCTGCCATAGCGGCCGAGCACCGGATCGCCCGCCTCGCCGACCGGGATCGTCGTCGCCACATGCGTCGCCGCCGCGATCCCGGCCGCGTCGTACGGAACGAGCGCGACACCCTCCGGCGGCTGGCGGCGCGCGGGGTCGCGGCTCGTGCCGGTGACGGCGAAACCGGCCTCGTGGGCGGCGGCGGCGATCGCGCGCCCGGTGTAGCCGAGACCGAACACCAGCAGCCGCCCCTCCGGCGCGTCCGGCCGGTTCGGGCCGGGCGCGGCCGGAGGTAGCCCGGGCCCGGCCGGGGTAAGCCAGGCGGCAACTCAGGCGTGCGGCGCGCGGCGTAACCGGCGCGGTGACAGGCCGGTCACGGCTGGGTCGCGCCGCCGGGCGTGCCGGGGGCCGTGGTCGAGCCATCCGGCGCCGACGCGCTCGCGGGAACGGCCGAGGACTTGCTCGCGGCGGCGGCCTTGTCCTGGGCCGCCTTCTGTTTGGCGTGCTTATGGGCGTAGTGACCGGCGACGCAGCCGCCGACCGCGCCCATGACGCCGTGATGAACCTGGTGGCCGGCCACGGCACCGAGCGCGCCGCCGCTCAGGCATCCGATGGCGTGCGCCGGCTGAGCGGTATGCAGGAACAGGATCGTAACGGAAGCCGCCAGTATCAGCCTCATCGGATGTCTCCTTGCAGGCAGCTTGTTGACCGCCGGTATCGCGGCCGAGCAAAAGCAGCGAGCCGCCATCTAGTTGCACGATCGAGCCGGTCTGCAAAGCGCCTCAAGCCGAATTGTTGCCGGACCCGCCGACAGCCGCCGCATCCGCTCAACTCCGCGCAATCGTTGCGGATTTGGTAGGAAGATTACGGGTACTGCTACCAATGCAACATCGGGCGGCTCCGCGATTGCGCGACCGGCGATCCGACGCATGTTCCGGCGGGTCATGATACGATGAGGGATGATGGCTGGTTCGGACAAAGGGCGCTTGCCGGCGCTGGACTCGCTGCGGGGCGTCGCGGCTCTCCTCGTGGTGACGTTCCATTGCTGGAAGCTCGGGTTGTATACGCCGTCTGCGGGCCTGCCGGCGTTTCTGTGGTCGTGGACGCCGCTTAATCTCGCCGTCACCGGCCGGCCGCCCGTCATCCTGTTCTTCGTCCTCAGCGGCTTCGTGCTCGCCTGCTCGCTCGAGCGTCCCGGCTCCGGCGCGGGACGATTTCTGCTCCGCCGGATCTGCCGCGTCTATCTGCCGTTCGTCGCCTCGCTCGCTCTGTCGGTGGCCGCCTACCACCTGACACGCCCGCACGAGATCGGCGAACTCTCGAGCTGGTTCAATCACCTGGCCTGGACGGATCGCCCCTCGACCGGGCTGGTCTTCAAGCATTTGCTCATGCTGGGCGTGAACGGATCGGACTCGCTGAACCCGGTCATGTGGAGCCTCGTATTCGAGCTGCGCATCTCCCTGATCTTTCCGCTTCTGTTCCTTGTCACCCGCAAATGGCCGGGTTGCGCTCTCGCCGCCTCGTTCGCGCTGCACGTCGCGGCGGCGGTCGCGATCGGCTGCCGCTCCCTCGACTGCGCGCCGTTCCGCGGCGGTGACGTGCTGCAATCGTTTGTCATCACCGGATATTTCGTGATCTTCTTCGTGGCGGGGATCGTGCTCGCGCAATACCGGGGCCGTATCCGCGCACGGCTGCAATCCTCGCCGCCGGCCGCGGTCGCCGCTCTCGGCGGGATCGGCATCTACGCGATGATCCTGCCGAACACCGATCCCGCCTACAGAGTTCGTTCCGGCCGATCTCGCTTTCGGCACCGGGGCCGCGATCCTGATCGTCCTCGCGGTCGGCAGCCGGGCATGGGACCGCGTTTTGAACCACGCGAGCCTGATCTATCTGGGTCGCATCTCATACAGCCTGTACCTAACCCACAACATCGTTCTGCTGGCCGTGGTGCATCTGCTGTGGGGACGGGTGAGCGATCTCGCGCTGATTCTGCTGATCCTTGTCATGTCCCTCCTCACGGCGGATATATACTGCCGGCTGGTCGAATACCCGGCCATGCGGCTCGGCCAACGCCTGACGCGGCCGTCCCGGACGGTCCGGCCGTTCGTCGCCCCGAGCCGGCTCGGGGCCGCAAGTCCGACCCGCTGATCCGGGGCGGCCGCTTCCGCCTCTGGCTCGTCTCAGCCGGGCCGCCTAAAAGGCGCGTCATGACCAACTCCGGACCCGCCCTTGCCCTCGCGGCACTCCTGCTGGCGTGCCCCGTCCTTGCCCAGCCGCGTGAGAACGCCCTGCCGGTACCGCCGGTCTCGCCGCGCATTGCCGAAGGCGAGGACTACGAGCACTGCCTGCGTCTGCTCTCCACCGACCCGGCGGGCGCCAACGCCTATGCCGACGCCTGGCAGGCGACGGGCGGCGGCGACGGCGCGCTGCATTGTCAGGCGCTGGCGCAGATCGAGCTCGGGCATGCGCAGACCGGGGCGGACATGCTGGAAAAACTCGCGGCGGCGAGCCGGGCCCCGAGCCTCGCGCGGGCCGCGGTCTACGGTCAGGCGGTGCAGGCCTGGCTGATGGCCGGCGATGCGGCACAGGCCTATGGCGACGCGACGCTCGCGCTCTCCCTGTCGCCGGACGATCCGGATCTGCTCATCGATCGCTCGATCGCCGCCGCGACGATGGAGCGCTACATGGACGCGATCGACGACCTGACCCGGGCGCTCGCCCTTGCCCCCAACAGGGCGGACGCTCTGGTCTTCCGCGCCGCCGCGTGGCGGAAGGAAGGAAGGCTGGACCGGGCGCAGGAGGATATCGACCGCGCCGTCGCGCTCGATCCGGACAATTCCGATGCGCTGCTCGAGCGGGGCATCGTGCGCGAACGGCGGGGCAACCTGGCGGGCGCGCGCACCGACTGGGAGCGGACGATCGCGCTCGCGCCCGAAGCGCCGGCCGCCGCTCTCGCGCGGCAGAACCTCGCTTCCCTCGAAGCGGGGCCGGCGCCGCGTTAGCGGCCTTGCGCTCCCGGGCCGCCCGTGTGCCAGATCCGGCGAAAGACGCCACTCCGGGGAGAGCGACGCGATGCCGACCGAGACGGAATACGGCCGGGTCTATGATGCATGGCGGCGCGACCCCGAGGGGTGGTGGGAGCAGGCCGCCGCCGGCATCGCGTGGACGCGGCGGTGGGACCGGCCGTTCGACCCCGGCTCCGGCCCGTTCGGGCGCTGGTTTCCCGGCGGCGAACTGAATACCTGCGCCAATTGCCTCGACCGGCACGTCGCCGCCGGGCGCGGCGGGCAGGCCGCCCTGATCTGGGACAGCGCCATGGAGGCGCGCCGCGAGACCTTCACCTACGCCGCCCTGCTCGATCGCGTGGCGCGGCTGGCCGGGGCGCTCGCGGCGCTCGGCGTGAAGCGCGGCGACCGCGTCGTGATCTACATGCCGATGGTGCCGGAAGCGGCGATGGCGATGCTCGCCTGCGCGCGCCTGGGCGCGATCCACTCGGTCGTGTTCGGCGGCTTCGCGGCGGCCGAACTCGCGGCCCGGATCGAGGGCGCAGAGCCGGTGCTGATCGTCTCCGCCTCCTGCGGCCTGGAGCCCGGGCGGGTCGTCGCCTACAAGCCGCTGCTCGACGCGGCGATCGCGCTCTCGCCGCACAAGCCGAGCGCCTGCCTCGTCCTGCAACGCCCGGCCCTGCGGGCGGAGCTGACGCCGGGCCGCGACCACGATTTCGCGGAGAGCCTGGACCGGGCCGCGCCGCACGAGCCGGTGCCGGTCCTGGCGACCGACCCGCTCTACATCCTCTACACGTCCGGCACGACCGGGAAGCCGAAGGGCGTGGTGCGCGACAATGGCGGCCACGCGGTCGCGCTGCACAACTCGATCAAGATGGTATACGGCCTCGACGCGGGCGACGTCATGTGGACCGCTTCCGATGTCGGCTGGGTGGTCGGTCACAGCTACATCGTCTACGGGCCGCTGCTGCGCGGCTGCACGACCGTCATGTACGAGGGCAAGCCGGTCGGCACGCCCGATCCCGGCGCGTTCTGGCGGGTCGCTTCCGAGCACGGCGCGCAGGTGCTGTTCACCGCGCCGACCGCGCTGCGGGCGATCAAGCAGCAGGACCCGGATGGCGCCCACCTGGCGCGGCACGACCTCTCCCGGCTCGAGGCGCTGTTCCTCGCCGGCGAGCGCTGCGACCCGCCGACGGCGCTCTGGGCGGCCGAGCGCTTGCAGAAGCCCGTGATCGATCACTGGTGGCAGACGGAGACCGGCTGGGCGATCACCGCCGGCTTCCGCGGCCTCGGGCTGTTCCCGCGGAACCCCGGATCGGGCGGGCGTCCCTGCCCCGGCTACGATCTTGCCGCTCTCGACGAGTCAGGCGCGCGCGTGCCGGAGGGCGAGACCGCCAATCTCTGCGTGCGGCTGCCGCTGCCGCCCGGCTGCGCCCCGACCTTGTGGCAAAACGACGACGGCTATCGCGCCGCTTATCTCACGGACTTCCCCGGCTGGTATCGCTCGGGCGACGCCGGGATCATCGCGGCGAGCGGCGACGTGTCCGTGATGGGCCGCACGGACGACGTCATCAACGTCGCCGGCCACCGCCTCTCGACCGGGGCGATGGAGGAGGTGCTCGCCTCGCACCCGGACGTCGCGGAATGCGCGGTGGTGGGCGCCGCCGACCCGCTCAAGGGCCAGGCGCCGGTCGGCCTCGTGGTGCTGAAGGCGGGGGTCGCGCGCCCCGAGAGCGAAGTCGCGGCGGAGCTGGTGGCCTTGGTGCGCGCGCGGATCGGCCCAATTGCCGCGTTCCGCGAGGCGCGGGTAGTCGCGCGACTGCCGAAAACGCGGTCGGGCAAGATCCTGCGGGCGAGCATCCGCCGCCTCGCCGACGGGGAAACGCCGCCGGTGCCGCCGACGATCGAGGATCCGGCGGCGCTGGAAGAGATCGCCCGCGCCCTCGCCTCCCGCAGCGACGAGAGGTGACGGATCAGATGACCTTCGCCGACATCTTCGGTTCGTCCGGTCCGATCATCTGGTGGCAGGAATGCGCGCGGGCCGTGTTGATCTTCGCGTACGGCCTCGCCGTCGTCCGGATCGCCGGGCGGCGCGTGTTCGGCAAGTGGTCGGCCCTCGACATCATCGTCTCGGTGATCGTCGGCTCCAACCTGAGCCGCGCCTTGACCGGCAGTGCAGCCCTGGTCGGCACCTTGGCAGCGACGACCCTGCTGATGACGCTGCACTGGATTCTGGCTCAACTCGCCTCGCGCGTGCGTTGGGTGTCCAGCGTCGTCGAGGGCTCGCCGGTCCACCTGGCGCGCGACGGCGAGGCGCTCCGTGACGCGATGCTGCGCGACGCGGTCAGCGAATACGACCTGAACGAAGCGCTGCGCCAGTCGGGCGTCGAGAGCGTCGCCGATACCCGCCTGATCGTGCTGGAGCCGAGCGGCAAGATCAACGTGCTCAAATCCGGACAGGGGCGGTGATCGACAGCGTGCCGGATCGGCAGCCACCCATCCCGATCGTGCGTTTGCTGTCGGTCGGATCGGATCGGGCGAGGGGCGTGGTCAGGGCGCGCGTTCCAGCCCGGTGGCGATGTCCCGCATCTGCGCGGGGTCGGCGCAGGCGACGAGCACGCCCGCGAAGTCGTCGTCGTCTCCCACAATGAACAGCGTGCGCGCGGCGTCGTCTGCCCGATTACCGCCCGGCGCCACTTCGGAAGTCTGCGGGCCGGTCCGCAGGGCCGCGAGCAGATGCCGGATTTCGCCGTCCGCCCGGCCGAAATAGAAGCGCTGGCGCGGCCAGTCCTCACCGCCCTCGGCGTCCAGAACCGGCGGGGTGAGCTCGAGGTGGCTGGTCAGGTCGTGAAACAGACGCAGCGCCGCCGCGCGGGCGTCGGCGGCCAGGGCGGCCTGGTCCGCGCGGGCCTCGATCTCGACCGGCGACGACGCGATCAGCATGGCGCTCATGACAGGCTCCCCTCCCCGTTCCCGGCCTGAACGAGCGGCCCCGCGCGCCGGTTTGCCCGCTCTCTCGCCCTCGGGCGCGACCTGCACGGCCGCCATCGGCCGCCCGCATATTGAACCGGGCCGTTTGCGGCGCATTTACCATTTCGCCGCTGCGGGGAGACGCGCCTGTGCTTCGTTCCAGACTGAGCCATCTTTCCGTGGTGTCGCCCGACCGCCAGGACGCGGGATCGGACGAGCTGTGGCGCCGGCTGCGCCGGGAGGCCGAGGAGGCCTATGCCGCCGCGCCGATGCTGGCACCGCTGTTCCTTGATTCGATCATCAACCAGCCGAGTTTCGAGGCGGCGATGTTCCATCGCATTGCCGGCCGGCTGAAGAACGACGTCATCTCGCAGTCGCTCATCCTTCAGGCCTTCCACCGCGCGGCGCGCGAGTTGCCCGACATCGCGGACGGGCTGAAGGCCGACATCATGGCCGTGTTCGAGCGCGACCCGGCCTGCGACCGGCTGATCGAGCCCTTTCTCTATTTCAAGGGCTTCCACGCCATCCAGGCGCATCGGCTGACGCATTGGCTGTGGGGGACGGGCGAGCGGGATTTCGCCCTCTACTTGCAAAGCCGCTGCTCGGAGGTGTTCCAGACGGACATTCACCCGGCCGCCCGCATCGGCCGCGGCATCTTCCTCGACCATGCGACCGGTCTCGTTGTCGGCGCGACCGCCGTCATCGAGGACAACGTCTCGCTGCTGCAGGACGTGACGCTTGGGGGCACGGGCAAGGAGTGCGGAGAGCGCCACCCGAAGATCCGCCGGGGGGCGATGATCGGCGCGGGTGCCAAGATCCTGGGCAACATCGAGATCGGCGAAAACGCCCGCGTCGCGGCCGGATCGGTCGTGCTCGCCGCGGTGCCCGCGCACACCACGGTGGCGGGCGTGCCCGCCCGGCCGGTGCGGGGCAAGACGCCCGACGAGCCGGCCCGCAGCATGGACCAGATCCTCGACGAACTCTCCTACGAGCGGTTCAACTACACGATCTGACGGCGGCGCTACAGGAAGCGCAGCACCAGAAACCCGCCGACCACGCCGGCGGCCGCGGCGCTGGTGATGAGCGTCAGCCGCCGTTCGATGAAGTCGCGGACCGGCGTGCCAAACCGTCGCAGCAGAGCCGCGACCAGGAAGAACCGCGCGCCGCGCGTGATTGCGCAGGCGACGATGAAGGCGGGCAGGCTGTAGCCGGCCGCGCCCGAGGCGATGGTCACGATCTTGAACGGGATCGGCGTCAGTCCCTTGATGAGAATGACCCAGACCCCGTACTCGGCATACAGCGCCTTGAACGCCTCGAAGCGCGGCCCGTAGCCGTAGAGGCGTATCAGCGGCCCGGCCAGCTGCTCGAACAGGGCATGACCGATCGTGTAGCCGAGCAGGCCCCCGGCGACGCTCGCAAGCGTGCAGATCGCCGCGAGGCGCCACGCCCGCTGCGGCCGCGCCAGCACCATCGGGATCAGCAGCGCGTCCGGCGGTACCGGAAAGAAGCTGCTCTCGGCGAAGCTGATCGCCGCCAACCACCAGGCGGCGCGCGGGCTCGCGGCCAAAGCGAGAACGCGGTCGTAGAGGCGGCGCAGCATGGAGGCTCCTTGCGGGCGGCTGGCCCGGGGCGGTTTCTGCCACGCATGAAACGCCGGATACAATAATTGTCCGTTGAGCATCGGCGCCGGGCCGCTATGGTCCGCGCCGTCGTGAACGGGCAGCGAGGATCAGGATGAAGCGCACCAAGACCCTTCCGCTTGCAGCGGCCCTCCTGGCCCTGGCCGCCCTGCCGGCGAGCGTCCTGGCCGCTCCGCCGCCCACTCCGTCGCAGCCGCCGCAGCCGCCGCATGCGTGGCTGTTCGGCACCTGGACGGGCGGCATCTTCCCGACTCCCTCCGGGGTCTCGGCGCAGGCCTGCCTGTCGCAACCCGTCGTGATCTTCACGCGCGATGTCGTACTCCGGGCGACGCTGACCTCGGAGCTATACGCCCAGCGGGTGATCGAAAGCGCGCGCACCGGGCCGAACGGGGCCGAATTCCGCTTCGCCCAAGCCATGCCCGCGCCCTCCGGACCGCTCGGGCTCGGGGATGGCCCGAGCGCGCAAGGCTTCGGCTGCGCGGACGGACCCGACGTCCTGCATGTCGAGCGCAAGACGGACAACGAGATCACCTTCCCGCACTGCGCCGACTTTCCCTACCCGCTCATTCGCTGCCCCGGGCGCTGACCTGCGCGCGGGTCACGAACACTCCTGCTGCCGCCATTGCAGGTCGGAGGTGATGAAATCAGAAGTCGTGGCGGGCAGGCCCGCCTGCCCCTTTCGAGCGCGCTATTGTAAGCGCTCGGCGAACTCGGCCGGCGGAAGCTGGCTGGCGCGGCTCCAGGCGGCCAACGCCCAGTCAGATTGCCTGCCACGCACTGCGCTTCCGCACGCGCCCGCAGTGACGGCCACGAGGCGCCGCCGCCTGGTGAGTCCTTCTGTGTCTCCGGAGCCGTGCCGTGGTCGAAGCACCCGCGCTGCTGCCGCCCCTGATCCTCCCAACCTCCCGGCGTCTCCGTTTGCAGTAGTTGCCAAACTAACGTGATCGCTCCTTCGCTCCATCGAAGGCTGTGCATCAAACCGGCAACAGAACGGACGCCCGCACGCCGCCCATCACCCGGTCGGCCAAGGTCACGCCGCCGTGGGCGCCCAGGATGTTGCGGGCGACCGACAGGCCGATGCCGCCGCGACCGGCGCCGACTTCCCTATCCGCTCATTCCCTCACCCGGACGCTGATCGCGGCTCTTCCGGCCGGGTCCGGCTCCTGCTTCGCGATCCGCCGCCGCCAGTCCGGAGCGGCGTCCGGGAGCTTTCCGAGACGCCGGTTGCAACCGATGGTGATTATCGCGTACGCTCTTGTTTCAAGCACGTGCCGCCCGGCGTAAGTTCCAGCGGTTCGCGTGAGATATCCGGAGAGCCAGCGAGAACGCGTTCGCCGTCGGGAGGAACAGCAGAATGAGCGGCCAGGCAACAGGCGGCGACTTCGACTCCCCCGGCGCTCATGGGCACGCGCCCCCGGTCGGACGCATCGTCTTGGTGGCGGCGACCGCCGCCCTGGGCGGATTTCTCTTCGGATACGATACGGCCGTCATCAATGGCGCGGTCAGCGCCATTCAGGAATGGTCCAAGGTCGGCGCCGGGCTGCTCGGGTTCTCCGTGGCGAGCGCCCTTCTGGGGTCCGCCGTCGGCGCCTGGTTCGCCGGGCCGATCGCGGACCGGTACGGGCGTATCGTGGTCATGCAGGTGGCCGCCGTGCTCTTCTTCATCAGCGGCATCGGAGCCGGGCTGCCCTGGGACATCTGGTCCCTGACCTTCTTCCGGATCGTGGGCGGCCTCGCCGTCGGCGCCGCGAGCGTTATCGCCCCGGCCTATATCGCCGAGATCTCTCCTGCCCGCCTGCGCGGCCAGCTCGGCTCCTTGCAGCAGATGGCGATCGTCGTCGGGATATTCGCGGCGCTGCTGGTGGATTACGCGCTCGCGACGACAGCCGGCGGGGCGAGCCATCCCTTGTGGTTCGGGCTCAATGCATGGCGATGGATGTTCATCTCCGAAGCGGTGCCCGCCCTCGCCTACGGCGTGCTGGCGGGGATGATCCCGGAATCACCGCGCTACCTGGTCGCTAAGCACCGCTTTGCCGAGGCCGCCCACATACTCGGCCACTACGTCAGCCGCAGACCGCCGCCCGAAGTCAAGGTCGCCGAGATCCACCAGACGATGCAGCGGGAAACCAAGCAGTCGCTCAGCGATCTGCGCGGGCCGGCGCTGGGCCTGCTGCCGATCGTCTGGGTCGGCATCCTGCTTTCGGTGTTCCAGCAGTTCGTCGGGATCAACGTGATTTTCTACTACTCGTCGGTGCTGTGGCAGGCTGTCGGCTTCACCGAGGCCAACTCGCTGGCGATCACCGTCATTACGTCGGTCACGAACATCGTCACCACGATCATCGCGATCGTCCTGGTCGACCGCATCGGACGCAAGCCGCTGCTTCTCATCGGCTCGATCGGCATGGCGGCGACCCTGGGCACGATGGCCTATATTTTCGGCACCGCCCCGACCGAAGCCACCGGCGCCGCCGCCGCCATGCCGGTTCTCAGCTCCACCGCCGGCACGGTCGCGGTTCTCGCGGCCAATCTCTACGTCGTCTTCTTCGGCATGAGCTGGGGACCGGTCGTGTGGGTGTTGCTTGGAGAGATGTTCAACAACCGTATCCGCGCTTACGCGCTCGCGGTCGCGGCAGCGGCCCAATGGATCGCGAACTTCATCGTCTCGCAGACTTTTCCCCTACTTGCTTCCGCGGGCCTGGGGTTCGCCTATGGCATCTACGCGGCGATGGCCTTCTTGTCCCTCATTTTCGTCTGGCGCGCCGTCCGAGAGACACGCGGCCGAGAACTGGAGGACATGTAGCCTCCCGAAAACGACGCACGCATGGCTGTTCGCCACCTGGGTATCGGAAGCCGGGTGCCGTTGCTCCAGGCGGTCATCGCCTCGGTTTAAGCGCGCCAGATGGCCTGCCGCGCACTGCGCTTCCGCCCGCGCCCGCAGGACGGCGGCAACGAGCCGATGACGCCTTGAGCGGCCGCCCGAATAAGCCTGGCGACATCGCCCGCGCCGAGGCGCCGCCGCCCAGTGCGTCCTTCGGCGTCCCCGGAGCGGTGGCCGTGGCCGAACCACCCGCGCTCCTGCCGCCCCTGATCCTCGCAACCCACCGGTGTGTCCGTCTACACTGGCAATTTACAACTGACGTGACTGCTCTAACTCTCCGTTAAGGGCTGTGCATCAGGGGGCAACAGAACGGACGCTTACCGCCGGTCGGTCAAGGTCACGGACGCGGCGCGGTCGGGCCGTCCGTCTCGCTCGTGCGCGGGTTGCGGTCGCCGCTCTCGACCTTCTGCTCCGTCGCCGGGGCGCCGTCCTTGCCGGGATGTCCTGGACGGGTTGGCCGGGTACCGCCGGGATCGACGCCCTCGACAGGGTCGTTGCCTGTCGTCCTGGTCGAACTGTTTGCCATGCACGCCTCCAAAGGCCGGGATCGGCCTCGGGGGTGAAACGCGAGCGGCCAGACGCGGTTCGCCGCGCGGTCCCCTCCGGTGGAACGGCAGCTCCGTGACGAGCTACGCCCTGGCGTGCCCAAAGCGTGCGACAATGTCCTACCGCTGCCGGTCACCCGGAGCCGTTCGCGCGCACCCCGGAGATGGATCATGTCCGAAACCGCCCCCTTCACTCTCGCGGTCTGCGCCGAGATGGTGTTCCGCGACCTGCCGATGGCCGAGCGGGTCAGGCGCATCGACGCGCTGGGCTTTCAGGTCGAGATCTGGGACTGGACCCGCCATGACCTCGCCGCCCTCAAAGCGACGGGCGCCACCTTCTCGTCCATGACGGGCTACATCACCGGCACGCTGGCCGACGACGAGGGCGCCGACGACCTCCTGCGCACGGCCGCGCTGTCCATTCCGGTCGCGCACACGCTCGGCATCCCGCACCTGAACCTGCACGGAACCGGACTGGACGAACGGGGTCTGCCGGTCAGGGCCGCCCCCCGCGTGACTGGAGACATGTGGATGCGCGCGCAGCGCACGCTGACCCGCATCGCGGATCTCGGCAGGCGGCACGGCGTGACCTTCGTGATCGAGAACCTCAACACGGCGGTCGATCACCCGGGCGTGCCGTTCGCGAAAGCCGAGGACACCCTCGCTCTGGTCAAGGCCGTGGACCGGCCGGAACTGCGGCTGATGCTCGATCTCTATCACGCGCAGATCGGCGAGGGGAACCTGATCGCGCTGCTGCGGCGGGCGGCGCCCTTCATCGGCGAGGTTCAGGTCGCCGACGTGCCCGGCCGCTGCGAGCCGGGGACCGGGGAGATCAACTATCCGGCGATTGCCCGTGCGCTCAAGGCACTCGGCTACACCGGCACGGTCGGCCTCGAAGCCTGGCCCTCGGCCGACGACGAACTGGCGCTCCGTCGCTTCCGCGAGGCGTTCACCGTGCCGGAAGCCCGCCGCGACTGTCCGGCGTGACCGGCCACGTTGGGGGCAGTTCGCATCAGGCGCGGATCAGCGTGCCGATGCCGTGCTCGGTGAAGAGCTCGAGCAGGCAGGCATGGGTGAGCCGGCCGTCGAGGATCACCGCGCCCTTGACCCCGCCCTGCACGGCGGCGACGCAGGTTTCGACTTTCGGGATCATCCCGTCCCTGATCACGCCCTCCGCGATGCCGCGCTCGACATCCGCGACGGTCATGATCGGGATCAGCTTCTTGTCCGTGTCGAGCACGCCCTCGACGTCGGTCAGCATTAGCAGCCTTGTCGCGCCGAGCGCGCCGGCAATCGCGCCGGCCACCGTGTCCGCGTTGATGTTGTAGGTCTGTCCGTCCGCGCCCACGCCGACGGGCGCGATCACCGGGATCAGCCCCGCCCCCGTGAGCGCGTGGATGACGCGCACGTCGATGTGCTCGGGCTCGCCGACGAAGCCCAAATCCAGCTCGCGTTCGATGTGGCTCTCCGGATCGCGCACGCTGCGCGTCAGCTTGCGGGCGCGGATCAGGCCGCCATCCTTGCCGCAGATGCCGACCGCGAGCGCCCCCGCGCGGTTGATGAGCCCCGCCACGTGCTTGTTGACGGTGCCGGCGAGAACCATCTCGACGACTTCCACCATCTGTTCGTCGGTGACGCGCAAGCCCTCGACGAAGCTCGACTTGATGCCAAGCCGCTTCAGCATCGCGTTGATCTGCGGGCCGCCGCCATGCACGACGACGGGGTTCATGCCGACCTGCTTGAGCAGCGCGATGTCCGCGCCGAACCGCGCCGCCAGCTTCTCCTCGCCCATCGCGTGGCCGCCATACTTCACGACGATGGTCGCGCCCGCGTAGCGGCGCATGAACGGCAATGCGTGGGCAAGCGTGCGCGCCTGTTCCGCCGCGGCCTCGATATGCGGCGGCATCCGGGTCTGTGACATGGCTGGCGCCCCTTTGGGTCTGGTCCGTCCCGCTCGGGGAGGGTTGGGTTGAGACGTCAAGGCCGGGCCAGCGCCGCCACCGTTGCGCGCAGTTCGGCGATGCCGAGACCGGTTTCGGCGCTGGTCGCGATCACCTCCGGATAGGCGGCCGGGTGCGCGCGGGCAAGCGCCTCCACCTCCGCCTGCTTCGCCGCCAGCTCGGCCGCGGTGACGCCGTCCGCCTTGGTCAGCACGAGCTGGAAGGTGACGGCCGCCTGGTCCAGCAACTCCATCGCTGCCCGGTCGGCGGCCTTGACCTCGATCCGCGAGTCGAGGAGCAGCACCACCCGGCGCAAGGTCGGGCGGCCGCGCAGGTACCCGAACATCATGCCCTGCCAGTCGGCCTTCACCGATTTCGGCGCCTGGGCGTAGCCGTAGCCCGGCATATCGACGAGCGTGAGGCGTCCCTCGCCGAGATCGAAGAAGTTGAGCTGGCGGGTCCGGCCCGGCTGGCCCGAGGACCGCGCCAGCGAACGCCGCCCGGTCAGCGCGTTGACCAGCGAGGACTTGCCGACATTGGAGCGGCCCGCGAACGCGATCTCCGGCGTTCCGGTGGGCGGAACCTGGTCGATGCTCTGCGCGCCGAAGAAGAACACACAGCCCGAGGCGAACAGCTTCCGCCCCGCTTCGAGGGCGGACGCCTGTTCGTCCTCCGTCACGTCCTTGCCAGGTTCGGCCGCGGCAGCTTGGTCCGCCGCTGGATCAGCCACTGCTGGATGATCGAGAGCGTGTTGTTCCAGCTCCAGTAGATGACGAGCCCGGCCGGGAAGCGCGCCAGCATGAAAGTGAAGATCACCGGCATGAACTGAAACAGCTTGGCCTGCATGGGATCGGGCGGCGGCGGGTTGAGCTTCTGCTGAAAGAACATGGTGCAGCCCATGATGAGCGGCCACACGCCGAGATGCAGCATCGGAGAGATGACTGTCGGATCGAACGGGAGCAGCCCGAACAGGTTGAACACGTTGGTCGGATCAATTTGCGAGAGATCGTGAATCCAGCCGAAGAACGGCGCCTGCCGCATCTCGATCGTGACGAAGATCACCTTGTACAGCGAGAAGAACACCGGGATCTGCACGAGCATCGGCAGGCAGCCGCTGGCCGGATTGATCTTTTCGGCCTTGTACAGCCCCATCATCTCCTGTTGGACGCGCTGCGGATCATCCTTGTACTTCTCGCGCAGGCTCTGCATCTTTGGCCCGAGCAGCTTCATGCGGCTCATCGAGCGGTAGGAGTAGTTGGCGAGCGGAAAGAACAGCAGCTTGACGAACACCGTGAACGCCATGATGGCCAAGCCGAAATTGCCGAGCACTGCGTTCAGCCAGTCGAGCGCGTAGAAGATCGGCTTGGTGAGAAAGTAGAACCAGCCGAAATCGACGGCCTTGTCGAAATTCGGGATGTGGTACTGCCGCTCGTACTGGTCGAGCAGGCTCACCACCTTGGCGCCCGCGAACAGGTGCGAGGTCATGCTCGCCGACGACCCGGCCGGCACCGCCTGCGGCTCATGCGCCGCGTAGTCGACCTGGTAGTGGTCGCGGTTGCCGGCGGCGTCGGGCGCCGCGTCCTCGATATGGCGGAACTCGACCGTGGAGGTGACCGCCTGATCCGGGATCAGGCTGGTGAGCCAGTACTTATCCGTGATGCCGGCCCAGCCGCCCGTGCCCGTGGCGTCGAAGGCGAGGCCGTTGCGCTTTTCGCCTTCGCTCGCCGCCTTGGCGTAGGTCGTTTCCTGCAAGGTGCCGTCCACGACGCCGAGCAGGCCCTCGAACAGGATGTAGTAGCCCGACACCTCGGGCTTGTAGTCGCGGCGGATACGCGCCCAGGGGGTGAGGCTGACGGGGGCGCCAGTGTCGTTCCGCACCCGCTGCTCGACCGCGAACATGTAGTCGTCGTCGATCGAGAGCAGCAGTTCGAAGGTGAGGCCGGCGTCGTTGTTCCAGGTGAGCGTGACGGGCTTGCCCGCGCCGAGCGTGTCGGCCGATGCCGTCCAGACCGTGTCGTTGTCCGGCACGCGGATCTTCGGGTCGGAGGCGGACCAGCCGTACTGCACGTAGTAGGGCTTCGCCTCCGAGCGCGGCTCCAGCAGCCGCACCAGCGGCGAGTTGGGCGCGAGCGTCTCGCGATAGTCCACCAGCACGAGATCGTCGATGCGCGCCCCGAGCAGGCTGATCGAGCCCTGCACCTTTGGGGCCGCGATCCGGAGGCGCGGCACCTCCTTCGGCACGGGCGCCTGCCGCACGGGCGCGACGCCTTGCCCGGGCGCGCCCTCGAGCGGCGTCGCGGTGGCCCGCTTGGCTTCCGGTTGCGTCGCCGCCGTGTGCTGGACCGCTTGCTGCGGCAGATGCGGCTTCACCAGGAACTGAAAGCCGAGAAGGATCGCGAGCGAGATCGCGATCGCGAGAAACAGCCGTCTTTGGTCCATCAATACCCCGTCTGGCCTACCCGGCCGATCGACTGCCTACGTCCGGCACCAGATCGACGCCGCCCTCGCACCACGGATTGCAGCGCAACACCCGCCCCGCTGCGAGCACCGAGCCGCGACCCGCGCCATGCAGACGCAAGGCTTCGATCGCGTAGGCGCTGCAACTCGGATAGAACCGGCACTGACCGCCGAGCATCGGCCCCAGGGTCCACTGGTAGGCGCGAACCGCCCCCACGGCCAGCGCGGCGGCCGGGCTCACGACCGCCCGATCTTGGCGAGCGCTCGCCGCAGGTCGCCCATCAACGCCGCGAAAGGCCGGCGGCGCGTGCCGTCCCGCCCGATCAGCACAAGATCGACCCCGCGCGGGGGCTCCTCCCGGAGCACGAGCCGCGCGGCCTCGCGCAAGCGCCGGCGGGTACGGTTGCGCACGACCGCGTTGCCGACCTTCTTGGTCACCGTGAAGCCGAGCCGGGCTGGCGTGTCGTCGCCCCGGAACAGAGCCTGGAGAACCAGACCGGGCATGGGCGCGCGACGGCCCCCCGACGCGACCCGCAGAAATTCCGCCCGGCGCTTCAGGCGCTGCGGCGCGGGTTCCACCATGCTGCCGATCCGTCGCCGTGCTCAGGCCGACAGGCGCTTGCGGCCCTTCGCGCGGCGGTTGGCCAGCACCTTGCGGCCGCCGACCGTCGCCATGCGCGCGCGGAAACCGTGCCGGCGCTTGCGGACGAGCTTGGACGGCTGATAGGTGCGCTTCACGGCTTCTCTCCGATGAACATGATCGCGGGTCGGTACCGCGTGCAGGCTGAACGCGCGGCATGGGCAAGCGCTGTCCGCCATTCGTCCGCAGGCGGCGGCTTATAGGCGGACGCCCCGCCCCCGTCAATGCAGCCGCAGCGCAGCGGGAGACCGCGTCCGGCGCTCAGAAATCGAGATCCGCGTAGTGCTCGGGGGGCGTGACGCCGGGGATGCGATCGGCCAGCACGCCGCGAAAGCACGGCCGCGACTTCATGCGGGCATACCACTCCCGCGCGGGCGGCGAGACGGTCCAATCCACGTCGCCCGCGAAATCGAGGCTCGAGAGATGCGCGGCGGCGGCGAAGTCGGCAAGCGAGAGATGCGCGCCCGCCAGCCACTGCCGCGTCTCGGCGAGCCAGCCGATATAGTGCAGGTGATCCTTGATCGCGGCGTAGCCGACCCGGAGCGCCGCGGCGTTCGGCTCGCCGCGGCCGAGCAGCCGCTTCATGAACTTCTCGCCGACCAGGTTGCGCGTGACTTCGTGGGAGAACTTGCAATCGAACCAGGTGACCAGCCGCCGCGTCTCGACCCGCTCGGCGTGCGTGCGGCCAAGCAGCGAGATGTCCGGGTAGGCTTCTTCCAGGTATTCGCAAATCACGCCCGAATCGGGCACGACCAGCCCGCTCTCCTCGACCAGAGTCGGCACCGTTCCGGCCGGGTTCAGCTCCAGATACTCGGGACGCCGTTCCCATACCTTCTCGAGCCGCAGCTCGAACGGCAGGCGCTTTTCCGAGAGAACGAGGCGAACCTTGCGGGCGTACGGGGAGAGCGGCAGGTGGTAGAGATAGCGCATCGGCGCGGTCTATAGCATCGGCAGACGAGTTGCACCCCTCCGGAGAAGCGGAAGCACGCGTCTTGCGCCTCCCGTGTGCGGAGAGGCGCGAGCGGCCGCGAGGATCAGGCCCGGAGAGCCCTGCTGGGAGCCTCGTCGAGAGGCATCGGGAGGTATTTGACGTAATCGCGCGGCACGACCTGCCAGAAGTGCGGCAGGGTCCGCTCCCACTCGTGCAGCAGGCGCGCGGCGTAGCGGCTCGACGTCTCCGTCACGTGCGCCGTCACCAAATCCTTCAGCGTCTGCTCCCAGTACCGAGGACGCCACGCGCTGCCAGAGCAGCGTATCGGGATTGACCCGGAGCGCGAACAGATTGTCCGGGTCGTACACGAAGGCCACGCCGCCGGTGAAGCCCGCGCCGAAATTGTCGCCGATCTGGCCGAGGATGACCACCGTGCCACCGGTCATGTACTCGCAGCCGTTCGAGCCGCAGCCCTCGACCACCGCGACGCCGCCCGAGTTGCGGACCGCGAACCGCTCGCCCGCCTGCCCCGCCGCGAACAGCGTCCCCGCCGTCGCGCCGTAGAGGCAGGTATTGCCGATGATCGTGTTCTCGTTGCTGGCAAGCCCCGACGAGGGCGGCGGACGCACGA
Organism: uncultured Alphaproteobacteria bacterium; assembly: GCA_963777325.1. GTDB lineage: Bacteria > Pseudomonadota > Alphaproteobacteria > Acetobacterales > Acetobacteraceae > JAFAXA01. The sequence goes on along the minus strand of CAVZQE010000007.1, from coordinate 11,038 downwards.
CGACCATCGCGCCGGACAGCCCCTTGGCGACATAGTCGTTCGCGTCCCCCATGACCTCGAGCTTGAGGCCCTGCACCGCGAAGGCTCCGAGCGACTGCCCGGCCGACCCCCGGAGGCGCACCGTGAGATGCGCGGGGGCGAGACCCGTCATGCCGAACTTGCGGGTGATCCTGGACGAGATCTTGGTGCCGATGGCGCGATGCGTGTTCCGGATCGTGTACTGGAGTTGCATCTTCTCGCCCCGCTCGAACAGCGGGCCGGCATCCTCGATCATCTGCGCGTCCAGCGTCTCGGGCACCTCGTTGCGGCCCGTGAGCGTGCAGTAGCGCGCATGCGGTCCGGGATCAGCCTGGGCGAGCAGCGGATTGAGATCGAGGTCGTCCAGGATCTCCGATCCCCGGCTGACCTGCTGCAAGAGGTCCGTTCGGCCGATCACCTCGGCCAGCGTGCGCACGCCGAGCGAAGCCAGAATGCCACGCACGTCTTCCGCGATGAAAGAGAAGAGATTGATGACCTTCTCGGGCGTACCCTCGAATTTTTCGCGCAGCCTCTCGTCCTGGGTGCATACGCCGACCGGGCAGGTATTGGAGTGGCATTGCCGCACCATGATGCAGCCCATGGCGATCAGGCTGGTCGTGCCGATGCCGAACTCTTCCGCGCCGAGCATGGCCGCGATTACCACGTCCCGCCCGGTCTTGAGGCCGCCATCGGTGCGCAATGTTACCCGGTGGCGCAAGCGGTTCAGCATCAGCACCTGATGCGCCTCCGACAGCCCCATCTCCCACGGCAGGCCGGCGTATTTGATCGAGCTTTGCGGGCTCGCGCCCGTGCCGCCGACATGGCCCGAGACCAGGATCGCGTCCGCCTTTGCCTTGGCGACGCCCGCCGCGATCGTGCCGATGCCGGAGCGCGCGACGAGCTTGACGCAGACCGTCGCGTCCGGATTGATCTGCTTCAGGTCGTAGATGAGCTGCGCCAGATCCTCGATTGAGTAGATGTCGTGGTGCGGCGGCGGGCTGATGAGCATGACGCCCGGCGTTGAATGCCGGAGCCTGGCGATCAGCGCCGAAACCTTGAAGCCGGGCAACTGCCCCCCCTCGCCCGGCTTCGCCCCCTGCGCGACCTTGATCTCGATCTCGCGGCAGTTGTTCAGGTATTCGGCCGTGACGCCGAACCGGCCCGACGCGATCTGCTTGATCGCCGATGACGGGTTGTCGCCGTTCGGGCGCGGCGTGTAGCGTTCGCGGTCCTCGCCGCCCTCGCCGCTGTCGGAGCGCGCGCCGATGCGGTTCATCGCGATCGACAGCGTCTCGTGCGCCTCGGGGCTGAGCGCGCCGAGCGAGATGCCGGGCGCGATCAGGCGCTTGCGGATTTCGGTGATGCTCTCGACCTCGTCCACCGAGATCGGCCTGCAGAGGTCGAGCCGGAAATCGAGCAGATCGCGCAGCGCCACGGGCGGCATGCGCCGCACCGCGTCCGCGTAGCGGCGATAGGTCGCGTAGCTGTCGGTCGCGACGGCGGATTGCAGGGTATGGATCAGCTGCCCCTCGAAGCCGTGCGTCTCGCCCCGGCGGCGGAGCTTGTAGATGCCGCCGACCGGCAAGGTCACCGCGTCCGACCCCCAGGCGATGTCGTGCAGCTCCAGAACCTTGCGCGCGATGCCGGAGAGGCCGATTCCGGAGATGCGCGACTGCATGCCGGGAAAGAACTCGGCGACCAGCGCCCGCGACAGGCCGATCACCTCGAACGCATAGGCGCCGCGATAGGAGGAGATGACGGAGATGCCCATCTTGGACATCACCTTCAGCAGCCCCTTGTTGACCGCCTTTTTGTATTTCTCGACCGCCGCCTTCAGGGCAACGTCACCGAACAGCCCGCGGCGATGCCGGTCGGCGATCGTCTCCTGGGCGAGATAGGCGTTCACCGTGGTCGCGCCCACGCCGATCAGGACGGCGAAATAGTGGACATCCATGCACTCGGCCGCGCGCACATTGAGGCTCGTGAAGGTGCGCAGGCTCTGCCGCGTCAGATGCGTATGGACGCCGGCGGTCGCGAGGATCATCGGCACCGGCGCGCGCTCCGGCCCCTGGTTCTCGTCCGTCAGCACGATATGCGTGCAGCCGGCGCGCACGGCCTCTTCGGCCTCGCGCCGGACGCGGTCGAGCGCCTCGCGCAACCCGGGCGCTCCGTCGGCGACCGGGAAGGTGCAGTCGACGGTGAAGACCGAGCTGTCCATATAGGCCCGCATCGCCAGGAACTCGGCGTTCGAGAGCACCGGGCTTTCGAGCTGCAGCAAGTCGCATTGCTCGGAGGTTTCGTCGAGGATGTTGCCGAGATTGCCGAGCCGCGTCTTGAGCGTCATCACCCGCGTCTCGCGCAGGCTATCGATTGGCGGGTTCGTCACCTGCGCGAAGGCCTGGCGGAAGAAGTGGTGCAGGCCCCGGTACTTCTCCGAGAGCACGGCAACGGGCGTGTCGTCGCCCATGCTGCCGGTCGGCTCCTGCGCTTCCTCGACCATCGGTTGCAGGATCATTTCGAGATCTTCGAGCGTGAACCCGACCGCTAGCTGGCGGCGGCGCACCTCCTCGCGATCGAACAGAACCGGCGCGGCGGCGTCCGACTTCAAGAAGCCGTCGATCTGGGTGATCCGTTTCGTCCACGCGCCGAACGGCCGGCGTGCGGCCAGCATGTCCTTGATATCCTGGTCGCGGTAGAACTTGCCCTCTTGCAGATCGACGCCGACGGACTGTCCCGGCCCGACGCGCCCGCGCTCGACGATATCGGCGAGGTCGAGCTTCACCATGCCGGTCTCGGAGCCGACGACGAGCAGGTTCGTGCTGGTCACCGTGTAGCGCAGCGGCCTGAGGCCGTTCCGGTCGAGGCCCGCGATCACCCAGCGCCCGTCGGTCGCGGCCACCGCCGCCGGACCGTCCCACGGCTCCATGATGGCGTTGCAGTAGAGGAACATGTCGCGATGCGCCTTCGGCATCGTCGCGTCGGTGCCGATGCTCGCCGGAATGAGCATCGATTTGGCCATCGGCGCGTCGCGGCCGGCATGCACCAGCAGCTCGAAGACGTTGTCGAGGCTCGCCGTATCGGAGTTGCCGGCCTGCACGACGGGTTTCACGTCTTCGAGGAACGCGCCGAGCCGGCTGCCTTCAAGCCGGGTCTCGTGGCTCTTCATCCAGTTGATGTTGCCGCTGACCGTGTTGATCTCGCCGTTATGGGCAAGCGTGCGGAAGGGCTGCGCCAGCCGCCAGGTCGGGAACGTGTTGGTCGAGTAGCGCTGATGGTAGATCGCGAAGCGCGAGACGAAGCGCGGATCGAGCAGATCCGGATAGAACACCGTCAGGCTCTCGGCGAGGAACATCCCCTTGTAAATGATCGAGCGCGACGACAGCGAGCAGAAATAGAGATCGGGGATTTGCGCCGCGATCGCCTGCTTCTCGATGCGGCGGCGGATCACGTAGAGATCGCGCTCGAACGCATCGTCGCTGGTCCCCTTCGGGTTCCAGATCATGATCTGCTCGATCTCCGGCCGGGTCGCGTTGGCCTTTTCGCCAATGCACTGGACGTCGATCGGCACCTGCCGCCAGCCATAGATCGCGTAGCCGAAATACATGATTTCGGTCTCGACGATCTGGCGGCAGCGCTCCTGGGCGCCGAGATCGGTCTTGGGCATGAACACCTGACCGACCGCGATCGGCCCCGGCATCAGCTTCGCCCCGCCGCGCTCGATCGCGGCGGCAAAGAAATCCTGCGGAATCTCGATATGAATGCCGGCGCCGTCGCCGGTCTTGCCGTCGGCGTCCACCGCGCCCCGGTGCCAGACCGCCTTCAGGGCGCTGATGCCGGCTTCCACGACGTCGCGGCGCTTGCGGCCGTCGATCGCCGCGACCAGCCCGACGCCGCAGGCATCGTGCTCCTGCGCCGGGCTGTAGGTCTCGGACAGCGCCGCGACATTCGCGTCCCACGCGGCCAGGAACCCGGCGCCCGACTCGCGGGCGTCGTCCGTGATACGGTCCATGCTCGCTACTCCGCCGCGACCGCGAGGGCCGGTTGACTTTGCACGTACTGGTGGATGTATTTCGCCGCGTCCCGCCCGTCCCGGATCGCCCAGACGACGAGGCTCGCGCCGCGCACGATGTCGCCCGCGGCGAACACGCCCGGCAGCGAGGTCATGGCGGTGCGGCGATTGATCTTGAGCGTGCCCCAGCGGCTGATCTCAAGCTTCTTCTCGCCGAACATGCGCGGCAGATCATCGGGATCGTAACCGAGCGCCTTGATGACGAGATCCGCTTTCAGCATGAAGTGGCTGCCCTCGACCGGCTCGACCGATTGGCGGCCCGACGCGTCCGGCAGGCCGAGATGCATCCGCACCGCCCGCACGCCGGTCACGCCCGCATCGCCGAGAAACGCTTCCGGCGCCGACAGCCAGACGAACTCGACCCCTTCCTCCTCGGCGTTCTTCACCTCGCGCATGGAGCCGGGCATGTTCGCCTTGTCCCGGCGATAGAGGCACCTGACCGACTTCGCGCCCTGGCGGACGGCGGTGCGCACGCAATCCATGGCGGTGTCGCCGCCGCCGATCACCACGACATCCTTGCCGGATGCGTTCAGCAGGCCGGACTTGAACGCCGGCACGTCCTCGCCGAGACCCTGGCGGTTCGAGGCGATCAGGAAGTCGAGCGCCGGCACGATGCCGGACAGGCCGGAGCCAGGACCGCCGATGTCGCGCGCCTTGTAGACGCCGGTCGCGATCAGCACGGCGTCGTGCCTGGCGCGCAGCTCGGCGAGCGAGGTGGCGCCGCCGACGTCGGCGTTGAGCACGAAGTCTCACGCCTGACTCTTCATACTGCCGCCAGCGACGCAGCACGATCTCCTTCTCCAGCTTGAAGTTCGGAATGCCGTAGATCATGAGGCCGCCCGGCCGGTCGTAGCGGTCGTAGACGCAGACCTGGTAGCCGCGTTGGCGGAGCTGCTCGGCCGCCGCGAGCCCGGCCGGCCCCGCGCCGACGATGCCGACGGAGCGATCGAGTTCGATGCGGGGCCGGATCGGGCGCACCCAGCCCATCTCGAACGCGGTATCGGTGATGAATTTCTCGACCGCGCCGATGGTGACGCTTTCGAAGCCCTTCTCGATGACGCAATTGCCTTCGCACAGGCGGTCCTGCGGGCAGATCCGGCCGCAGATCTCCGGGAAGGTGTTGGTCGCCGAGCTGACCTCGTAGGCTTCCTCGAGGCGGTCCTCGGCGGTGAGCTTCAGCCAGTCCGGGATGTTGTTGTGCAGGGGGCAATGGATTGAGCAGAACGGAACGCCGCACTGGCTGCACCGGCTCGACTGCACCTGCGCCTCGGCAATGGCGAATTCGCGGTAGATCTCGCCGAAATCGGTTCGCCGCTCCGTGATGCTGCGCTTGGATGGCTGCTGCTGAGGAACGCTGACGAATTTCAGCATGCGCTCGGGCATGTGACTTTCCCTCCAAGACCGCTCGGTTGGCGCGCCCGGGCCTCCCCTCCGCAGACACGTAGACGAGAGAACAATACGGGCAGGGCGGAGAGCCCGCTACCGCCTTTGCAGTGCTAAGTCAGCATTGCTGACGTGAACCAGCAGCTATCACGCCGATGTGAATTCTGGCGAGGCCCAGGTCAGCGAGATAGGTCCGTTCCGGCCCTAGCGGGGATCTGCGGTTCCTCGTCCTGGCGCTTGCCGCCGGGCCGGAAGCGGCGCAGGTAGCCGGGGACGACGAGATCGACCGGCGTCGGCACGACCCCAAGCTCCGGGAGGCCGGGCATCCCGTCGGACACGACGTTGTCGCGTTCCAGCATCTTCAGCTGATCGCGCGTCAGCAGCCTGCCAGGCAGTTTTTCCAGCACGCTCGCCTGCACGCTCGCGAGGGCGTGCGGGATGCTGACGAGCGGCAGGCGGCGGCGCGTCACCTCCAGGATGTAGGCGAGGATCTCGCGGAAGGTCCAAACTCGCGGGCCACCCAGCTCGTAGACGCGCCCGGTCAGATCGCGTCTTTCCGCCGCCGCAAGCGCCGCGTCGGCCACGTCCCCGACATAGACGGGCTGCATCCGGGTCGCCCCGGCAATCACCGGCATCACCGGCGAGACCTGCGCGATCATGCCGAAGCGGTTGAAGAAATTGTCTTCCGGGCCGAACACGATGGACGGCCGCAGGATGGTCGCGCCCGGGAAGGCGGCGCTGACGGCCTGTTCGCCCCGGCCCTTGCTTGCCCCGTAGAGGCTGCCGCTCGCGGGATCGGCGCCGATCGCGGAGACATGGACGAGGCTGATCGCTCCCGCCGCCGCCGCGAATTGCGCGATGCGGCCCGCGCCCTCGACGTGGACGCGCTCGAACTCGCCCTTGCGGTTCTCGGCGAGGATGCCGACCAGGCTTACGACGACATCGGCCGCCTCGACGGCGCGCGCGACCGTCGCATCGTTGCCGATATCCGCGTAGAGCGGCACCACCTGCCCGACCGCGCCCATCGGCTTGAGGAACAGAGCCGCCTCCGGATCGCGGACCGCGACCCGCACCACGTAGCCGCGCTGCGCCAGCCTTTTCACGATATAACGCCCGAGGAAGCCCGAGCCGCCGAACACCGTTGCCACGCGCCGGGTCGCGTCGTTGGGGACCATGTTCCGCTCCTTTGTGTGTCGCCTTGATACGCACGGCCGCGCGGCGCCTCAAGCCGGGTTGACGGCGCGCGCGAGCGGGCGCTAAACCGCGCGCCCACCGAACGGCCCGCTTGCCGCTCGCGACCGCACCCGATGCCCAGGTGGCGGAATTGGTAGACGCGCAGGTTTCAGGTACCTGTGGCCGCAAGGTCGTGGAAGTTCGAGTCTTCTCCTGGGCACCAACATCCGGCCGCAACACGCAACGGAGCCTCGCCGGTGAGCACCACCCAGTTCATGCCGGGCGCCACCCTGCATCTGCATCAGGACGACCTGCCCGAGACCGTCGGGTTCGGCCCGATGGTCGCGGTCGATACCGAAACCATGGGGCTGCGGCCGCACCGGGACCGCCTGTGCCTCGTCCAGCTCTCGGCCGGCGACCGCACCGCGCATCTCGTGCAGCTGACGCCGCCCTCGCTCGGCGGGCGCGGCTTCGATTGCCCCAACCTCAAGCGCCTGCTCGCCGATCCCGGAACGACCAAGCTGTTCCACTTCGCGCGGTTCGACGTCGCCGTGCTGCAGCACTCGCTCGGCATCACCGTCGCGCCGGCGCGCTGCACGAAGATCGCGTCCAAGCTCGTCCGCACCTTCACGGACCGGCATGGCCTAAAGGATCTGTGCCGCGAGCTGCTCGGAGTCGAACTCTCGAAGCAGCAACAATCCTCGGATTGGGGCGCGCCGGTCCTGAGTGCGGAGCAGATGGCCTACGCGGCCTCCGATGTGCTCTATCTGCACGAGCTCTGGGGCAAGCTCGAAGCCTTGCTCGTGCGCGAGGGGCGGCTGGACCTGGCGAAACGCTGCTTTCAGTTCCTGCCCACTCGGGGAACGCTCGATCTTCTCGGCTACGACGACCCAGACATCTTCGCCCACTGACGACCGCGCGGCCCGCATGGCTGGCACGGTTCTTGTCGGCCCAGACGCCGCAACCGCCGACAGGTTGACCCGGCACGGCGCTGGCGCACATACACGCCCGACAGATGCTGACAGGGACCACGGGAGAATGAGGGCGGCCATCGCGACGGTGCGCGGAGACCTGGACGTTGCCCGCTCGGTGCTGTCGACGGAGGCGGCCGGCCTGCGCGCCCTTGCCTCCGCCCTGGACGGGAGCTTCGCCGAGGCCGTGGATCGGCTGGCCGGCATCCCGGGGCGGGTGGTCGTGACCGGCATGGGCAAGTCCGGGCATGTCGGGCGCAAGGTCGCGGCCACGCTCGCCTCCACCGGCACGCCTTCCCTCTTCGTGCATCCGGCCGAGGCCTCGCATGGCGATCTCGGCATGCTGGTCGCGGGCGACGCCGTGCTCGCGCTCTCCAATTCCGGGGAGACGAGCGAACTCGCCGATCTGGTCGACCACACTCGCCGGTTCGGCCTGCCGCTGATCGCGATCACGGCACGCCCCTCCTCGACGCTCGCCGCCGCGGCCGACGTCGTGCTCCTGGTCCCGGCGGCGGCGGAGGCTTGCCCGATGGGCCTCGCGCCGACCACGAGCACGACGATGCAGATCGCGCTCGGCGACGCGCTCGCGGTGGCGCTGCTGACCAGGCGCGGCTTCACCGCCTCCGACTTCCGCCAGTTCCATCCCGGCGGCCGGCTCGGCGCCAGGCTGCGGCGGGTACGCGACCTGATGCATGCGGGCGACGCCGTGCCGCTCGCCGAGCCGGACACGCCCATGCATCGCGCGCTGCTGACGATGACCGAGAAGCGGTTCGGGTGCATTGGCGTGACCGAGCCCGGCACCGGCCGCCTGCTCGGCATCGTGACCGACGGCGACCTGCGCCGCGCGATGGGCCCGGATCTGCTCGGCCGCCCGGTCGGCGGCATCATGACGGCCGCTCCCCGCACGATCGGGCCGGACGCCCTGGCGGCGCAGGCGCTGCACGCGATGAACAGCGGCGCGCGGCCGATCACCATCCTGTTCGTGGTGGACGCCGCCGGACGGCCGCTCGGCATTCTGCATGTCCACGATCTGCTGCGGGCGGGTCTCGGGTGAGCGCGGCGCCCGTGGAGCGGCCCCGGCGCTCGGTCGAGCATCTGGTCTCGGCCACCGCCTCCCGCGTCAGGCGACCGCCGACGCCGAGGCGCATCGCGCGCAGGCGCATGGCCGTGCTGATCGGAAAATGGCTGCTTCCGGCCGGCGCGCTCGCGCTGCTGGCGATGATCGCGCTCTGGCCGGAGTTCGACCGCGCGGTCGACCAGAGCCGCCTCGCGATCAGGGGATTGGGGAAGGACATGGGCGGCGCTCAGGTGGTGGATGCCCGCTACCGTGGCGTGGACGAGCGCGGCCGTCCCTACACGATCACCGCCTCCGTCGCACAGCAAGCCGGGCCGGAGCGGGTCAATCTGACCGACCCGAAGGGCGACGTCGTCCAGGAGAACGGCACCTGGCTGATGCTGCAATCGAAGCGGGGCGTGTTCCTGCAGCACGCGAACCAGCTCGATTTGTCGCGCGACGTGGTGCTCTACCGCGACGACGGCACCACCTTCCGCACCAGCAGCGCCGCAATCGATCTCAAGGATGGAGCGGCCGCGAACGACGAACCCGTGCATGTCGAGGGACCGTTCGGCATCCTGGACGCTCAAGGGTTCACGGCCACCGACAAGGGCGCCGTGATGCAGTTCGCCGGGCCCGCGCATCTCATCATGAACGCGCACGGCCAATGACAGGGTTTGCAAGACGTCTCCTGGCCGGGCTGGCGCTGGCCGGCTGCCTCGCTGGACGGGCCGAGGCCCAGGCGCTCGATCTGAGCAAGGGCGGCCCGATCGACATCACCGCGCGCGACGGCATCGACTGGCAGCAGAACGAAAAAAAGGTCATCGCCCGGGGCGACGCCAAGGCGGTGCGGGAGAACGTGACCGTCACCGCCGACCGGCTGATCGCCTATTACCGCCGCAAGCCCGGAGCGCCCGGAACGGGGGCGAAGCCAGCGACGCCGCCGGCCGCTCCGTCGGCCCCCGGCGGCGGCATCACCGGCGGCGACGCCGATACGTCCGGCAACGAGGTCTATCGCGTCGAAGCCGAGGGCCACGTCAACATCTACACGCCGACCGACCACGCCGAGGGCGATCGCGCCGTCTACGATCTCGACCAGGCGGTGATGGTCATGACCGGCCGGCATCTCAAGCTGACGACGCCGCAGGATGTGCTGACCGCCCGGGACACGCTGGAATACTGGGCGCAGAAGCATATGGCGGTGGCGCGGGGCGACGCGGTCGTCGTCACGACTGACGGCAAGCGGATTGCCGCCGACACCCTGGTCGCCTACACGACGCCCACGTCGCAGGCCGCGACGAACGCGCAGCCCGTCCCGGCCGCCGCCCGCCCCGAGAGCAAGCCCGGCGATCCGCTGGCGGCGTCGGGCAAGTTGCAGAAGGTGGACGCGATCGGCCACGTCTCGATCCGGACGGCGACGGAGACGGTCACGGGCGACCGCGGCGTCTATGTGCCCGAGACCGGTCTCGCCCGGCTGGGCGGGCACGTGCGGATCACCCGTGGGCAGAACCAGCTCAATGGCGCGGAGGCCGAGGTGAACTTGAAAACGGGCGTCTCGACGCTGCTGTCCAACCCCGCCGGCCGGGTCCAGGGTCTCGTGGTGCCGAACGATGCGAACGCCCCCGGCGGCCCACAATCCGGCGCGCAAGCGGACAAGGCGAAGACGCCGAAGGGAAAGCAGCCTTGAACGACATGCGGCCGAATGCGGAGTTGCGGGTGCTGGCGGGTCAGGGCGGCCTGGTCGCCACGGGCGTCGGCAAGACCTACAAGAAGCGGCCGGTGGTGCGGAACGTATCGGTCAACGTGCGCCGGGGCGAAGCCGTCGGCCTGCTCGGCCCGAACGGCGCCGGCAAGACCACGACTTTCTACATGATCGTCGGTCTGGTCCGGCCCGATACCGGCGCGATCAAGCTCGACGGGGCGGAGATCACCACGCTGCCGATGTATCGCCGCGCGCGGCTCGGCATCGGCTACCTGCCGCAGGAGGCGAGCGTGTTTCGCGGCCTGAATGTCGAGCAGAATATCGTGGCGGCGCTGGAAGTGGTCGAATCCGACCCCGATCGCCGAACCATGCTGCTCGACGAATTGCTGGCGGAGTTCGGCATCACGCATCTGCGGCGTACGCCCGCGCTCGCGCTGTCGGGCGGAGAGCGGCGGCGGGTGGAGATCGCGCGCGCGCTCGCGACGCAGCCGGGTTACATCCTGCTGGACGAGCCGCTGGCCGGCATCGATCCGATCGCGGTCGGCGAAATCCGCGACCTCGTCTCGCATCTGAAGGATCGCGGCATCGGCGTGCTGATCACCGATCACAACGTCCGCGAAACGCTCGAGATCATCGACCGCGCCTACATCATGCATGACGGGCAGGTG